>JAGQYO010000009.1 GCA_020435995.1 Flavobacteriales bacterium | reverse complement strand
CTTTCCACTTTCCACTTTCCACTTTCCCCTTTCCCCTTTCCCCTTTCCCCTTTCAACTTTCCACTCTCAACTACTCACTTCTCACAAATTTCTCATTAAATACAAGCTCATGCTCTGAAGTAGCTCTCACGAAGTACCACCCAGGTTGCAGATCGATAATAAAAAAGCTAAACTCATTTTTGCCCTGCTTTACTGGAGTTTTTATTAATTCTTTAACCACCTTGCCCTGTACATCTACAATTTGAAAAGCAACGAGTCCATCTTGGTTCATTTCAAACTCGATATTCACCTTAAAATTGGCAGGATTTGGAAACACGTTGGATTTAGAAACTGATGTGTTTTCTTGAATAGCCACAGGCGGTCCTTGACCCACTGTATCGGGATCGTTTATATCTTCTGGCGCTTTTACCTTCGAAAGCCAAATACCTGGTCTTTTATCAGTTTTTCCGTAATAGCCAGCCATCCAAACGTGTTTTGGGTCGTTGTAAACCCGTTGAATTCCAAAGTAATCGCCCCAACGCTCATAAGTGCGATCGCCTGAACCATCTGTGAGTAAATCCACGTAATTATCACCTCGCTTTAATATTTCTACCTTGCTGTATCCGCCCGATCCATTGTAATAAACGGCAGAATGTCCAGCAAAATCAGTAGGACTCGAATGGTCGAACCCAATGATGGAAGAATGCGCATTTGATTTAATACCCGTGTAAGCAATGTTGGGAAATCCTAGATCCAGTTTAGGATCGCCAATTACATGCATATTCACATTTATGGGGCCGTTTAGGTTACTGATGATTCCATGATACACGCCTGTTCTGTTGGTGGTTGTGTCTCTTGTGGTTCCCACTATTTGGATTTGACCTCCGTGATAAAACCCTCCCAAAACTCTCGCATCGTTTGAAAACAAAGTGTGGCCATCTGCTTGCCGAGCGTCGGGGGGCGTGTGGTACCTTAAATTTGCTTTTCCGCCTTTCACGTGGAGCTTAGCAGAGCCGCTTGCAATGGTGTTGTCCACTTCAATGAGCCAAATGCTATCGCTGGAGTGAATTAAAGTATCTCCCCAATCTACGGGAATACCGACATTAGAAACAAAATACATGTTAGGACCGGCAGGACCCGCTCCTGTTTGAATGGGTCGGAAATACCTTAAAAACTTTCCTTGATATGTAATGCTATCCCACAATTGTGTAGTGAGGTTAGCATCTCCTCGAAATCCCGATTTTTTATCTATTTGCCAAACCACAGTTCGCTGAAAATCGTTGATCCAGTCATCTCCCGTAAGTAGGTTTATTGTAAAAAACAGCTCATCTTTTGTAAATGCAATGGCAGGATAGTCCGACCAAGTTTGGTTATTGAGCGGGTTGCCACTTATCTCGTACAAATTCCAAGGATCTGATGGGTTGCTGGTAGTGGAGAATCCAATTACTGTTTTACTCGTTGAATTTCGGGTTGCCACGCTCGATCGGTCAACGCTTAAAAACAAAAGAACGAACTTATTTTCGATGGGGTCGAAGAGAATTTTAGGGTCAAAATTGCTGTGTACTGTAATACCCTGAGCAAAGGAAGAGAACGAAATGGCATTATAAAACTTGTTGGACCAAAGCACTGCTGTGTCGGCGTTTAGGTCATGTGCGTAAATAGAAGAATTCCAGGCGGTAAGTAAAAAACCATCGTTTGAAATCGCAAAACTATTGTCGTTGGGAGTACCACCGTCATGAACGATAGTGGTATTGGCTCCTGTAACCCATGTAAGCCCCATTCCTTTTACCAAATTTGGTGGATCAACGTTGGCGCGCGCGGCGTTTTCCATAGGAATTTGAATGGGATGTTCTGAGGCCAACTTTTCCTTGGCTCTACGCAGGTAGCTTTTATAACTTTTGCCTCCGGGCAATGGAGCTTCAAGATGGGTTACCCGAGGCGAAAATGTTTCACGAATTTCTTTGGGATCAACCGTAATCGATTTTGTGATTTCAAATTTGTGCGTTTGATAGCCTACTTGGGCCTTTACAATAGAAAAGGAGCAGAGCAAGACTAAAATGAAAGTAATTCGCATGTAATGTGTATTATTTTGATGTGTAAAAAAATAAACTGAATCAATAGGACTGATACTGCTCTTGTGTAGTTCCATTTATATTCCAAGTGAGCTTGTAACCAAGCGATTCACAGTTATTTACCGCAGTGAGTTTGTTATCGGAGGATGAATAAATATACCCAGCTTCGGCTTTTAGCGAAATTTTTCCAGTGGTGTAAATCAGCTCACCTTCTGTTAATACATAAGGGCCAACCCAACTTCCGCTTGTGTTACAGTTTTTGTAAACAAATGTCTTGGGTATGGTAGTAATAAATTCTTGCCCTAGTTTATTCAAACCAACCTCGGCGATGCTTCCGCTGTCGGCAGATATCATTCCCGTTAAGTCCGCAGCTGTTCCAGAACTAGAGGAGTAGGTTCTTTTTTTATAGATTTTCCATTTTCGGGTACTCGCATTGTCAAATTTAATATTGAGTTCTCCGCGAATGGTATGTACGATGGTTTTTTTAAGAGTAAGGGCGTGAACGATTAAACCACCATTGGTATTGGTAATAAAAACACTGCCATTAAAAACCAAAGTTTGGTTATTTACCTCAAACAAAACAGTATAATCTGAATAGTCTAGTCTTAGAATAGTTCCCGCGTCCTTCCATTTGGCTGAGTCTGGGATAATGGTTGCCGTAACGGTTCCCGAAAGCTTTTTTCTTCCACAGTTGGCACCGTAGTTTACCTTGTATTTTCCTGCTGTGGTATCTACTGATACTATTCCACAAGGAAGAATGACACCGGCTCTTGAACCAAATCCATAACTTTCGATTGCGCTCATCACATCGCCAATAGATTTATCGTATTCGCTCCTTGCCGATTCGTCATTTGCACCTTGCTCTACCATCAGCGAGGGCGGTGGATTGGGAACGGTAACGGCTGGTGTTGGGGTTGGGTTTTCATCTTCTTTCTTTTTGCAAGAAAACATCAATGCTATTGTAAGGATTAGAAGTAGCGCTCGTGTCATAGGATCAAAATTTGGGAGGCTAAGTTAATGACAATTTTTATTAAAAATGGGAGGAGCTAAATCACTGTTGCTTGGTTTTCTGCAACCCGAATCTAACTTACATTTGTAGGCCCCAAAAAAAAGGAACTAAATGGACACCAGATTAATTGAAATAGTGCCGAATATTTCGGAAGGAAGAGATCAAGTAAAGATTAAAGCCATTACAGATGTAGTGGAAACGGTAGAAGGAGTTTTATTGTTGGATGTGGATCCAGGAAAAGCTACCAACAGAACCGTAATCACTTTGGTTGGGGCACCCGAAGCTGCCATCGAAGCAGCGTTTCGATTGATTAAAAAAGCTTCGGAACTAATTGATATGAGCAAGCACAGCGGTGAGCACCCAAGATTTGGCGCAACTGATGTTTGTCCTCTGGTGCCTATTGCCAATATCAGCATGGAAGAAACGGCTGAATATGCGCGAAAGCTTGGTAAAAGAGTAGGAGACGAGCTTGGTATTCCTGGATACTTTTATGAAAATGCGGCTAGCGAGCCTAAAAGAAAAAATTTGGCCAATTGCAGAGCGGGTGAGTACGAAGGTTTAGCAAATAAATTGACCAATCCAGAATGGAAGCCAGATTTTGGCCCTGCAGAATTTAATGAAAAGGTAAAAAAATCTGGGGCAACCGCCATTTCGGCAAGAGATTTTCTCGTGGCCTATAATGTGAATTTAAATTCCACCTCTACCAGAAGAGCCAACGCCATCGCCTTTGATATTAGAGAAGCAGGAAGGGTAAAAATGGAAGGCAACAAACAAGTGCTTGACCAGAATGGAGAACCGGTTCGTGAGCCTGGAAAACTTAAGGCAGTAAAGGGCATCGGTTGGTTTATAGAAGAATATGGTATAGCCCAAATTTCATATAATTTAACCAATATTTCTATAACCTCTATTCATGAAGCCTTCGACGCCACATGCGAATCGGCACAGTCGAGAGGATTAAGGGTTACTGGGTCTGAATTGATTGGATTGGTTCCTTTAAATGCGATGCTCGAAGCTGGGAAATATTTTTTGAGGAAGCAAGAGAGATCAACGGGCATTCCGGAAAGTGAGATTATAAAAATTGCGGTAAAATCACTAGGGTTGGATGATTTAGCTCCTTTTAATCCCGAAGAAAAAATTATTGAATACAAATTGAATGCAGCTAACAAACGCAAGTTGGTGGGCATGAGTTTGAGTGCCTTTGCCGATGAAACGGCATCTGAATCACCCGCGCCTGGTGGGGGGTCTATTTCTGCTTATGTTGGTACCTTGGGTATCAGTTTGGCCACAATGGTTGCTAATTTATCATCGCACAAAAGAGGTTGGGATGAGCGTTGGAATGAGTTTTCGGAATGGGCCGAAAAAGGAATGGCATTAAAAAAGGATTTGGAATGGCTCGTGGATGAAGACACGGAATCTTTCAATAGAATAATGGATGCCTTTGGATTGCCCAAAAACACGGATTCGGAAAAAGCGGCTAGAAAACAGGCGATTCAGGCGGCAACCAAGTACGCCATAGAAATTCCATTGCGGGTTATGGAAACGGCCTACAAATCCTTTGAGGTAATAGAAGCGATGGCCAATATCGGAAACCCAAATTCAGTTACTGACGCAGGAGTAGGGGCATTATGTGCCAGAACTGCTGTGCTGGGTGCGGGTATGAATGTTCGTATAAATACAGGTGGCCTCGACGACAAAGATTTTGGCGCAAAAGTGACCCAACGGGTTGATGAGCTTTGCTTGTTGGCTCAAGAAGCAGAAGACAGAATCACCAAGGTGGTTTATTCAAAAATTTAATTTCTCAAAGTGAATTCCTGTTCACTGCAAGCATAACACTTAGGAATAGGAAAAACTTTGCTCACTTAAAACAGTGGAAGTAAACAAGGAGTATATAGGCCAAAGATTGCAGAGGGTAATTTACTTCTTTCCATTCCAATTGGTTTTTGTTCATCTGAAGAAAAATCATGTTCTTTTGTTTTATTGGGCGATATTATTTGGTATAGTCAGTCAGAACTTTGCCAACAAATATGGGATTCCACATCTTTTGCTTTTTCCAGAGTATTTGGGGCAGGTCAATTTTTTGTCACATGTATTTCTAGGTGCGGCTTTTGGGGGATTTGTAATGGCCTTCCAAATCAGCAGTTATATCATGAATGGATTTAGGTTTCCATTTATCGCTACACTGGCCAACCCATTTATGAAATACCAGATTAATAATTTTATTATTCCAGCTGTGTTTACGGGTTATTACACCTATAAACTAATTCATTTTCAATTACATAGTGAATTGCTCGAACCTGAACAGGTGGGTTTAAACTTGCTTGGTTTTTTTGCTGGGAGCGTGTTTTTTATTTCTATAAGTACTGCCTATTTTTTGTCGACCAACAACAGCATTATGAAGTACTTGCCCTTTAAAGAAATAGAATCGAAGGGGCATAAAATTCGACCCATTAAAAACTTATTTAATCCCAGTTTAAAGTGGTACCAGTTTTATAAGAGGACAAGTGATTGGAAAATTGAAACCTATTTAACGGGCATGTTTAAAATAGCATTGGCGCGCTCTAGTATGCATTACCCCAAAGAGGTTCTTCAAAAGGTTTTTAAACAAAACCATTTAAACGCGTCCATGTTCGAAGTTGGAGCCTTGCTGAGTGTGTTATCGCTCGGATATTTTATGGAGAATCCCGTATTTGCGATTCCCGCCGGAGCGAGTATTTTTTTATTGTTTACGCTTATTTTGTTGTTTTCGGGAGCCTTGCATCATTGGTTTCGAAGTTGGAGTTTTACGGGCTTTATAGTCATTTTTATAAGTTTTAGTTTGCTGTTGGAATCCAACCTTCTTAAGCGAAACAACCAAGCGTATGGACTCGATTATGGCCAACCACTTACTGAGTACAACCATCATAATTTGAAGAAAATTTTAGCCGATTCAATTGCCATTGAAAAAAGCTTTCAGGATGAAATAAAGAGCCTGAATCACTGGAAATCGCATGTGAAGGACCGAACCATGGTATTGATAAACACAAGTGGAGGAGGGCTGCGCTCGGCTACTTGGTCGTTTCATTGCTTACAGCAAATCGATAGCGTTACGAGCAACAGGTTAATGGCCTCAACAAGACTTATTTGTGGGGCCTCGGGTGGTATGATAGGTTCGAGTTATTACAGGGAATTGTACTTACATCACCTCCTTGAAAACCGCCAAACGGGTATCAATGGCAAAAACATTGACAACATGGCCAAGGATATATTAAATCCCTTGAGTTTTGCTTGGGTGGTCAACGATTTAATGATTCAATACAAGTATTTTGAGTATAACGGACTCATCTACGCGAAGGATCGGGCTTATTTTTTTGAAAAACAATTGATTCAAAATACCCAAGGAATGCTGGACAAAGAATTGGGTTTTTACACATCATTTGTTGACCAAGGAATGATTCCAGAAATGATTTTGACACCAACCGTTGCCAATGATGGCAGGAGGCTGCTGATAGGTTCAAGAAGCACGCTCTATTTAAATGTGGCCAAAAAAGAATCCGAAATCATGAAATCAGGGAATTTAGACTTCTTTGCTCTATTTGATGGACATGGTGCCCCAAAAATGAAATTTTCTTCGGCCCTCAGGATGAACGCTACTTTTCCTTATGTGTTGCCAAACGTAACACTTCCAACTGACCCGAGAATTGAGGTGATGGATGCCGGCATTAGGGATAACTACGGATACAGCACCACTATGGATTATTTAAAGTGCATCGAACATTGGGCAGATACTGCACTGGATAACATAGTTATCGTAAGGATATTTGATCGACCGGAGATTATTCGTTTAAAAGAAAAACCGAAGCTTTCCTTTATTCAAAGTTTGTTCGTGCCAGTGGGGTCGGTTTATACCAATATGTTTAACGTGCAGCACATGAATGGCGCTCAATTGTATGAATTTATTCCAAGTTCACTTCAAAAGAAGGTAAGGATGGTGGACTTTATCCTTGACGAAAAAACCGGTGCGGATATTCCATTGAGCTGGCATATAACCAAAAGAGCTGAAAAAGATATCGAGAAAGGGCTCAAGACTCCAGAAAACCAGCGATCACTTAATAAATTGAAATCTTTGCTGAAGGTCGAATGAGCCACTGAAATTCTTAATTTAGCTAGCGAATAAAAAACGATGATCAAGCGGGATAGAATTAAACTTATTGAAGAGATGCTTGCCACCAATAGCGAGGATCCCTTTTTAAATTATGCCGCTGCTTTGGAGTACAACAAGCTGGGAGAGCGCAAAAAAGCTATCAAAATTCTGGAAGGCATAATAAAAGTGACCCCAGATTATTTGGGAGGCTATTATCAACTGGGAAAATTGTTTGAGGAAGAAAATGAATACGAAAAAGCCATCGCGGTGTACAAAAAGGGTCGGAAAATAGCTACGGTTCAGCAAAACCAAAAAACATTGGGAGAACTAAACGAGGCCTTGATGTTGATTGACGACGATTTTGATGGATCACTTTAGTTCTATTCTACTTTAAAAACCCTTCCTTCTTCTGCCAATTCTGTGTTTTCAAAATATTTTTTAGCCTCTTCCAAAATAGGTCCTAAATGGGTATATCTGGATGAAAAATGACCTATGATTAGCTTTTTAGCACCCACCTTTAAAGCAACTTCTGCGGCTTGTTGGGCGGTTGAGTGCTTGGTCTCAGTGGCTCTCTTTTTATTCTCTTGTGTAAATGTTGCTTCGTGATATAAGAGGTTTACATTTCGTATAGCCTCAAAATAGGACGCCGATGGTTTGGTGTCGGTGATAAACGCATATTTTCTGATAGGGGTGGGTTCCGCAATGATTTGCATTCTGGGCACTAGTGTACCTGATGTATCATAAAAATCGAATCCATCCTTGATTTTCAATATAGACTCCACACTCGGTTTGTATTTTTCAATAAAACCTTTTTTTATATTCCCAACTTTTGGTTTTTCTTCTATAACATAGCCGAAGGTGGTTATTTTGTGTTGTACGGGTACGGCATGCACTTTAATGTATTTGTCTTCGTGAATTTGGTGAAGCTCATCTAATTCTATTGTGTGGAAGTTAATTTCAAATCGCAAGCTTCCATGAGCCGACCTCAATTGCAACTCAATAATTTCTTGAAGCCCAGGCGGGGAGAAGATCGAAATCTCTTTTTTGCGACCAAGCAGATGCATGGTATTGAGTAGGCCGATGAGCCCGAAATAATGATCTCCATGTAGGTGTGAAACGAAAATGCATGAAATTCTTTGGAATTTCACACCATATTTTCGCATTTGTACTTGGGCACCTTCACCACAGTCGAGCAAATAATATTGGTCAGATACGTTGACCAACTGACATGTGGGATTTCTTTGAAGTGCGGGAATAGCTGAGTTCGATCCTAAAATCGTAACGTCAAAGCGCATTTTATTTTTCAGAAATCATCATGCGATTTAAAGAGGTACCTGTTCCGTCCGATATTTTATAGACGTATATGCCATTAGGCAACTCATTTTTATCGAATTCAAAAGAATTGTTTGCATCCAAAACAATGGTATTGTTGAAATAAACGCTTTCACCTACCATGTTAAACACCTCAAAGGAAATTTTTTTGCTGCTTATTCCACTCACCACTACGTTGGTTTTTTGACCAAAAGGGTTAGGAAACAACTTCGCAGCGAATTCTCCAGAAGTTATTTCTTTAATACTTGTTGTAGATTTTGGAAGTATTTTTAGATCTAAATTTTCAGTGAAAGGGAGTTTAACGGCTCCACCTGGGCCACCGTGTATATCCACTTGAAAGGCTATTTTTTTATCTCCAACTTGACTGGGATCCGTAGGCGTTCCTTGAACCAGTATGCAGCTCGTGGCACCACCTAATATTTTATTGCTAAGCGGGGTATAGGTTAGCCCACTAGGTATGTTGTCTACGGATTTTAAAATTACCGAGTCTACATTTTGCGTCAAGTAAGACGAAAACATAACAATAGTGATGGTTTCGTTATACGCAACTCCAATTTGTGCGTCGGGCATTTTGCCTTCACCAGCAGTGGTGTAGTAGCCTGGGGTCGTTCTACTGGCATCGGGAGTACACTGGCTAATAGCGATATACGATCCGAAAACCAAACAAAGCGATAAAAAAGTAGATTTAAAGTTCATATTAAAAGTTATTCGTTGTCAAAATCATTTTCAATTTCATTCATGTAGATAACGTCTTGTGCCTCGGGTAGGGTTGGTACAATTTCAAGAATATTATGCAATTGTGATAAATTAATTAGTTTTTCCACCATATCGTGGATACCACATAACACAAGTGATCCATTTGCGGCTTTGCAGCGCCTGTTGCCAACTAAAATTGCACTTAAGCCTGATGAGTCGCTAAAACTTGTATTAGAAAAATCTAAAACAACGTTTCGTTCACCTTCATCTGCGATTTTGGTCAATAAATTTTTTAACTCGGGAGAAACGGAACCTGTAAGTTTATCCACTTTAATGGTAACTAGGGTAAATCTATCCTGTTTGCTGACTTCAAAGTTCATTACAAATATTCAAAAGTTGAGGCCCAAATGTAATAAATCGTTTCAAGCTAGATGTTAACTTACGCTCGGCTGATTTTTTCAGCAAGGAGATATAAAATTGCCATTCGAATGGCCACCCCGTTTTCAACTTGGTTGAGGATAATCGAAGTTTGAGAATCTGCTACTTCGCTTGAAATTTCTACACCACGATTAATTGGTCCAGGGTGCATCACTACTATCTCTTTGTTGAGCCTTTTCAATCTTTCTAGTGTTAGCCCATATTGCATGGTATACTCTCTTAAAGATGGAAAATAATTGATATCAAGTCTCTCTAATTGAATTCGAAGCATGTTGGCCACATCGCACCATTGAAGTGCTTTATCGAAGTTGGGTTCTACCTGCACGCCAAGGGACTCAATGTGTTTTGGAATCAATGTATTTGGTCCACATACCTTAACAATAGCACCCATTTTTTGCAGGCAAAAAATATTGCTTAAGGCCACCCTTGAATGCATGATATCCCCAACAATAACTACTTTTTTGCCAGCCAAATCACCAAGTTTCTCTCTTATGCTGTAGCTGTCGAGGAGTGCCTGCGTTGGGTGTTCGTGGGCGCCATCCCCTGCGTTGATAATTCGTGACTTCACCCGCTTCGACAAATAAATACTCGAGCCTGGGTAGGGGTGGCGCATAACTACCATGTCCACTTTCATAGCCAGAATGTTATTGACTGTGTCAACGAGCGATTCACCTTTTTTGACTGAAGAAGAAGCTGCTGAAAAATTTACCACATCGGCTGAAAGCCTTTTTTCGGCTAATTCAAACGAAAGTTTGGTACGGGTAGAATTTTCAAAAAATAAATTAGCAATGGTAATGTCTCGAAGGGTGGGTACTTTTTTAATTGGTCGGTTAATGATTTCTTTAAAATTATCAGCCGTTTCAATAATGAGTTCAATGTCCCGTGGTGTGAGGTATTTAATGCCCAATAAATGATCAACTGATAACTTACTCATTTTCTTTAGTTACTGTAAACAATAAAACTTCGTCGTTTCCATCCGTTTCTTTCCAATTTACCAGAACTCTTTCTGATGCGATGGCATCCACCTTTCGTCCAACATAATCTGGTTGAATAGGCAAATGGCGGCTGTATCTTCTGTCTATAAGTGCGAGTAATTCAACTTTCTTGGGCCTGCCGTAGTCTACGATGGCCTCTAATCCAGCTCTAACGCTTCTCCCAGTGAACAACACGTCATCGATAAGAATCACATTCTTGTTTTCGATAATATGTGGCATTTTGGTGCTGCTGGCTTTGAGTGGTAGCCTACCTCGTCGAAAATCATCGCGATAAAAAGTGATATCCAATTCAGCGGTTTTGAGGTCCAGTTTAGCGCACTGCGTTTGCAGCATGGTTACAATTCTGTTGAGCAATTGAGGCCCACGGGGCTGCAAGGCAATTAAAATGGTATTCTCAAAATCTTTGTGGTTTTCGATGAGTTCAAAACAAAGACGTTTGAGCGTAAGTTCAAATGCCTTCGTATTAAGTAGCGTTCGTTTTCGCATTTCGAGAGGCAAATATAAATTGAAGAGTTGGAAATAACTGCTAATTCTTTTAAGCAAAAAAAAAGCCCAGAATCAATCAATTCTGGGCTTCTCTATTTTAGAAAGAAAATATTACTTCTTTTTCTTTTCTTTTTTCTCCATGCTTTCTTTTAAAGCAGAAAGAGCAGAGATATCACCTAAAGTAGATTTCTCCATATTATCACTCAAATTCTGAACAGCTCTTCTTGTTCCTGAAGATTTCACTTTGTTAGAAGCTCTTTCAACATTTGCTTTTCCTTCAGCTTCTGATTCGTGAATTCGGCTGTGAGAAACAATTATTTTCTTTGCGTCTCTATTGAATTCTAAAATTACGAAGTCAATTTTATCATCAACCTTCACTTTAGAACCGTCTTCTTTTATCAAGTGACGACCAGGAGCAAATCCTTCAACACCATAAGGAAGGGCAACAATACCACCTTTATCGGTTAAAGATATAAGAGTTCCTTCGTGCACTGAACCTTCTGAAAACACACCTTCAAAAGCATCCCAAGGATTCTCTTCAAGTTGTTTGTGACCTAAGCTCAATCTTCTTTGATCTTTGTCAATTTCAAGAATTACAGCTTCGATTTGCTCACCAACTTTTGTAAACTCACTTGGGTGATTTACTTTTTTCGACCAGCTCAAATCAGAAATGTGAATCAATCCATCAACACCTTCTTCAAGTTCCACAAAAACTCCGAAGTTAGATAAGTTAGTTACCTTACCTGTGATTTTAGTATCAACTGGATATTTAGATTCAATATTTGCCCATGGATCTGGCGTAAGTTGACGAGAGCTTAAGCTCATTTTTCGCTCTTCGCGATCTAAGGTCATAATTACTGCTTCTACCTCATCTCCAACTTTGAAGAAATCTTGAGCAGTTCTTAAGTGTTGACTCCAGCTCATTTCTGAAACATGGATAAGTCCTTCAACACCAGCTGAAATTTCAACAAATGCACCGTAATCGGCGAGAACAACAACTTTTCCTTTTACTTTATCACCGATCTTGAGGTTATCTTCTAGGTTATCCCAAGGATGCGCTTGTAGCTGTTTTAGTCCAAGTGCAATTCGTTTTTTCGAATCATCAAAATCAAGGATTACTACATTGATTTTCTGGTCTAATTCAACAATTTCTTCTGGATGATTGATTCTACCCCAACTTAAGTCAGTAATATGAACCAATCCATCAACGCCACCGAGGTCAATAAACACACCATAGGAAGTGATGTTTTTAACAACACCTTCTAATACTTGGCCTTTTTCAAGACGAGACATGATTTCAGTCTTCTGCTCTTCAATTTCTGCCTCAATAAGTGCTTTGTGCGATACAACTACGTTACGGAACTCTTGATTAATTTTCACAACCTTAAAGTCCATTTCCTTACCTACGTATTGGTCGTAGTCTCTAATAGGTTTCACATCAATTTGAGAACCTGGCAAGAATGCTTCGATTCCAAATACATCTGCAATCAATCCACCCTTCGTACGACATTTGATAAGTCCTGTAATGATTTCTTGAGTTTCTAAAGCCAAGTTTACTTTTTCCCAAGCTCGCAGTGTACGCGCTTTTTTGTGAGAAAGAATTAGTTGACCTGTTTTGTCTTCTGTTTTTTCTACATAAACTTCAACTACATCGTTAACTTTTAGTTGAGGACGGTAGCGAAATTCGTTGGTAGAGATAACACCATCAGACTTGTAACCAATATTCACCACTACCTCTTTCTTAGTCATGCTCATTACATGGCCATCCAAAACTTGGTGTTCTGAAATAGAGGAGAGGGTGTTGTTGTAAACTTCTGCTAGTTTGTCTTTTTCTTCGCCTGAGTAAATATCAGAGCTTTCTTCAAAAGCCTTCCAATCAAAACCAGAAGTAGGTACAACCTTTGAAAAATCTACTGGCTCAGCAGGTACTTTTTCAACCTTTTCCTTAGCTACAGGGGGTTCAGTACTAGCTTCAACATTAGTTGTGTCCACTTCTGCTTCTACATTAACCTTTTCAGCTGTTTTTCTCGCTCTGGGCTTTTTAGCATCATCTTCTTGAGTTTCTTCAGATTTAGCTGCCTTTGGTGTGGCTTTTTCAGTTGGGGCTTTTTCTTCTACTGGAGCTTCAGACTTTGGTGTAGCTGCAGCAGTTTCTGCTTTTGTTTCAACTGCCTCGGCAGTTTCTTTCTTTTTTGTTTCTTCAGACATATTGTCTTTACTTGTATCTCAGCCGCGGAACGCCAAGAGAAATTAAACATACCGGCTCCGCATTCCGGCTTTAAAATTCGGGCGGCAAAAGTAGTAGTATTTATTTTAGTTAGCAACCCAAATTATATTCATTTTGGAATAAAAAAACAAATTGAGCGGATTTCAGAATTGTGAGCATAAAAAAAGGTGCTTTGTGATAAAGCACCTTTTCAATATTATTCTGTTTTTTTTTGAGAATTCTACTTACCTTCTATGCTGATAAGTTCTACTTCAAATACCAATGCCGCGTAAGGTGGTATATCATTCCCTGCCCCTCTATCACCATAAGCCAAATCATAAGGAATATAAAAAGTGAATTTAGATCCAACTGGCATCAATTGGAGGCCTTCTTGCCATCCTTTGATCACACCTCCTAATGGAAATGTAGCTGGCTGTCCTCTTTCAACAGAGCTGTCAAATACTTTTCCGTTGATCAGCATTCCATGATAATGAGTAGTTACTTTATCCTCAAGGGTTGGCTTAGCTCCGGTACCCATGCTCATTACTTTGTATTGTAGACCACTAGGTAGGGTAACCACGCCAGCTTTGGTAGAATTTTCTTTCAGAAATTTCTCACCTTCCTCTTTTGCAGCTCCTGCTTTTGCAGCAACCATTTTCGAGAAGTAACCATTTAGGAACTCGTTAGCTTGGTCAAAGTTCATCAGGGTATCTGATCCAACAAACACATCTTTTAAAGCTTGACCCATGGCGTCAGCATTGATGCTATCCACTCCTTGGCCTTTTAAATTATTTCCAATACTTATCCCTAGGGCATAAGACAAACTGTCTAATTCTGTTTTTAATTCCATTTTTTTAGATTGTTTAACCTCGCTGCCTTTTTTCTTTTTTTCACCTGCGTGAGATAGTATCACACATGAAAGCAGGGCGCATATAACAAGGACTTTTTTCATTTTTATTGTTTTAAAATTTCAAGTAATTCTACTTCGAAAATTAGGGTAGAACCTGGGCCGATTTTCGCTCCAGCTGCTCTGTCTCCATAAGCCAAATCACTAGGAATAAATAATTTATACTTAGATCCAACGGGCATCATTTGAAGTGCCTCTACCCATCCTTTTATTACACCATTAACTGGAAACTCGGCTGGAGTTCCACGATCTACAGAGCTATCGAAAACGGTTCCGTCAATTAACGTTCCGTGGTAGTGAACCCTTACCATGTCAGTTTCGGCAGGCTTTGGACCTGTACCCTCTGTAATAACCATGTACTGCAATCCTGAAGCGGTAACTTGAACGTCGGCATTCTTTTTATTTTCTTCAAGCCACTTTATTCCAGCCTCTTTGGCACCTTCAGCTTTTTTTGACCTCAATTTTTCCAAATACTTCCCAATTACCTCATTGGCCGCATACTCGTCAAATTTGGCTGTACCGTTCAGCATTTCATTTAATGCTTGGCCCATCAGTTCGGCGTTAACTTCCGTCATACCTTCTGCCTTTAATCCAGCACCTACACTTATTCCAAGTCCGTAGCTAACACTGTCCAATTCATTATTCATGGTTCCAGCAGCTGAGGAAACTTCTTTTTTATCGCCACAACTTGCAGCCAAAACAGCCGTTCCAGCAAGAGCAAGGGTCAAATTCTTTAATTTCATTTAATTCTTTTATTTTTTTGAAGCCGCGAAGGTATGTTTTTGAAGTAAATTTCAAAGTCGATTAAAAAAGCCAATTGTTAAGAGTTTATAGACTGATCTTACTGTTGTTCACTTCCCTTCGTAAAAATTCGGCGGTATACGAAGTTTTATTTTTTAGGAGTTCCGAAACATTGCCCTCGAATAGGACTTGTCCACCGCCTTTTCCGCCTTCCATTCCCAAATCAATGATGTGATCGGATACCTTTATTATGTCCATGTTGTGTTCGATGATCAATACGGTATTTCCTCGGTCGGTAAGTCTTTGGAGTACGTCTAAGAGCACACGAATATCCTCGAAATGCAGACCAGTAGTAGGTTCGTCGAGGATGTAGAAAGTATTGCCAGTATCTCTTTTGGATAATTCTGTTGCCAGTTTTACCCTTTGGGCTTCTCCGCCCGAAAGCGTTACACTCGATTGGCCTAAAGTGATATATCCCAAACCTACATCGTGTAGTGTTTTGATTTTGTTTAAAATAGAAGGCATGCTTTCAAAGAACCCAACCGCGGTTTCGATGGTCATGTTGAGTATGTCCGCAATCGATTTACCCTTAAATCTTACATCCAATGTTTCGCGGTTGTATCGTTTTCCATTACATACTTCACATTCGACATAAACATCTGGTAGAAAATTCATTTCAATGGTTTTTACACCTGCACCTCTGCATGTTTCGCAGCGCCCGCCTTTTACATTGAATGAAAAGCGACCTGGTTTGTAACCTCTGATCTTGGCTTCGGGAAGTTGGGTGAACAAGGTACGGATATCACTAAAAACCCCGGTATAGGTCGCTGGATTTGATCGAGGGGTACGGCCTATCGGGCTTTGATCAATTTCAATTACCTTATCGATATAATCTAGTCCTGATATGGTCTTATAGGCCAATGGTTTTTTTATCGCTCTAAAAAAGTGATGGTTGAGAATAGGGTAGAGTGTTCCATTAATTAGCGATGACTTGCCCGACCCACTTACTCCGGTAATAGCTATCATTTTACCGAGAGGAAAGGAAACGCTTATGTCTTTTAAATTATGCCCCGAAGCACCTTTCAATGTTAGTTTTTTACCGTTTCCCTTGCGCGGGTTGAAATTGGTATCGATAAACTTTTCTCCGTTGAGGTATTTGGAGGTTTCGCTAACTTGGTTTATTATTTCCGAAGGTGAGCCCTGGGCAATTATATGACCCCCATGTACTCCAGCTCCTGGGCCTATATCCAGCACATAATCAGCGCTGAGAATCATGTCTTTATCGTGTTCCACCACCATCACAGAGTTGCCAATTTCTCTAAGGTTCTTCAGGGCTTTAATCAATCTTTCATTATCGCGCTGATGAAGTCCAATAGAAGGCTCATCCAAAATATAAAGCACGCCCACCAATTGACTTCCAATTTGAGTTGCCAACCTGATGCGCTGTGCTTCTCCACCAGAAAGGCTTTTAGAAGACCTGTGAAGGGTTAAGTAATTCAGGCCAACGTCTAATAGAAATTGAATTCTATTCCGAATTTCTTTGAGTATATCGTAGGCAATTTGGTTTTGCTTATCAGAAAAATGGGTTTCAATATTGGCAAACCAATCGCCTAGTTCCGAGATATCAAGAGTTGACAAATCGGCAATATTTTTTTCACCGATTTTAAAGAAAAGAGCTTCTTTTTTCAACCTTCCACCACCACATCGGGCGCATTCAACTTTATTCATAAAAGATTGCGCCCATCGCTGATGACCTTCGCCAAAATCTTCATTTTCTGCACTGCTAAGTGAGTTTATGATGCCATCAAAACTCACTTTATACGAATTGGATATGCCGGCAATTTCATTGGTTATCACCAAATCTTCATTGGTTCCATATAAGATCTCGTGTATGGCCTCATCAGGTATTTCTTTTATCGGGGTTGTGATTTTAAATTGATATTTATCGGCAATAGCATCAATTTGTTTAAAAATCCAGTTGGACTTGTATTTTCCCAATGGAGCTATTCCCCCTTGTTTAATACTCAATTTATCGTTAGGAAATATTTTGGAAATATCTACCTCGGATACTTCACCGAGTCCGTTGCATTCTTCACAAGCACCTTTGGGGGAGTTAAATGAAAAAAGGTTAGGCGCTGGCAAATCGTAGGCAATTCCTGTAGTTGGACACATTAAGTTTCGTGAGAAAAACTGTGTTTTATCTGATTCCACATCATAAACCTGCATAACGCTTTTGCCCATTCGCATGGCCAATTTGAGGCTTTCAATAAGGCGGGACTTGCCTTTTGGTTCTACCACAATACGATCTACTACTACTTCGATGTCATGTATTTTGTATCGATCGAGTTGCATGCGAGGAACTATCTCCATTATTTCGCCATCTACCCGAACCCTTAGAAAACCTCTTTTGCTAATGCCTTGAAACAACTCCCTATAGTGGCCTTTTCTTCCCCTGATTAAAGGTGCAAGTAAGATGATTTTTTTGCCTGCAAATTTTTCGAGAATCAAGTCAACAATTTGCTGATCGGTGTACTGAATCATTTTTTCGCCTGTATTGTACGAATAGGCATCTGCGGCTCTGGCAAACAACAACCTCATGAAATCATAGATTTCGGTGATGGTGCCTACGGTTGATCTGGGGCTTTTATTTACTGTTTTTTGTTCAATAGAAATAACGGGGCTTAGTCCGTTAATTTTATCTACATCGGGCCGCTCGAGGGTGCCAATAAATTGTCGAGCATAACTAGCAAAACTCTCAATATAGCGTCTTTGCCCTTCGGCGTAAATGGTATCAAAAGCAAGCGACGACTTTCCGCTACCGCTCAACCCTGTAATGACCACCAATTTGTTGCGTGGAATTTTTACCGAAATATTTTTGAGATTATGCTCTCGTGCTCCAAAAACTTCTAAGAATTCTTCTTCCAAATCTGCAAAAGCTTTATTCAGCTGAAGTTGTATCAACAATGTCTATTTTCCTTATTTCCAGTTGGAGCATAGAAAGGTATTTTTCCTCTGGAATCTGAATAACAAGAGGTTCAGAAGGCTTTCGAATATAGGAATCGCGAAGCCAAGGATTAAAATATTTCAATACTTTGTAATTAACTCCCTGCAAAGCAGCCCATTCTGAAAAATCAGAAACTGCTGAATCGAGAACAACTTTTCTTGTACTGATAGGTGGATAAAGGTCCTTTGTACGGAATCGAAAACCAAAGTTTTCCGCATTTTCTTGAATGTACTTTACGGCCAAGATTCGAAATACGTATCGCGATGTTTCCTCACCTAACAGCAAATCGTAGTAGTTGGACACACCCTGGCGGCTGAGTTGCTTTTGCAGCCCAGCCATACCCATGTTATACGACGCTGCCGCCAATGACCACGTTCCAAATTTTTCTTTGGCCTCAAGCAGGTATTCACAAGCCAATTGAGTTGATTTTTCTAGGTTGTAACGCTCATCTATTTCTCCAGATACCTCTAATCCGCCTTCTCTGGCTGTAGTTTTCATTATTTGCCAAAACCCGGCTGCTCCTGCTGGTGAAACGATATTAGTGAGTCCAGATTCGATTAAAGCCAGATACTTAAAATCGTCGGGAACGTTGTTCTTTTTTAGAATGGGTTCGATGATCGGAAACCAGCGATAACTTCGTTTAAAAAGCAACAACGAATTTGACTGCCAATAGGTATTCACCAATAATTCTCTATCCAATTTTTCTTTTACATCCATCAGCTCCATTGGAATTTTTTCTCCAGCGAATGTCATGGTAGATGGTACATTGAGGGCGTAGATGCGATAATCTTGTTCAAATAGGCGTTGATGAGACAGGTCTTCTTTTTCCTCGTAGGTAGAAAAGGTGAACAGGTAAATGATACCAGAGGCTGCCAATACGCCTAGAAAGAAAAATCCTACTTGCTTTCCAAGTGTATTGAATGGGATCATTTTATTGTAGCTTTTTTAGATTTTGGGGCAACCTGGTGATATAATATAACACGCCAAACACCACGACAAAATAACTCAAAAAGCACGCTGCATTTAGGTAAGACCACTCTTTAAAGTTATTCACAATGATGTAAATAAGTAAATAACTCACAAAACTTATCATAGCGAATACCCGAGCCACACTTTTATCGGAGAGTCCGAGGTAGGAAAGGTTATGCGTGGTGTGGTCTTTTCCTCCTACAAAAGGCGAACTGCCTCGTCGAAGCCTATTAATAATTACGGTTGCGGTGTCCACAATGGGTACGATAAAAGCCAGAATGGTAATGGTTAATTGTTTGGAAGCAGCTTCTTCGGTTTCTAGTCCGTTGTTATTCCAGAAAAAGATAATTCCCATCGAGGCAAGAAAAATTCCGAGGAATTGGCTTCCTGTATCACCCATAAACATTTTCGAAGGGTTCCAATTGTAAAAAAGAAATCCGATAAGCGCACCACAAACGCCTACCATTGAGGTCATAAAAAAATGGTCGAAACTAGGGCTTACCCATGCTGCCGACATAGCTGAGAATATGATAAAAATTGAAACCGTGGTGGTAATAGCATCCATATTATCTAGCATGTTGATGGAATTCATTACAGCCACCACCCAAAGCACTGTAATTATAAAATCGAACAAGGGATTGGCGAATAGAGAAATATATGTACCAGTTAAAAAAAGCACTGCGCCGCATGCTACCTGAACCAAAAACTTGAGCAGGGGATTGGTGTTGTAGGCATCATCCGAAAGACCCATGAGGAATGCCATACTAGCTGAAACCAAAATACCAATATGCTGGATATTTAGCAGATCGGTAATTCGGTTAAAGAAAATGGTGTAAACAGAATAGGTGACTAAAAAAATGATATAAAAGGAAATTCCTCCAAGTGATGGCTTGCTAATAGAAGACCATCGCACAATGGAATCATCTTGATCTCGTCTTCCTAAATTTCTAGAAAATTTTAGAAAAATGGTATTCAGAAGCACCGAAAGAAACAGTGCAAAAGCAAACAACACAGCGTATTTATAAACAAATAGGTTCTGCATTAAAACTGAGATTTAAATGCTGCGAAGGTTTGGTGAACTTCATCTTTTTCTGATAAAATAGGCTGATCGACGCCCCAATCGATGTTGAGGTCTTTGTCATTCCAAAGTATGCCTTCTTCTAAGGCTTTGTTGTACACATTGCTACACTTGTAATTGAATAGCGTATTGGGTTGTAGGGTGACAAATCCATGAGCAAAACCTTTTGGAATATATAGGAGGGTCTTGTTCTCTTCGTTTAATTCTATACCAAACCAATGCCCATAAGTGGGTGATGATTTTCGAATATCAACAGCTACATCATATACAGCACCAGTAACTACTCGCACGAGCTTAGCCTGCGCAAACGGTTCGTTCTGAAAATGCAAACCTCGCAATACGTTTTTATCTGTGCTTAGGGATTGGTTGTCTTGTATGAAATGATCTGCAATTCCAATATTCCTAAAGGTTTCTAAATTATATGACTCATAAAAATACCCTCGGTGATCGCTAAATACTCTTGGTTTAATTACAAAAAGGCCTTTTAAAGGTTCATCAAGAATTTCCATGTATTATTTTCTTTTTAAACGTTGAAGAAACGTTCTAGATTCGGCTTCTTTTTCGTCAGGTTCGTCATAATACCCTCCATAACCCGAACCGTATCCATAGCCGTATCCATAGCCATACCCGTAGCCATAACTGTAGTTGTAGCTATATTTATTTCTGTTGATATCTACACCATTGAGGATAACTGCTAGGTTGTTGATTTTGTTTTCGTTAACTATGCGATCAACCATTTGCACAAAACTGCGCTTGGAATATTCGGCCCTGAATATGTACAACGGATAATCCGCAATTTTGAGGCACTCAATACCGTCGGTTACCAATCCAACAGGAGGGTTATCTATAATAATCAGGTCATATTTTTCCTTTAATTCCTTGAGCAATATGGGAAGCTTCCCGTTGATGATAAGCTCTGATGGATTTGGTGGAACTGGCCCAGCAGTAATGAAGTCTAGGTTCTCAAGTTGGCTATGGCGAATGGTATTAGCAAAGTTGTCTTTTCCAATGAGTAGGGTAGACATACCAGCCTTATTGTCCGAATTGAAACCTTTGTGAATTTTAGGTTTACGCATGTCCAAATCGAGAATAATCACCTTTTTCCCACTAAAGGCAATAATTCCTCCTAAATTAATAGCAACAAAGGTTTTTCCTTCTCCAGAAATAGTAGAAGTAATTGCTATGATTTTGGACTCTTTGTCATTAGCAATAAACTGAAGGTTGGTTCTGATGGATCTGAAACTTTCGGCCAATACCGATTTGGGTTTTTTATCTACTACAAGCTGAGAAACCGGAATGTCATCATTGAATTTTGGAACGATTCCCAAGGTACCTACAGATGCATGTGTAAGTTTTACAATTTCATTTAAAGAACCAATGTCATTGTAAACCAAATACCGGATAATCACAATAAGAATAGAAATTACAAAGGCTATGATGATTAATATGGTAAAGGTCATGGTTGTATTTGGAGAGATTGGTTCTCTACCTGGAGTGGCTATTTCAAGAATAACAGATTCTGGTACTATACCTGCTTTTGAGATGGCATACTCAGCCTTTTTTTCGAGCAATAGGGTATAAAACTTCTCATTGATGGCAAAAATTCTCTTTAACCGCGAGTGCTTGAGTTCTTTAATTGGCATTCCACTAAATGTCTCTTCAATGTCGCCTATTTTTTTTGTTACGTTTTCCTTTCGCGCACTTATTTTGGTTTTGAGAGAACGAATGCTTTCAACAAGCAAATTCTGCTGAATATTAATTTGGTAGTTCAAATTTTCTACCCTGCCGCTGGAAGCGGTAACCTCAAACATTGATTGCTCTCTTTCCAAAAGCAATTGATGTAAATGTTTGATTTGCTCTTTGATGTTTTGCTCAAACTCAGTTCCGGCAAGCAATGGAAGAAAGTCATAAATATTTACGGAGTCATTTGCCAGAACAACGGCTTTTTCAATTTCTGCAAGAATATTTTCTTCCAATTCGAGTCCTATTAGCTCTTCTTCAAGAACCCCGAGCCTATCGATAAACATTCCTGTATAGTCGTCACCGCGGGCCACTTTGTTATCTATTTTAAATTCTTGAATAGATACTTCTGATTCTTTTAGCCTCAAATACACCTCTTGAATTTGAGTTTCAATAAATTCTAAGATTTGATTTGAACTTATGATTTTTCGTTCAAGATCGTAGGCAATAAATCCAGTAGAAATTGCATTTGCGACATCGGCGGCTTTCAAAGCATTATAATCAGAAAAGCTTATTTCAACTGAGTTCGCAGCCTTATTCATCAGCTTCACTTTTACCTTATCTAGGTATTTTGAAACGATAGAGCGTTTCGAATTCAGCACGAAATACAAATCATTGTTCGATATTTTGGATTTATTTTCGGCCAATGCGGAAAAATCGAGTAGGGTAAATTTGAATTCAGCAAAACCTAGATCCACCCATTCACCTGTAGGAACTACCCTTTCAAAACTGCCTTCGGAGTTGGTGAAATTCAGTTTTACTTGATTGGTATTTATAAAAAACACATAGTACTTTACGTCATAAGCTGTTGGACTTTTTATTTCGTAATTGACTGTGTATGGCGAGGTTTTGTACAGCTCAAAATCCAATACTTCGCCCTCAGAATAATAGGCAATATCGAGTGGAAGTTTGTCGAAAATGGTTTTAAGAAATTCTTTTGAGCGTATGATTTCAACGTCGCCAGCAATGTCTTTTTTATCCTGAAGATCTTGTATATCAAGTACTTTAGTAGCCTGATTGCTTTCTTTAAGTTGAAGTATACTAGCAGATTCGTATACGGGCTGCGTGTACCTCAGGTATACTTTTGCTCCGGCTAACGCCAGTACAAAGAAAAGGATGATCCACCAAAAACTTTTTCTCAGCAAGTGGATAAACAAGCCAAGTTCAAACTCCTGACTGAAGTTTGTTAGCCGCTCCTTGTAGCGGTCATAATTTTCGTTTTCGACTGACCTATCGGCTTCGTACATCTATGTTATAATGCCTTTAATGCTTGCACTGTTGTAATTGTTAGAAGCACAGTGGTGAGTAAGGTTACCCACGGGAGTACTTCTTTCAGAATATTAGAACCTACCCGCCTTCTTGGTTCTACATACACTATATCTTCGGTTTGTACAATCATATTGGCGAATCTAAGGCCTTCTATTGTACTCAAGTCGAATTCGTAAACAAGCGGGTTATTCGGATCATTAGTTTTGCGCAATAGTTTTACTCTTTGGGCTTTTCCGTTTTCTGAAATACCACCTGCTAGTGCAAGCGCTTCCATCAAGGTTGTGTTGTCATTTGATAAGCCAATCACGCCAGCCTTGCCATACTCTCCAGGAAAAACAAAAACCCTTCTATTGAGTACCGTCATTTGCACAAAGGGATCGTTGAATGAAAAAGCGTATTTCTCCTGCAGAAAAAGCTCAGCCTGCCGCACCGTCATACCTGCTAATCTTACCCTTCCCAAAATAGGGAGTTTGGCAGTGCCGTCAAACTCCATGTTGTATTTGAACATATTTTGGTTCTGCTGATTGAAGATTTGTGAATTTCCAGAACTTCCAGTTCCCGTGGTGAGGTCGATTAGTTTAAATCCATCATTAGCGAACAACCTGAAATAAAAAATGTCATTAGGTTGCAAGATATATTGCTTTAGGGTAGTATCTGGAATTGTGTCAAACACATAGCCCTTGGGTGTTTTAAACATGATACTTTGTGTTAAAAATTTACAGCCAGTAAACGTATAAGCAACAACGGCGATGATAATTACCCAGAAAATTTTCCTCATAGTGTTTCTTAGATTGTATAGCGGGCAAAAGTATTAAATAAAGAGGGATGGTTAGGCACTACTTTGTGCTATCTAAAAGACTTTGGTACAATCGGTCGGTATCATCGACCAACCTTTTGATGGAATAGTTTTTTTGGACGTGAGCCTTACCATTTTTTTCAAATTTTTTCCTCAATTCGTCATTGTCTATTAATTCGAGCAAATTCAAATAAAATTGGTTGTCTTGAAACACATCGCAAATCAAGCCTGTTTCATTATGTTTTACTACTTCCTCGGTGCTCCCAGCCTTAGTGGCAACTACAGCTCTTCCGCCTGCCTGGGCCTCAATAAGGCTTACGGGTGTACCTTCATTGATGGAGGTAAGGCATACTAGGTCAAGCCCAGCTATGGGCTCTTCCACATCGAGTATCCACGAAGTAAAAATTACATCGGCCTTGGGATTAGGTCTTTTGGAGTATTTAAGGCCCATGATTCGGCACAAATCTTCAATTGACCTTCGTTCTTCTCCATCACCTATAATAAATGCCTGCACTTTTTTCTGCGTATGGTTTTTTACATAAGAAATAGCTTGGATAAAGAGAGAGTGGTTTTTGACGGGAACCAACCTTCCTATAATTCCGATGGCTATGGTATCCTCCGCAATTTCAAATTTGGTGCGATAGGCATATCGTTTAAATTCCTCATTTTCACTAAACCTATCTAGGTCTAAACCCAATGGAATAACATGTACTTTTTCGGGAGGGCAAATTTGGTGTTCATTACATATTTGCTCTTTTTGGCCATTGCTAATGCATACTATAGCGGTCGATTTTTCTGCCAAGTAGCGCTCAATACTTTTAAATATTTTGGTTTTGGCTGGGCTAAAATACCCGTCAAACACATTTCCATGAAATGTATGAATGATGATGGGAACCTTGCAGTTGGAAGCGGCAAACCTACCAATCGCGCCAGCTTTCGATGCATGTGTATGTACAATATCTGGTTTAAATTCCTTGATGATTTTTTTGATATCGAGATAGGCTTTTCGGTCATCCAGAAGTCCTACTTTTCGTTTCATATTGGCTAGCTGAATCGGCTCTAAGCCCAGGCTCTCGGGAACATAAAGAGAATTCGCTTCTGACTCATCGTTAATCCCACCTATTAGTTTGCTTTCATATTGCGAAGGCATGTACTTGGTGAGGTAGGAGGCATTAAATATCGGACCACCCACATTGAAACGGTTTAATATTCTCAGAACTTTCGTCATACCGCGGTCATATAATTGTCGTACCATTTTTGAAATACCAAAAGCGACCAAATGGTACTTGCGCTATCTCCTGGACTTTTGGAATTCATGATTTTTAAGTTGGATTCGATGGCCTTGTAATTAAAAATACCTTGTGATTCAATGCGCTTTTCTTCAAAGTAATGTTCCAAGAGTTTTTTCGATGAATCTTTTTTGAGCCAGCTTAATAGAGGCAGCTCAAATCCTTTTTTTGGCCGGTTGTATAATTCAGCTGGAAGGATGTTTTTAAATGAATCTTGCAGAATTTTTTTGCGAATGCTGTGGTTGATTTTAAATTGTACAGGAATTTCAAATGCGAAATTCACCACATTAAAATCGAGAAAGGGGGTTCGAACTTCTAAACTATTGGCCATGGAAGCCATGTCAGCCTTAAAAAGCATGTCGTTGGGTAAAACCAGTTGCATGTCGGTGTAGAAAATCTCGTTAAGGTTGCCTGTTTTGGTGATGTGTTTTAGGATATTATCCTTTCGTTTTTTGTAAACGAATGCATCATCGGAAAGCCGATGAATTGATTTTGTGCCCAATTCTTTGAGTAGGTAGTTGGCTTGCTCCTCATTGCGGCCACATGCCCAAGCCCAGTATCGCTCTTTAGGTGATAGTTTCAAACCCGTCGAAAACTTAGTTAACTGCCTGCCCAAATTGGATAATTTCCCTTCTCTGCTTTGTGGAATGAGATTGAAAAGGGGAGATGCAGCCGATATCACACTTCCTTTTAGACCGAGGTTGCGGGCCTGGTATTCTGCAAAATGTTTGTTGTATCCCGCAAACATTTCGTCGGCACCATCACCCGAAAGCGCCACTTTTATTTTGTCTCTAGTGAATTTACTGAGCACATAAAAATTGACGTAGGCGCTGTCTCCAAATGGCTCATCCAAATAATCCATTGCCTCTACTACGTGATCGAAAAAATCATTTTCACTTAATGAAAAAGTAGTGTGTTGCGTACCAAATTTTTTGGCCACCAATTCGGCGTAATGTGTTTCATCGAAAAAGGGATTGTCCTTATAACCCACCGAAAACGTCTGTAAATTTGGATTGTGTCGGCTTGCCAATGCACAAATTACCGAACTATCAATTCCGCCACTTAAAAATGCTCCTAAGGGCACGTCAGATACCAAGCGTTTTTTCACCGCTTCTTCTAGTAACTCTATCAGTGTTTCTTGTGCAGTGGTATAACTGAGTGGGTTGAGGTCTTTGTGATTGAATGCCACGGTAGGGATGGTGTAATAAGGTGTAGGCTTCACTTCTGCGAACTCGGCCTGGTCGATGTTGGGGATAAAGATATAATGGCCAGGCATTAATTTTTTTACGCCTTCGAATATGGTAGTCGGCGCTGGAATGTAATTGAGCTGCAAATAGGTGAAAAGTGATGCGTTATCAATTTTCTTGGGGATGTTATAAGCCAGCATGGCCTTCATTTCACTTGCAAAACACAAGGACGAATCATTGGCATACCAGAGTAGGGGCTTTACACCCATTCTATCTCTGACAATAAAAATGGAGCGGTTCCAATTGTCCCATATCGCAAACGCAAAAAAACCATTGATTTTCTCCAAGCAGTTTTTACCGAATTTGATATACAAATGCAGGAGTACTTCGGTATCCGATTGGGTGTAAAACCGTGTGCCGTCTTTTTCTAAAATGTCGCGATGAATTTTATAATTATAAAACTCTCCGTTAAACACTATGGTGTATTGGCCAGTTTCATCCGTCATGGGTTGGCTAGCTTTGTACCGAGGGTCTATAACCGATAGCCTGGTATGCCCCAAACAGATGCCCAAATCTTGAAAAGTTCCTTTGGAATCAGGACCACGTAGCGCAAGTGATTCTACAGATTTTTCAACCTGAGTTTTGATTTCTTCCTTGCTGAGATCCTTTTCTTTTTCGTTAAATATGATACCTGTAATGCCGCACATAAATTCGGGCGTGAAAGTACATAGACTAGCTCATGAGCCTTGGCGAAACCCCTCGAATATTTTCAACAGTTGTTAGAAAGAAAGACTAACACTTGCGTTTGGCAAAATCGGAAGCTGATCCACCCTTGTATATGTTGATCGATCAAAATAGAAGATGTTATCGCGGTTGAGCATATTGGTTACACCCACACTTGCTTCTAACTTGCTGTATGCGCCGAGTGTCCAGAACTTTTTAATGTTGGCATCAACTCTAGCATAATCAGGAAGACGCCCTTGATTTAAATCTCCATAAATGGTCGAAATAGTACCATTTTCAGTTGTTATATCCTTTCCTATGTCATCAGCAAATTGCAAACCTTCATAAAACCCCTGTGTTTGGGTAAATGGAAATCCCGAACCAAAGTTAAATCGGGCATTTACCTCCCAATCAAGGTCTTTTCCGAACTTGTATGCGCCTACCAAGTTTACATTATGTCTTCGGTCGAATACAGGATTGTATTCAATTACACCATCCCAGCGATCTACTTTTATAAGGGAGTAAACGGTCCAGAAATAAACCCTTTTGAAGTCATATTTCACTGCGATATCAAAACCATAAGCGGCTCCTTCTTCTATGATAAAGTCTTTTTTAAGCAAGTCTGGTTTGTCCAAATTCAATTCGTTGTCAGCGTATATTTTATTCCTATTGATGTTAACTAACTGATTGAAGTCCTTATAAAATCCTTCTACATTTAAATTAATTCTTTTTGTTAGGTCGTACTCAACCCCAAAAATGTAGTGATTGGCTTTTTGTAGGTTGTTTTTAACCGTTCTGGTTTTACCTTCTTTGGTCACAAAATTGGATTGTAGTTTTTCAGGACTAGATAAAAAGCCATAAAACAAGTTCACCACATCTCTGTCGGAGTTGGCGGCAATTAAATTTTGAGAGTACATACCTACCGCTCCTTTTATTCGAATATTGTCGGTTAGGTTGTACTTCATACCAAGTCTTGGTTCAGGAGAAAGTGCGGAAAGTGATGCATAATACTGCAACCTAAAACTTGGGTCGAGAATTAACTTCCCGATGCGGTATTTATATTTAAAGTATGCGCCAACTTCCGTGTTATTTTCCTGCTGAGTGATCACTCGGTTAAACTCATTATTAAAGGTGAAATTGGTTGCAAAACCAACTATATCTACCCCAAATTTAGCTTCGTTGCTCCCCAAAAAGTAGGTGCTTACCAAGCCCATGTTAAACCCATTGATACCGCTTTCTCTTTTTCGGTTGTTGGCTTCAGTCATACTTATAAAGTAGTCGGAGTAGGAGAAGTTACCTTCTACCAAAGCACTTGACGCTCTTGGAAGCAAGATAAAATGGCCACCTCCACCGTAGTTTCTCCATTCGATGCCTGTTCCGTTGGCATAAGCTGCCTTGTCTTGAAAGTTAAAACCAAAAAGATCGATTTTACTTCCAGATGAAGAGGCAAATGAAATTTTACCATAGAGATCATTAAATGAAAACGGAATTCCATTGGAGTCTACATAGGAATAAAGCACTTTAGAACTTTGGTCTAGGTAAGATGTCTTTCCGCTTAAAATATAGCTGATGGTTCCATCGTTTCCATCTTTTGCTTTTTTCAAGGGCCCTTCAAGATATGCTTTAGCTCCGAATGTGCTTAGAGAAACTTTTCCAGCCATTCTTTTTTTGTTTCCGTCGCGTGTGGTTATGTCCATGATGGATGATATACGTCCGCCATATTGTGCGCCGAAGCCACCAGTGTACACATCGGCACTTCGCATGATATCGGCATCAAATACCGAAAAAAGACCAATGGAGTGGAAGGCGTTGTAAATGATCATTCCGTCTAACAATATCTTATTTTGAACAGGAGAACCACCTCTGATATAAAGTTGACCACCTTGATCACCAGTGAAAACAACCCCTGGCAACACTTGTAGGTACTGGGCGAAATCGGCTTCACCTCCCACGGTTGGAATCTGGTTAATCTGGGCCGGTGTAATTTTAATCATCGACATTTTTACTTCCGACTGTGCCTCTTGTTTGTCAGCATTTACATCAAAGGTTTGCAATTCTACACTTCCTGGCTTGAGGTCGAGGTTTTTATTGATAATCTTATTTCCTTCAATAGTAATGTTCGTTTCGAGTGAATCGTAACCTAAACTCGTAACCATGAGTTTGTAATTTCCTGGTGGAACCTTGCTAATAGAATAAAATCCATTTTGGTCGGTAGGGGCGCCATAGGTCGTTCCTTTTAAGTAAACGTTGGTAAATATAACTGGCTCACCTGATTCTTCGTTATACACAAATCCTTTGATACCACCATCTTGAGCAACACCCGAAAAGCCTAAAAATAAAAATGCCACGAGGGCAAATAGAGTGAGGTTTTTTTGATTCTTCATCCGCGATTTTGAAAGGGAGCAAAAATAGAATTCTGAACGACCTAGGTTAGGATTGATTTGTCGAGCTACATCATTATTTAGTTAAAGGGTTAAAAAACGGATAAGTGGTTTGGCTGATATTTTATTTAGTGAAGAATATTAAAAACCAACTCCTTCATCAATTCTCCATCGTCAGCTGAGGTATTATCTACACCCTTACTTTTTAGGTCGATGTCGCGGATGAGGTCAATTATTTTAACGCTTTTACCTGGACTATAATTTCTAGCTCCTTGAATGTAGTCCTTCATAAAAAACGGAGGAACACCCAATTTACTTGCAGCATTTCTCGAAGATTTATCTTCCAAATATTGATAGGCCAGCACCTTCGAAAAGAAATTGAAAAGTATGGAAAGCGTTACGGGTAGCGGGTGGTTCTTCTTATTTGCCGCAAAGTAGTTGATGATGCGATTGGCTTTTAAAGCATTTTTATTGGCTAGGGCATTTATCAATTCAAACGAATTAAAATCTTTGCTAATACCAATATTGGCTTCGATATCGTCTTCAGTTATTTCTGAATCTGGGGGAAGTACTATGGCCAGCTTATCTAATTCATTGGCCATTTTAGAAAGCTCCGTGCCGAGGTATTCAACTAGCATATAAGCGGTGCGTTCGCCAATTCTTAGTTTTTTTCTTTTTAAATACCCATGAATCCAAGCTGGAATTTTATCCTCTCTAAGTCGATCGCTTTCAAAATAAACGCCTTTTGTTTTTATGAGGTTGATGAATTTTTTGTCACTTGTTTTTTTGTGTTTGAAGCAAATAACGAGGATGGATGAGCTGATGGGGTTCTGCAAATATTCGTTCAGGTTTTCCTTGAGGTTGCGCATGGCCTGTGCTTCTCTTACAATAACGACCTGGTATTCGCTCATCATCGGAAAGCGTTTCAGGGTTTCTTGTAGCTCACCAAAATTGGTATCAGGGCCATAAACTACTGTCTGGTTAAACTCCTTTTCAGCCGCGTCCAATACGTTTTCTTCAATAAAATCGGCGATGATGTCAATGAAATAAGTTTCCTCTCCACTCAGAAAGTAGATGGGTTTATACTCCTTGTTTTTTATGGATTTAAGAATTTCCTGAGAAGCAGTGATGGGCATTTACGCGAATTTTAAGTGTTTCACGGTCAACCCATTGTTGATGAGTTGTTTCAAAGAATCAATCCCAACTAAGATGTGGTTTTTTACATAAGTTGAACTTACATGCTCATCTGTTGAAGCTGTTTTTACGCCTTCGGGTACCATGGGCTGATCGGAAACAAGTAGAAGGGCGCCACTTGGAATTTCATTAGAAAATCCCACTATGAATACAGTAGCTGTTTCCATATCTATTCCCATTACCCTAATTTCTCTTAGGTAGTCTTTAAATTCTTCATCATATTCCCAAACGCGCCTGTTGGTGGTAAATACAGTCCCGGTGTAATAATCGAGTTCATAATCTCTAATGGTAGTAGACACCGCTTTTTGTAGGCTAAATGCGGGAAGGGCGGGTACTTCTGGTGGAAAATAATCATCTGAAGTTCCTTCACCTCTTACAGCTGCTATGGGGAGAATAAAATCGCCTAATTGGTTTTTCCTTTTAAGGCCACCGCATTTTCCAAGAAATAAAACCGCTCTGGGTTTTATACTGCCCAAAAGATCCATAATGGTAGCGGCATTTGCGCTTCCCATTCCGAAATTTATCATGGTTATTTGGTCATCAGTGGCGCAAGGCATCGCAGCTTTTGGGTCGATGATGCTCACATTGTTTAATTCACAAAACAACTCTAAGTAGCCCTTGAAGTTAGTGAGCAGTATATATTTACCAAATTGTTCGGGCTTCGCCCCAGTGTATCGGGGCAACCAATTCGCGGTGATTTCTTCTTTTGTTCGCATTTTACAAATATAGAAGGGCTTAGATTGAATTGCCTTCCTTTTTATTCAATTTGTATTGCGTTTCTTTGTGAGGTGATAAAACTCAATTTGCCTACTTATGATTTTCGGTTAAAAGCGGATCAGGATAAAACCTATATCTGGGATCCGATTAGACGAAAATACTTGGTGCTTACGCCAGAAGAATGGGTGCGCCAAAACTTCATTGAATACCTGCACAAAGAACTGGGTTATTCTAAAGGTTTGATGAAGCAAGAATTGGCATTGGCGTTTAATAAAATGGACAAACGCAGTGATATAGTGTGTTTTAATCGCGAGGGTGAACCCATATTATTGGTAGAATGCAAACGACCAACCGTGAAAATTACTGAGCGTGTATTTGAACAAATTGCGCGCTACAACATGACTTTAAAAGTTCCTTTCATAGCCGTTACCAATGGACTTACTCATATTTATTGCAAGGTAAATCACAAGGAAAAAGGCTATACTTTTATTCCTGAATTACCTCGTTTCGAAAACTTTATTTCCGCTTGAAATGGGTATAAAACTTCTGCTGCGTATAATGTGGACTGTCGGACTTGTTTGGTGCCTTTTATGGCATGCACAAGGCCAGGAGCCTATTAAGGGAAATCTTTGGTTAACTGCTTCAAAAACAAAAGATTTAACCGAAACTTGGAACATTTATGTGAAGGGCAATGACCGCGAAATAGAATCATTTTTAAATCAAAATAACCTTGTAAGTTCGCATTCAATACAGGGTTTTAAGGCAATTACACTTTCCAAAAAACTGGCTCTAGAGCTTGCACAAAAATCTTGGGTAGATCAGCTTAGAATTGAATATGGTAAAGGCGAACCCTTACTTAATGAATCTAGAATACATACTAATTCGGATGCTGTACATGCTGGGCATGCTTCGCTTCCTTCAGCTTACACAGGCAAAGGAGTCCTTATTGGATTTTTGGATACGGGAATTGACTTTGACCATCCAGATTTTAAATTTAAAAACGGAAAAACGCGCGTGCTTCATATTTGGGATCAAACCAGAAATCAGGATTCAACGCTAAGACCTACTGGGTATTCGTATGGTGAGGCCTACGATAGTTCTCGTATCAATGCTGGAACTTGCCCACATGTAGATCCCAATAATTATCATGGACACGGAACTATGGTGGCTGGAGTGGGCGCCAGCAACGGCAACTCGGTGCCAGATTCTATTGCCGATTACAGAGGCCATGCACCTGAAGCTGGGATTTTGTATGTAGCCACCAATTTCAATTCTAATACATGGACGCAAACAGTTGCCGAGGGAGTGGCTTGGATGTTTGAAAAAGCGGATGCACTCCAAATGCCTTGCGTTGTTAATATCAGCGCGGGTTCTTATTTGGGAAGCCATGACGGTTTGGATTTACCAGCACTTTTTATCGATTCTCTTTTGGCGGCTAAATCGGGTAGGTCAGTAGTTTGTGCCGCGGGAAATGCCGGAGCGGTAGCGCCATTTCATTTTAAAGGTCAAATTGTAAAAGACACTTTATTTACTTGGTTTAAACCCAATATGAATTCTGGCCTTGGCTATCCCGCAGTTTTCTTTGAAGTGTGGGCAGATACTGCTCGTTTTCATAATTTAGAATTTGGCATGGGCTTTACCGACACTACTTTATGGGCCGACACTTTGGTTTGGCGAGATAGCATTCAGTTTCGCTTAGACACCTTGAAAACCATGGCTTATAAGGGTTCCACTTACTTAACTTGGGCCGAAAGACAGGGAAGTCGTTATTTGCTTCAGGCGCTGGTAACCAACCCAAATCCAAAGTACCATTATGCTTTTCAAACTACAGGAACGGGGGGTTATGATATTTGGTCAGGAGCTTGGCTGGGTCATTCTGATATGGTTTATCAAAGTCTACCAACAGCATCCCAGTACCCCAATATTCGGCATTTAGGCCTTCCTGATACCTTACAATCAATGGTGAGTTCTTTCACTTGCTCGCCCAATGTGATTACTGTTGGGAATTATAACAACAGAGGTGAATATGAAAATGTGGATGGAACTATGAGGCAATTTGCTGGAATTGTGACTGGCGCCTTGGGCGAAACATCCAGCTCGGGCCCTACCAGACTTGGATACCTAAAACCAGACGTGGCTGCTCCAGGGAATGTGTCTGTTACCACAGGTAGAATTGTGGACGTAAATTATTTATCCGCTACACCTTCTCAGCGGTATAAACTTGCCAAAGGAGGGTTTCATTTTTCGAATGGTGGTACTTCGATGGCGGCACCGGTAGTGAGTGGTATAGTGGCCATGATGTTGGAGAAATGCCCGAATCTAACTCAGCATGAGATTATTCTAATGATTCAGCAAAGTGCCTACAAAGATGTGTTCACTGGCCCAGCTAATAACTACAATTTCGGAAATGGGAAAGTTAATGCCCTTAGTGCGCTTCAGTTTTCCAACATCAATGAAAAATTGATAACGCCTAGTAAGGGCACCGTCTTCTGCCAAGGAGATTCAATTGAGATAAGGGTTTCGGCCAATTACCAACGCGTGTTGTGGAACAATGGAGACAGCTCGAACAACGTTTTTGCTTCAAGCACCGATACGATTTTTGCCTACGTAACGAATTTAAGAGGATGCAAGGAGTATTCTGATACCGTGTACACCACAGTGAATCCTCTTCCAAGTGGCAGATTGAATTTAATTTCGAAAAAAAGCGCATTTTGTCCTGGCGATTCAGCTGTTGTTGAAGTTTCACCGCACATCGATTCATTGCTTTGGAAGGGCTCAATTGCAGGAGATAATTATACGGCTTATCGCTCTGATACACTTTGGGCTATGATAATAGACTCTAACGGTTGTAGGAATCAAACGGATACCATTTTAGTTACATCATTTGAGAAACCGAACATAAAGATTGCCGGTGACAGCATACTTTGTAGAGAAATCGGACTATCAAAACTTTACGCCTTCGGTGCGCAGTTTTATACTTGGAGCAATGGCGTGAAAAAAGATACGGTAAGTGTTAGGCATGGCGGAAGCTACATGGTTGAGGCTATCGACAGCAACAACTGTAAGGGAATAAATTCTGTTCTAGTTGTTGAGAAAGATTGTTTTGCTGGTGTCTCTGAAAATGGATTTACAGACATTCTTCTTTATCCCAATCCAGTCAACAATGAGCTAACGATCCATTTTTCGGGTTTAGCGGTTTATCCCTTTGAAGTTAGGGTAGTAACTTTGCAAGGAGTGGAGGTGTGGTCACAAGTGATTTATTCCGAAGGCGACATTAAGTGGAATGCTAATGTTCCTAGTGGATTATATTTTGTGCAAGTTGTTGGTGATCAATATGCTTCACTTCAAAAAGTCGTTATTCAGCATTAATGAAATTGAGATTCCTTGTTGTACTTAGTATCATGGTTTGTGTTGGGCAGGCACAGGACTTTGTTCGCGGAGAGTTGGTTGTTAGGTTCAAACCGGAGGTGGCGCGTCAAATTCATGCTGGCAGCATGCCCTTAAAACTGGAAGAAGTATTAGCACGGCACCAAGTTTCAATAACGCCATCATTTCCTATTGCTGCCTTCGAAAAGTCGATGTCAAGCCACAGTTTTATTGATCCCAATGTTTTTTTTAATTGTCGGTTTTCTGAGGATTTAATTCCTATGAAATTAGCTCGAATGTTAGAGTCTACAGGGTTGGTAGAATATGCCGAACCTCGCTATATTGGCGAATTAGCGTACAACACCAACGATCCTATGGTATCCAACCAGTTGTATTTAACCACCATCAATGCATTTAAAGCTTGGGATGTTGCGAAAGGTAGCACAAACATCAAAATTGGCCTTTTGGATTCTGGTGTGGACACATTACACGCCGATTTGTACAACAACATTTATCGCAATGCAGGTGATCCAATTAACGGGGTGGATGACGATGCGGATGGTTACACTGATAATTATTTGGGATGGAATTTGGCTAACAACAGCAACCAAATCCAATTTACAACAACCGACCACGGAGTTCAAATGTTTGGAGCAATGAGTCCAGTCACCGATAATTCGGTTGGCATATCAGGAGTTGCATTTAATTGTAAGGTAATGCCTATTAAAATCACCACAAGCGGACAAGTTACCCACGGATATGAGGGAATAAAGTATGCAGCTGATATGGGCTGTAAGGTGATCAATTGTTCATGGAATTTTAGCACTTACAGCAAATTTGGTGAGGACATGGTCAATTATGCCGAATCGAAGGATGCACTTGTGGTGGCCGCAACGGGAAACCAAGGTAAAGGCATTGATAATTACCCAGCGGCATATTCTAATTGCCTCGGTGTGGCAGGATTAGATTATCAAGACAATGCACTTTCCAATTCCAATTATGGTTTTTATGTGAGTTTAGGAACTGTAGGCATTAATGTGTACAGCACACATTCGGGAAATAAATATGATGTGAATTCAGGTACTTCTTATTCTTCAGCAATAGTAAGTGGAGCTGCAGCCCTTCTGTTTTCTCACAAGCCGAGTTTAACACCAGCTGAAGCAAAGGCCTATTTAATGGCTTCGAGCCGAAATATTTACGAGGGGACCAAAAATGCCCCATGGAAAAACGAAGTGGGTAAAGGTGCCTTAGATGTGGAAGCTGCTTTGAAATATGACGGCAGTGCTTTTATTGAAGTTTCGAGTATAGAGCTAAAAGACAAAGATGGCGTGTTCAGAGATCAAGATACAATTGATGTTACGGCCATTTTGACCAATCGATTGAATCACAGCTCGGGGGTTCAAGTAATTCTTAGGGCTATGGATGGCTATGGAGCAGTTGTAAATTCGACTGTAACCTTAGGTTCTATTGCAAAAAACGCATCTGTTTCTACGCCTCAGCAAGGATTAACTTTGCGATTGGGCGGCGGTATTCCAAGTAATTATCCAGTAGAGTTTGAATTGGCCTTGGTTGAAGGAGGAGACACCACTACCGAGGGTTTTTATGTATTTACCAACCCAACCTACATGGTGATCAATGAAAATAACATCAAAACCACCCTGGGAAACAGGGGCACTTATGGCTGGTATTTGTATCCACAACTCGATGGATTGGGCTTGCACTATAAAGATGGCGCACAACTGCTGTACGAAGGTGGGTTTATGATTGGTGCTGGTAGCGCAAGCAGCCCCACAGTTGTAGACCGCATAAGAGGAATTAGAGATGTAGAGCAAGTTGATTTCGAAACGAAGTCTGTCTTACACCTTATTCCATCTTTTAAGGGAAGCGCATTGAGCGTAGAAGGAGAGTTTGAGGACAACGGCACAACTTCAAGAATAGGAGTGCAGGTAAAGCAAAGGGCACATGCTTGGAAAGAGACAAGTAGAGCCAATTTTGTGATCTTGGAGTACGAGGTAAAATCGGCCAACAGCTCATCATTAAGCAATTTATATGGCGGTTTGCTAGCCGATTGGGATATTGAAGATTTTGAAAGAAATAAGGCAGAATATGATGGGCAGCGGTATTTGGCATATTCCTACTCAGGCGAAGGAAAAGGAGAATATTGTGGGATTCAACTGCTGGCCTTAGAAGACAATTGGAAAACTTATGCCATTGACCACGTGAACGGGGGTGCTGGTGGAATCGATCTAACCGATAATGATGTGTTTAGCAAGAGGGAAAAATATGAAACCTTGGTTTTTACCAGAGAAAAAGCAGGTGAGGGTAGTGCGGAAGGAAACGATGTTTTACAAGTACTTAGTTCTGGGCCACATCAAATTCACGCTGATTCAACAAAAACTTTCGCTTATGCTATTCTCGTGGCGCCTAGCTTGGACGAATTGAAAAAGTCGGCGGATACTGCATTTTATCTATACAATAGCCGAATACCTGACGGTTTAAATGAGCTGGTAAACACGTCAAATGTGAATTTCTATCCTAACCCAGCAACGGATATTGTTCAAGTGCAACATGCGTTAAACAAGGAAGTTTCAGGGGAAGTTTATAACATAAATGGCGTTAAGGTATTACAATTTTCAGGCGTGTCACAAACCATAGACTTTAGTCTATTGCCACAGGGTTTATATGTCATTTCTTGGACAGATGGGCGTGGTTCAGGAAGTGTTAAAATGGTGGTCAAATAAGGTGGTAAAATTGAATACTTTTTTCAAAAAACTAAAATTGAATTAGAACGATTTAGCCGAATGAAGGAATCAATCAGCATAATCATTTAAAAAACGGGCTTCTCATTCAATTGCGAAATTATATTTGCACTACATTTTTAAAGCATGGATTTAAGCAAGATTTTAGCAATTTCTGGTAAAGGCGGATTATTTAAAGTAGTAGGACAAACAAAAAATGGAGTGGTGGTTGAGTCCCTTCTCGATGGTAAAAAATTTCCTACATACTCAAGTCAGCAGGTTTCTGCGCTTGAGGAAATTAGCATTTACGGAGAGGAAGAAGATATTCCGCTAAAGGATATTTTTACTAGAATCCACAAGGTGGAAAATGGAAAACAAACTTCTGTTTCACCCAAAGATTCAGGCGCCGAGCTGCGTGAATACTTTTCGGATATCATTCCCGAATTTGATGCAGAGCGAGTTTACAATTCGGATATTAAAAAAGTAATCTCATGGTACAACTTATTGCTAAAAGCAGGGCTTGTAACCATTGAAGAGAAGAAACCTGTCGCAAAGAAAACGGCAAAGGTTGAAAGTGCTGCCGAAGAGACATCTGAGGATGCGCCGAAAAAAGATGCCAAGAAACCTGCCTCAAAGAAGGCTGAGGCTAAGAAGCCTGCTGAAAAGAAAGATACGGCGAAAAAACCTGCGGTAAAAAAAGCGGCTCCTAAGAAGGAAAAAAAATAGGTTTATAAAACACCTATTTTTGTTTCCTAATACACTTGTTTCTAAGTAATTATATCTAGCTTTATGGAAGTTGATTTATTAACGTTTGGGCTGATGGTTCTCACGAGCTTTTTTACGCTCATCAACCCACTTGGCACCATGCCCGTGTTTATGACCATGACGGGAGGTTTGAGCAGCAACCAACGAAAAATTACAGCTTTAAAGGCCGTGGCCGTTGCGTTTATTACGCTTATCATTTTTGCACTTTCTGGAAATATGATTTTTAGTTTTTTTGGAATTTCCGTGAATAGCCTTAGAATGGTTGGAGGCTTTATTTTCTTTGCAATGGGTTGGGACATGCTTCAAGCTCGATTGAGCCGAGTGAAGATGGATAAGAAAAATGAGATACACGAATATGTTGATGATATATCGGTTACGCCGCTGGCCATCCCAATGATTGCTGGGCCAGGGTCCATCACCAATGCCATCGTTCTCATGGGCGATGCCCACACCTATAGCATGAAATTGGTGCTGGTGGGCGGCATAGGGGCTATTTTAACAGCTACTTTTTTAATCTTGTGGAGTTCATCCAAAATCCTCAATTTTATAGGTGAAACCGGCAACAAAGTCATGATGAGGTTGATGGGATTGATTGTAATGGTAATTGCCGTTGAGTTCTTTTTCAGCGGATTAAAACCTATCTTGGTTGATATTATCCAAGCTTCTCATTAGACTTATTGTATGCTAGTAGAATTCACGATATTGAAAGTGAAGGAAAAAGTGAGTTTGATAGCCCAATTGTCAATTGGAGCCGACATTTCATAAGCCCCAAAGCGATAAAAAGCGCCAATACCTAATCCGCTGTAGTTGGTTGTCCACAATTGGTCGATACCCAATCCAGCTTCTTGAAACCCTAGTGAATAATCGCGTAGTGTAGGAGAGGAACGTTTGCTACTGGAATTCATTACACCTATGCCATAATTGTAGTAGAGTACGATTACTGGTTTGATTTCTTTTACGGGCGTATAAATCGAAGGGAAGGAGTGTTTGGCAAAAACGTTTGCAAATTGGTTGCTAAAAAACTCATTGATCCGCATGGTTTGAAAAGCTTGGTCTACACTTATGTTGTATTTCCAGAAAGCGGCAGGCGCATTAAACAAAATAGCTCTTGGCGTTTCGCCAGTTGCAATTCCACCAGTGATGGCCAAATCTGTTCGTCCAAGAGCTCGCCATTTTTGCAATTTAACCGCCTTTCCTTCGATGCGCTGGTATTGTAAGTCACCCTCCAAATCACCTCCCTTAATACCTTGGGTAAATTTAAAAAACAGCACAGGTGCTTTTGTTCCAAGCGAAATTTCATTCGAATTCATTCGAATATATTTTTCGTTATAGGCAAAGCGAAATCCGACACCAACCTCGGCCAATTGATGCTGAGCTATGAGTGGGTTTAAAAGACTTGGATCGGGACTTACAAAACGGTAGGAGTCGTTGTACATCCGCAAATCTGAATTGACAAAGAAATAGGGCTGCAAATATCGAAAGGCTCGAAATTGGACAAGGGCTTGGTAGCGCTCTCGGGTATCCATGGTTTTGATATAAAGAGGGCGATACATCGAAGGGTTTAGGGGCGATTTAGGTTTGTTATAAAATTCCGTTCCACCAGTTTCAAATACATCATTAATATAAGAAAACCTAAAGGTCAAATCGTTTCTCAAAAAGGGTTTTATATTCAGGTCAGTACCGTACTTCCATGCCTTGTCTTTGATGCCGTATGCACCATATCCTCCTACATTAATTCTCTTCGAAATGCGATCGTTGGTATGGATTCCTAATCCCAGTCTAACTCCTTCATATCCATTAATTTTAAGCAATTGATCCAAATCAATATTGATAAATTTAATGGGTGCCTTGCCAGAAATAAACGCGTTTAAAACGTACATTTTTTTGTCTAAATTCAGTTCTTCTCCAAGGCTATCGATAAAATGGTAGGTATTTTTATCCCTAACCGTTAGCTCGTTTTTTCGGTGCAATTCCCAAAACTCATCTGGTTTTTTAGCAGCCATTGGATCTATTTCCATGGCCAGGTGGCTAAATTCTTTTCGCTTCAGTGGAGGATCCAGCACAATGTTTTCGTAGTAGCCATTTACTCTTCCCTCCACAGTAATGCCACCTGTATCAGATGCCAAAAATGTTAGGTCCGACTTCGTTTGTACAGGAAACCATTTTCGCCCGTCTATGAGCTTGTAATTTTGCTGAATAGTGATGTTTACCCCCTTGGTGTACACAGTAGGCTCGGCAAGCACCTTTTCGATAGCATATCCATTGGTGTTGATATAGAGTAGGCCCGATAGGCCGTCAAAATGTTTTCCCCTCATAGGTCTAAAGGAAATGATAAAGGTAGAATCGCTTTCGTGGAGCAACGTATCCTCCAACACAAATAGATATTTTGAAGTGCTGTTTTTTGAAATGGGATTGATGTATTCCCTATCGGCCAAATAAAATACTTCGTTGTAAAAAGTAAAATCTTGAAGTTGATGTGCAACCAAAGCAAATTGGGGATTTTTTAATCCTGAAACCCGCGTTGCCAATACTTTTTCCGACGATTGATTGGGTGGTTTAAATTTGCGTAATGTGACAGATTCCATCAGAAACAAATTCTGATTTTCGATAAAATCGAGGAAGGATACAAAGTCTTCGTCGACAGAATCTGCTGCGAGGTTCTTCTGAATTGTGGCGCTATCAATGAGTACGGTTGCCACCAGTTTGTTGTACGATTCGTAAGTAAAAGAACCGTTTTTTTCTGGGTTGTTTTTGTCTCTGTTTTGATAAACTAAGTCTATGATGCGGTGCGCTGGATTGTCACCCGGATACACATCAATTGATTTCAAATCATAGGCTTTTCGTTTGAGTTCGATGACTATGTTTTCTGATTTGGAGACTTTGTAGTCCAAGGGTTCGTAACCCACATAAGAACACGAAATACTTGTGATATCCCGCCAGTTGGCCAAGTCAAACTTGCCATCGATATCCGTAGCTACGCCTTTTTGCGAACCATTGGCTACTAGGTTCACAAAGGGTAGGGGCTCAAGGGTTTTCGAATCCACTACTTTTCCACTTACCGATTTTTGGCTATAGACAATGGACGTACTTAATAGTAAAACGAAAAAAAAAGATGTTCTTGAAAGCCCTTTCATAGCCGGCGACGAAAGAACAATCTTATAAAATATTGACTTCCCTTTCTAATTCAATATTATAAGTGGTCAGTACTGCGTCAATAATCTTGGTACTGAGATCGTAGATTTCTTGTCCGGTGCCACCGCCGTAATTTACCAATACCAAAGCTTGGTTTTTGTGAACACCGTATTTGTTGTCATAAGTTTTTCCCTTAAAACCAGCTTGCTCAATTAACCAGCCAGCAGGCACCTTTACTTCGTTTTTTGAAATCCGATATGACGGCATCTCAGGAAACTTGGTATGGATGGCCTCAAATTGTGATTTTGAAATAACTGGGTTTTTAAAAAAACTACCTGCGTTTCCGATTTCTTTGGGGTCGGGGAGTTTCGATTGTCGAATACGGATTACGGCATTGCTCACATCTTTAATGCCTGGGTTTTTGATGCCCATTACATTCAATTCGTTTTCAATAGCGCCATAAGTGGTGTTGATTTTGGGTGATTTGCTCAATTTAAAGGTAACTGAAGTAATATAAGCCTTGTTTTTGAGCTCTGTTTTAAAAATACTCATTCGGTACCCAAATTGGCACTCTTTCTTACTGAAAGTTTTTGTACTTCCTAATTCAGGCAACCAAGCTTCGAGCGACTCAAAAACACTGTTTATTTCTACACCATAAGCCCCGATATTTTGCATGGGTGCGGCTCCAACATTTCCAGGTATCAGGCTCATGTTTTCAATACCAGCCCAGCCCTTTTCGATGCAATAAAGTACAAATTGATGCCATACTACACCAGCTCCTGCTTTTACAATCACATGTGATTCGGTTTCGTCGAGAACCTCAATTCCGGGAAAGTCCATTTTGATAATGGCGCCCGCAAAATCCTGGGTAAAAAGCAAGTTGCTTCCACCACCTAGAGCCATTTTGTTGAGGTCGCGCAGCTCTGGTAGGTCATAAGCTTTTTGTAAATCTACCAACGAATTTACCCTCACCAAGTAGGGCGCTTTTACATCAATTCCAAAGGTATTGAATGACTTAAGGGATGGGTTGTGCAGTATTTCCATAAAGCGAATGTATAATGGCTACTCATTCATTCCGCTTGCTCGGACAGGACTTATTCTCTTTTTAGTGTCAACAAAATTGCTGGATAGTATTGAGGTCGTTTTGGTTATTTTTAAAATGTAAATCTGCAGTACATGAATATGTACCTACCTTGATAAAGGTGGCCTTTTTCTTACATTTTAGATTTGTTTTCTAATTCATTATTATCAAAAATTAAATAAACAATTACTATGAAAAAGTATGCTTTAACTCTAGCCTTAGGCGGAATTCTTTTGAGCAGTTGCAGCACCAGAATGTACACTACACGAAGCACTCCCATTCAACGTGAGGCGATTCCTACCTTACCTTTAATTGCTGACATGAAGGTGGATTTAAAATCTAAAATTACTGGCGAGGCCAAAACAAAAGGCAAAGAATCAAGTGTGGCCATGTCGAAGGAATTGGCGCTGTATGATGCAATGATCAAAAATGAAGCAGATGTGGTAATCGATCCCATATTTGAAATAAAAGTGAAAGCCAGAAAGGCCACCGCCAAGGTTACTGGATACAAGGGAACTTATACGGACATCAGGAAACCAACGGAGCAAGATTTGGCTGATATAGCTGCATATCGCGAAGCTCAAGGAGCCGCAGAATCTATTGACGACGGAATGGCAGGAAAGGGAAAGGGTTTCAAAAAGAAGAAAAAAGAAAGCAAATCTGATGAGAAGGTAAAAACGATTATGAACAACTAATTCTCATCGAGTAGTTTAAATAGGAGGGGGCATTGCCCCCTTTTTTTTATTTCAAAACACCGAGGTTACAACAACCTCAGTGCTTCTCTTTTGCTCAATGGCTTTAGTTCATGCTCTTCCACAAATTGAATAACCCAATCGGCATCAGTTCGGGTATATTGCCGTAAAGCCCAGCCAATGGCCTTCTGATGAAAAAATTCTTTGGAATGGGTATGTGGCAATATGGCTTTTGCCAAAAAGGAAGTGTTGGTGTATTTTTTATAATTCAATTGATGAATGATCGCCACACGATTGAGCCACAGGTTGGTTGAAAGAATCCAAGGAGAGATTAATTCGTCTTGTTTGTCTAGCCTTTTTAAAACGAAAACTCCAGTGAGTTTGGTCGCGATATAATCTACTGTATCCCACCATGAATTGGTTGTTATAAGAAATTCCATAGTGGACATAAAATCTGAATTCCACTCTTTGCGGTACTTCATGGCAAGTTCAATAGCGCAATAATGATATTCTCGTTGAGGATGGGCATACAACCACTTTACATGTTCAAACAAATCAGAATAGGGTGGAAGCTCGTTATCTTTTATAAACTCGCTAAAAACAGTTCGTCGCTCAGCTTGTTTGAGTCCGAAAAAATCGAACTGGCCCCTCATGTAGGCTCTTTGCTTTGTCGCTATTTCACTGTTCGATAAATCCTCAAAAACTTCGGTGAGAACCTTGTAATATTTAGCCAATGAATCCAAAATTAAAGCTCCCTCATTCCCGGCATATCTGGAATTTCTTTTACGCCTGCGTGTTTGAATTTAAGGTGGGGAGAGCGCCCTTTTTTAAAGATATTTTGCCCTTTGTCGATTCCTTTGCGTTTTAGTTTCTGCTCATCTTCTGGCAAGTGAATGATATGTTGGCACTCGGGCGAACACGTGCCTTCAAATTCGTCCTTACACTTATCGCATTGGATAAACAGTAGGTTACAGCCCACATGTTTACAGTTTACATGGGTGTCGCATGGTTGGCCACATTGATGACACTGGGCGATTATCTCTGGCGTAATGCTTTCACCTAAGCGCTCATCAAACACAAAGTTTTTTCCAATGAATTTGTTTTCAAGGCCTTGTTCTTTCGCTTCATGAGCATATTTGATAATTCCACCTTCGAGTTGATATACATTTTTATAACCACGGTGTTTGTAATAGGCGCTGGCCTTTTCACAGCGAATACCACCCGTACAATACATCATGATGTTTTTGTCCTTGTGTTTTTCCATCATTTGGTCAATTACGTCCAACGACGTAGCAAAAGTGTCTACATCAGGGGCAATGGCACCTTTAAAGTGACCCACTTCGCTTTCGTAGTGGTTGCGCATGTCAATTAAAATTGAATTGGGATCATCCATCAAGGCATTCCATTCATCTGCGTGGAGATGCTGGCCTTTGTTGCTAGCGTCGAAAGACTCATCATTGAGGCCATCGGCCAAAATTTTGTCCCGTACTTTAATGGTGAGTTTGTAGAAAGACTTTCCATTGTCTTCTACAGCGAAATTCAATCCAATACCCTGGAGGAACTCTATGGTGCTTATAAACTGAACAAACTCATCGAGCTTATCGGTGGGAACCGAAATTTGTGCGTTGATTCCCTCAGTGGCAACGTGTACACGGCCAAACACCCCGAGTTCGCTCCAGTTTAAGAATAAGTGATCTCTAAAAATTTGTGGATTCCCAATACGAACGTACTTATAAAACGAAATGGTAGTTCGCTCTTCATTGCTTGCGAGCAATTGCTCTTTGAGAACCCTTTTGTCTACTTTGTTGTGCAATTGCATGTTACAAACGGTGTATTAAAAAGGAAATTAAGGCCGCAAAAATAAAGGGAAAAAAGGAAGTCGGGCTATGAGGTGTTTTGCCCAGTTATTCAGAAACTATTTTTCTACCTGCTACGATTCAACCTCGACCTGCGCGCGGGGTTTGCGGGCTGGTATTTTATACAAGTCAATAAAATGATTCGAGTTCGGCTCTAAAGTAGCCGAACTCGAATATTTGTTTATTCCATGATGATTTTCTGAATGTGCCTTGTGTTTTGTCCGCTCACTTTAAGAATGTAAATACCTCTTTTTAGCGAGTTGTCTAATTCTATGGATTGTTCCCAAATTTGATTTTCGGGATTCAATGTACTTTTCCAAACTTGCTTTCCATCTATCGTAAGCACATCAATTGATACTGAACTTTGATGGGACTGCATTCCTTTTATTGTAAAAGTGCCCTTGTTGGGATTTGGGTAAACCGAAATGGCATTTCTGTCATAATTTGGATCGACCCCATTTGAAGTATCTACAGGTGTTGTAACGGTGTCTTTTTTCCAAATAATTAAAGCCGCTTTGTTGGAATGAGCGGTATCGAACACACAGGTTTCGGAGGAGATGAAATTAACCGAAAATTGGTCCATGCTTTTAAAATGAGTCCCCGCAATGCGCAGGATGCTAGAGTCGGAGTTGGTCTGAAACAAAGTATCATTTTTAAACCACTGAAAAATTCCTGTATTCATATTCCTTGAAGCTTGCGCTGTAAAAATCGCAGTATCCCCTGATTTAATAGAATCGCTCGGTGTTACCATCAATGTAACCGTGGTAGGTGCCATTGTGGAGCAGCTAAAGAGTGCTACCTTATTAGAACGGGCCGTATCGAGTACACAAACTTCAGCCGAAATAAAGTGAACCGATATGCTGTCCAAGCTATTTAGGTTAACCCCCGAAACAAGGGAGATACTGGAATCATAGTTTGATTGAATCAGTGTGTCATTTTTGAACCACAGAAAAGTTCCACCAGCCATGCTAATAGAGGCTTGCGCAGTAAATGTTGCCGTATCTCCAATTTTGAGGGTATCGTTTGGAGAAACCATCAAAGTAACTGTGGTTGGGGCTTGAGCAGCACAACTTTCGTAAGCACCGAGATCTATATTAGCGCCCATAATTCGGTCAATGCCTTGCAAATCGTTGGTGATGTGAGAAAGATTTGGAGTAGCCGAACTGCTATAAAAACTACTATCACCTTTGTCGATCGCGGGGCTATTGGTAGCAAGTTTATAATTTGACAATGCAGTATCGACAAAAATCTTGTTGGTAAATACAACTGGGGTGGCACTACCATTGGCATAATACTCATTGCCAATAATATCATTGAACACAGCCGAGGCCATCATTGTAAGGGGTGCTTTGATATCATCGTCTTGCGGGGCTTTGTTTCCTGAGATAATGCTGTTTCTAACCTTGGTTTGCCCAACCCCGTCATCAAAGCCACCGCCTGCATTCACTTTGGCTGTGTTATTCACAATGGTTACGTTGGTAAACACTGGGCTACTGCCATTACCTGTGGGTGAGCTATGGCTATAATTGTAGAATGCTCCACCAGAAACCGCCGCGCTGTTTTCGGCAAAAAGACAATTTGTAATAATGGGGTTCGACCGCCTAGAATTATAAATGGCACCCCCATTATTTCCGGAAGTATTTTTCGAGAAAGTTACATTGGTGAGGGTAGGGGAGCACTCGTTATAATTGGAGATGGCGCCTCCATTTCCTACCGCCGAATTTTCTACAAATTCTACATGGTCAAGAATGATACTGCTCTTCCAGTTTTGAATGGCACCGCCATCTCCTTTCGAATCATTTTTAATAAAAAATGAGTTTTTGATGATCACATGGCTACCACCGTCGTTTTCTAAGGCACCACCACCTCCAGAACCACATGAATTACCTTCGAAGGTGCAATAACTCATTTCAGGAATGCTCCCATCATTGTACATGGCCCCGGCTTCTTCATTGGTAAAATTGTCCTGAAACGAGGTATTCATTACATCTGAAGTACTGTTTAAATTATAAACAGCACCTCCGCCATCACCCGAAAGCGTATAGTTCATAGAAAAATAGGAGTCCTTAATGAGTGCATAACTCGATTCGCTGCGAATAGCTCCACCGCCTTGTAAGCCTATCGATCGGTTTTGGGTAAAACTTGCGTCATCAAATATCAAATTCGACGAATCCATAAATACGGCTCCGCCTCCACCTATGCTGGTGTTGCTTCCGTTTACTCCATTGTTCCAATACTTGGCATTGGTAAAATTGATTTTAGACGAGAAGCAAAAAACGCCACCGCCAAAGTCGTTGGCACCATTTGAATAAAAGTCACAATTGGCAACAGCACCTTCGGTTTTGGAGAAATAAATTCCACCACCAGCATTTTTCGCTAGCAGTTGTAAACTCGGTAAGGTGTCGTTTCCGCTTAGTGTGGCATAACCATATTCAATTTTAAACCCATCTAAATACATCGACTTTAATTGAACCGCAACCACCACATGCAACGCGTTGTCGGTAGAGTCATTAGGTGTATTGCCTACATCGCCTGATAAAATAGTTTTTCCATTCTTGTCCAAATCTCGCTCAGAAAGCAAAGTTTCGGTTCCGTCAAATCCCCCAAACAATTTGATCGAATCCTTTAATACGAAGGTTTTGGACCGATTGCTCTGACCCACTTGCTGCGTAGGAAAATAAGTTTTGTTGGATACCCAAATGGTATCATTGCTTTTGGAACTGTTTATGGCAGTTTGGAGGTTGGTGTAAGCATTTACCCATGAACTACCACTATTGCTGCCCGTAGCAGTAGCATCAACAAAGATCTGAGAATGGCCTGTTGTCGCAAATATAAATAGGCAACATGCAGAAAATAAAATCGGAAAACGAAGATGTAAGTTCATAACTAAAGGAGTTTAAAATTTATTATCAAAACTATAACATAAACCGTGACTTTGTGCTTGTTCAATGTTAATTGTGTGGTGGATGTAACATATAATGAATCACGCTTTAAAATCTTAACAATGAGTGTGTTAAATGCAGATAATTAGTCCCAAAAAATAATTTCTGTAACGATTCCGAATACCTAGATGAGCTCTGGATTCTTGAAACCTTAATATGTGTTTTTTTTTAGATGACTAGGGTGGATTTCGGAGTGTTTCTATCTATTGCGCTATGATGCTATGAGTTTTGATCTATCACTCTTATTTCCATTTTTGATGAGAGGCTAAGTGACAAAATATACCCTCATTTCGGTATTGTTTAGAATGATTATAAATAAGACGTTTGACGCAAAATTATACTTATGAATACTTCAGATATATCAAAGGCCCAAGGCCACTGGGTTTTGGCCAAAATGGGTAAAAAAGTACTCCGTCCCGGAGGAAGAGAGTTAACCAACAAGCTAGTGGAAGGTTTGTCTATATCTTCTACTGATGATGTCGTTGAATTTGCGCCAGGCTTGGGGTACACAGCCTCATTGGCGATTAGCAAACGCCCAAAAACTTATACAGGTGTGGATGCCGATTTAGAAGCAGCCAAGCGTTTGAGAGGAATTATCAACCACAATGGCTACCAAATTATTCATGGAAATGCTGCCGAAACTCCTATTGATACAGGATGTAAATCTAAAGTTTATGGCGAGGCCATGTTGACCATGCATGCCGATCATCGGAAATCAGAGATTATAAAGGAGGCACATCGTATCCTTAAAAAGGGTGGGTTATATGCGATTCATGAGCTGGGGTTAACGCCGAATACCATTTCGGACGAATTGAAGGCCACGATTCAGAAAGATTTAGCTGTGGCTATAAAGGTAAATGCAAGACCTTTAACTCAACAAGAGTGGAGTGAGCTTTTAGAAAAAGAAGGATTTAGAATAAAGTCGATTGATACGAACGCTATGCATTTGTTAGAACCTTCCCGTATTATTCAAGATGAGGGATTTTTTGGAGCGCTAAAGATTGGTTTTAATATTCTCACCCACTCTGATGCTCGCAAGCGAATAGTTGAAATGAGCAAAATTTTTAGGAAACACGCGAAACACATGAACTCCATTGCCATCGTGGCAGAAAAAATATAACAGACCTAATGATATTAGTTTCTGGGCATTAGACGGCGGTTAAGTTCCTCGCGAAAAACTAGTTTTCTATAGCAGAGCCTCAAGGTATGGATTCACGTAAGTTAGAAATTGAAGTTTCTAAAAGCTGTTCGAATAAAAAATCGAGGTTAATCGCTTGATGGATTACGTAAAAACTGCTGCGTTTTCTATGTAGAAACGTAGTACAAAAATGGTAATTAAAGCTGCCGCTATAAGCCTCAAGTAGAGCTTGTCGAAAAACACATTTAGGCTAAATGACGAAACGATGAGAATACTTTGAACAAGATGAAACTTATTGGTCACCAGTAGTTGAATGAGTACATTAACCAGCACAACACCCGTCATAGAAATGAAAAAGTGACGGCGATTGCTGTCGAAATGTGCCTTCATGTCTCTTTCTTTTTCGTCTGGAGAAATCAAATAACAGCTCTGCACAAAAAAGAGGGGTGAAAAAATAAAAAGCGTGTAATAAAGTATGTTGGAGGTTAGTTTTCCTAGGTCTTCATAAAAGTCGAATAGCAAGGCAATCAGCGTAAAAAACATGACGGTGGCCCACAACAAGTTCTCCCAATAGTTTTCCTTGTTTCGCACTAAACTCAGCAAATCAAATATACCGATACCGTACAGTACACCTGGAATCAAAAAGAGAAATTCATCTTTTCCCATTGCTTTTTTCTAAATAATTGGAAGTACAATAATAAGGCATAAAAAAAAGGGCCTCATTGGCCCTTTTTATGTTTGTGATAATGCATGAAATTATTTCACCATAAAACGTTCGGTGAGTAGTTCTCCATTAACGTTGATATGAATAAAGTACATTCCTTGAGCGTGCTGGTCCATATCTATTAGCGCTACATTTTCGCCCGAAGAAATCGAGATATTTTGATTCAATACTACTTGGCCATGCGCGTTAGTGATACGAAATGCACTTGATTCGTCACTCAAGGCATCAAAACTCAAATAAAATTGTCCATCATTTGGATTGGGATAAATGGACAAGCGGCTTTCGTTTTTAAGTGCTTCACTTACGCCAACATGCGGTGCTCCCGGTACAGAAAATAGGAAATAAACATTATCGATAAATGAATTGTCGCCGTAGGTAGATACAGATTCTTGCTCTATGTTAATAAAGTGCATTCCTTCGAAACACAGGTTCAACTCCATGCCAGCCAAACTATCCAAATTGATCACCTTGGTGTCCCACGGTTCGTTGCTATAATACCCATTGCGAGGATGAAATTGGTTGCCTATTTGCGTACCGTTAGCGGTAATCCTTAAGCTGCTCTGAACTTCTGGACGGTTGAAGCTTCTGTAGTTGGTGTGCATTTTAGAATAAGTCTGTCGCAAATCAAATTTCAAACTGAGTTTAGACCATTCTCGGGCATCAACGCACATACAAACCTTGCTCAGAAATTCTGGGTTTTTTATAAAGTTGTCTTTTTCGTATACATGGTATTGAAAATTAGTGATATCAAAGTTGTTACCCGTAAGTGCTATTCCAAAGGAACCTGTACCAGGGTTTGAGGCCAATCCGAAGCGGTAGGCTTTGGCATTGCTTCCAGTAATGGCAGAGTACAACGGATCTTCCGTGCTTTGCTTTAAGTGTTCGAAGGTGATGGTGTCCACTCGGTCAATGACTAACTGGTTTTTAATGGTCACATCAAAAGCTGAATCATTCAACCTGAACAAATCCCCTCCATAGGAGATAAAAAAATCAAAATCGTAAGCCGCTTTTGAACTCAAATCCTGCTTTGTTTGAAAAGTGTAGTTCATAGACCCTCCTGAACTTAGGTTTTGATTCAAAATAAAATCTTCAACAACAGCACTACCTCCGTTAATGGAATACCCCATTTTGATGGTGTCGCCTGCGGAGATTGTTTTGTTGCAACCTGTTCCATCATAGTTGAATTTGATTGAAATAGTTTCGGCACTGCCTAAATCGCAATTACTTTGTGGGCTGAGTACTTCTGAAAATTGAACGTCATCAGTGAGTACAGGTGAACCAATTCCAACCGCATACCAAGCTGCAACCGTTGCATTAGCTTCTGGCGAACAATCTCCATAAAGATCTTTGGCTGCTTGAAGTGCGCCATTTCGCGCATCTATATATTGCGAAGAGCTGGTTAAGTACACCGTTAGGTTTCGGTAGGCGATTTTGGCAGCTTTTTCCATTCCAATGGCAGGCACATTAAAAGCTTTGCCATTATCATTGGTTCCAGTTCCTCCTTGGCACAACAAATAGAACCAATAGTTCTGAACGCCGCTATTGGTGTGCACACCGCCGTTATCGGCACTGGTGCCTTCCCAGTGAGCGCCCAAGTATGTGTCAGGGTTGCTGAATCGTTTGGGATTGGAGATGTCGCGGAGTATAAATCCTGTAGCTCCCATTTCCCATTTAGCGCCAGATGGAAATGCAGTAAATTCCGCAGCTGTTCCGAAAATATCACTAAAAGATTCATTCAAGGCACCCGATTCGAAGGAGTAGACCAAACCAGCACTGTTTCCTGTAACGCCATGACTTAACTCGTGAGAAATTACGTCGATAGATGTCAAGGGGTTTATACCCGAACGACCATCACCGTATCTAGCAAATTGGCCATTCCACGATGCATTTGCCCAATTGTTATCATAATGCACGTAGCTCACTATTTTGCCATCACGGTCGTTGTAACTTTTTCGGTTATGGGCACTTTTAAAATAATCATAGGTCATTTCAGTGGCCCAATGCACGTCACCCGCTACTTCATCAACGTTTGCGTTTGCGTTGTTCCAATAATTATCTAAGTCCTCAAAATGTACGGCGTTGCTTATTCTAGTTCCCTTTTGCATGTTGTAGGTTTCGATTCCACCACCGCGAGTGGCATCACGCAACACATATCTTCCATTTGTTGAAAGCGAATCGGCGATAATATCTACAGTTCCATGGTATTTGGTAACGGCTGTGCCTTGCTTGCTTGTGGTATGACAACCCTCCAACTCATGAAGAATTTCTCCAGTGCTTGCATCTACAAAAACATCTTTGTGGTCTTCATTGCCCTCGAAATACAATTCAAGCTTATATGCCAGTTTGTAATCCTTTCCATCTTGCACATATCTAGGATGTACCCAAACTATTTCTTCTTTTGGAAAAAAGGTAGCATTTGGGTCATCGTGAATATGTTGTATCAGTTTTTCCATTTCTGGAAGCTCCCAATAAAAAACGGTGCCCGTAACGTGTTTTTTGGCGATTTCAAGTGCCTGATTAAAGTTTAGCGAAATAGAAGGCTCCGCCTTTAAATTGGCAACCAATCGGCCGTTTGCCGTAGATAATTTTCCGTCTTTAATATGTAATAGGTATTGAGCGCCTTCTACTTTGTACCCCTTGTGATATTGTTGGTAGCGGTAATGAGAAAACCCATATTCATCAGCAGATTCTTCATAGATTTTCATTTCATATCCTTCGCTTAATTTCATTTTTGGTGCATAGTACTCCCAAAAATCGGTGCTGCTCACCTGCGATGTGGCTTCAAATTCAAGCCAGTTATATGTTGAAAGTTGGGTTTGTGCTACCAAACTACTTGTAAGCAGAAGCGCACCAAAAAGAAAAAAACTATTCATGAAATTAATACAATTAATGTAAGCTAAAGGGCTGCAAAAGAAGGCATTTTATCGAAGCCAATTGTGATTTAAAACACATATCCAACGCACAACATTTAACCCAAAACGGAAGAATGATACCCCACCTTATTATCACCACTCGGATATTAATGCTTTTGCTGGGGTAAGGTTGGGTATTACAATTTGTTATTTTTCATCATTTCTAAATAAAACGATGGGTGAAAGACAAATACGTTTAATTTCGAATTATGTCATCTCAAAACAAAACAGCACTTGACGTAGCCCTTAGGCTCATCATAATTGGAGGATTAATCTTTTGGAGTTTTTGGATCGTTTCTCCATTTATTCTTCCATTAATCTGGGCGGCCATCATTGCGGTTGCGGTTTATCCATTGTATCGAAAGTTAGAAAAATTGCTGGGTGATAGGCCCAAACTAAGTGCTACTATTTTTACAGCACTTATGGTGGCTATGCTAGTTATTCCATTGTGGGCAGTATCGGGTTCTGTTATTAATTATGCCCAACTTCTGGCATCAATAATAGAAAGTGGTGCCTACCAGATTCCTCCTCCAGAACCAACGGTGAGAGAGTGGCCAGTAATTGGGCACAAGGCTTACGACTTATGGTTAAAAAGCAGTGAAAATTTGCCAGATGTTATCGAACAATTTCAAGATCAAATAGTTTCTATCTCTAAAGTCCTGTTGGAAAGTGTAGCGGGTTTTGGATTTACTATGTTACAATTTCTTTTTTCGACCATAATTGCAGGTGTTTTTCTAGCCAATCGAAAAAATTTGTTGCAAGGTTTTTCAAAATTGATTCTCAAATTGGCAGGTCCATCGGGCGAGAGTTTTATTCAGCTTACTGGCGCCACTATTCGCAGCGTAACGCAAGGTGTATTGGGGATAGCCTTGCTTCAAAGTGTATTTGCCTATTTTGGATTTGCCATTGCCGGCGTGCCCGGTGCGGCGTTTTGGGCTATTGGTGTTTTAATTTTAGCCATTGTTCAAATGCCACCAACTATATTGATTCTTCCTTTGATTATCTATGTGTTTTACACGTCTAGTACAACCGTGGGGGTCATTTTTGCCATTTACATGATTATCGTAAGTATCAGCGATACCTTTCTCAAACCGTTGTTTCTCGGTAGAGGTGTTGATGTTCCAATGCTTGCTATTTTGGTAGGCGCCATTGGAGGTATGATTGCCTTCGGGATCATCGGACTCTTTGTAGGAGCCGTGGTTTTGGCCATATTCTACAAGCTTTATTTGGCGTGGCTCAACACTACTGAGTAAGCAATTAGATGATTTGTGATTTTACCTTCTTATCAACGAAAAATGGGGGTTATATTTGCCGACTCATAAAAAAAATATGCGTAAGATAATCCCACTTTTGACAGCCCTACTTTTTGTCGGAGCAACTGATCTAAAAGCACAGTCTGAAAATTATAAAGAAATGTTGGAAGATTATTCCTTCAATTTTTATGAAGTAGTAGATGCAGCAGATCAATATTTCGAAACCCATGGGACTGGAAAAGGTAGTGGCTATAAAAATTACCAAAGATGGAAGCACGAAAACGAAGGCAAGTTTTTTCCTTCGGGAAGACGGGATCATATATCGCCATTTTTTGTAGAGGATGGTTGGCAAAAAATTATATCGGAGCTGCCCAAAGAAGCTTCAAGAGCGGGTAACAAAGAGGTGTGGGAGGATTTAGGCCCCTATGATGCCAACGTGATTACCTCGCATTATTCGCAGGGTATAGGAAGGGTAGAGGCTGTTTATGTTGACCCTCAAAACGACCAAAAAATGTATTTAGGTTCGAGGAGCGGTGGATTTTGGTTGAGTTTAAATGGGGGTTCTACATGGAAATGTAGCACAGATACCATGATCGCTACAGGGGTAAATACCATTGCCGTATCGCCAAGCAACTCTGATTCAGTATTGATCAATGTACGAAACGCAAAAAATGGATACTCACATGGTATTTATCGAAGCGCAGATGGTGGAAATACTTGGACACAGACCAATTTTAACCCCGCGAATCTCGGGTGGGGTGGTTTAGGAAAAACGGGTCAGATTAGCGTTATTGCTATTAGTCCACACAATCCCCAACTTGTTTTTGTAGGAAGCGATAGGGGGTTATACCGATCTACCGACAACTTAAATAATTTCTCCCAAATCGTTTCTGGAAATTATACACAAGTGGATTTTCATCCAACAAATAGCAATATTATTTATGCTTACGACAGAAATACGGCAAACCGAAGTGTTGTTATGCGCTCCACCAATGGCGGAAGTTCATTTAATGCTTCTAGTACAATTCCATCAAATGGAAACAACAATGGAAGACTTTCGGTAAGCAAGGCTTGTGCGTCATGTGTTTATTTTTCGAGCAACGATGGTGTTTGGAAATCAAAGGATGAGGGAGTTAACTTTACCTTTATATCCAACCCAAATGAAAGCAGTGGTGGGTTTGCGGTATCGGATACCGATACATCAAGAATGATATATGGTTATGTGGATTTAATGGCGTCATCAGATGGAGGGGCCAATTTCAATCAAGTAACCTATTGGAGTACTGGAAACAGCCAGAGTAGACCAAATAACTACGTTCATGCCGATTTGCGAATTGTGAGTTGTGTAAATGGTGTTTTTTATATCGGAACGGATGGCTACATGGCTAAAAGTGCTGATGGGGGCATTACCTGGGAAAGACTTAACGATGGCACGGGTATTCGCGAGTTTTATCGCCTTGGCGTTTGTCAATCCAATAAAGACCTAACCATGGCAGGCTCACAGGATAATGGGACTAGCATTTATACCTCCAACGGTTGGATTGAATGGAATGGTGGTGACGGAATGGAAGCTATTTGTCATACCTTAAACCAAGAATGGATGATAGGCAGCTGGCAATATGGAAACCGCAACAGAACGACCAATGGAGGGCAATCGAGGCAGAATGTAAAACACCCGGGAAGTCCCGATTGGAATGCCCCTATGTTTTATAATCCTAATCATCAGTTCGAGGTGTTTTCATTTTCAAATGTGGTGTTTTCAAGCGAAGAATTTGGTGATAACTGGACGGGCCGGTCTTCTATTTCAACTAGCGTTATGAAAAAAGCATCTGTTGCTGAGAACAATCCGAATATCATGCTATTTGTACGCAATAGCGATTTGTGGTTGAGCACTGATGGTGGATATTCTACTACCAGTATGACCAATAACCTACCTCATGGCGCATCCATTTCCGATGTGGCCTTTCATCCCAACAACGATAGCATTGTGGTTATGGTTTATGAGACCTACCAAGACAATAACAGACGGGTGTATTATTCGGATGACCTTTGCCAAACTTGGAGCAACATTTCTTACAATTTATCTCCAATGCCGGCCAATGACGTGGTTTTGGACGATAAGGGAAACATCTATGTGGCAGCCGAAATAGGAGTTTATACCATGCCAATAGATGGAAGTATTTGGAAGTTACATGGTGAAGGATTTCCAAATGTATCGTTCGAAGAGTTAGAAATTCATTGGGCCACCAACATGCTTCGCGGGGTAACCTGGGGAAGAGGAATGTGGCAAGCACCGCTGGTAGGAAGGTCAGATTACCCTAGAATGTCGAACATTGAAATAGCACAGACGCCTTCGATGATGACTCCATCTGAGGATTTCCCTCAACACGTAACCGTCAAATTGGATTACAACAAAAAACTAAGTAGGATGTATTTGGAGTGGTCAAAGGATTCTACCTATTTCAACAACTCCATTGATTTGGTAAAACTTTCGAATGGAGATTACGTGACCGAAACTCCTATTCCGAGCTTTGCCGCAGGTACAGATATGTATTTTAAGGTATTTGCCATTGGAGCGGATAATGATACCACAACCTCCTACAAGTTTAATTACACATATCGAACTTGTAATAACGCTCGCAATGTTACAGCTCGCGCTTCCAAGACTACTATTTGTAAGGGAGAAGGCATCACATTAAGTGCTTTAGGAGCAACGGATTATTTATGGAATGAGGGCGTATATGCAAGTGAAACACAGTTTCCAGAAAAAACAAGGACTTATACGGTGCGTGGTTGGTCTGACGGTACTTGTGCTGGAATTGATAGCATAGAAGTGGTAGTAAACAGTGTAGACACAGGAGTTTCTGAATCGGAGCTTAACTTCACAGCACATGAGACCAACGCAAGTTACCAGTGGTTGGATTGCGAAAATAACAAGGCTGCAATTGCCGGAGCTACACAACAAACATTCACGGGATTATCCGCTGGCAGCTATGCTGTGGCACTCGAAAAATTGGGTTGTAAGGATACTTCGGCTTGTGTGGTTGCGCCCATTTTGTCATTAAATGAAATTGGTGAGCACAACACGGTTACGGTGTATCCGAACCCCACCAGTGGCGTATTGTTGCTACAATCAGAAGAGCTCATTTTTCATGCAGAAGTGCTTGATGTAGCTGGCAAATTATTTTTTAAATCCAATGAAAATTCTAAAAATGTTGAAATCAATTTAGAAGGCCTGCCTAAGGGTACTTATCTATTGAATCTCAAGACAGAAAGCGGTTCTTCGGTTCATAAAATTCTGAAAATGGAATCTCGCTAAATGGGAGCCAAAAAGGAATTGCGGAATAAGATTCTTTCACTTCGCGATGCCTTGGATTTAAATTATCGCAAGGCGCAGAGTGAAGTTATATGTAACTCAATCCGAAGACTCCTAGTTGATTTAGATCAAAGCGATTTGATTATTCACACCTATTTACCGATGGGTTCCGAAGTGAATGTTTATCCTTTAATTACGGAATTATTAAAGTCTAACTTCACTTTATTAGCTCCTAAAACGCTCAAAAACCGAATGTTAGAGAATCGCAAACTCACTTCACTAAACCTTTTGGAAAAGGGTGTTTTTGGTACGATACATCCTGCTAGCCCTGCAGTATATGAAGGAAGCATTGATGTATTTCTGGTTCCGGGAGTCGCCTTCGACAAGCAGGGAAATCGACTGGGATATGGTGCGGGCTATTACGACACCTTGTTAGAAAAACACCCAAAGGCTCACAAAATTGCGATATGTTATCCTGAACAAGTGGTAGATCAAATACCAACTGAAGCACATGATGTGAAAATGACTCGGGTCATTTATCAATAGCGTTATTTCTTCTTTTTCTTTTTGTTCTTAGTTTTAAGCGTAGCTTGAATTTCTAGGTCTTTTTTTATTAAAGCTTTCCAATCATGTGTGCCGTCATCTGAGAATACTACGGTATCGAGGTACTCTGCTTTGTCAACTTCAGCAATGCTAATGGGCACGGTGGTGTAGTCTTCAATGGCTCTTAAAAGCACGCGCTCATCTGAAGCACAAAATGAGATGGCCTTTCCTTTGTTTTTGCCTCGTCCCGTTCGTCCAACTCTGTGAACGTAGTTTTCGGGCTTTTCTGGAATGTCGTAGTTTACCACATACTCCACATTTGGAATATCAATTCCTCGCGCACTTACATCGGTGGCAATTAAAACTTTTACTGCGCCGGTTTTAAAGTTTTTCAATACGCCCTCTCGTTCTATCTGCTCCTTATCCCCATGAATGGTTTCAGAAGCAATACCTAGCCTAGCCATCGCGGCTTTTACGCGTTCGGCTCTCACTTTCGTTCGTACAAAAACCAAGAATTTAAAGTCTTCGTTTTCTTCGATAAGCCGCTGTAGGTAGAACCTTTTGTCGTCCATTTCCACAAAAGTGACCGCGTGGGATACGTTTTTCGAAACGGGATCTTTGGGTGAAATTTGAATTCGAATGGGGTTGCGAACCAAGGAATAAGCAAGTTTTTTTATTCTCTCGTCAATCGTAGCTGAAAAATAAAGTGTCTGCCTTCGTTTGGGTAGAAATCGAATTAGATCTTGAATGTCTTTGTAAAACCCAAGGTCGAGCATAAGGTCAGCTTCGTCCAAAACTAGGATTTCGATTTTATTCAATTTGATATATCCTTGACTCGTTAGGTCGAACATCCTTCCAGGTGTAGTTACCAATATATCGATGCCGTTTTCCAAAGCTGCAATCTGACTATCTTGCTCCACACCCCCATAAACACAGAAGGTTCGGACTTTGGTATTTTTTCCAATCTCGTGAAAAACTTCAGTGATTTGTATGGCTAACTCCCTTGTCGGAACCATCACGATTCCTCGAATGCCAGGCTCCTTGGTTTGCCTTTTTATATCCTGTATTTTACTAATAACTGGAATAGCAAAAGCGGCGGTTTTACCAGTGCCCGTCTGAGCTATTGCTAGCAAGTCTTCACCCTTTACCACATTCGGAATACACTTAAATTGAATATCGGTCGGGCGTTTAAACCCCATTCGTTCTAAGTTGTCCTTGATGGTGCTGGATATATTGTAATCTAAAAATTTCATATCGTGCTGCAAAAGTAGGTGGGAATGGATTATGAATTTGGAATTTTTCCATCCTACCGCACCCCAAGGTCGGGCAGGTATCCAATATCCAAAATCCACCACTCACCCAACCCACTAATACCCCATCTTTGCACCATGATAGACGCCATAAAAAACCAGGAGCACATCCTACAAAAAATGGGAATTGAAAAGCTCAATGATATGCAGGAAGAGGCCATGCAGGCCATTCATGCCAACCATGAAATTGTATTGCTTTCTCCTACGGGTTCGGGTAAAACTTTAGCGTTTTTGCTTCCAGTTTTTGCCGAGCTCGATCCAGAAGAGTCGGAAATACAAGTACTTATCTTAGTGCCTTCGCGCGAATTGGCGATTCAAATAGAGCAAGTAGCACATGAAATGGGAACCGGTCATAAAATAAACGCAGTGTACGGTGGTCGTGCTGGAAACAAGGACAAACACGACATCAAACACCGTCCAGCAGTGCTCATCGGAACGCCTGGTAGAGTAGCAGATCACATACGGCGAGAAAATTTTTCTACTGCCAAAATCAGAACACTAGTTTTAGATGAGTTTGACAAATCATTAGAAGTAGGGTTTGAGTCTGAAATGGTGGAAATATTAGCGTCTATTCCCAAACTTGAAAAGAAGATCTTGACATCGGCTACCTATCGGGTTGAGATTCCGACATTTGTAGAATTACATCGCCCGGCATTTATTGATTTTTCGGAAGAAAATACCCCAAAGCTGGACGTGAAATTGGTGGTTTCTCCAGAAAAAGACAAGCTGGACACCTTGGTGAATTTACTTGGCCATATTGGGAAGGAACCGGGAATCATTTTCTGCAACTTTAAAGATACCATTGCAACGGTAAGTGATTTTTTGACGGAAAAAGGAATTGCTCATGGCTGTTTTTATGGAGGTTTGGAACAAATCGATCGCGAACGGGCTTTAATTAAATTTCGAAACGGAACACATCAGCTTATTTTGGCTACCGACCTAGCTTCAAGGGGCTTAGATATTCCCGATTTAACTTTTATCATTCATTACCAATTGCCACATCATGCCGCTGAATTTGTTCATCGGAATGGACGAACTGCTCGTATGAATAAGGGTGGAACGGCCTATGTGCTGAAATGGAGACATGAAAGTTTGCCACATTTTATTGAAGGTTTGGAAGAAGTAGATTTGGTATTGACCGATTTACCAACCACATCAGATTGGACTACTGTGTTTATTTCTGGGGGAAGGAAGGACAAGATTTCGAAAGGAGATATAGTAGGGCTGCTTTGCAAACAAGGTAAACTAGATCAAACGCAATTGGGAGCTATTGAGCTAAAATCGGATTGTGCCTTTGTTTCGGTTTCATCAAATGCGGTAGAAGGTTTGTTGGAGTTGGTAAACAACACCAAACTCAAATCCAAAAAAGTTAGGGTAAAGGTTGTTTAAACTCAACCTTTTTTAGGCCGGCCTCCTATTTTTCCTGATATTCTGGGTCTTTTCGATACGGGTTTTTGTGCCGTGGGTTTTTCTGGTTTCGAGACATCTTTTTCTAAACGTTCTTGCCAAGTTTTGGCCTGAACTGGGCCTCTAGGTTTTTTAAAATCCGTCTTTTGGTTTTGAGGTTTTACATTGGGCGAAATAGCTTTTGCCCCGCTTCCATCCCTAGGTCCTCTTTTGTAAATAATCAGCCCGTCCAGAAAATTTCTAAGAATTTGATCTTGTAAGGGCATGTATTTCGGATGATCTTCATTTCTAAAAAAAGCACCTAGTTCGCTGGTTGTGATCTTAAAGTTGACCAACTTCAGCACTTGTACAATGTCTTCATCACGCATTTTGAGTGCAACTCGAAGTTTTTTTATAATGTCGTTGTTAGTGAGGGCCATACTTTTTTATTTGGTGGCAAATGTAAAAGAATGAAGTGGGAGGAAGGAGATTGAAATACAAGTCAGGATTTTGAAGGAAGTAATTCCTAAAATCGAACTATCAATGCTAAGCCTGATATTTTTCTCGATACACTTTCCTAAAATCGCCTGGGGACAGATCCGTCAGTTTTTTAAACCAACGATTGAAGTAAGAATTGTCGTGGAAATTAAGGCCAAAGGCGATTTCTTTCATTGATTGATCAGAATGAAGAAGCAATCTTTTCGATTCCAAAAGGAGTCTTTCAGAAATCAAGTCACTGGCCGTTTTTCCCGTGACCAATTTTATAGCATGGTTCAGTTTTTCGGGAGTGGACTTTAGTTTTTCGCAATAGAAACTTACCCTATTTTCACTAATGTAATGTGCCTCAAGTAGGGTTTTAAACAGATTGGTCAAATTGAGTTCTTCGCTCTTCTCATTTTGTTGCGTATAGTCAAATAGCCGATGGCATTTGAGCAGAATTAAATTCAAATAATTTTGAACCATATCGAGGTATCCACTGCGTTTGTGCGCCATTTCATCTCGAATATTGTTGACCATTTCCAATAAATAATTGAAGTCCGAAGGGCTGGGCTTGATAACCGGATAATCCACTTTGTTATTCAAAAAAGGAATTCGATTGAGAATGGTTTTATCGCTTAGGTTACCAAGGAAAAATTCCGACGAAAATTTGATGACCCAACCCGTAGTTTCAGGATGGCGATGCATATAATGAACTTGGCCTGGCGAGAGAATGTGCAGGTGGTTTTCAATGATTTCCATTTCGTGAAAATCCACCATGTGCTTGCCACCGCTTTTACAGAAAAGGAAAATCTCGTAATAGTTATGTCTGTGAGGCGCCATAGGGTTGTAACCCACATTGGCTTCTAATTCTTCAATTTTGAAGGGAACTTCTTCAGTACCTTTCTTGCGAAGCTTATATTCTGGAATATTTTGTTTTTCGGGCATTTAGAGTGTGTGAAAGTAAACAAGGATAATTAGCCATGTGTTGGGTAATTTGATAAGAGGTTTATTTACTTTGTGGCAATGGATTTTTCATTTACAGCGCCTCTCGACAAACACGATTCTTCTTTGGGCTGGTTTTATATTGTTTTTATACCTGCCGATCTAATCCCAAAACTAGGGAAAGAAAAAAGTCCTCGGGTAAAAGCCACGTTTAACGATTCTGAGGTGGCTCATATATCTGTAAAAAGCAGGGGAGAAGAGCGCTATTTGGTGGTGAACTCTGAGCTGCGCAAAAAACTAAAGTTAGAAAAAGGAATGCCCGTTCATCTTCGCCTTGAAGAAGAAAAAAGTGAGTACGGAATGCCTATGCCTGAAGAGCTCGCTCTAATGCTTGCCGAGGACGAAATGGCTAACCATCATTTCCACCAACTGACTCCAGGAGTTCAACGAAGTTTAATCTATCTGGTATTGAAAATAAAAAGTGTGGATGCCCGCATTCGAAAGGCGTTGGCAATAGTGGAGCATCTGAATGAGTACGACGGGAAACTCGATTTCAAGGCTTTAATGGAGAAGATGAAAGAAGTGAACCAGCGATATAAAATGAGGTCATAAATGAATCCCGAAATACTTCTACAATTAGTAAAAACCAAAATGCCTTACGGTAAATACGAAGGGCGATTGATTTGTGATGTGCCAACTTTTTATCTAGAATGGATGGCTCGTGAAAATGCTTTTCCAAAAGGGAAACTAGGCGATCAATTGCGCACCATGTACGAAATTAGATTGAATGGTCTTGAAGATTTGCTCAAACCTCTGAAGAGCGGGTCACAGAAATAAAAATTTGGACAAGTAAGATTTTATTTCCGGCTATTCAAGACGGGATTGAATGTTCAATACCTCTTGAATAAACCGATCGGTCATTTGTTGCACCGCCAACGTATCCTTTGAAAAATATTTGCTGGGAACGCAATGAGCACCAGCATTGTAAAAGTTTACAAACCATTTTTTGTCATCCAAGGTACTGGCATTGTCAAACATCATTTCCATTCGCTCTATAGAAACTTGGTCATCTCTTTCGTTTTCGTTCTTGTCATAATAACCCACAAAAAGTGGTTTTCTAACTGAAGAAAACGTCTCTATAGTCATGGTAGATTTTAAAAGCGCTTTTAATTCTAGAACTGCTTCCAACCTGTATCGATTGTACCAATATTTTCGAGCTTCACGTGGTACCTCCCAATTATAATATTTACCTCCATTCACTAATCGGCCCAGTTGCAATCCCCAAGGTCCGAGCAATAAGTCTGATTCCTTCCTGGCCAATTCAGTATTGGGAGAATAACAGATAAGTGAATGAATTTGAGGATGTGAATTACTTAGAAATAGGGCAGAGGTGCCCCCCGTACTCGTGGACATAAGTACAATGCTATCACCTAAGGCAGCTGCTATTTGAATGGCTTTTTTACAGGATTCTAGCCATTTTTCGGCGGTAAAATCCAATAGAGGTTCTTCAGAATTTAGCCCGTGATCCGCTAATAGTGGGGCAAACAAATTCATGCCGTATTTACGTGCTACATATAAATGAATGGGATCGCCCTCCACAGGTGAAGCCGAAAATCCGTGCAGGTAAAGGAGTACATATTTTGTTTTTGATCTTGAAGAATCGTTGGCATACCAAACTAGAGATTCACATCCTGGAATTACATCCATTTGTTTTTCCTCCTCCATCCAAGAGGCTAATGTGGCGGAGCTTTTGAGAGTTGGGTCGAGTTGTGGAATTTCCTTTTTTGGTCCCAACAAGTAGGTACTAACAACTAGCAGCAGAACAATCGCCACTCCGAGTAATTTTTTCATGTTTTTGATTTGCAATACAAAAGTTAAAATGAATCTGCAATATGACAGGGAACCCCAATATTAGGAACTTATTTTGTCCGAAGGGCTTTCTGTGCCAATTAACTTGGTTCTTTTTCTTTTGGTTGTATTACTCAGAATGCTTCTGGTAATAAAAAGACGAAAGCTTGTGTTTTGACAAGCAACAAGGAATCGAAAATTTGGAAGGCCACGATGAAAAAAATAGGGTTATTAATGAATTACATTTTTCAGATTTTTTACACTGAATGTGGGCTTGTATTTCGCAATGTGCGTCGTCTTTTTTAATAAAAACGAACAGAAGTTTTTGACTACAATCCCATAAATCTTAATATTACCTTTTCAAAACAAACACTCATGTACACCAAAAAGAATTACGGATTCTGGATGACCTTCAATTGGTCTAAAAAGCCATTTATAGTGGGCTTGATTTATTCTACCGCCTTGGCTGTATTCACTTATTTTTTAGAAATACGAATATCCATTCCTTGGCAACCCATAAGCGTGATAGGTATTGCAGTAGCGTTTTATCTGGGTTTTAAAAACAACAGCTCCTACGACCGAACTTGGGAAGCCAGAAAAATATGGGGAGGCATAGTAAACAGTAGCCGTTCTTTTGGAGCAGCTGTGGTTTCCTTTATTCAGGGAGAAAACGCTGAGGATATAAAAAAGGAGTTGATTTATAGGCATATAGCTTGGCTCACGGCGCTTCGTTTTCAACTCCGATTGAGCCGTCCATGGGAACATACCGAAATTAGAATGAATGGTTTGTATAGCCCCGAAGTGTGTGAAGCTTACACGAACAAGCTTGATGGCGAAATTACCATGTATTTGTCGCCTGAGGAAATAAAAACATTAGAGGGAAAAACTAATATGGCAACTCAAATTATGAAAAACCAGTCTGTAAGGCTGCAGGAGTTAAAAGACCTAGGTTACATGGAAGACTTTCGGCACATGGAATTACATCACCTTATGGTGAGTTTTTATGAAGACCAAGGAAAGTCTGAAAGAATAAAAAACTTCCCATTTCCCCGGCAGTACGCGTCAACTGCGCTCTGGCTTACTATGGTATTTTGTGCTTTTGTGCCTTTTAGCTTAGTGGATATTTTTTATGAAAGAGGTGGTTGGGTGTTTTGGCTTTTTCCAGTTCTTTCGGCACTTATCATTTGGGTATTCTTCCTCATGGAAAAAATCGGGGATTACTCTGAGAATCCCTTTGAAGGAACTTACAACGACGTACCCATTTCGACCATAGCAAGGGGAATTGAAATAGACATGCGCGAGATGATCAATGATGCCAATATTCCTAAACAGGTGGAAACATTCAACGATTTTCAGATGTAGCCCGAACACTTACAAATTCCTTGTGAATAGTTAAAATATGGGGAAATCGGTAATGGCAGTTTCATTGCCTTTACTTTTGTTTCATGTTTGGCCTATCTACAAAGGAACTTGCAATTGTTGTAACGGCACTACTGCACGTGGTGATGATCTTTGTGTTTTCATTTTATCGCATCGATTTTGATGCAGATAAAGACTGGAGTTACCTCAAAATGAGCATGAAGGAATTCGAAATTCCTAAAGAAGTTTCGAAAATTGAGGAAGTACTTATTCCGGCCAATTATGAAGAACACGGCCTCGACCAGCGAAAGTACTCAGTAGCCCAGACCAACAAAGCGGTAAATGAGGCTACCAATGAATTGAGCAAAGGTCAGCGCGATAAAATGGCGCAGGATATCGATGCTGAAATCGAACGACAAGCCAGAGAAGCAAGCCAATCTGGATTTTTCGACAAGGGAAAAAGCAACGGAAGCCTTACGGGTACGCTCTCTGACAAAAGGCCAGAGCGCGAAAAGTCGAAAGAAAAGGTGGGTAACGAAAAGGGGAAAGCAGATCTGGGAAACACCCACAACAAAGCCACCAACATCACTTATTACTTAAAAAACAGAACAGAAGGTGCCATTGGCCTACAAAACCCAGTTTACCTCTGTGAAGTAGGAGGGAAGGTGGTTGTGGATATTACTGTAAATCAATTTGGTGATGTGATATCGGCTAGGGTAAATACAAGCCTTTCGGAAACCAAAGACGCTTGCTTGTTTGAAGCGGCCAAAGAATCTGCATTGCTTTCTACTTTCAATGAAGATCAAGGTGCCGAAGAAAAACAACGAGGTAGCATTACCTATGTTTTTATGGCGCAATAATCTGGTGGCCATGCTTAGTTGAACTCAGGTTCGACAGGGTGGTGTCCAACTCCTTTACCACAAATCTCCAATCATACTTCTCTAAATATATTTTCATGGTACTGTTTATCGGTGGTTTCTCAATAAGCACTCTTTTGAGCTTCGATTTCAACTCATCCTTGTCTGCATACAAATGAGCTGCTTTTAATTCAGTGGGCAAATGCTCGGGAAATGCCAGCCGATGAGGTAAAAGCGGGTACACGCCGCAAAGCATGGCTTCAACCACCGAAATACCGAAAAAATCTTGATACGAGGTAACTGGGAGAACATCCGATTTCCATAGCCATTCGATATAATCATTTGGATTATCGCAATAGCCCCAATGAAGCAGTTCTTTTTCAAAAGTTGCTTTCGCAGCATCGAAAACTTCGGGATAGTTAGTCGTGTGTTCACCAAGTACAACCAGTTGAAATTCAATTCCCTCGTTTTTTAATTCTTCTAAAGTTTTAAAGAATTCAATGGGATTTTTGTCGTATTCCCATCGATGGTTCCACAGGACGATGGGGATTCGATTCTCTTTTTTGGTCACACGTTTTTGTAATTTCTCTAGATCAATTCCAATAGGGACAACGCGGCTCTTTTTACTAATTTTTGCCACGGTTTGCAGTCCGCGGTTGTCAGGAAACATATTTAAAAGGCGAGGTAATTCATTTTCAAAACTGAGGCGGTGATATTCAGAATTGAAAAGAATATAATCTGCCGCCAAGCACGAAGTATAATTGATAAATGCGTAATGAAAATCTCGGTTGTGTTTTTTCTCTTTATCACCTTCCGACCATGGGTAGGTCAGTTGGTTTTCGTGCATATAAAGCACTGCAGGAATATGTTGTGTTTTGGTTAATGATTGAAACAGGGTCAGGTTGAGCATATCTGTGGTAAGTATGACATCAGGAGTGGATAACATCTCCAGGTAAAGTTCGGCTAGTTTTATTGCTCCACCTTCCATACGCCATTTCCAGTGCTTTCCGGGAAGGGTTAGCAGTTTAACTTCGTGACTCGAAAAACGCAGGTATTCTTCTGCCCATTTTTTATGAGAGCCTGAGAAAAACGGTTCGATGAGCAGAACCTTCATGCTATCGGCTCATGGTTTGCTCAAAAGGCGTACGGTGCATTAAACTTCTACCAAGGGTGATCTCGTCGGCATATTGAATTTCGTCGCCAATACTTACACCTCTTGCAAGCGTAGAAATGGTGACCTCCAGGCCACTGAGTTTTCTAAAAATGTAAAAGCTGGTGGTGTCACCCTCCATGGTGGAGTTAAGTGCTAAAATCACTTCTTTTATATCTTCATTCGCACATCGGTCGACCAGCGAAGCCATATTCAAATTACTGGGGCCAATGCCGTCCATTGGACTAATAATTCCACCAAGCACATGGTACAAACCTCGGTATTGTTGGGTGGACTCAATGGCAAGAACATCGCGGATATCTTCCACCACACAAATCAAACTCTGGTCTCGTTTGGGATGAATACATATAGCGCATAAGTCACCGTCCGATAAATTACCGCATTGAGAACAAAATTTTACATGCTCCTTCATATCAGCAATCGATTGCGCAAAATGCTGTACTTCTTCGGGTTTTCTCCGCAATAAATTAAGCGCAAGCCTTAGAGCTGTTTTCTTTCCAATGCCAGGCAGGGTGTTGATGGCGTCTACCGCTTGTTGAAGATGTTTTGAAGGGATTTCCACGGGGCAAAATTAAATCAATGTTTGATGATGAAATTTGAGTTATGCATTTTTCGATTAAACATCCAACCACGCTCTACCGTCGGGCAGGCATCTAAAATCCAACATCCAACATCCACAATCCCATCAACCACCCTCTGTGAATGAAATTCTGCCACTCCTCATATCAACTCACTTCAAAACAATTCCTTTGCCTCCATGACGCCTCTTTTAATTGTGGCCAGCGTAATTGGCTATTTCGGAATTCTGATTCTAATTTCGTTTCTCACTGCCCAAAAGGCGGACAGCACAAGTTTTTTTACTGGAAACAAGCAGTCTCCTTGGTACATTGTAGCTTTTGGAATGATAGGCGCATCATTGAGTGGTGTTACCTTTATTTCGGTGCCGGGCTGGGTCGCAAAAAGTGAGTTTTCCTACATGCAAATGGTGCTAGGCTATTTGGCTGGTTACCTTGTTATCGGAACAATTCTTATGCCCCTGTATTATCGCCTCAACCTCACTTCAATCTATACCTATTTGCATGAGCGCTTTGGTATGTATAGTTACAAAACGGGAACAATTTTCTTCCTGCTCAGTCGAACTATTGGCGCCGCGTTTCGGTTGTATTTGGTGGCTTTGGTGTTTCAATTGGCGGTGTTCGATAGATTAGGAATGCAAGTGCCGTTCGTTTTGACCGTATTTCTCACCATTTTGCTTATTTGGTTATATACTTTCAAAGGCGGGATCAAAACCATCATTTGGACAGATACTTTCCAAACGCTATTTATGCTCTTGGCCGTAGGCATTACCATTTATTCTATTGCTTCTCAAATGGGGTGGGGGCCAACCGAAATGGTAAAAGCCATCGATCAGTCTGATTATTCTCAGATTTTCTTTTTCGATGATTGGCGCGATAGCAAGTTCTTTTTAAAGCAGTTTTTAGCGGGTGCGTTTATCTCCATCGCCATGACAGGATTAGATCAAGACATGATGCAAAAAAACCTGAGTTGTAAGAATATAGGCGAAGCCCAAAAAAACATGTTCTGGTTTAGCATCACCTTGGTTTTTGTCAATTTGCTGTTTTTGTCGCTTGGAGCTTTGCTTTATCTATTTATTGAGGCCAACGGAATTGCTTCTCCAGAAAACGCGGATTATCTCTATCCGATGCTGGCCGTGGAAGGGTATTTAGGACCCGTTGTCGGGCTCATGTTCGTGTTGGGGTTAATAGCAGCGGCCTATTCGTCTGCCGATTCAGCCCTCACTGCCCTTACCACAAGTTTTTGTATTGATGTATTGGGATTTGATCGAAATAAAATTGACAACCCTGAAAAACTGCGAAAAATCGTTCATGTTGGATTTTCAGTCTTGTTGTTGGTGGTTATTGTGGTTTTCAAAAGCCTGAACAACGAATCAGTGATCAAAGAAGTATTTGTGGCAGCTGGATATACCTATGGACCATTGTTAGGCTTATACAGTTTCGGCTTGTTTGGAAATCAAAAAGTAATGGATAAATGGGTTCCGCTCGTTTGTATTTTAGCGCCAATCATTTGTTTTGTGGTTAAATCAAATTCCGCATCATGGTTCAATGGCTATCAATTGGGGTTCGAATTACTGATTCTCAATGGCATGTTGACCTACCTCGGGTTGACTTTTATCCGAAAAAAAGATGTGATTTAAAATTCCAGATACATCCAATAATTGGGATTGGCGTGAGTGGGTGAGAATCGAAATTCAGTCTCTCCCACTTTGGCGAATGTGGCTTTTTTATAGAACCTAATAGCTCGCTCGTTCTTTTCCCAAACCATGAGCCACAAGCCTTTTTGGTTGTTCATTTTGGCAAAATCTATCGCGTGAGAGAGCAATTCCCATCCAAGCTTTTTATCATAATACTCGGCAAGAATATAGAGCCGTTCCAGTTTTGCAATTGGTTCATTAGCTACGCATGGATTTGATTGATTCAAAATGATTTTAGAATAGCCGACCAATTTTTCATTCCAAGAAATCAAATAGTAGTGGTTTTTTATGTCTGCTAACTCATTTTTTACATTTTCTAAGTCGAACTTCATATTCAGGAAACTCTCCATTTCGGATGCCGAAGCGCTAGAGGAATGACCTTCGTAGAAAGTAGTTCGTCCAAGAGCAGCTAGGTGAAACGCATCATGAATAAACGCAGATCTGATTTTGTGCATTGGAGGAATTACTTTTAAATCAACACCTTGAAGTCTTTCGTTTTTGACCCACCCGATCTCTATCGATTACTTTTTGAATGTAATCTGTGGCCAACGGAACTTTACAGGCCGTACCACCCATTTCAACATTAACTTTTCCAATTTTTGAAGCAACGGATTGAGCCTTTTTGGTGAGAGAAGGGATGTACGAACCCACCGAAATCACAAATCCATTCATGGCATATCTCACGCGGTTTGGGGCCGAATGAATTTCTTTTTCAACTCTATCGAGCAATTGGCTGTATGTCTCTTTGTTTATTTCTTCATCTGGCGCATAGCTGGCGTAGCAGAGCAGCAAGGCCCATCCTGCTGAAGCAAAACGTTCTTCTTTTGACTCGATCCATTCCAGTGCTAATTCCATAGCGTAGGGGGTTTCTGCGGCCAACCAAGGCACCGTAAACTCACTGAGGTAGTACCAGTATGCTTTGCCAGCCCAGTCTTGCAGTTGTGCCTTAGTCACTTTGGATTCGTCGGCCATGAGGCCCGCCAAATACATGGCATCTGAGTTTCCTGTTTGGTACAGTTGTAAGGCAAGTTTATGGTCCTTCTTTGTTTTTTTTAAAATCTTTTTAAGATCCTGAACCCTCACTCCAAAAAATGGCTCTTTGGCGCCATGTTTCATCAGCGTTTTCTTGGTGCTTTCTTCACCATAAGATTCGAGTTCCTGCATTACTTCATTCAACGTCATGAGCTATGTTTTTAAAATTTGGAAGACCAAATTATAAGAAATTGGCAGAAGCATAAGCGGCTTACTTACGTTCCTCGAACACAATCTCGTATTTGATGCCGTCGAGGTCCTTGAAAAAGAGGGCATAATAGTTTTCGCCGTGTTGTGGGTATAGCTGTGGCGGTTGAACTATTTGAGCACCTATGGCTTCAATTTGAGGGAAAAGAAGGTCGATTTCGTTTTTGGAAGTAGCTTTAAAAGCCAAATGATGCAGCGCTCCAGGTCTTCTGCGATGCGGAGTTTCATCTTTAAATACGGACCTTGGAGAATTGATGGCGAATATGAGTAGGGGGTGGCTGTATTCAATCACTTCAAATTCGTGGACATCCACTTTTCCCTTGGATTTTTTAGCAAGATCAAAACCCAAGAGGGGCATAAGTTGGTCATAGAAATGTTCGGCTTGGACTAGGTCTTTTACCGTAATCTGAATGTGATCAATAATAGGTATCATAAGCAAACCAAAGTAAAAATCAGGACGGACGTAAGCAAATTATGCCTTTTCATAGTGAAGCTGAACCAATCCGCTTTCATAGTATTTGCTGGGTAGGGGTTTTAAATTAATGGGTGGTGTTCCGCCCACGAATAACCTTTTACCACTGCCCAAGAAAGTGGGAATCACTGAAATGATGTACTCATCGATCAAGTTTTTATCCATTAAGGTTTTTACGACTTGCGCACCTCCATCGCAATAGATGTTTTTTCCATTTTCTTTTTTCAGTTTTAGAATCAATTCTTCCAGATCGCCATTATAAAAGGTCACCCCATTTTCATCTTCTCGTTTTTGTGAGGTAATTACAAAGCACTTGAATTGATCGGCCTGAGCGAATACGCCGTTGGTTAGCTTCATCACCACCTCATAGGTTTTTCTTCCCACAATGTAAGTATCAACCGATTCTACAAAACTGAAGTAACTGTAATCCTCTCCTTCGCGGTCTACCAGGGAGAGCCAATCCAAACCATCATCCTCTGTGGCCAAATAGCCATCAACGCTCATGCTGATGTATAAAATAAGTTTTCTGTTGTTCATGTTATCAAATTTAAAAATGATTTACCACGAATTAATTAAAGCTTGTTTTTGGCGGGTTTTGTGGCGTTGCGTCATTCCAAAAAAGCTTACTTTTAATGCTTTAAACTTAAAATCTACTCCACATGAAAACAAGGCGAATTAAACCAACCCGATCAACGTTAAGCGGACCAGCACACACACACACACCTCTTTACTCAACCAAACCAGCGTTATACCTTATTTGCATAATGTTTACCGTTTTTCCATATCTAGGAAAATCACAAAACACCCAAACCCAACATCCTGCTCCCGAAGTGCTTTATGGTTTGAATCCCGAAAGAGGGCAAATATTTGAACAGGCCTATGGCGGAAATACCTCCGAAGAAGCCATTGATATTATCACTACCGATTTTGGAGTAGCCATGTGTGGTTGGCAAAATGATGAAGTAGGCAACAAAATGGCGGCCCTTTGGCTCATTGACAGCATTGGTGAGCTGATAGAAGAAATAACTTGGGCACACAATGGAGGAACCGATGTGCTTGCCACAGCCATGGCTTCCGATGGCAACGATGGCTTTGTAGTAACGGGTCGTATTTCAACCACCTATACTTCCATTGATGAAATAGATGCAAGCGACAAATGTTTTGTACTGCATATAAACAACAATTGGCAGCCCGCGGGATATAAAATTTATGAATACAATGGAAAGGCCGAAGTAGGAATGGACCTAGTGCCGATAGGTAACCATGAATTTTGGATGGTAAGCAACACCTACCTGAGTTCAACAACTGGCCAAAGCCTACTAAGAAAAATAGATACCAGCGGCACAGCCAGCGACAGCACCCTCTTTGGAACCTCCAATGGCCACATTTATAGCCACAAAGTGATACAAAACCAAGCAGAAGACCTGATTGTATTGTGCAACGATTTATCAGGAACACCAAAGCCAGTGTTGTACGAGTTTGACCAAAGTGGCGTACAACAAGCCACACACAACTATAGCCAAGCAGTATCGAGCTACGGTTATGGTTTGAGTGAAAAACCGAACGGAGGATACTTGATAGCTGGAGCCACCGAAGAAGGAGGCGAAAAGGGAGGGCTGGTTTTAGAAGTAAATGCGGATTTTTCTTCAGGATTTACCTTCGAAAGAAACAACAGCGGAAACGAATATTTAAGAGATATAGTAGCCAACGAATCTGGAAGTATAGCGGTTGGTTCAACCAACAACATGGGCGAAGGAGGATATGATGTGTTTGTAATTCATATTGACTCCATTGGAGATTCTATAATGACCGAAACCACAGGAACCTATGAAGATGATTTTGGAAACTGTGCTACTCCAAACACCATACATGCTGCAAAGGGAATAAATGCAGGTGGAGTTGCTTTTCATAACTCATCTGGCAATAAGAACGGCTACCTCACACATTTTGGAGAGAGTTGGCAACAACCATGTCCACTTCAGAGGATACTTTTTGTTGATGAATTTGTTTCAAGAATAGTTCTTTCAAACCCTACAAGGTATACTAAAAATATTGATTCAACAATTGGAATCTTAGGAGATACCGCAAAAGAGAGCGCATTGATCCAATTTACAGAAAACAATGAATCAAAGTTCCTTGTACTTTACGGTCTGAATTGGATTTTTGAAACTACTAATTCAAACGCCTCCAGAGGTGGGGTGCACTATAAAATTATACTAAATAAATTTCTGAGCAAAGCAAAAAGAAAAGGCATTCACTGCTCATTAGCAAGTGATATTTCAAATGTCGTGTTTGAAGGAAGTAGGCTTTATAATATCACAGATTCGATGAGTGGATACAATTTTGACCATGCTGGTAAAATATCTTACTTGCTTTTAGAACATGAGTTTTGGAATGCTCAGAACTTAAGATCGTTTAGTGGAAATACAAAATCGTATAACCCGGACAATAACCCTGTACCAGTAGCTTTAATGAGTGATCATTTTACAAATAGTTTTAACGATCATAATAATTTTCTTGACACAATAAATAGTCAGAAATTTAAAGATGCCAATTTCAGAGCAACTCATGATTATTTAGATAAATTATTCTTTAATTGGCACGATTCGCTTCCATTCAACTATTATCGAGATACAAATATTTTAGCCCGTAAGGATAAAGCAAAAACCCTTGAACAAAAATCCAATGCAATATTTCTAGTAAATTATCAGAAATACTGGAATATTCATTGGGGTAGAAGTTTTTTAGAAGCAACTTATCCAGATACTACCCATGTTACATGGCGATATGAAAGACAATCATATTTCGGAAAGAACAATCGTTTCACATACTTCTTTCCCCTTTTTTCAGGAGAATATTATTACAGTAGTTCTAAAAGTTGTGGTGATAATTCAGATACAGATTATCTAGGACAGTATTTTAGGGATCCCTTAATATCAAATAACAATTTTTGGGCAATAGAAGACACATTTATATACCAATTTGTTAATGTAGCTTACGATTCAATTATGACAACAAGCGATTCAACAATTCTCAGCGGATTTGGTTGGTTCAAGTACTCTTGTTTTGATACGTTGTCATTTACTAAAACCGACTTACATGAATGTGTGTTGATTGAAGCACCTTCTAGCATTCAATCTCCCGAATATAAAAAAGAGCTTACTGAGAATAATAACCAAGAATCCGGTATGAATACTAAAGTATATCCAAACCCAGCAAATGGACTTGTTAATATCAGGTCAAATTCTATCCTTTTAAGTATTAAAGTTATAAATATAAATGGTCAAATACTTGGAAAAATCATTCCTACTTCTAAGCTTACAAGCGTTGACCTATCTGACTATCCAAGGGGAATATATAACGTGCACTTAACAAGTTCAGTTGGAATCGAAAATATTAAGTTGGTATTAAAATGAAGAGCCTCATTACGTTTTTACTATTTACAACAATTGTCTTTCATTCTCAAGGGCAGTCCACTACTTTTTTTAAATCGGATCAGATAAATTTCCAGAACAAAAAGTTTCGATTATTTGGTCATGAAGATATTGAACAAAATATTGTACAAGGTCATAATTTGGATAAAGGAAGTCAACTTGAATTCCGACTTTCGTATTACGATAAAAATGGAGTAATTATGAGGGAATATTCCCCAAAGCTAGGGTTTGATGATGTATCAATATTTAATTCTTCAATAGGTTTAATGAACGAATTGTTCCTAGAAGGAAAAGGGGATTCGCCATTTGGACGAGCCAATTTTAGTTGCGGGTTTCAAAAAGATGGAAGATTGATTTGGAAACATGCAGATTCTTTAATTATAGGCTTATTAAAACCATTTAATGATTCAGACTATTATGGTCGAATGAAGATTTTATCTAGCCATTCTAAATATGATGAAGGTGATTATATGGTAGAAATTAATGATTCGGGACAGATAAAACTGGCGATACAATTACGGACAGTGGTTGGAGACAGTTTAGTAGTTGATGCTGGTATGAGCCAGATTAGGCAAATTTTATTTTCGGGATCTCGTAAATACATTTTGTTTTCAAATAAACTGGGTGATCAAAATGCAATTGCATATTCCAAAAATGATGGAATTTCATGGGAAATTATGCCTTTGCCAGAAATTCTATTCTTCCAATTAGATAATTACTCAATTTTCTTGGGTACAATGACAGGAAGGATTGGGTCAGCTAGATATTTGCTTAAACAATACACACTTGACCTACAAGAAAAAATGAATTTTGAAGGAGAAATGGGTGAGTTTAATTCTATTTCAGGATCACTAGTATTTCACAATGGAGGACTCTTTTCTTTCGTGTCTAATCATACTGACTCTTCTTGGAATCTCACCGACCAACGATTAAATTTTTATTCTCATCACGGAATTAAAAAAAGAGTATGTAGGTATTCCTTAAGTGTGGGAGAATTTGACATCGGTATTCCACAACCAACCAGGGATAATGGTATATTGATTTATGCATCTCCAAGAGATTGGGCGCCTTATAATAGTGGTCTAATGAAAACTGACTCCCTTGGCCTAGTCTACAACACCGATGTAATATGTGATTGTAAGGATTACAACACGGGTATTGGAGAACAGGA
>JAGQYO010000099.1 GCA_020435995.1 Flavobacteriales bacterium | reverse complement strand
CCATTTCAGGGGTCCAACGCGGACTTGCGGCCAGCTCTGAAATTCGTAAATACATACCATACAAAGCCTGAATCACGAACAGAGTGCGCTCGTGTTCTTCAGGATTAAGCTGAGCTAATAGTTCCGCTGTATCAACAACATAGCTCCATTGTAATTCTGTCAATCGTCTAATTTTTGCCTTTTGCTGATGCTTTCTCAAGTACTTACTTTTTTGTCGAATTAGCGCTATGGGATTGCTATCTATGTATTCTTCCTGAACTAAATAAGTAAAAAAACTACTCAAAATAGAGAATACCGCCTGTAGTGCTTTAGACGAAAGACTAAAATCTTTTTGCCTTGGCTCATTCGCATGCAGACTTGATTTAACGATATAAGGACGCCAAAGTGGATTAACAACCCGTAAGCCATCTTTATTCAAATACCTAGGTACCGTTTTGACGCCAATCCATTCCAGCGGTGGTTTTTGACAAAAATCGATAAAGTGCTCTATATCTAGGCGTTTTAGTTGGCTCAGGCTGGTTTTGTTGATAAACCAAGACCACTGCAATAGTCTTTCAACTTCTCGTCGGTAGGACGCAAATGTATCTTTGCTGCCACGATAGCTGTAGAGAAACTCAAGTGCGTGTCGATAATCCTCTTGCGCTTTGCCAATTCCAGAAGAAAGAATGTATAACGATATCTGATTATTAGTTTGTCCTAAGGTAATTTTTAGATTATCCAAAGTATCAAATAAAGGTTGTGGTGGTAGTATGTTATTCGACATAGTTAAGTGTTTACTTCAAGCTAAAATGATTATTTATTATTTCCTGTAATAAAGATTACAGGAAATTAGATTGTATTCCTATTTATTTGATTTGTCATATAGTTGCTTTACCCGCTGCCCAGACTTACTACTTGCATTAATCAATCCATAGTGCCTAAAGGCTAAAACCAAGTTCGCAGTCCCTTCTATCCTATTCTTCATCTTCTGATCATAACCAACCCCATACTTACCTATAGTAGCCAAATCCTTTTCCATCACTTCAATTAATATTTGCCATATAGCAGCACTGTACTTTTCATAGTCTGCCATCGCCCAGAATTGCTCAGGAACTGGCTTATCTACGCTTTTCTGGAAACTATATTTAATGATGTTTGTGTCCATAACTTCACCGCTTAGAAATAGTTGAAAGCTTAGACCACTATGGTAGATTCGCTCCCGCGAAGTTGGATGGCGTCAAACCATTGAGGATTATTATTCTAAATTCAGTCAGTACGTACTTAGTTCTAAATAGATATCGCTTGGTTGATCAATGTAACGTTATTCATTCAAGTTATACGCACAGATCCAAATCATTCACAGTATGAATAGAGAGGTATTAAAGGCGCGAGTGGGCTTATCGCCTCACTTTTCGCGCCTTTCGTTAATATTAGGAATTCGTTGAAAATTCTGTTCTTTAAATTCCAGAGATGCAACACGATTAGAAAAAGGTTCCCTGGACCGACTAGGTTCAGAATCTTCCTTAGTAAAATCAAACCATCCATTTTCAACAATGTTTTTACACATGTTTTTAGGCACGTCTAACTTAGTTGCCTGCTGACTATAGCAGGAACAAATATCCCTTTTTACATTAAGCACACAAGACGGCTTAGGAAAAGATTTTGGTTTGGTTAAAGGGTCATAAATAGGAGCCGTATATTCAAGCCCTTCTATTCTCGGTTCATATAGATTGGCATACTGAACAGGATCAATCGGTAATGATTGCTTTTGAATCCCGGATGAATTTTCTACCAAAATTCCCGCTTTATCAAAAACACCTGGTGTTTCTTCAATATCAGATTTCTTCCTATCTGAAAAACCAGAAACGAACCAAAGAATACCGGATACGACGAAAAATAAGGCCGTTAATGTATAAACCAGCTTTTTAGAAATTTTCGGCTTATGGGTATGCACCTCAGCCGACTTATAAACATCGAAATATTTTTTATCCAGCTTAACCGTATTTTTTTCAGCATCTTTTTTAGCATGGTAATCTTCTGGATCATTTTCACACTTTTGCCATAAATACCTTTTAACTCGCTTCATTCCGTACTGGCGAACAAAATGATAATGAGTACCAACTAGCCGCCTTACGGCATTATCTAACAACATTGGATGCTGAGTAATCAGGATAATATCAAAGCCTCTATGACGATGTACCGATAGCTTTTCTACTGACTCGGGAACCTCAGCACCAACTTTACGAGGAGGGAACAAATCCTGGCATTCATCTAAAACCACAACTGAATTTTCTGGTAATTCATACCATTTAATAGCTTCATCCCTGGTCAATTCACTCCAAGGCAAAGCTAAATCTTTAATATTAAAATAAGAAATAGGACGGTTTTTAAAACCGCCCTCTTCACTTAACATTTTAATAGTATTCAGTGTTTTACTTGCCCCAGGTAATCCGGTCACTAAATAAAGCATGATTAAGCACTCGGATTACGTAATGTAAAGACTGATTTTGCTCCCTGTTTAAAGCCTTTAAAAGTTAAAGCGGCAGCATAAGAAGCAAAAATAATCTGAATCGCAACATCAAGTTTTAACAATCCAAAAATGGCTACCATATCCGCAGGCAAACCTGTTAGACGAGATGAAATTTCATTCAATAATGTTGTAAAAAACAAATCCATACCTACATATGTAACCACTCCAATTCCTATAGCACCAAGGAGATAAAACAGCATAGGTAAAGCGGATGCTTTAACAAAAGCCCAAAGACCAGCAAAAAATCCAGCAATTAGAGGTACAGGCATTATATGACCCTCGCAACATTACGAGCCGCAACAATACCCGCCAGTAATAAAACAAGACCGGATAAAGTAGAGGCAAATTGGCACAAAAAGGAATACGAAATATTAATTGAGCCAACCAGATTAGAGTTGAACGTTCTATCTGGTGGACAAGTAGAAGTACCTAAAAACCCAGGTTGATCCAAAATATCATCAGCTTTGTCACTAAAATCATTTTCTTCACTATCAACCCAAATAGATTGATATTTTGAATCGGCAGCAATTTCATTACTAATATCAGTAATTGTTTTCGATGCATCATCATGAGCACAACGCATACGCCAAGTCTGATTGGCAATCCCACATTGAATGGCACTTCCAGCACAGACAGGAGCAGTTTCACAATTAGCACCACCACCAAAAGTCTCTTCTGGTTTCTTTTCTTCCTGAGCAGCACCACCACCGCCAGAACTCGATTTACTATCACTAGTGCCGGATGTTTTTGTTTCAGTTGTAGTAACTTCACCCGTTTGTGGATCAGTAGTTACTGTTTTTTGTTCTTTTGCAGGTGTTGGTGGTGGATCATTTTTTGGAATATCAACACACCCAAAATATGCCGCTACCTGTCCTGTTGTACAGGATTGCGGATTATAATCACAGCCTGCAACACCATCGACTAAACCGCCATGAGTACACTTAGCAAAAGTCTTATCACCAATATTTTGTGTCTCGGGTGATAAACCCTCAGTATTAGGATCAACTACTTTTCCACCTGTATCAATAGCTGGCCCCCCAGAACCAGGGTTTGGATTTTTAGGTTTAACACCTTCCGTTGTCTTAGTTTCTTTTGTTGTTGTTGTAGTATTACCATCCGTTGTTTCTGTCGTTGTCGTTTCAGTTTGTGATTCAGTTTCATTAGTAGCACTTCCAAAATTAGTACATGGACAAGAACTAAAATCGGGGCCACCACAAGCACCTTCAAAACCACCTTCTGAAACAACATTACCAATACATGCATCGCCGGAACCAGGAGGAAATGAAGGTTGAGGACATGTCTGTCCATAACCAACCTGTCCATATCCTAAATGGCCTCTTAAAGTCTTACCATTTAAAGTATAGGTATACACCACTGAGGGACAATCTACAGCACAACCATTTGCTAATTCACCAGGAGAACATTCATATGGTGGATCATCACAAATACCTGTATCAGTATTAAATTCTTTACCTTCAGGGCATGAATCACCATACCTGAATAAATTCGCGAAATTAGTAGGCGTTGTCGTATCAAAATCTGTAAATCGACACTTTCCACCTTGATTATATTGGTCAGGTAAAATAGGTGACTCAACTACAAAATAAGGATCACCAGAAAATCCAGTACCATCAGCAGCACCCTGACATGCTGCCATAGGTGTAGAAAAATGAGTTGATCCCGCAAATTGAGCGGTATAGTAATAATCGACAGCTAAAACAGAAGATGATAAAAGCAAAGAAAATAAAAAACTAAGATAGCGCAACATAAAACGCCACCATTGCAACAACTAGAATAAATACGAGCGGATCGAATACGAACATAATTAGGCCCCAGGTTAAAAAGGGGCCGAAGCCCCTTCCATTCTTAGAAGAATGTCGCTTTAACCCAGCGAAGGCCCATAGCCACAGCAGCCATAGCAATGATTAAACCGCCAGCAGTTACGATGTCGCCTTGTGCGGCCGTAATTGCATCAGTAACTTCAGTTGCTAGTGCAGCATGTGAGGGAGCCGAAATAACCATTGCGGATGCAGCAGCAGTTAAAACGGAAACTTGGGTTTTTACCTTACCCAAAAAGGTTAGTTTTGGTGACTGTCTCACGACGTTACCCCTTCTATTAAAGTTAAAATTTAGCCCCGACCGGGACGCTCTTCAAAAATACTGCGAACCATTTTGATACCAAAACCGATAACAAGCAGGAGCACAGCAGCACCGAACAAAGTATTAAAATCTGAACTGTCTAATAATTGCGTAGACTGAATATCATTCAATACTTGTTCTGGTGTTAGGGAAACCCAGGTGGTAGAACATTGAATCTCACCATTACCGCCCTGGGTTAAAGTTCCTTCGCACTTTACGTACATTTTTTAAGGCTTCACCGGAATTAGTGACGGGAAAGCCAATTCCAAAAAACCATTATTAATACGATAGCTTTTTGGATGCAGAGTGTATGAGCCTTTTTTATAAGGTATTGGTCGCCCCTGGTTATCACGATCAGGAAATAGATTAAATTCCCTTGGATAACGTTCAGGCTGACCATCACGCCCGAAAGTATGGATATAGGCAGTTTGGATATGATAATCACCCTTCTTACCCTGCCTTGTTTGAATTTCTTCTGATTCAATATCAATTTGTATTTGTAGTGGATTCATTATTGTTTACCTTATGTAGACATAAATATGATGTCGAAATACCCTTCCGACTCCCAAATTTCGCGTAATGATTTTCTAGTCATTTCGCGCATGGCATCCCCAATAACAGATATTGCAGGTACGCCTAGTGCTAACCATCCATGCAATGGCGCAGGCACTTCTATATTGCCGCCTGATGAATAACGACGACGATTAAATTCTGATGAATCTTGCTTAGTTATATATTTAGAAATGTAATTAGCTATACGCTTAGGATTCTGGCCACGCTTTCTAGGTGAAGTAATATCAATATTCCCTGACATTTGACCTAGCGCCCTATTCCAGAATCTTCTAACAGTATTTGCATGAAAATATCCACGAATTGCCAAATGAAAATGAACCGCCCCTCTCTTTTGAAATTCAGGAGCCGCTACATATGCCCACTGATCTTTATAACGCCAACGCATGAGCTTGCAAAAATACTTAAAACAATCCCAAGCCTTATTAATATCAGTCAAATTTTCTCTGACTGTTAAGGTCATTAACCTATCGGTTTGCAATGAAAGGCAGAGATGGCGCACTGCTTTACGTGCCCGCCATTGTGATTTATTTAAAACAACTTCTGACATATCCGACTTATTATTATTCTTACGCTTAGCACCACCACCACGCCTTAAACGATCTTCATGCGTTAGTTTTACAGCAGATATTTCAACATCACCCGAAGGAAACTTTCGACCTGACAAATAATAACCGTTACCAGTATCGCGCCCTGGAGTGATCAAAGGGTGGTACGCTGAAAGGCTTTGAATCTGGGCGTTTTCCATTTTTTTCTCTTAAGTGTTCCTATTACAAGTCTAGGCTCCCCAGCTTCGCTGGGTCGCTA
>JAGQYO010000098.1 GCA_020435995.1 Flavobacteriales bacterium | reverse complement strand
TTCTTATAGAGATAGAAACTTGGATGACTAAAATGAGAAAGCTCGTAGAGTTTTTCTACGTGAATAAGGCCTCATAATTATCCATATATTCACTTATAAAAAAAGCCATCAGACATCTGATGGCTTTTTTTTGTCATTCCAAAGTCTTTGGATTTGGCACCTAATTACCATATAACTCAACCTTAAGTTTTACAAATGGGTTTAAGCAAAAGCCTTTTTCCCTGCCCGGATTTTCCATTGGTCGAATTCCGAGTGACCATCTTATTTGAGACTTGATTTTACCTCGGTTTATTCCTAGAGTTTCTTTGATTGATTTAATCCTAAAACTGCTACTGTAAAGAAGCGATCATACAAGCCCAAAAATAGATTGTAAGATTTGCTTATAAGTGTGGCAAATTACATCTCTAAATCATTCTGCCAGAATATCTAAAAGCTTTTACTCGTCATTTTTGGAAGGTTGGTTGGCTCCGGAAAGCATACTGCTCAAGAGAAACAGTAGGTTGATTCCTACATAGACTCTTCTTACATGGCTATTTTAATCCCTAAATCTTCACAAATCACCAATCCCATTTAACAAATTACTAATGCGATTTTACATATTTGTACAGTATGTACTTATGTTTTTATTAACCAAAGTAAACGAAGGTGAAGAAATTATTCTAATTTTGTAACTTACGTACTTAGATTTTTTTTATTTGAAGTCACATTTAGAACATATCGCATTAATTAAAACTGGAGTTTACGCTAAAACCACCATCAAAGGTGACAGTGTATACCTTCAACCAAAAGATCTTCTCGAAGAAAGTGGATTAGAATTCCTGAATAGAAAAGACCTATTCATTAGCTCCATTTCACCCCAACACATTTTACAAAAAGATGATATTTTATTTACGGCTAAAGGTAATAATAATATGGCCTATATTTTTAAGTTCAGCCACTCCATCGCCGCTGCCTCTACCTCATTTTTTGTAATAAAAGTATCTGATCCTAAAGTACTGCCCGAATACATTGTTTGGTATCTAAACCAACCTAAAACCCAGCAACACCTAAAGAAATTTGCAAGAGGAACCGCAATGGTCTCCATTTCAAAGGAAGTTTTAAAAAGCCTTGAGGTACCAATTCCCAGTATTGATCGTCAACATACCATTATAGAAATTGATAAACTTCTGCAAAAAGAAAAACGGCTAAAGGTGAAATTAGAATTTTTGAAAGAAACACTTTTACAACAACAACTACTAAACGCATTAAAATAAATACTATGGCAACTAAAATTACTCAACAAGACATCAATAACGCAGTATGGAAGGCCTGTGACACCTTTAGAGGTAGCATAGATCCAAGCGTTTACAAAGACTACGTGCTTACCATGCTTTTTATTAAGTACTTGAGCGATGTACATGACGACAAGTTTGAGACTTACTTAAAGAAGTACGACGGAGACACCGAACGTGCTTCACGTGCCATGCGACACGAACGTTTTGTGGTGCCCGAACAAAGTCACTTCAGGTTCCTTTTTAAGAGCCGAAACGAATCGAATATTGGAGAATTGATCAATATCGCTTTAACCGATTTGGAGGAAGCAAACCGGCATAAACTATACAGCGAAGATGGTGCTGGTATTTTCCAGAACATAGACTTTAACAACAGCAAGCTAGGTGAGCCAAAGGACAAAAACACACGCCTAAAAAACTTGCTATTAGATTTCAATTCTGACAAGCTTGATTTACGACCCTCTCACCTTGACGGTAACGACATTATTGGCGGAGCTTACGAATATTTAATTTCCAACTTTGCCAGTGATGCCGGCAAAAAGGCCGGAGAATTTTTCACGCCTGCAGAAGTATCTACCCTACTCGCCAAACTCACCAAGTCTAAACCAGGTTCTCGAATTGCCGATGTAACTTGTGGCTCGGGTTCTCTCCTGATTAAAGCAGGACAAGAAGTAGGCTCGCCCAACTTCTCTTTGTACGGACAAGAAGCTAACGGCAGCACGTGGGCTTTGGCAGTAATGAACATGTTTTTGCATGGATTCGATAACGCTACCATTCGCTGGGGAGACACCATACGAAACCCGAAACTGAAAGAAGGTGACGAACTCATGAAGTTCGATACCGTGGTTGGAAATCCTCCTTTTTCTTTGGATAAATGGGGAAAAAGTGACGATAAGGGTGAAGATAAAGCAGCCGACAGCTTTGACCCTGAAACTGACCAATACAACCGTTTTTGGAGAGGTGTGCCACCTAAAAGTAAAGGTGACTGGGCTTTTATTACCCACATGATAGAAACCACTTATGAAGGCACAGGTAAAGTAGGTGTTGTAGTACCGCATGGCGTACTGTTTAGAGGGGCAAGTGAAGGGAAAATTCGTGAAAAATTAATTAAAGAAAACCTACTAGAAGCGGTCATTGGCCTACCTGCCAACTTGTTTTTTGGAACAGGCATACCAGCAGCCATATTGATTTTTAATAGAGGAAAAGGGGATAATACTGATGTTCTTTTTGTAGATGCCAGCGAGTGCTATGAGTCTGCTAAAAACCAAAACAGATTGCGTTTGGAAGAAGACATAAACCCTATTGTAGAATGCTATGAGCAGTTTAATCAAGGGCAATTTCAACCAGGCGTTATTAAAGACAAATACAGCTATGTAGCCACATTTGATGAAATAGCTGAAAACGACTTTAACCTCAATATCCCGCGCTATGTAGACACTTTTGAAGAAGAAGCAGAAGTAGATATTGCTACGGTTCAACAGGAGATTGACAAGCTAGAAGTTGAATTGGTTAAGGTGCAGGCTGAAATGGACAAATACCTAAAACAATTAAATGCGATTTGATTATGCTGACAACTGATCAAAAAAAACAATTCAGCGATATTCTGGAAGAGCTCGGCCAGACGCTGGATATATCAGAAACCCAATACAATGCTGCTGTAAAGAGCTATGAGGCAGTAGGAACTTGGCTGTCCAAAGAAGATTCTACTCTGGCGCCATTTACACCAGAAATTTTGCCACAGGGTTCTTTCATGCTTGGTACAATGGTAAAGCCAATCAATGATAAAGATGATTTGGATATTGACCTGGTTTGTCAATTAAAGGGGAAAAATCCTGACTGGACACAGGAAGATTTGAAAGATAAGGTAGGTGATCGACTAAAGGCTCATGATACCTATAAGTACATGCTTGATGATGAAGGTAGGCGTTGTTGGACTCTGATTTATTCTGATGCTGCCAATTATCATATGGATATTCTGCCATCAATCGTGGATAAAAGGTATCGGATGATTCTTGAAAAAGCTTTTTCTGATACCGAGCTCAAAGACATTGAAAAACTCGGCATTCGAATTACAGATAACGAATCAGACAATTACGATTGGGAAACCAACCATCTGGAATGGATGAAAAGCAATCCATTTGGATATGGCCGTTGGTTTTTCCAGCAAGCAACTTTGGAGTTCACAAAGGCATTTTCACTAAATGAGTCAATTGCACCTGTCCCCAAATACAGAAAAAATAAGCTTCCGTTACAACGAGTAGTTCAAATCTTAAAACGTCATCGCGATATTAAGTTTAATGGAGATGAGGATAAGCCAATCTCGATTATCATTACAACCCTTGCATCAAAGGCATACAACAAAGAAACTGACATCATTACCGCTTTACTCAATGTTGTTCAGAACATGGGTAGCCATATAGAGGAACGATGGTCTGATGAACACGGCAAGATTATTAAGTGGATTGCCAATCCTGTGAATGATGAGGAAAACTTTGCAGATAAATGGCAGGAATATCCGCAACGAGAAAAGAACTTTTTCAAATGGTTGGATGATGTTCAGAAAGACCTTAACGATATTCTTGGACAGAGAGGTAAAGGCTTACAGTTTATTAATGAATCCATGGCAGCACCTTTCGGCAGAGATGCTGTAACTAAAGCATTTGGCAGCTACGGAGAAAAGTATTTAAAACAACGTGAGAGCGGTGCCATGAAGATGGCCGCAGGTACTGGCATGCTTGGAACTGCAGGTAGAACCAGTGTTCCACAACATAAACCATTTGGCAATAATGAGTAGAAAGTCGCTCATAGTACAGGAAGGCACATTGAAGTCCTATTTCCCGGGTAGTCAAATTAAACGCAAAGGGGAAATGGAGCTGACTTGGACTGGAGTAGTTACACCTTCTCCATTAAGTGCGACCTATACTTTAAAGCTGCACTACCGATACAACGAAGGAGCTAAAGTTTATGTGACCGATCCAAAGCCTTTAACGCTGGCAGAAGGTAAAAATGTTCTACCCCATGTGTATAGTACGCCAGAACAACGGTTGTGCCTGTATTACCCTAAAGACAAAGAATGGAACACGGGTATGCTGTACGTGCATACACTGATCCCTTGGGCTTGTGAGTGGCTATGCCATTATGAGCTATGGGTATGCACAGGCACCTGGCACGGAGGCGGCATACACCATGAAACCGAAGCAGAAAAGCAGGCCAACAAACAAAAAGAAACGAATAATGAATCAAACAACAATAAAAAAAATAGCTGAAGAAGCTAATAAGCAATTTTATCGGACAATGATTCCATTTGATTGGGACACCCCCGATTTCGGCTCAGTATTCACGTTTCTTAAAACGTTCTCATTTTCACGTGCACAGCTGGTAAATGAGAAAACTGACGATGGAATACGCAATATCCATTATGGAGATATTCATGCGACCTATGAAAATGAAATCCTAGATTTTGAGATTGAAAAAACAGTTCCATACTTACTTGATGGCATACTAGATAAACAAGATTTTGAAAAAGAGAATTTTCCCTCTCTCAAAGACGGAGATTTAATTATTGCCGATGCATCTGAAGATTATGAAGGCGTTTGTGATTGCGTTGAGCTAAAGAATGTTGAGGAAAATAAGGTAGTTGCAGGACTGCACACATTCGCTGCACGAGCCAATAAAGAGGTTGTCGCTTTAGGATTTAGAACGTACGTATTAAACCATCAACAAGTTATAAGGGAACTAAGAAGGATTGCTACCGGAACTTCTGTATATGGAGTGTCTAAGACCAATCTTTCTAAAGTTAAAATTGCACTCCCCCCACTCCCAGAGCAAAAGTCCATCGCCCAAGTGCTAAGCACGGCAGATGCTGCCATCCACGCCACCGAAAAACTCATTGCACAAAAGGACCAACGTAAAAAATGGCTCATGCAGCAATTGCTTAAGGGGAAGAAACGGCTGAAAGGATTTGATGGGGAGTGGAAAAAGCAACCATTAAAGAACTTTCTCAAACAGGTAAGTCGAAAAATCGACAAACCAAATCATCCTTATCTGGGAATAGGATTGAGAAGCCATGGTAAAGGGACTTTTTTAAAGCCTGACGAGGATCCTGCAAAAAACAGCATGGACTCATTTTATGTGGTTCGGCCAAATGATCTCATAGTTAATATCACATTCGCGTGGGAACAGGCCATTGCTATTGTTCGTCCGGAGGATGATGGAGCTTTAGCGTCCCACCGATTTCCAACCTACACGTTCAAAGAAGGAAAAGGACATCCTGATTTCTTTAAGTTCTTTATTCTACAGCCAAAAATGAAATATATGCTTGAGTTAATTTCTCCGGGTGGTGCCGGTAGGAACCGGGTCATGAGTAAATCCGATTTTATCAAACTTGAATTTTTTGTTCCTGATTTCGAAGAACAAATTGCCATTGCCCAAGTGCTACAAGCAGCAGATAAAGAAATAAGCCTGCTTAAAGCAAAGGCAGAGAAACTCAGGGAACAGAAGAAAGGATTGATGCAGCAGTTGTTAACCGGTAAAAAGAGATTGTTATGAGCGTAACAAATATATCAGCACCTAACCGATACATTCTTTGGGGCAAGGCTGCCGGAAGATGCCAGTACAGAGGTTGCAACAAACCCTTGTTTGTGGATGCACTTACCAAAAGTGAGTTTAACCAAGCATATATCGCTCATATAGTTGCAGATGTGCCTGGTGGTCCAAGAGGCGATGCGGTTAGATCAGACTTACTTAAAAATGATATAAACAATTTGATGC
>JAGQYO010000097.1 GCA_020435995.1 Flavobacteriales bacterium | reverse complement strand
CCGCCGCCCTCGGCTCGACCCTCTTCGTGAAGCCGGAGCTCCCAATTTAGAAACAACCGATTACCAAACCACCAGCGCTTATGATGCGCTGAATCGTGTAACTCTACTCACCCTACCTGAAGATGTAAATACCACCCGAAAAGATATAACGCCCAGTTACAACCGTGCTGGGGCATTGGAGAAAGTACACTTTGATGGTGTAAACTATGTAGAACACATCGCATACAATGCCAAAGGACAACGCCTACTCATAGCTATGGGCAATGAGATGATGACCCGCTATGCCTATGACCCAAAAACCTTTAGACTTAGTCGGCAAAAAACCGAGAAATATGCCATAAGCACCAGTGGGAATGAAGTAACCTATACCCCACAAAGTGGAACCACCAAACAAGACAATGGCTATGAGTTTGATTTGATAGGCAATATCCTCAAAATAAAGCACCGAACTACAGACTGTGGGATCAATGGCACAACAGCAGGAGATGACGCCCTAGACCGATTGTTTAGCTATGATCCACTCAACAGGTTGCTAAGTGCTACAGGTAGAGAAAGCGACACCCAAAACGACCAAGATTACCTCTATACCCAAGCTCCTACTCCAGGCTCACCAAATGCAAACAATGTAAGGGAATACTCAAGGGATTACCAATACGATAAGTTAGGAAACATAACCAGCCTTACCCAAGCAGGGAGTAATGGCTTTACCCGCAATTTTGTGTATGGTGGTGGTGTAAATACCCTTGACGAAATACAAGACAGTGGGAGCTCCCCAATCCAAGATTTTACTTACGACAGTGCTGGCAACCAACTCACCGCTGGCACCACCCGAAACATGGTGTGGGACCATTCGGACAGAATGATTGTGTACTACAACCAAGTTGGTACTAACGAACCTACTATCTATGCCCAATACCTATACGATAGTGCAGGTAACAGAACCCATAAGCTGGTAAGAACCACTGGGGGGCTTTACGAAACCACAGTGTACATTGACGGGGTCTTTGAGTATCATACCAAAGACGAAGGCGGAAGTACCAAAACCAAGAACTACACGCACATAATGGATGACCAAACAAGGGTTGCGACTATAAGAACAGTAATATCGCCTTCAGATGTCTTCAACGACGATATCGGAGACGACATTTATTACATACTAACCGACCAAATTGGCTCTGGAACTGAACGATTGAACACCTCAGGAACTGTAATCGACAAGGAGGAGTATTACCCTTTTGGAGATAGTAGCCTAAGAACCTTTACCAAAAAACGATATCAGTACGTTGGCAAAGAAAAAGACAGCGAGAGTGGTTTATATTACTATGGAGCACGATACTATGCCGCTTGGACATGTCGATTTATCAGTGTAGACCCATTAGCAAGCAAGTTCGCAGATTTAAGCCCCTATAATTATGCAGGAAATAAGCCAATAAACAAAGTCGATATAGACGGGCTGCAAGAGGATGGAAGGCAAGGAACTCCGAGCGGTGGGGATAATACACCTCCTGAAGTACAGGCAATGCAAAGTCAGAATATTGTAATGGAAGTTCTGCATAGTTTGGCTGAAACTTATTCAGCGGCTAAGGAATCATTATCAAATTCTCTAAGTAGTATTTTTTCATTTGGCAACTCTGAATCTGCAACGAATATTGAAGCAGGAGGAAATGAAGTAGCCGAGCAAAAAACAGAAGCTGCTAAAAGCGACACAACAAAGGGGGATACTTCAAAGCCTGATTACAATGCTATGGCAAAAGAACTTGGAGTTGACAAAAATGTACTTAAAGCAATTGCCTCGGTAGAATCGAGCGGTTCAGGATTTACGGAGGATGGAAAACCCGTTGTCAGATTTGAAGGACATAAATTCAAAAAGTATCTAAAAGAAAATGGTTTTGATGTTGCTAAGTTGGAAAAAGAAAACCCCGATTTAATCTATGGTTATAGTGAATCTAAGAGCAAAAATCATGGATATTCAGAATATGAAAAAGCAATGAAAATTGACCCTGAAAGTGCAATGATGGCTACATCCTATGGAGCTTTTCAAATAATGGGCTTCAATTACGAAGCAGCAGGGTTTGATTCGGTTGAAGCTTTTGCCAAAGCTCAAAGCACAACTGCGGGACAGGTAAAAGGATTCATTAATTTTGCTAAGTCTAATTCAAAAAGGCTACAAGCAATGAAGGACAAGAATTTTAGTGAGTTTGCAAGACTTTATAATGGGGAAGATTACGCTGAATGGAAGTATGATACCAAGATGCAAAATGCTTACAACAAACTGATAGGAAAATGAAAAACTTATTGATAGTATTTATCGGAATTGTACTAATTGGCTGTGATGATTGTAAAATTGTATCGGGCAGTTATGGTGATGGAATGCTAACAATAAAAGTTGATGATTCTAAGGTCAATGGCGTTCTTGATTTTACTCAGGGTGAACCCGAGGTAACTTGTTATCTTGAATTTGAACTTACTCAAAATAAAAAGTGCAGTAAATCAGTAAAGTTGATTGATTCTTTTGGTAATGAGTACGAAGGGAAGATTGAAGTAAGAGAAAAGGAATTGTTTATTCAAAGTCTCGAACCTTTGGGAGCTTGTCAGAGAATTATTGATTTAAACAGAGGTGAGACATTTGTACTTGACGAATAAAAGTAAAACCTAAAGCTCAAAGCCCAAGTTCACAGCTTGGGCTTTTTTATGTGCGGTAACTAAGCAAAAATTGTTTTTACCCTAAGAGAAAATTAAAAGGGGGGCGGCATTCCTTTTTTTCAAAACCGGTTTAGGGTAAAAATCAATTTTTGGCTTGTTCCACCGCTTCGAGCTACTTGGTAAAAGTTCAGAATTAGAAAAGTTATCAACACTACCGCAAAACTCGCTCAATCCCTTTTGCTGCCCTGCTTTCCTTTCTTTTCCTCTCTCTCTTTTCCTTTGCCCCACCCCAAGCGGTTTTACAGGGCTTAACAATGTGCCTCCGCCTCCAGCTGATAGGGCTCCTAACATAGAACCAATGAGACCAATCGAAATCACTGCGTTGCCTTCTGATGCTACAGGTGTGGATGTTCCCAGTGGAGCGGAGATTGATACCACTCCCATAACGAATGCAGAAGTAAAAGCAGAAAATGCATCTCAAGTAGCAGAATATGTAAAGAATAACCCACAAGGGTCTATAGACTACCCTTCAACGGATGTACGAAGTAAAGCATACCAAAATAGACCATCAGGTGCTTATGAAGATGCAGCAAGAACTGGAGTAGAGGTTTACGAGGCAGTTGTAGGAATTAAGAGTTTATTACTACTTCTAAAGAACCCCAAAAGTATTCTTGCGGCATTTAAGAAAATCAAGAATATATTCAAAGGGTCTAATAAACCGCCTTCAGACTTTCTTAAATCCTTAAATAAAAAAATATCCGTTCAGAAGCAAGATAGACACGTATCGGGGACATCTGGAAGAGGAAAGGGTTACTTAGATAGCAGTGAGGATGCACAAAAAGTTCTAGATGCTGTGCATTCTGGTGAGGCCACCTTCTTAGGAACATCAAAAGCGGGTCACCAAGTATATAAGTATACGAAAGTTACCGGAACTAATGTAAATTTAGGGGCTGGAATCTCAGGACAAAAGACGAATGTATTTATTATCAAAGGAACAAAAAGCCCGAGTGTAGTTCCGACTACTCCAAACTGGGCTCCGTAATTTAAAGAGTTAAACTATGAATTATGATAAACAGCACATAGATGTGCAAATTGGCTTGATTAACTGTTTTATGAGAAATTTACCAGAAGAGCTATTAGATATAAGTTATGAAACAAAAGGAAGGGATTTATTGATCCAAATTGTTCTCATTGAAGGTAAAAACTTGGATGAGAAGGTAGAAAATAGACTACTGGAAATGCTACCTGATTATAGAACTAAATTTATTATTAAAAAAATCCGTAAGGATCAGTTTAATGACAATAATGGGAATTGGAATCCCATGGAGTACAAATGGTTAGAAAATGTATTATTCTCAAAAGCTCAAGTAATATGATAGAAGGAAATTATTATTTAAAGTATCAAGCGTGCAACTTATGTGATGCGTTACATCGAAATGTAACTGATAACTTTCTAAATATTTCATTTGAAGTTATTGATGAACTAGACATACAAGTTAAATTTATCATGAAAGAAGTTACAGAACTTGAAAGAGATATGATTGATGATATTATGGCGGAGTTTTCTTCGAAACAGTTAAAAAATTGCGTTCGAAAGCCAGTTATAGTCTCAGAAGTATCAGAGCCGTTAAAAAATGTCCTGTATAATTTAAAAACTGGTAGTTGACTAAATTTTATTTCGTAAAAATGTGACTTTGTATTTAAGCGATGTTAGAACTGAATTCTTACTAAAGCAAATTTAAATACGACTTATTCCTCTGAAAGTTCAAGTAGGAGTTTTGCCGGCGGTGGGATTGTTTCGAGCGGAACATTATCATACAATAGAGTAGTGAAGGGCTGGTTTGGATTGTCAACTTCGATTAAATCTACTGTTATGGCCGGAAACGCACAAGCAAAAGTAGTAAGTACAAATTCCGCTACAGGAAATGTATTAGAATCGGGAGTGTTAAGTATAAACTATGTATCCTTAACCATTGGGCCTTCAATAGCATTTACATTTGGAAAATGAAACTTATAGGAATAGGTGTTTTTTTGTTCTTGGTAAGTATAGGTTTCGCTCAAGACAGTGTACGAACTTCAGGATTTGGTATGGGCATAGGACCAAAACAACCCTATGGACTTTGGGGCGTTTTTTACCAATTTACCCCTAAAAACTTGGATCTCTTAGAGTTTAATGCTGGATTAGGTATAAATAAAGGGATGATAGTTGGTTTGGGTCCTCGGTTTAAGATAATTTCGAATTTAAAAAGTTATGAGATGTTAGTTAGCATAAACTACTCATACCGATTTTCTTCGGATCATCGATATGAAAGTAATTCTAACATTGATTATTATACTGTTAGTGACATTCAGAATATGAGTTATTATTTTACAAATAGGTTTAAAGTGGATACTAAATTTTATCTTCAAGGTAACATAGGTTATTCCCAAAATATTAGCGGCTATTCAATTCATCATGTTAGAGGATTAAATGATCATCTTGATAAAGTTGAAAACAACTTGAAAAGTGGCCTTTTGATTGGAATAGATGTTATTGTTTTCCCCTTTGATTGAGCATTTTAAAATTTATATAGTTATCTAATAACGCAAATAACCTATGCCCACCCTCCAAAAAATATCAATATCATACGATGCCTTAGGCAGACCTGTAAAAACAGTAAACCCAGATGGTTCGGAGCAGCTAGTAGTTTACGGCAAACCAAAAAGTTTGAGCAACCCCAATGATTTTTCTCCAAGTGGATGGGAAAAATACACCTACGATGCCAACGACAATGCAGGAAGAACACATGCTGCTAGTACAGGCAGTTATTCCGATCATTGGAACACGCCTAAGAGTGAAGAAATTGACGCCCTTGGGCGGGTAATAAAAACCGTTGAGCACAATGCCCATTATAACGGTAGTGCTTACGAAGACGTTATTCTAGAATACGACTACGATATTCAAGGCAATTTGTTGGAGGTAAACAACAATGAGCATAGCACCCCTACTTTTCAATACAAATACGACCTAGCCAAAAAACCACTTTCGGTTACTCACATTGATTCAGGAGAAAAACTAACCGTGTACAATGCGGTGGGCAATCCTATAGAAGGAAAAGATGCCAAAGACTCATTTGTGCTCAGTACCTACGATACGCTCAACCGTCCTTTAAAATCTTGGGCCAAAAACAACCTCAGCGACACCAACGAAGCTACCCGCTTGGTGGTAGAAAACCTCTATGGCGACGATAGTTCAGTAAGCAGTCCCAAAACCAATAACCTTCGAGGTCAACTCCACAAACAATGGGATGAAGCGGGGTTGGTTACGCATATCGAATTTGACTTTAAAGGTAACCTACTGGACAAAAAACGAAATGTTATTGAACTGGGAGATTTACAAGGACAAATGGACAATTTCAC
>JAGQYO010000096.1 GCA_020435995.1 Flavobacteriales bacterium | reverse complement strand
ACACTTTTGAGGCCATACACTGGCATAACGACATGCCCGGACTAACCCAAGATGCCGTCATTCTTGCCACAAGCAAAGGGTGTCCAAGACAAATCATTCGTTACAATTCTCGAACCTATGGCTTTCAATGCCATCTTGAGATTTCCAAAGACGGTATCGAGGCAATGATTAAAAATTGTCCAGACGACTTAACCCCACAAAAATTTGTTCAAGACAAAACAAAACTTTTACAAAAAAACTACGCTCACATTAACACACAAATGTTTTCTATTTTGGATCAATGGGCGCAGCTGTTCATTATAGGGGCTCGCGTCGCCCCTATAATAGACCAATGGAAAATTGGCCACGAGTTCGGTGAACACATTGTCGAGATTATATTGACTGGAAAAACTTTTCGAAATAACCCAGAATAGTAGGATACCTCCGGTTATATTGGCAAAAGATTCGTTGATATTGATTAGTGAGTGAGTTGACTTTTGCTATTTATTTGGGTGCCGTACGATAACGACTATTGAGTTTGGCTGTGCGTTTTGCCGAATCTGGAGTTACAACTGGAATTTCCAGTGCCTTGCTCCACACGAATGTTCCTAAAAGAAAATCTGCAATGGGAAGAACCACATTGAGATTCATACCCATTTGGTTGTGATGAATCCGGTGATAGGCTTTGATAAATTTGAAAAAATACAATTTTTCTAAAAGTGGCATTGAATTTGGCCGGTGCATAAGTAAGTGAAGATATTCGTAGGCTAGATAATACGCTCCGAAAGTCACGGCAAAAGTTGCTACAAACCAAACCCAGGGGAAAAATGGATAATAGACATGAAGTGATGCGGCCACAATAGCCCAGGGAAATGCATTCACAGCAACTAAAGGAAATCCACTCCACCAGTGAAACATGAGCGCTTCTTCCTGTGCCTCTTGAGTTACATGAAATGTGTCTTCGTATTTACAAAGTTGATGGTGAACCAATGTGTGCGCGCGAAAAAACTCAGTTGGCTTTCGCGCCTGGTGTAACCAAAAACGATGAAAAATCCACTCGAAACAACTCGCGTGAACTAAACCAATAAGAATCGCAACGACGACTGTTAAACCGACAATAATTAGAAACTTCCAAACTTTTTAAAGGCGTTCAAGCTAATATTCTATCATTGGATGCTAAATTAATCTCTATTATTGTTGAATCGCCAGCAAGTGCTTTAGATAAGATTCAATCTCGATGAGGTAAATTTTCGTGGATTGATACCCCCTGATTATTCACTTTTTTCTTAGGTGGCCAAAATAACAATCCTTAGGCTGACGGGTTCATGACATAGGGTCCGTCCCAAGAGTGGCCCTGAAATTCTTGTCGCGAGATTTTCCCTCGACGACGCCCCATAGAAACATCATTCACCTCAAGACAAAGCTGCTGAGGGAGAGGCTTCATGGGCTTTGCCCATGAAGCAGGCGACGCGATCCATTATAACAAACAAAATACAGACATCTTTGCATAAGCGCGATAATCTGTTTGTACTCGGTATGATACAATGGTTTCGAAGGGTCTTTCATCGAATCAAAGAGCTCAATAAAAAAGATCGCTTTGTATTTAATCCGAATGATTTCAAAAATGTTAAAACTCTGGATGTGTCCTGGGTACCTCTTCTTGAGTGGAAACCCCAAACAGGGGATAGCCATCATATTGTTATACTAAGCGATACTTTAGCTAAGCTAAAACGAAAATATCCGCCGTGTAAAAGCATCATTATCATTATTTTTTTGGGTATCTGCTTTGTCTTTGTAGTTGGAATAGCCGGAGCAATTCCAGTAACTGTTATTTTTGCCTTAGGTAGCATAATTCTATTTTTTAGCGAGCCCACGCTAATCAATTATCACGTCACTTTTGATCGAACTCGTCAGAAATATTTTTCAAATCAAACGATCAAGCATTCGATGGGGAGTATGATGTTGCAAGAAGGCTCATTGAACAACGTGGAAGCCATCCAACTATTAAAAAAAGAACTCTCATCTAGATCAATTAATGGCATCGGTTACGAACAGGTCACTACTTATGAACTTAACTTAGTACTCAAAGACAAAACAAGGCTAAACATCTTGAATGGAGGAAACATTGTAGAACACGGTATTCAACAGGGACAACAATTGGCTGAATTTTTGCGCGTCCCTTTTTGGAATGTTTTTGATCTAACAAGCGATAAACAGTTGGAAGAACGGCAAAGTCAGACCATTGGTTATATTATCATAGTCATCATTCTAGTCTGTTTTTCTGCGCTAATTTTGCCTAACTGGAAAATTTTTTTGGAGTTCCTTCACGTGTCACTTAAGGAACTTATCTAATTTACTAACTTCATACGGTCTTCAAAAACTGCTAGGGCTGTTTTTGCTCCTTCTCCCATTGCGATAATGATTTGTTTGTACGGTGTTGTTGTCACGTCTCCTGCTGCATAAATGCCCTTTGCGCTGGTTCGACCTTTTTCATCGACAATGATTTCACCGTGTTCGGTTTGTTCGACAATGTCTTTTAAAAACCGACTATTTGGCACAAGACCTATTTGGATAAAAACACCGTCAAGATCTATTGTTTCTTGGCGTTTTGTAGATCTATCTCTATACAAAAGACTCGTAACTTTGCTGCCATCACCGCGAATCTCTTCGGTTTGAACATTCTTTAATATAGATACATTGGGTAGCGATATTAGTTTTCTAATCAAAACGTCATCGGCTTTTAAGTCTGGTGCAAATTCTAAAAGAATCACCTCTTGAACAATACCAGCAAGATCAATAGCTGCTTCTACCCCAGAATTACCTCCCCCAACAACAGCCACTTTTTTTCCTTTGTAATAAGGACCATCACAGTGTGGGCAAAAAGCTACTCCTCGACCTATATATTCTTTTTCTCCAGGAATGCCGAGATTACGCCATTTGGCTCCGGTTGTAACAATAATTGAATTTGCTTTGAGATACTCGCCGCTCTCAAAGTTTATAATTTTAGCATCTGGTTCAGTAGAAATAAATTTCTCCGGACTTACGTCCGGAGTATTTACATTTGCAGCTTCGCTGGCCGAAGGAGCACCTCCCGGGCTGACGCCTGAGGTACTTTTGGAGAAATTTCCAACCGCGAATCGGTTTGATGGGGTGGCTCCATCGGCTTTGCCGATGGAGGGGGCTTTGCCTGCCCCTATAATAGAAACAACTCGACGGTGCTCAAACGTATGTATGGGGTAATCTGAAACATGTTTGGCAAGCTGCCCCACCAGATCAGGGCCTTCGGTATATGAAACTGAAATAAAATTTTCAATGCCTTTTGTCTCTTGTAGTTGCCCGCCCATGCGTTCTGCGATCATAGCGGTTTTCAAGCCTTTTCGGACACTGTAAATTGCAGCCGACGCACCAGCCGGGCCACCACCAATCACTGCAACGTCGAATGCACCAAGATTGTTTACTTGAGCTTGTTTGTGATTGCCATCAACACCATACGTGGATTCGAGTTTTGCTAAAAGATCCAAGAGGTTAATTTTTCCTGAATGAATTATTTTTCCATTGGCAACCACACTTGGTACTCCCTGAATGCCAAGGTTCTTGATTTCATCTTGAACATACGCGCCATCAATGATTTCATGCGAAAAATCTGAATGAATAATGGCCATCTGATTTAACATTTGAACAATCTCAGGACACACTTCACAACTTAAAGAAATGTAAGTTTTAAGTTGAACTGGCGCTTTTAATGCTTTTATACGCAAGGCCAAAGCCTCATCGAGTTGCTTACCTTTTTTGTCCGCATTCAATACTGCGAGTACCAAGGAACTAAATTCATGACCGCCTGGAATTCCTGAAAATGTTATGCCCGTATGTTTGTCGTTGTAATAAAGATGAAATCTTGGTGAGCCTTTGTGTGAATCGGGAGTGGAGGCATGTGATTTTACACTTATATGAGAACTCACCTTGGCTAAGCCTTCGAGAAGCTCCAAAAGATCTTTATGATCGCTATGAGCGCTTGGTTCAACATAGAAATTTATTTTCCCTTCAAGATTAGAAAATAAATTTGCCAGTTGCTCGTTCACTTCAGTGTTAAACATTCATGCCTCCACTTATCCTATGATTTTTGACTATTAGATCTTACCTACCAGGTTCAAGCTTGGGGTAAGCGTTTTTTCACCGGGTTTCCATTTGGCTGGGCATACTTCGCCAGGATGTTCCGCCACAAATTTGGCAGCTTGTACCTTGCGAACCAATTCTTCTGCATTTCGACCAATGCCATTGTCATGAATTTCGGCAATTTTAATGAGTCCATCCGGATTCACTAAGAACGTTCCACGATAGGCCATGCCCTGTTCCTCAATATATACACCCATAGCTCTTGAAAGGTTTCCAGTTGGATCGGCCAACATAGGAAACTTAATTTTTTTGATCGTTTCTGATGCATCATGCCACGCTTTGTGCACGAAGTGCGTATCGGTGCTTACAGAATAAACTTCAACGCCCATCTCAGTAAGTTTGCTGTATTGATCTGCAACATCACCTAATTCCGTTGGGCAGACAAAAGTGAAATCTGCTGGATAGAAAAAAAGGACCGACCACTTGCCTTTAAAATCGTCCTGGGTGACAGTTTTAAATGCATCTTTATGATAGGCCTGAAGTTTAAACTCTGGAATATGGCTGTTAATAATCGTTTGCATTATTTATTGGCTCCTTTCAAACATTGTTTTAATTTTTACTGCTTTCATGTTTGCCAATTTAACCCAACGTAATAATATGGTAAAATCGATAATATATTTTTATTGATCAATTAAATCTATCGCTATGAGGTCTTGTGTGATAGCTGTTATTTATGCAACCAAGACTTGCTTTTTCACTTACGCAGCTCGAATATGTCTTAGCATTACATAAATATGGACACTTTGCTAAAGCCGCACAGATGTGTCACGTGACACAACCCACCTTGAGCATGCAAATTCAAAAACTTGAAGAACAATTGGGAACACCTTTGTTTGATCGAAGTAAAAAGCCTATTTTGCTAACAGAGGCGGGCAAGCGTGTAATCGAGCAAATTCGCAATGTGGTTTTTGAATCCAACAAAATTGAAACTATGATTCAGCATTTTGAAACAGAGGAACCTCAAGGAGATCTTAACTTAGCTATCATACCCACAATTGCGCCTTATATTTTGCCTCGCGTTTTGCCTCTATTGGAAACACTGGCGCCTAAATTGAATTTCCATATTTTAGAAATGCACACTGATCAAATCGTGGCAGCGCTGGACGAAGATGAAATTGATGTGGGTCTTTTGGCCACACCCTTGGGTTTGTCTCGCCTCTATGAAGAGCCTATTTTTTATGAGCCTTTTGCCATTTTTTGCCATAAAAACCACGCGCTCGCTCATTCAAAACAAATTGGTTATCGGGATCTTAAATATCAAGATATTTGGCTTCTTAACGAAGGACATTGCCTAAGAGACCAAGTGTTAGACATCTGCGCCCTCAGAGATAAAGGAAATTCCAATCCGCAATTTAGATTTGAAAGTGGAAGTCTTGAAACCTTAAAACGCATAGTGAATTCGTATGGTGGCTACACGTTACTTCCTGAACTAGCATTGGATGCGCTGGGTTCAAAGACACAAGTGATTCGATTTAAAAAACCGATTCCCGGAAGAGAAGTCGGTTTAGTATACAGGCGTAAGCATCACAAAATCGATTTGATTAGACTCTTGGCAAAAGCTTTGAACAAATGCATTCCTAAAACACTAAAAAGCATCGAGAAAAAGGATCTTGACGTGATTCCTGTGCAATAGCCTCTTCTTTAGTGTCTTTGCCTGCCTCTGCTTGAGAGGACCCATTAACGACGGTATTTTTTGTTGGCGAGATAAAGCGAGGTCAAGTATTCTCACGGCCCATGACACGAAATCGGCTTGAAGCATTTAGCGATGGCGTTCTTGCTATTGTCATTACGATCATGGTTCTTGAGCTCAAAGTACCTCACGACGAAACGTTTGCGGCACTTTTACCTCTTGGTTCTGTATTTTTGGCTTATGTCATGAGCTTTATCTATCTAGCGATTTACTGGAACAATCATCATCATATGTTTCACTTGGTACACAAAATTAATGGCAAAATTTTATGGGCCAATCTTCATCTTTTGTTCTGGTTGTCGCTGGTTCCTTTTTCGACAGAATGGATGGGTAAAACCGATATGGCTCCAATTCCAACCTTGATTTATGGTTGCAATTTGTTTTTTGCAGCCATTGCTTACTACCTTCTACAAAGTACTATTATTTTCTCAGAGGAAATCAATTTCAAATTGAAGGAAGCTGTTGGCAAAGATCTAAAAGGAAAAGCT
>JAGQYO010000095.1:4036-7236 GCA_020435995.1 Flavobacteriales bacterium | reverse complement strand
TTAAGGTACCTTGTTGATGAAAATGTAAGAATAAATTTTAGCCGGGCTCATGCCAAAAAGCCAAAACTGGATGGACTGACTATGAATTTTGGAAGTAGAATAACACGTGACCTTTTTAATTTAATGCCAGATAGGATTCCAGAAGACACCAACCGAAATTACCTCCTCATCAAAAAACCAATGAAGAGGAATCATTTTGACGGAAATGTGTATGTGATGATCGATGGAGGTTCGTTTTCATTGAGCAGTTATGTGGCCTCCCAACTTCAAAAAGCCAACAGAGCAACGTTTGTTGGACAGGAAACTGGTGGAGGAAAAATAGGTTCGAACGCTGTGTTAGTCTATTCTTACACCCTGCCCCATAGCCGTATACACGTTCAAATACCCTACTATTTTTTAGACCACGAAATTGTGGAACCTACTTATGGTCGCGGGGTAATGCCCGACTATGAAGTGAAATATTCATTTGAAGATTTCATGCTCGAAAAGGATTTGGAATCGATGCAGATCAAAAAACTGATGGCTAAATAGTTACCAAGTTATTTCCATACTTTCTTATCTTTCTGCTTTAAATGATGAAGTATGGAAATTCAAAGGATTTCGAGCGGAGCTTACTGGGAAACTAAGGTAGGATACTCAAGGCTGGTTCGCTACGGCGATGTAATAGAAATAAGTGGCACAGTAGCTATGGGGCCAGATGGAGTGATAGGCGTGGGCGATGTGCATGCCCAAGCCAGTTTCATTCTAACGGGGTTCAAAAAACTGCTGGAGGAAAATGGAAGTTCGCTCGATAGGACGATCAGGACCAGGCTTTTTACCACAGACATAGCACTTTGGGAAGAAATTGGGCGGGCCCATCACGATTTTTTTGGAGAAATAAAGCCAGTAACTACCCTCGTAGAAGTGAGTAAATTAATTCATCGAGATTTATTAATTGAAATTGAATTAACTGCATTGGCGAATTCATTTCCCGTATAATTTTGGACCCATGAATATACTAGCTGCCCCCTATTTTAAGAAGTACCTTGATTTGGTTCAAGGGAAGTCCATTCAAGTGGCATTGATAGATTCGCAACAAGCGCTGCTTGCTACGCTAGTTGGGCTTTCTGAAGAGCAATGGGCCACGCGATATGAAGCCCAAAAATGGTCGATTAAAGAAGTGCTGCAACACATTATCGACACCGAGCGTATCTTCGCCTATCGCGCCCTTCGAATTGCCCGCGCCGACAAATCGCCCCTGCTTGGATACGATGATGTGGCTTATAATGAAGCTGCTGAAGCAGACTATAAAACCCCTAAAGCCTTGATGGACGAATTCAATACGACACGCCTTGCTTCCATTTCGCTTTATGCGAGTTTTAGACCCACCGAGTTAGACCGTACTGGTGTTGCCAATAATTTTGAAATATCCGTAGCCGCTACTGGGCTTATTAGCGCAGGTCACACACTTCACCATTTAAACCTCATCAAAACAAGGTATTTGAAACATTAATTGAATAACCACAACTTCAAAAACCAGTTCAACATCCTCGGTTTCTTCTCTTTTTTGAATGTAACCTCGGCATTGTACCACGGACCATTTGAATGATACATTCCGATTGGATAAAAGAATTCACCTGTACTTGCACCTCTACCACCACACTCAGCATCTCTGATCCCGCTTATTCCTCACTTCTTCCGCCACCTGAAGTAGAAACCAAAACGTATACAGATGAAATGAAAAAAGGAGAAAGTGAGGATTGGTGCAAGGCCTACGAATATGAAGTAACGGGAAACCAGACAGTTCCTGGTCTTTCTGGATCGCTCACGATAACCGGAGTGGATAAAAACGTTTGTACCCTGTAACGCTTCCCATTCATTTAGAAAAATTAGGCTCACTTAGTTGAGCTTTTTTTATTCTAGTAAAAGTAGAATTGCATCTGAAAGTTAATTTAGCGTCACTTCCATTAGGAAGATTTCCTAAGCTTATCAAACGGTTATAAAAATTATTTTCGCAGCCGAGAAAAGTTAAAACAACATGTACATACTACCCCATTATTTTCTTTCCGCTTTGGCTCAGTTGGGAAATACGGATTGATTTATTCTATTGAAATCTCTATTCATTAAATTAATTTTAGTCGCGCTCATTGGCTCAGCACATCATGTTTTTGGGCAGAACAACCGCGCCCAATACAATTCACTTTTAAAAGATTCTTATTTTGAAGTCAACTTTGGTTACATCAATTATCCGTTTGGCTCATCCTCTTTGGAGGATGGATATACCGTAGAGTCGGTGGAAGTACCTCATGCCTCTCCAAGAATCGTACTTTACGGTCACAATTTCAATAAATACCTTTCGGCACAAATAAGCTACACGAGGCCCATTTTCTGGGTGAGGTACAACAACATTGATGGTCCCAATGGATATAAAGACTCCAGCAACCACCCTGTATTTATGAATATTGGAGGCTTAACAGCGAAGGGAACTTTACCAATAGGAAACCGATTCTCTATCTACGGAGAAGCTGGACTTGCCATAATTACTCGTACGGGATTTCACGAAAAGGATGATTCTGAACGGCCCGATATCGTTACTGATGCAAACTACGGAACACTTGTGCTGGGGGCGGGCTTGAATTTTCACATCAGTCCCAAATGGGCCTTGAAAATTAGCAGCATCTACTCCCCTGCCAATGAAAGGGCACGACAGCCCTACACGGTACACTATGGCTTTGGATTTTCATATACCATGAGAGAACTTTCGGAAGAAGACCTCATCGAAAAGGCCAAATCAAAATATATATTTCCCGAAAACATCATCCAGATTGGCTATTCAACCAATGAGTTTGGTTATGGAGTAAATGATTTCTTTTCAGAGGGTGCCGTTCCCGTGTTCTGGGGTGGAAATGCACATGTTGTTTATGGTTTTACGGCTTTGTACCAACGCAATATTTTTCACGGAACCAAAACTTTTTCACTGGACATAGGAAGTAGTTTTTCGTATTGGAAATCTCAAGAATTTAACGATGAGTTTATCACCTTGGCTATTTTTCCTGTATTTAAGTTTGTGCTGCTCCACACCAAACCATTCGACCTCTACTTCAACTACTCTTTGGCTGGCCCTGCCTACATTTCAGGCTTAAATATCGATGGCCGCGAAACAGGCCCTCAGTTCACCTTTCAAGATTTCATGGGGACAGGCTTTTTTATCGGAAAAGAAC
>JAGQYO010000095.1:0-3938 GCA_020435995.1 Flavobacteriales bacterium | reverse complement strand
CGAAAACTTAATATAGACCTGAGAATCGCACATTTTTCTAATGGAAATGTCTTTCCCGAAAATGAAGGTGTAAAAATTCCACTTACGTTTAGCTTGGGTTATACTTTTTAGTCTTGACGCACTGGGTACAAGATAAAAAGTACAACGTATAAGGTGCAGCGGTCAGTTTGCAATGAGCAAAGTTCAATGTCCAACCACGCCCTACCGGCGGGCAGGCATCCAATATCATTTATCCAATATAAAACATCCAAAATCCCAAACCCTCCTATCATTCATCCATTGTCCAAAAATCCTACTTTCGTTTTATGCTTACAATAGATATTCACACACACATACTTCCCCGCGACATTCCCAATTTTAAAGAAAGGTTTGGCTACGGAGGTTTTATCCATCTCGACCATCATAAGCCGTGCTGCGCTCGAATGATGAAGGACGACCATTTTTTTAGAGAAGTTGAAGACAATTGCTGGGATGCAGAGGCGCGAATGAAGGAATGCGACCACCAACATGTTGATGTTCAAGTGCTATCTACTGTTCCTGTTATGTTCTCGTATTGGGCAAAGCCTAAAGATTGTTTGGAGGTATCAAAATTCTTAAATGACCACATTGCTGGGATTGTACACGACTACCCAAAACGTTTTGTTGGACTTGGTACACTACCCATGCAAGATCCCGATTTGGCGCTTCAAGAACTTCGGAGGTGTAAGGAAATAGGTTTGGTGGGTATTCAAATTGGCACCCACGTAAACGATTGGAACCTTTCGCAGCCAGAAATTGTGAGGGTATTTGAAGCCTGTCAAGATTTGGATATGTGCGTGTTTATTCACCCTTGGGACATGATGGGTGCCGATTCGCTCCAAAAATATTGGTTGCCTTGGCTGGTGAGTATGCCTGCCGAAAGCTCTAGGGCCATTTGCCACTTGATATTTGGTGGAATTTTCGAAAAACTACCCAAACTCCGCGTAGCTATTGCTCATGGTGGTGGCTCCTTCCCTGCTACACTTGGACGAGTAGAACACGGCTTTAATGTACGCCCAGATTTATGCGCCATCGACAACAAAGTAAACCCTAGAGAATATATGGGTAAGTTCTGGCTCGACTCCTTGGTACACGACCCCAAAATGCTCGACTACATTGTTGGCTTGGTAGGCAGCGACAAAGTAGCTCTGGGAACCGACTATCCCTTCCCTCTTGGCGAACTCGAACCCGGACAACTGATTCATTCCATGCCTTATGACGACAAACTCAAAGGTGATTTGCTCCATGGCTCAGCATTGGGTTGGTTGGGATTGGAGAAAGGGAAATTTGTTTAATCAATAAAAAAGTTGCGACTGCAATTTTCGCAGTTTTTGAATTGAACAACGCCAACAAATTTGAGAGTGAATCGAATGGCAAATCTCAAATTAGACAATTACGTGGCACTCTCATAGATCTTAATTGTTGAAAAATAGTTCAATATATTGCACTTATTTTGAGTTGGAATCATAACTTTGGGTTTTGAATAATTAATTAATTGCGGGGGCAACGCTATAAATTCTGCAACAAAAGATATGAAACCACATAAAATTGGACAAATAGCCAAGTACCACACACCGCTACCAGGCGAAAACCCGAATCAACTTTACGTAGTATTGGAAATCTTTGACGACGCTGAAAGGCCACAAGCTGACATTAAAGCGTTAAACACTGGCCTCCCATTTCCTCCTATCAATACTGCATTTATACACGATTTAGAAGTTGTGGCAGTAGATAACTCTGACCTTATAGGCCATCGGGTAACTATTAACAAAGCAGACTCATCAAAAGCAACTGGTAGGGTTGTAAAAGTGGATGCACCAAAAATAATAGTTGACCTGAAAAAAGAAGAAAATGGCGTAAGTACAAATATCTTGCTCCCCATTGAAGATTATAAAGGTGAAGAACATATTGGAACTTTATTCGTGAAACATTATTCTCATATATGAACAAGGAATTAACAACAATAGAACATCAGATAAAGGACTATCGGCTCAAGCTTGGAAGTAAAATCAGAAGCGTTAGAGAAGAAAGAGGATATAGCCAAGAGCAGCTCGCTGAAATTATGAAAGTTAACCGCACAACTATTTCAAAAATTGAAAATGGAAGGTTTGGTATCACCGTCGATTATTTAGTTCGTTTTTCTGTTTTTCTTGATTTTGAATTTAAAGTAGTGGAGAAATAAACCACTAATAAAATTTATGAGACTTAAAGAAAGAATAATTCTACTCCTATTCCTGATTAAAATTTCTGCATAATGACTAATAATTGGACGCGAGAAGAAACGATAATAGCATTTAATGTTTACTGTAAAATCCCTTTCAAAACCAGTAGTAAAACAAACCCAACAGTAATAAAATATGCTAAAATCCTAGGCAGAAGTTCATCTGCATTAAACATGAAAATAGGGAACTTTGGTCGCCTTGATCCTGAACTGAAAAAACAAGGTATTGTAGGACTAGCTCATGGTAGTAAAATCGAAGAAGACGTTTGGCATGAATTCAATGGAAACTGGGAAAAACTAGCTTATGAAAGCGAGCTTCTCATTTCAAAATTATCTCATACTCCCCTTGACTCCTATTTAGACCTTGAGACCGAAGATTTTCGAGAAGGAACCGATAAAGAAACGATTGTAAGACGAAGATTAAATCAGAGCTTTTTTCGCGCCTCCGTTTTGTCCGCTTACTATTTTAAATGCTGCATTACAGGTTTGTCGATCCCCGACTTACTAGTTGCAAGTCATATCATACCGTGGGCCAAAAACACAGAAAATAGATTAAATCCTAGAAATGGTTTATGCTTAAACTCAATTCATGATGTGGCCTTTGATCGAGGTTTTATAACGATTACACCAGAGTTTAAAGTTAAAACATCTAATTCTTTGAAGGACTTCAAAAACGAAGCGGTAACTTATGACTTCTTTTTTAGATTTGAAAATCAAAGGATAAGTCTTCCAGACAAATTCTTGCCTTCCAAGGAATTTTTAGATTATCACTATACCAAAATTTTTAAAAAATGAACCATTTTGTAACCTTAAATACAGAATATATAAGACCTTCGAGAACCATTGAAACCGTTTTAATTTCATCAAAAAAACATCATAAGATACTTTTCGTCTATAACTGTGATGGGAATTCATTCGACGTTTTTCTAAGTCATTTGAATTTGATTAATTCGTTTGCGGACGGCGAAATTCAATCGGATTTCTGCTTTACTTCAGATGAAGCTCTAGACCTATTCCTAAATACTTGTCCTTTCACAGATAATTAATTCGTTTAGAAGCGTTTTCAATAATAATTACTTCATACCACAGCAAACACAGCAAATACCACAATAGCGTGATTAAATGATTGGGATTAAACGTATGGCCATTATCTTCTTCCTGGGTTGGCTGGGTGCGTGTACGCGCGCAACAGATCGTAGCTCTAGCGAACAAACAAAAGATAGTGTGATGTTGCCTCAAGGAGACTCTCAGCTCAATTCATTGGACACCCACATCGAAAAAAGGCAAATAGAAGACACGCTTAAACAGCAATTGCCCAACAACAACCTTAGAACTGTCCAAAAGCCGAAAGAAGCCCAATTGAGCTACCAACGGTATTCAGAATTGCCTTCTGACAACAACTGGAACGGTAAGCCCATGACACAGCAAATAGAATTGCCACAAAAAATTCTTCAAGAAAACCCCGATACCCTCTCCCGATTAGCGGTAGCACAGTACAAAACTTACGATGCATATTTCCCCAAATCTATCGCCGATAATTTTGAAGAAGGTATTTCGCACGAGTTCGTCGAGTATCCCAAAAAACTAATATTTTGTTTTCAGGTGTTTGAAGATGGATTTTCTAGTACACCCTACCATACCAAAAACGTTGTGATAAGGAGAAATGAAAAAGGAGAGCCTTATGCCGAATAAAAACTAC
>JAGQYO010000094.1 GCA_020435995.1 Flavobacteriales bacterium | reverse complement strand
ACTGGTTACACTAAAAAACAAACACATAAACGCTATTGCTAAGTGTGTTGTGTGTTGTGTGTTGTGTGTTGTGTGTTTTCATGATTATAAAGATTAAGTTAAACTATGTACCGAAGATATGTAATAAAACAATTCGCAAATCAAAATATTCTATGTAAATGACTACATCATAGCCATATAGAGCGGAATGCATTGAAAATACTGGACTTATACCGGTATCCTCACCGTAACCAAAACTCCACTTACAGGGCTGGGTTCAAAATTGATGTTGCCATGTACCGTATCTACTCGTCCGCGAAGGCTCAAGAGGCCCATGCCATCAGAAGTATTGTTAGTTGAATCAAAACCAACTCCATTGTCTTCTACGATCAAAATCAGCTGCTTTTTTACAACCATTAATTGTACGGTTACTTGGCTCGCTTTGGAGTGGCGAATGATGTTTTTTACGAGCTCTTGAAGAATGCGGTACAAGCTTACCTCCAATCGTTTTTCAAACCTTTGGGTGATGTTATAATGCTCAAATGAAAACTGGACTTGAGCCGGGCTCAGCGTCAATTCCAGCATTTCTTCAATGGCAGGTACAAGCCCTTTTTCTTGTAAAGCGCGCGGCATCATGCGATGGCTAATGGAGCGAATATCGGCTCCGGTCGCATCCAACAGTTTGCTGTATTTCTCTTTTTCTTCGGGATTAAAAGTTTGGTTTTCTTTCCATTGACCCATTGTGTGCTCCCATCCCAATTTAAGGGCGGCAAGCTGCTGCCCAATTCCGTCGTGGAGGTCTTTAGCAATGCGGTTGCGCTCCTCTTCGGTGGCTTCAATTACTGCTCGGCTGCTTTGGAGTTTTTCTTCCCGGAGTGCCCGTTCAAGTTCTAGTTTTTTCTTTCGTTTAAAGGCGATAAAGCCCAGCAATGCAATGATGGCCAAAAGCAAGGTTGCGCCTATAACAAGAAGCAATTGCAAGTTGCGCCGTTCAATATCCAAATCGGCAAGCTTTTTTTCGGCAGAAAGGGTTTGCAATTGAGCCTCTTTTCGCTTCACATCAAACTCCACCTGAAGCTTTTGCATTCGTTCGTTCGTTTCTGCTTCATATTGATGGCTTCGGTATTTAAAGGCGGTATCTTTTAAGGCATAGGCATTTTTAAAATCACCTTTTTGCGCATATAACTTGCTTAAGTTGCCCGCTAAATCCCACACCACACGTAAATACTTTTCTTTAAGCGCAATTTCGTAGCCCAACTCACAGTACTTAAATGCACTATCGCTTTGCTGCATTTCTATATAAGTTGCTCCTAAGTTGTTGTAGCAACTTGCCAATCCGTATTTGTCTTCTACTTTTTGTTTCAAAGGAATGGCTAGTTGAAAATATTTGACAGACTCAGCATACTTGTTGAGGCTTCCGTAAGCAAGGGCCAAGTTGTTGTATGTTTTAGAAAGACCATTAAGGTCTTTTACATGAAGCCGGTAGGGAATAGCCTTTAGGCCATAAAAAATACTAGAATCGTATTGGTTTTTGTCCCAATAAGACATGGAAATGTTGTGCAAGCTGGCGCCCATGCCAAATGTATCGGCTAATTGTTTTCTGATTTCAAAAGCTTCTTTGTGAATGGGTATGCTGTGGTCGTAATCGTTTTGGTCGTTGTAAATCAATCCCATGTTGTTGAGCACATTGGCTAGGCCTGGTTTGAAATCTATCTTCCTAAAAATGGCTTCAGATTGTCGATACCAATAAATGGCGGAATCTAGTTTTTCGTTATTCCAATAGATGAGCCCCACATTATTTCCAACCTGTGCCCTCGATTTAGTATCGTCAAGTTTGTCGGCTATGGCAATGGATGAAAAGTAAAGCGATATGGCGCTGTCGTAATTTGCGGTAATGTCTTGTAAAATCCCACACACATTGAGGGCCTTCATCTCGCCATACTGGTAATTTACTTTTTGTGCGTATCGCAATGCGCCTGTACAAATGATTTTAGCCGAATCAGGCTTGGAATAAGCCAGAGCAAAGCCGCGGTTCAGCTCCGTAAGAATGTGTGTGCTGTCTTCGTTTTGGGCAAAACCAACACGGGAATTTCCGAGGAAAAACGCAAGCAAAATAAAACTGAACAACCTTAATTCCATCATTGCGAAATTAGGGAAAGCGGGGTGAGGTTGGGATGCCGTAATTGGGTCTATTTATAAGGACCAACAATGGACTATTGCTTGTTTACCATTCTCAATCAATTATTTTATGGCAAAAATGCCATAAGCCACACCCGTGGAAGGGCCCACATTTGGTAAAAATTCTTACCATGCGTACACTTTTTTTCCTATTTAATATTATGGCCACTACTGCCTTACTCAGTCAAGTAGCACAACAACCTCAATGGGTAATAAATAATAGTTTGGTAGATTATGTAAACAATACCACCACCCCCTTGCCGACCTCAAACTCCCCTAACCACACCCAAAATGGATTGATTAACCATGCAGGGCAATTGGAGTTTTATGCCGAGGATGGAGCAGTCAGGGATGGAGCCGGAAATTTAATTGTGCAGCAGGTAAATGTTGCTGGTCTAGGATACAACGCTCCTGGGCACAGCGAATTCGTTTTTGTACCTGTGCCTGAAACTTGTGATGAGTATTTTTGTATTTCTACTTTTGTCAAAACTGGCATGCCAACAAATTTTGCTATAGAAAATTATCTTATTTATAGTAGGATAAAAAATGTGAATGGGAGCTGGATTGCTCAAACCATGCCGAATGGAACACTAGTGGAGCACTGGAAGAACGAAGGATGTTTATCCTTTTCACGAAGTGATTCAATGCCGAACGGAGAGGAAGTTAATTACTATGATTACCACAACCATTTGGCGGTTACAAGAGCCAATCTATCTGGAAACCGATACTTATTTATGTCTATTCCTGAGTGTATTGGCGTATTCGAAATTCGAAATAGTGATATAATTTATCTTAATTCATCTACGAGCAATGGAACCTTTCTACAAAACAATCGATCGGAGATGGAAGTATTTGAATATGAAGCAGTGGGCGGTCTAGAAAAGTACACCTTGGTAACTTCTTATTATAGCAACCCAGACCTAGATGTGGTATCTCAAAACAAAAACAAAGGTGGAGCCATTCACTTGTTTGAGGTGTCGATTTCTAGCGGTTCTAGCGTTACTTTTTCTTCTAACTATCAAGTCATCGTACCTAAATCAAGTAGGTTAATAGATTACATGCAATGTGTAAATGGAATTGAATTTTCGACTGATGGTTTAACGCTTTACGCGTCCCACTTGTCTATTTTTGACGGCGGATCATCTGGTCTGGCCCAAAGCAGTGACAATATATTAGTATATTTCCAAAGGAGCAGTTTAAATTCTACCTTTAGCTATTTCGGACCTATTGTTTCTGGTGATCCAAATAAAGACTTTGCTTATGGACAATTGGAAAGGGGTAAAGATGGAAAACTTTATGTAGCTGGCAATAATCGGTTGGGTGCATTAGCGGATATAAATGATCCTGCTTCGGCATGGACCAGCAACGCAGTCCAACTCAACAACCAGTTGACTTCAGGGCATCCATATATTTTGGGTTTTCCAGATGACTATTTTGACTTACTTTATTTGCTACCTGATCAAATTGATGGAGAAGATTATTCGCGTTGGTCGTTTGGTCCACCAAATGAATTCCTTCAAAACCCTATTTATACTTGCGATTATCCTCATGTTCTGAACCTATCGAGGAGTTTTTATTATCAGGTCAATCAATTGGCTGCTCCATTTACACAGTCTTCGGGTAATTCCAATACCATAACCTTGACGCAAGGTTCTCAAGTTGTAATAAGTTATTTTTCGGATTTGAAATGCGCCGAAACGTTAATAGTAAAATGTTGCGCTGAGCCAGGTACCGAAATACTTTGTCCGATACCGTTCACAGTCACCAAAACTTTTGATTACGTTTTGAAAACCGTGGAAATTTGTGCTTCTACCTGTATTACGGATATCCCTGCTCCATGCGAAATTTACTGGAGTTTTTCGTGGCCCATCGACCGCGGACATCGGGCTTCAGGTAATTATACCGGCCATTCGTTTTGCCAAACCATCCCTTTACTCAATTTGCCAGCCAGTCATCAACATTCTGTAATACATTTACACAAGGTTTTGTGCCAAGGAGAAGAGTGTGGACCAAATGAGGAAGTGATTCTTGATGAACCCATTGACTTGTACGTACCTTGACTTAAAATAAGTAAAATATGAAAAAATACATTTTCGTTTTAGCTTTTTGCGTGCCTTTCGGCTTTCTTCGAGCGCAACTCATCATCACAACTCAATACATGGCAGATTCCATAGCTCTGCAAATGGACACGGTTAATGAAGCAGCCTACATTTTTCGAAACGACACAGCACTACCATTAAATGATCGAATAAGTGATTTAAGTGGATTCATTTGGATGAGAAAATGTAACGTAATCGAGCTTGATGGATTTGATTGGAAGGACATGCCCTGGTTCACTAACCTACGAGCAGGGACCTTTTCTTTAAAAAACATGAACCAACTAGATACGGTATCGGGATTAGGTCAAATGAATGGGGCTTTAGCCATTGACGGATGTAACTCCTTAAAGTTCTATCCTCCTAAGGGTGCATTCAAAACTTTGATGTACTTTGAATGTATAAATATAAATATTCCACAAATGAAAATTGACCTTTTAGGCTTGAAACCACATAGTACAAATAGGATGACTTTAATCGTAAAAAAAAATGAATCTACCAGAATTGAAATCTCCGACCCCGAAAGCGTATGTACTACCTTACGAGTTGAAGAAAATAAAAATTTAAAATCACTGCATATTGAAAGTTCGGAATTTATTAATCTTAAAATATCGAGAAACCTAAACTTAGAAAAAATAACAGGGTTTACACGAACAGATTCCATTTTTAATAACGGTATCTTAGACAACCCCAAACTTTCAGACATGTGTGTATTGAGAAATGCTTTAAATAATAAATACAAACAACTATCGTCAAATGAGAAACAAAATTATCCTCTTGCTCGAAATGCTCCAGGGGCCAATAGCTACCAAGAAATGATGGCTTATGATTGCACTTTGGGTAACGAAGAATTAACTGTTGAAGCCCCAGAAATACGTCCCTTCGCTTTTTACCCTAATCCATCAAATGGAGTTATTAACCTGAGGTTAAATGAAATGGGCTCAGCTCATGCCGTATTGCGTATTGTAAATTTGATGGGCGAAATTGTTTCGGTTCATGAGCTTACCCAGCTCGAAACCGAATTGGATATATCGAGATTAAGGGCGGGCCATTATTTAATAAATGTGCGAAATGGCGAGAAAAACGCTACAAGTCGTTTTGTGAAATTGGATTAAGAAATAAAAGAAATGAAACTGCAAATAAAATTACTTCTCTTGGCTCTTACCATAGCAGGGTGGTGTAATGTGGCAATGGCTCAAATAATAATTACCACCCAACGTGCTGCCGATTCCATTGCCTTATTGGTGGATACTACTAGTGAACCAGCCTATAGTTTTAGGTACGATAAAACCGTACCCACTGGTGAGGAAATCACAGACCTCAGCGGCTTCAATATTCTTAAAAAGTGCAATTTCATAGAGTTAGATGGCTTTGAATGGATCGATATGCCTTGGTTTGTTAATTTAAAGAACGGTTTGTTTGTTTTCAAAAATATGACTTGGCTAGAAAAAGTATCGGGTTTAGGCCGACTTGAAGATTATATTGAGATAGACAGCTGTAACCGGCTTAAATCGTATCCGCCAAAAGGAGCAATGAAGTCGTTAAGTCATTTAGAAATAAAGAATATTTCTGTACCCTATTTAGAAGTCGACTTAACTGGCCTTGAACATCATAAAACTGCCTTAGGGTCAATTGACATAGTGCTTAATAACAACTCCTGTGAACGAATTGAAATCATTGACCCACAAATGGTTGCCTCTGGGTATAAGCTTAAGAAAAATTTAAATTTGAAGTCGCTGTACGTAGAAAGTTCAGATTTTAATGTGGTCGATATAAGAGAAAACCCAAATCTTGAGGAAATAACAGGTTTTAAGAGGGCCGTTTCCACCTACAATAATGGAATTCGGTACAACCCCAAACTCGCAAATTTGTGCGCTATGCGCAAAAGCTTGGATAGTTCGTACCAAAAGTTATCTGCTAGTGATAAACAGTATTACCCTCTTTCAGGGAATGCCCTTGGGGCCAATAGCTACCAAGAAATGATGGCTTATGATTGCACTTTGGGTAACGAAGAATTGACTGTTGAAGCCTCAGAAATACGTCTCTTCGCTTTTTACGCTAATCCTTCAAATGGAGTTATTAAACTGAGGTTAAATGAAATAGGCTCAGCTCCTGCCGTATTGCGTATTGTAAATTTGATGGGCGAAATTGTTTCGGTTCATGAGCTTACCCAGCTCGAAACCGAATTGGATATATCGAGATTAAGGGCGGGCCATTATTTAATAAATGTTCGAAATGGCGAGAAAAACGCGACAAGCCGCCTTGTAAAAGTAGACTAAGAAATAAATCAATATAGGAAATGAAACTGCAAATAAAATTACTTCTCTTGGCTCTTACCTTAGCAGGATGGTGTAATGTGGCAATGGCTCAAATAGTAATTACCACCCAACGTGCTGCCGATTCCATTGCCTTATTGGTGGATACCGCTAGTGAACCTGCTTATATTTTTCGGAACAATAGATCAATTCCTATTAGTGAAAGGGTATCTGATTTAAGTGGGTTTAATTGGATGATAAAATGTACTGTAATTGAACTCGATGGATTCGAATGGGCCGATATGCCTTGGTTTGTTAACTTAAAAACAGGAACAGTTGTTTTTAAAGATCTGAACAAGCTAGATTCTGTGTCTGGATTGGGTCAATTAGAAGACTATATGGAAATAGATGGTTGCAACAGTTTAGAATCCTTTCCGCCCAAAGGAACAATGAAGACATTTCAAAGTATAGAGATCAGAAATATTTCAATTCCTCTAATAAAGGTAGACCTAAGGGGGATTAAACCACACAACACTTATATAGGTGCGAAGAGGTTAGTTCTAGAAAATAATAAGAGCACAGCAATTGAGGTTAAAGACCCCGATATGGTATGTAATAGTTTTTGGATTGAAAGTAATTCAGAATTGAATTCATTGAATATTGAAAGCTCTAAGTTTGTCAGCCTTAAAATATCGAGAAACCTAAACTTAGAAAAAATAACAGGGTTTACACGAACAGATTCCATTTTTAATAACGGTATCTTAGACAACCCCAAACTTTCAGACTTGTGTGTATTGAGAAATGCTTTAAATAATAAATACAAACAACTATCGTCAAATGAGAAACAAAATTATCCTCTTGCTCGAAATGCTCCAGGGGCCAATAGCTACCAAGAAATGATGGCTTATGATTGCACTTTGGGTAACGAAGAATTGACTGTTGAAGCCCCAGAAATACGTCCCTTCGCTTTTTACCCTAATCCATCAAATGGAGTTATTAACCTGAGGTTAAATGAAATGGGCTCAGCTCATGCCGTATTGCGTATTGTAAATTTGATGGGCGAAATTGTTTCGGTTCATGAGCTTACCCAGCTCGAAACCGAATTGG
>JAGQYO010000093.1 GCA_020435995.1 Flavobacteriales bacterium | reverse complement strand
TCAATAAATATAAAAAGGCTTTATAACTATCTTGCACTCTAATTAAGCTTCCGACGTAGGAGGATTAGTTCAACAAAGGGTATAGTTAATGGCGGGTGAACGGCTGCCAGCAAGGTTTTCGCTTCGTTGCTAGTTTTGGTTTCGGGGGACAGGAAATTGCTTCGAAACCGCCACAAGCCATATGCAAACCGTTAGGCTTCATGCAATCAGAGCGCAGAAGATACTGCAAGCGAACCGCAAGAGTATTTGCAAATTCGCTTCTCTCAGTTTGCAATACACTTGCTACAAAACTACCAAGAGATTGAATTGACTTTAGCTAAAACTGACCCCTCTAATTTTTAATCAATGGAATTCGAATCCATTGATCTTGTGTTTTAACCGAAATAAAAAATAAACCGTTTTCGTATTGAGATAGATCAAGTTCCAATTCTAAACTCTTAATGTTGTCGAATTTCCTAACCTGTTGACCTAAAGAGTTTTGTATTAAGACTGTTTCAATTCTAGAGCTTGATTTAACAACGATAAGACTGTTACTAGGATTCGGGTACACAGAAACATTTACGTTGGCGGAAAAGCTGTTTATTCCCAATCCCATAACTTCAGCACATTGCGCAGTGTCCGTGCATCCTTTAATGGTAGTCATTACAGTAAAAAAACCATTTGATTTTGGTTCAAACGTGAAGGAATTTGCCCCTTGAATCAAAGACATATCATCACAGTTCATCCATTGATGAATAGCGTTTTGAAAAGATGATATCAATATGTTTCCAACCTTGGTAATTGAGTCTGACACATAATTGACGGTTAAGCTTGTAACGACGATGCTATCACAACCCTCTACAGCTTGTAGAGTGTCGTAATAAGTACCTGATTGGGTTTGGTACTTCCCTCCCAGCAGAATACTATCTCCTTGACAAATGGTATCGTTCAGTGGAGTTTGAATAGTTGGGTTAACTACCAACTGAGTAATCAATACACTATCACAACCTTTAACGGTTTGTAGCGTGTCAAGGTAGGTTCCTGACTGCGTTTGATAACTTCCTCCAAGAAGAACACTATCACCTTGACAAATCGTATCGTTCAATGGAGTTTGAAATGTCGGATTGACAACCAACTGAGTAATCAATACACTATCGCAACCTTTCACGGTTTGCAGTGTGTCATAAAAAGTACCCGATTGGGTTTGGTAACTCCCCCCTAATAAAACACTGTCACCTTGGCAAATCGTATCGTTTAGGGGAGTTTGATAAGTTGGGTTGACTACCAACTGCGTAATCAAAACGCTATCACATCCTTTTAAAGTTTGTAACGTGTCATAATAAATCCCCGATTGAGATTGGTAGCTTCCTCCTAAAAGAACACTATCACCTTGGCAAATCGTATCGTTCAAGGGAGTTTGATAAGTTGGGTTGACTTCCAACTGTGTAATCAATAAGCTGTCACAACCTTCAACGGTTTGCAGGGTGTCATAATAAGTTCCTGATTGAGTTTGGTAAATACCTCCCAACAGGACACTATCACCTTGACAAATCGTATCGTTCAATGGAGTTTGAAAGGTTGGGTTGACTACCAACTGTGTAATCAATACACTATCACAACCTTTAACGGTTTGTAGTGTGTCGTGGTAGGTTCCTGACTGAGTTTGATAACCTCCTCCAAGAAGAACACTATCGCCTTGACAAATGGTATCGCTCAACATAGTTTGAAAGGTTGGATTCACCACCAACTGGGTAATCAATACACTATCGCAACCTTTCACGGTTTGCAGTGTGTCATAAAAAGAACCAGATTGGGTTTGGTAACTCCCCCCTAATAAAACACTGTCACCTTGGCAAATTGTGTCCTTCAATGGAGTTTGAAAAGTCGGATTGACAACCAATTGAGTGATTAATACACTATCACAGCCTTTCACGGTTTGAAGCGTGTCATAATAAGTTCCTGATTGGGTTTGGTAACCGCCTCCGAGTAATACGCTATCTCCTTGGCAAATGGTATTAGTTAACGAATCAATTACTGTTTCACAGTTGTAATAAATATGAATGGAACCATGATAGTTAGAGTTTGCTGTACCTGACCCCTGTACACCGACATACAAATAAGCCGAGTCGGCAACAATGGAACTTCCAAACCCTTGATCAAAACCCAAGGTAGTATCAACGATTTTTTCTGTAATGCCCCAATTTGAAATATGTGAACCATTTCTCTCAATTTTATACACTCCTCCTTTAGAGCCATGCCAACTATTCCTAGGAGTTAACAGAGCGTTGACTGAGCCAACAAAATAGGTTGAATCAACTACTCCTAAAGATTTTCCAAAATAATCTCCAAAATAAGAGGCATCATTAGCACCTATTTTCTTTTGTCCATAATAAAAGCCATTAATTGGTCTAAAATGGAGGTAAACCGAACCTGCATCAGGAATATTTAGATAATCCTCTCCTACAGCGCCAACTAATAGGCTTCCATTTCCTAGAGCTACTGTGGTTCCATATTTGTCAGATATTGATATATCATTTGCTATCATCTCCTGTCGGTACTTCCAAATCCCATTAGAATCCTTTCGAAATAGAAAAACTCCCCCAGCGTCAATCATAGGCAAGTTGGTAAATGGGTCAATCTGCCGACGACTAGGTGCACCAACCAACAATTGATTTGAGTCCGCATCAATAGAAAAGCCAAACCAATCGTAGGCCTTTCGACTAAACGGAGTTAGTTTATGGACAAATTGAAAACTATCATTCACCAAATTGTAAATGTAAACTGCTCCAGCAGCTGTCAATCCATTTTTACCTGTACTGTCAGTAGTGGTATTAATACATCCAATAGCCAAGAAGTCTTTCTGAACTATTGCACTTTGTCCAAATCTGATTCCCATTCCTCTGTCATAGGCAACTATTTTATCCCTAAACACCCATGTCCCCTGTGAGTTTAGCTTGTAAATAAAGCACGATCCTGCATCATTAGCTTTATTTGTATCATTCTCATCAAAATCATCCAAAGGTGCCGTGACGACAATAAAGCTATCCTTAATAGAAACAGAAGCTCCGAATCGCATTCCAGTGTCAAGCTTTGATGGTTGTAGTTTCTGAACTTGACTCCAAACTCCTCCAGAGAGTTTAAAGACATAAGCTGCTCCAGCTCCCGGAACTGTATCATTATTTGCATTAATCCCAAATTTTAATTGCGCCCCTGTAACGATATAATCCCCGTCTTTATCAATCGAAGTTCCAACAAAGTCATTAAGTGTAGAATCAGAAGCAAAAAGAACCGTGTCTTTTACATGATGTTGACCGTTGACCTGAATAGATATACCAAAGAAAAGAAGTACCGGAAGGAGCTTTGTAAAATTCATAAGCTACTGAATAACAATTCTTGAATGTCCTTTTCCACCAGTTTCAAACTCATACCTCAAGAAATAAATTCCTGAATTAAGGTTTGGTGCTAAAATGACATTCCTTTTGTCGTCATACAATCGCTTAGAATATACCAACTGACCATTAAGGTTAATGATCTGAATTGAATTTAAATCCTGATCACTTTGAACATGAAAGACTCCGTTATTAGGGTTCGGATAAATTTTAATTTCATTCTTCAATTGGTGCATATCTATTGAAGTAGTATCCCCTGGGTTAATTTGGTCATCAATCATACTTGGCGGAACAGGACTCCATTTTGTAGCGATGACTGGAGCTGCTGGATTCGGATTTGCTGCTACAAAGGATTTCGCTTTTTCGAGGTTAGTTTTTGACTCTGCAATGCTGTACAAATAGTTAGAATTTGCACCTGTCTGTCGTGCATAACCAAAAGCAAGTGTTAAGGTTTTACGTTCTCCCTTTTTTAATGAAAACGAAGGAATGGTAGCTAATCCTCGTCTATCACCCAGAAAATTACCAGAAGATTGTTCTGTCCAACCAGTTCCATTTGCAGGGTCGCCAGTAAACATGTATTTAGTTTTAAAAGTACCTCCAGAACTAATATGTCCCGTTCCGCCATAAACTAAATCTGTGGTGTCCTTCCATTTAGCATGCAAGTAGTTGTGGTATTCGGAAGCGATGTTTGGGTCTCCATTTACACTTTGATTATTATTGAAATAAGCAAAACTATTTAGGGAGTCGCTTAGATATTTCATTGCAACTACAGGTGGATTTGCTCCAAATCCTTTTACTCCATTACAGTCTTCATCAATACTATCTCCGTTATATATAAAAATTGTGTTGTGCAAACTATCGCAACCGATGTAATCATCTTGGGGACAGCCCAAATCAAAATCTACAAATTGCCCAACTTTAACTGAATCATAGTCTCGAGTAGCGCGGTTAATCAAAGTGTAATCAATAAACACAGTATTGTGCAACGCCGTGTCATTGGGTTTGTTCCAACCGTAAACCATTCCGTGTATTTCTAAACCAATGGGTACTCCCCCACTTGCCGAATGAGTATCGGCCATATCATTGTAAATAAAATAAACTGCTTGGTCTCCTTTTATCCATGGGTAATCTCCATTTTCTGGATCGTAATAACCATTGATATTGTCATCAACAAAAGGGGCTAAGTCTTTGGATTCACCCAATGTAGAATCGCCATTGGCTGGCCAATATTTTATGTTATCCGGCAGTTTGTATCCGGTTTGGGTGTGATTAGCAATATGATTGTCAATTTCTGACTGGTTAATTTTGGTAATAGGCGAACGGTATTTAGTGAAATTGGTGTTTACAGTTCCAGAATAGAAATCTGCTCCTGTATATTTTTCAGCGGCAACGTAAAGTTTACCCGAGTTATCTTTTGCTGAAACCCACAAATTGCTTTGAAAAATAGCATGAGTAGAATCTCCTTTGGGAACTTCGAATTGGGCTTTGAATGTTGAATAAGGAGTTGTAAATAACCTGCCATTAGCATTGATACCAGCATTTATATTATTGATATCAATTTTCTTAAACTCAGTAAATAGCTTGCGCGGTATTTCTCGTATTGCCACGCCAAACATATTTGTGCGAGTATTTCTATATACTACTGCCACTTTGTTATCCGAAATCGAAATACTAAAAATTGATTTTTCTGGTAGTCCTTCTCCTAAAAACTCAGCCTTTCCGTCTTTCCACCAAACAAGCCCTTTAAGATCTCCACTTGTTTTTTCTCCATAACCTACAAAAAGGCCTTTACTATTTTCTGCAATAGCAGTTGGCTGACCTACTTTCACACCGAAATATTCAGGAGCCTCAAATTTCTTTATTGAACTATAACTTGCTCTATAAAACTTATCAAATATTGAGGAAAACAAATAGACCTCGGGAGAATTGGTTAGGTTAAATTTTGGACTTGGAAAAATGGAATCTTCTGCTACTGTGAAATCTACAACCTTATGCCAATTATTACCATCATAAAATTCAATGTCATTGGCAATACCATCTTTTTTCAAAAATGGCGGATTCAACTCTGGAATTGCATAAAGCGTATCTCCACTGTTTATTCCAATATCAGCATATCCAGTAGTTGAATGTGTGGTAAACGTTGTACCATTGAAACTTTGTATTCCGCCAGATAACGCCAGCCAGACATTTCCCTTACTATCCAAAGTCATTTTTCTTATGAAGGTATCTCGCATTCCATGAGATTGGTCGTAACTCTTAAAGCTCCCATTGTGGAATTTGCTTATACCACCACTAGTATGAAACCATACCGTATTATTATGATGTAAAACATTTACAACGTAACGATCTGGAAAGGAAGAATTTGATGAGTTAAAATGCTCGACCGTGGTAGTTGTAATTCTAGTTACTGTCTTATTCGTTTGTGAGGGATAGTACCAAACCCAAAATGTAGTGTCATTTTGCACGCAAACTCCCCATGGGTCTTTAAGAATTTTACCATTGCCATTATCATTAGTGTAAACCTGCCATTGAGCATGTGACATAAAAAAAGTAATAAGACATGCTATCATTAGTATTAGTTGCTTCATAATTTTTCATTTTAGTTCCACAACAAACCTCTAACACAAATTGCTTTGCTCAACTACCCCGTTTGGGGTAGCCTAACTGTTTACTTTTTATATTTAATTTGAATTATCATAATCCTTTTGTATGCAAAAATTCTTAAAAAGAAGGCTCGTTGTTATGTGCGCAACCATCCTGATACAAGGCCCACTTGGTGCAAGTCAATTAACCGATAGCTTGAAATTAAAAGTGGTTAACTCACCTGATTCCTGTTCCAAACTAATGAATCTATGTAATCTGGCTTTTTATGAAAGGGAACATTCAACTTCTAGTGCATTGTCTTACTTAAACGAAGCCAAACCGCTGCTTAAAAAATGTGACTCAACCTCTTTGCATTGTGGATACTTTAACACAATTGGCTCAATTTTTATATTTAAACAACGCTATGATAGCGCTATCCATTATTTTCAGCAAGCGAATGAATGCTACCGAGAAGTAAACCAATTCGATCAAATATTAAGCTCAAGACTCAATTTGGCAGCATGCCTACAAAATACTGATAGAGAATTACAGGCATTTTCTACCTATCAAGAAATATATGAACAAGCTGATTCACTTAAAAAATGGTATATCAAAGGCATAGCAGCAGCCAATATTGGACAACACTATTCCCAAGTTGGGCTTTATCATAATGCAATCAGCTATTATCATGAATCAGCCGAGATTTTCAGGTCACAAGGAAGAACAAGTTATGTAATTACAATTAATTCGAATTTGGGAACTGTATATACTAGCCTTAAGATGTACTCAGTTGCCAAAACACTATATGAAGATTTGATTCAATTGACTGGCAGTAATAGAATGATAGCCATGAATTTGACTATTCGAGGTAATTACGCTGAAATTTATAGAAGAATTGGAAACCCTGATAAATCACTTCAAATTTTAGACAGTATCCTAATAGAATCCGAAAATTTAGATAATCCCGAAACAGAATCATTAGTTTATCAGTGCATGGGAAATTGTTATCAAGATAAACAGGAATTCAAGAAAGCTATAGAATGTTTTAAAAAAGCAATTGAAATTTCAGGTAAATTCCAAAACTGGCAAGTACATGATATCAGCAGCATTCGGTTAGGATACATTTTACTAAAAATTGATCAAATTGATGAGTTTGAGCAATTAATAGATACTCTTTATCTAAATGACTCTTCTCGTTACGAAGATTATTTAGAAGTTAAAACGCTTTATTATGAAAAAAATAATAAACCACATTTGGCACTCAAGGTTAAAAGTGACCTATTGGAATATATTTTACACAAAGACAGTCTTGAATTAAACGAACAAATTAGCACGCTTGCAGCCGAATATCAAACCCTGCAAAAAAACCAACAACTCGCCCTCCAACAAGCCCATCTCGAAGCTCAACAAGCTGAACTCAAAACCAAAAATTGGATTATGTATGCAGGAGCAGGAAGTACACTTTTGTTGCTTATTATTGGCTTATTGGAGTTTAAAAGAAGAAGGGAGAAAAACAAAATTGAAAAAGAGCGTGCGGTTCTTAAAGGAAAGCAAGAAATGGCCGAAATACTCCAGAATAAACTTTCAAAGGAACTACACGATGGGGTAGGCTACTCTTTGCGCTTGATTTCAGAAAAACTCAATAAGGCAGATACGAATGAAGAGCTAAAATCTGTTTTAAAGGAGGTAAATGCTCTCAAAGAAGAAGTACGGGTATTGTCTTATCAACTTTCACCGCTAGAACTTGACAAACTATCTTTAGAAGAGGCTGTAAAATTGCATGTTTCGAAAATCAACGACAGCACCAAAATATCTACCAGCCTTAACATCTATCCAGAAGATTGTTTGCAAGATTTGAATTCCGATATAAAAAATGACCTTTTTA
>JAGQYO010000092.1 GCA_020435995.1 Flavobacteriales bacterium | reverse complement strand
CCAGTCTTACGGTGAAAAGTACGATGGTGATTGTAGGGTAATTTTAGAAAACATTTTTAAACGGAAATATTATTTCCTTCTTGAAGATGCTATAAAATCGAGAAAAAGTGTAAGGACATTTACGACAACTTTAGAAGATAAATATCCGAATGAAGATTATAACAAACTATTACGACTATGTAATGACTTGAACATTGAACTTCATGACAATGACTCAGATCCTTCAAATGGAGATCACGGTTCAATTTTGAGAGATTTTTTCGAATGTATTGAGATAATATAAAAAAGCACGAAGGCACAACAACTAAGCATTCGGCGCGGCCCCGATAAAAATCGGGGCAGGCAGGCCCAGCGATGAAGGCGGAAATTAAGATATTACAGAGTGGATATTGTGGTTTTTGCAATGTTTGATAAATGCCATTGAGTCCACTGATGAGACTTTATCGAATATACTTCATAAAGCAGAATTATGAAAAATACATTCCACCACAATTCTCAATGATGGGCTGCAAAAAATAATAAACAGATTACTCGATGGATTTGACGAAGAGTTAACAACCTCGAAATGGAGAAAAATTAACAAGTGCTCTCAAGATACGGCTCTTAGAGATATTCAAGATTTGGTTAAAAAGGGTGTCGGGCAAAAAGTAGCGAGCAGTGGACGAAGCACAAATGACGAACTACGAAGCACTCACCGAAGGTTATTGAAAGAAATGCCAGACGCTAACGATTAAGCACTATTTCAAAAACCTTGATTGCAATTCAGCCGTGGGAAGCCAGCACTCCCCTTGTTTTCCGAACCACTTGTACCTGTTTTTGGCAACAAATTGATATGCTATATCTCTTAAAAACTTTGGAATTACCCAAAATACCAATAACGAATTGAATGGAAAGCCGAGCAATCGAAAAATAAGCAGTGCAGCTGTCGATTTTTGGTAAATAATTCCATCCTTTAGCATCAAAAACGAGTCAAATTCTGTGGGATTCAATTTGTTTCTGAGAAGAAGCGCTTGGCCAAATTCACTTTGAAGGCTTGCAAATGACAGTTTTTTGTGCTTGTCATGCTTGATTAAAAACTGCACCGACCCCTTGCAGAGGTTGCAAACTCCATCAAAAAGCACAACTGATTTGGGGGTAGAATCCACAAGACTAAAATAGCATAGGAATTAAGTGCTACACTATGCGTAAATGTTAAAGAAATAAGACGATATTTGCCGCCCGAAATTATAAACGTGGTTTTGTACCACACAAATAATCATTATGGCAACAAAAATTAGATTGGCAAGACACGGAAAAAAAGGTCATGCCTATTTCCACATTGTGGTAGCGGATAGCCGCTCAAAAAGAGATGGTAAGTATATCGAAAGATTAGGTGCTTACAACCCAAATACAAATCCTGCAACAATTGAAGTGAACTTCAATAGCGCACTTGATTGGATTAAAAAAGGTGCTGAGCCTACCAATACGGCCAGAGCTATTTTATCTTACACAGGTGTGATGATGAAAAACCACCTAGACAATGGCGTGTTGAAAGGTGCGCATACGCAAGAACAAGCTGATGCTAAGTTCGAGAAGTGGGTAGCTGACAAGGCTGGTAAAATTGACTCTAAGAAGGTTAATTTAACCAAAGAAGCTGATGCAGCAGCACAAAAAGCTCTAGCTCTTGAAAAAGCTACTAACGAAAAAAGAGCGGCAGAAATAGCTGCAAGAGAATTAAAAGAATTGACTGGCGAAGAAGTAGCTGTTGAAACTGAAGGAGAAACTGAAGCTCCAGTTGCGGAGGCAGAAACAGAAGCTCCAGTTGCGGAGGCAGAAGCTCCAGCTGAGGAAGCTTCTAAAGAGGAAGAAAAGCCTGCTGAATAAAACAACTGGGGTATCATGAATCATGACGATTGCTATTATTTGGGCTACGTCATCAGGTCTAGAGGACTTCAAGGAGATTTTCAAGTTTTTTTAGACGTTTCAGATCCTTCGGAATACACAAAATTGGAATCAGTTTTTGTTGAAATAAACAAACAACTGGTTCCTTTTTTTTTAAGCCAAATTCAACTTCAGCCAAAAGGGAAGGCCAATTTTAGATTCGAAGGTATTTCAAGCCCCGAAATGATTAAAGAAATAACGGGCAGCCCACTATATCTCCCACTCACAAGGCTTCCCAGACTAAAAGGCAAGCATTTTTACTACCACGAAGTACTTGGTTTTGATTTGATTGATGAAGCTTTTGGCCCTTTAGGAAAGATCGAAAAAATACAAGAATCTACCGCACAAGATCTATTTGTAGTTTCACACAAGGAAGCCGAAGTACTGATTCCTATTTTAGACAATACCGTAACCCATATAGACCGCGAGAAAAAAACCATGATCATTCAAACCCCTGAAGGTTTAATCGAAATGTACCTTTAGGCCTTATGTCTAGGCCCTTTCAATTCAAACAGTTTACCGTTCTTCAAGAAAGCGCCCCATTCAAAGTTGGTACAGATGGCGTTTTATTAGGAGCATGGGTATGTAAAAAAAAACCGATTCATATATTAGATATAGGCACTGGCACTGGACTTATAGCCCTCATGTTGGCTCAGCGGTTTTCTTTAGCTCACATCGATGCCATTGAAATCAACAAACAAGCACACGACCAAGCTTCCAAAAATTTTAAAAATTCTCCTTGGAACTCTCGTATTCATCTCCATAATACTTCTCTTCAGAATTACACCCCAAAAGGGAGTTTCGATATGGTGGTTTGCAATCCACCTTTTTTCATTGCATCGCTCAAATCTGGTAAGGAAGGTAAAGACCAGGCTCGGCATTCAGAATCCTTACAAATCCATGAGATTTTTAAATTTTCTACACAGAACTTAAAGGAAGGAGGTAGTGTTTCTCTGATTCTCCCTGTCGATCAACTGAGCCGAACAACGGAACTGGCAGAATCTTATGAACTCAATTTGTCTTGGATTTGTGAGGTGTTTCCCGCTCCTGAATCAAAAATCAAAAGAATTCTTTTAGAATTTCGAAAAGAAAAAAGAGAACTGAGAATAGATCAACTCGTTATTGAAACTTTTAGCCGCCATGCGTACTCCGACGAATTCAAAGCCATAACCAAGGAGTTTTATCTGGCTCATTGAGGTAAAATGGATTTGTGACACTCAGCCAGTATCTCCTCTGCCCTAGCCTCAGTCCGCCCTTCGGCATAAGTTCTTAAAACAGGCTCTGTACCTGACGCTCTTATCATTACCCACTCGTCATCGTTCAAGTAATATTTCCAGCCATCTAAATCTTCAACACGATCGACTTTCAATTCACCGAATGCTCGATACAACCCTGATTTACAATTAGCTACAATATTGTTTTTCAATGAATCGGGCAGGGTGAGGTCGATTCTTTTAAAAAAGAACGCACCATATTCATCACCAATTTCTTGAAGCAATTGATTAATGGTTTTCTTGGTTTCTACGAGCATCTGGGTAAGAATCAACCCGTTCCATATACCATCGCGCTCTGGAATGTGACCCGCTACCGCAATGCCACCACTCTCCTCCCCTCCCATAAGGATATCGTGTTTGGTCATGAGTTCACAAATGTGTTTGAATCCTATTGGCACTATATCCAAATGAAGCTGGTGTTTGGCGCAAAATTGTTTGATTTTTTGGGTAGAACTAAACCCTGTAGCTACACGTCCTTTCATTCCTTTGTAATTCACAAAATAATGAAGCAACAACAGCATAATGTGGTGAGAATCAATAAAATTCCCATTGCCATCCATTAGTCCTATTCGATCTGCATCTCCATCATTGATGAGGGCCAGGTCACTTCCGGGGTTCTTCTTCAGAAAGTGTTGAAACTCTTCCAAATTTCTCATAATCGGTTCTGGCGAAAGCCCGTAAAAATGAGGATTCCACTCGTTCCTGAACAATTTCGCATTGGGCAATAGTTTGGGCAAAACAAATTGCCCAGAACCATACATCGCGTCATAAGCGAGACAAACCTTTGATTTCAAAATAGTAGGCATTTCGAGTTTGCGATGTACATAATCGATATAGAATTGGTTTAAATCTATTACTTCAATTAGCTCATCGTTGCGGTTTACTGAGGGCGCCACATCGGGAATCAACGCTTCCACCTTAGTAATTCCCTCCGATAAAAGTGGCCCTCCAAAGTGTCCCTTGAGTTTGTAGCCATTGTACGACGCGGGGTTATGAGAAGCCGTGAGAATAATTCCAAGGCCCGCATTCAACTCAACTGTGGCAAGCGATACAGCAGGTGTTGTGGTAGGTGTATCACAACAAATCACCTGAATGCCACTACCTGATAGCACTTCGGCCACGGTTTCGGCAAATAATTTTCCTCCAAAACGGCAATCAAAACCGAGTACAACCTTTGGTTCGCGTTTTTCATCTTTGAGGTATGCCACTACCCCATAAGTTACACGGGCTACATTTTCGGTTGTAAATTCCTTAGCGATAATGGCTCGCCAACCATCAGTTCCAAACTTTATTTTCATTTATAAACTCCTTTTTGGTTGAGTGCCGTTTGAAATTTTCTAGCATTTCGCAAATGCTCATTGTAAGTAGACGCAAAGTTGTGATAGCCACTAAAATCTTCCTTGGCACAGAAATAAAGGTAGGAATGTTCCTTTGCATTGAGCACAGCATCCAATGAACTGGGTTCTGGAATTCGAATAGGACCAGGCGGCAAACCCTTATACATGTAAGTATTGTAAGGAGAATCTACCTTTTTGTGCCAATTGAGCACCCTTCGGGCCTCCCAATCTTTGGTGGCATACACCAAAGTGGGATCAGCCTGCAGCAACATTCCCTTTCGCAATCGGTTCAGATAAACGCCAGCTACCACAGGTTTTTCGTCATTTTTTTTAGTTTCTGACTCTACAATAGATGCCAAAGTGCTTACTTCAGATTGGCTCAAACCTATCTTCTTGGTTTTCATTTTTCGCTCGTCTGTCCAAAAAGCACGGTACTCTTTGGCCATCCTTTCCAAAAAAGCCTCGCACGAAGTATTCCAATAAAATTCGTAGGTATTGGGAATAAAAATGGAATTAAATGTAGCACCTGACAATCCGTATTTTTTAATTACCTCATTATCGGTAAAAAATGCGGCAAACTCAGCGCTGTCAGGCTCCAGAACCAACCCAGCTTTGGAAGCGATCTCTTCTGCAAATCGCACATTATTAAACGTAAACGTAACTGGAACTTGGTTTCCAGATCGGAGTAGATCAATCAAATCATTGTTGTTCATTCTTGGTTGAAGTTGATATTTTCCAGGATGTACATTGTTTGTATAATTCTTTCGTTCGGCCACCCACACTAAGGAATTTACGTTTTTAATTAACCCCTTTTCTTTCAGTAAATCCACTACATCAGATGATGTTGACCCTGTGGGAATAAACAGGTAGAGTTCTTCCTTTGAATTAATTACGTTAGGAGCATAAATCCGATGATGAAAAATATAAGCGACAATTGATCCTCCCAACAAGAGAAGCCCGAGCATTCCTAAAAGTATCCTCTTCATAAAATTGGTTGCTGTTTTTGGAGTAAAATTTCATTTTTAAATTCCTTGCCTTCTCGTATCCAATTCAATTTTTCACCTACTCGGGTAAAGCCGTTCGACTCAAATAACCGGAGACTCGCATGGTTATCTGATGTCACGTTGCAATAAATGTTTATACAATCCAGTACATCAAACGAATAGCTAACTACCAATTCAAGCGATTCCTTCCCAAACCCGTTTTTTCGGAATTCCTCCTCGGCGATAAGGATACCCAAGCCCACCCGACGGTGATTGGGATTGTAATCGAATAGGTCGATACACCCAATTGCTTTGTTGTTGGAATTCAAACAAATCACAAATCGAATTTGCTTTTGAACATAAACATCTTGTTCGGACGCAATATACTGTTCGAGCTGAAATCGGCTAAATGGAACAAGCGTATCAGAAATTTTCCAAACCTCCGCACTGTTTTCCCACTCGTATAGCAAGTTAATGTCTTCAGGTTCCAGCGCCCTTAAATAGATGAGTTTTCCTTTGAGCATATTTAGCAAATATGGAAAATAATCTGAGTGAGCCTTCATTGATTTAAATTTGGTTTCAAACGTTGTTATGAAAAATTCGGTTAATTACCATTCAAATAAACTCCTTGACTCAGAACTTATCCTTAATTCTGATGGGAGTGTGTATCATTTACACCTGCTTCCAGAGCACATCGCCGATATGGTATTACTTGTAGGTGATCAAGATCGCGTGCAGCAAATATCCAAACGATTCGAAAAAATTGAAGTTAAAATTCAAAACAGAGAATTTGTTACACATACAGGGTATTTTAATGCAAAACGAATAACAGTGTTATCTACCGGTATTGGCACCGACAACATTGATATTGCCTTAAACGAGCTCGATGCAGCGGTAAATATTGACCTGCAAAAAAAAACTATGCTGCCAAACCCAAGAAAACTCACACTCGTTCGCATTGGAACCTCCGGAGCCTTGCAATCCGACATTCCAGTTGACTCATTCGCGCTAAGCACTTACGGGCTTGGTTTTGATGGCCTCTTACATTATTACAAACCTAGCTTTGAGTCCAAGGAAGTTGCTCTGTCAAAAGCATTTAAAGCATATTATCCTTTTGCCGAAGGCCAAACAAATCCCTATGCGGTGCGCGCTTCTGAGCGACTCATCAACCTTTTTGGTGAGGGCATGGTAAAAGGAATTACAGCAACGGCCTCTGGTTTTTATGCGCCACAAGGACGTTCTTTGAGGTTACAGCCGAAAGTTGAAAACCAAAATGAACTTCTTCATGATTTTAAATTTGAAGATAACCGAATCATTAACTTCGAAATGGAAACCGCCGCTCTATATGGGCTGGGCGCCATGCTCGGCCACGATTGTTGTACGGTATGCGCTGTAATTGCCAACCGATTTACACAGCAATATTCATCCGATTATCATGTCACCATTGACCGTTTGATAGATCTGGTGCTTCGTAGATTAACAATTTAGGCTTAAAAACTTCAAGTTTTCTATTGTAATTCTCCTTACAAACTCTGTCACTTTTGCTTTAGTGGACTTAGATAAAGGAAAAGTAACGGCTTTGATAAGCCTATTGGACGACCCGGATGAAAATGTCTTTGATCATATTAAGGTTGAATTAGAATCTTATGGCAAGGATGTTATTCCGCTTTTAGAAGATGCCTGGGAACATCAGTCCTTTGGCGTTCTCTATCAAAGTAGAATCGAAAACATTGTCCACAACATTCAATTCGAATTGGTAAAACACTCACTTGCCGATTGGATCGAATCGTCAGAAAAGGACTTGCTAGATGCCTGTATCATCATTGCCCAATATCAATACCCAGATTTGGATAAGGCCGCGATTTATTCCTACTTCGCCAAACTCGAAAAAGACATTTGGATAGAATTAAACGATGGTTTAACGGCGCTTGAAAAACTCAAAATAATGAATCACATCATTTTTGATGTGCACGATTTTAAAGGAAATACAAGCAACTACCATTCACCAGACAACTCATTTATAAATCGAGTAATAGAGTTCAAAAAAGGGAATCCCATATCGCTATCAATAGTTTACCTCATATTAGCCAAAAGACTCCAACTGCCTATACACGGGGTTAATCTTCCACGTCATTTTATATTGGCATGGGGTGATGATTATCAATTGGGCACTAACAAGGACCACAACAACCACGAAATTCTGTTTTACATAAATCCTTTTTCTGGAGGAAGCGTTTTTGGGAAAAATGACATCAATTCATTTTTAAAAGAGCTCCATCTCAAACCACACCCCATGTTCTTTTTGCCCTGCTCTAACTACGATATCATCACGCGCTCTTTAAATAACCTCATTCACAGTTTTGACAAAAATGGAAACAGTGAAAAAGCCGATGAAATTCGCGAGCTACAAAAAATAGTCAACCAAGCCAAATAACCAAAGCAGCTAGGCCAAAAGA
>JAGQYO010000091.1 GCA_020435995.1 Flavobacteriales bacterium | reverse complement strand
ATTATATGGCAAAAGGATTTGCTGTAAACGAAAAACGCCCTCAAGAAAAGAGGAGCGACTAACTGAGCTCAAGACGGTTATTCAACTTCAATGTCGGGATATTTCCAACAACCAACAAGAAGGAGATGAAGCAGCAGGATAATTAGACAGAGGCCTAGATGGCCAAATAGAGCAGCGGATATAGAGCCATCCTGAATTAATAGGTCCTAGTTAATCATTAGATATGAGCAAATTTTAAACATTGGAGAGCCACCCCTAAAAGTGCAATAAAACGCACTTTCACGCCTTATTCGCCAGTCATCAATCCAAAAACCACAAATAAGTGCATTAAAAAGCACTAATTGTTGTGTTTCTAAAAAATAGAACTACTTTTGAGAAGAAAAGAGCAGTATAATGCACTATACCCATATTATAAATAAAATAAAAGAGCGGCGAGAAACATTAAATGTTACCCAAGAGCAATTGGCCGATTTGGCTAGTGTTGGATTGCGTACGCTCAAAGAACTAGAGCGAGGTAAGGGAAACCCTACCATAGAAACCATAAGCAAGCTAGCCGATGTATTGGGTTTAGAAGTACAATTGGTGGTAAAAGGAAGTAAGTAGAGGGCTAAGAAAAAATCACTTTGTTTTCGATACAATTCTGACGCTAACGGCCAGAATCACTCAAATTGACGGTGATTTTTATAAATTGAAGAATATGCGTAAAGCAACAGTCTATCGAAATAATGAAGCAGTAGGGGAGCTTATTCAAAATAACAAATCATCCTATACTTTCAGCTACTCCGATGTTTGGTTCAAAGACAGCAACAAACCTGCTGTAAGTCTTACTTTACCCAAAACACAGCAGGTTTATCATTCGGACGTATTGTTTCCTTTCTTTTTCAATTTACTTTCAGAAGGAGTAAACCGGCAACTGCAAGCACGGCAACTCAAAATAGACGAAAAGGATTACTTTGGACTATTACTTGCCACTGCAGGTGTAGATACTGTCGGAGCAGTATCTGTAAAACCAAATTCGGATAGCAAATGAGTGAATTAACGTTTACATATTGCCCTGGTACCTTAGCCGAAAACAAAGAAAAAGGTTTTAGTAAAACGGCGCTCAAGCGTGTGTTTTATGGAAAAAAGGTGAGTCCGATTTTACCATACGCACTTCCGGCACAAGATGAAGCTACTGCTGAGCAATTTCTCGAAAACAGAAAACGCATATCCATATCGGGTGTTCAGGAAAAACTTTCTCTATTACTGGATAAAAACAAACTTCGCTTGACCAAAGAAAACGAACAAGGAACATTTATTTTAAAACCTATACCCAGAGATTTAAGAAACGCAGGGCAATTGCCTGCAAACGAACACCTTACCATGCAAATAGCACGGCAGGTGTACGGCATTCCTACCGCAGAAAATGCACTGGTATTTTTTAAGGATCATACACCTGCGTACATTACAAAAAGATTTGATGTGAAGCCTGATGGAAGTAAATGGGGTAAAGAAGATTTTGCGTCCTTATCGGGACGATCAGCGGAAACTTATGGTCGAAATTTTAAATATGGCTTGAGCTATGAGGAATTGGCTGAACTCATAAAACAATACGTGCCGGCTTATGCCATAGAGCGGGAAAAGTTCTTCAAACTGGTTGTGTTCAATTACTTGTTTTCGAACGGTGATGCACATCTAAAGAATTTTTCGCTTATCGAAACGCCAGAAGGAGATTATCAATTTGCTCCAGCGTACGACTTGGTGAATACCCAGTTACACGTTGACGATAGCGACTTCGCGTTGGATGGAGGATTATTTAAGGATGATTTTGAGAGTGTGGCCATGAAAAAATCGGGACATCACGGAAACGATGACTTTTTAGAATTGGCAAAACGCATGGGTATAAGCGATAAAAGAGCGGTGAAATTATTAGCGCCTTTTTTAGCATATCAAGAAGCTATTGAAGAGATGATAAATAGATCATACTTAGATGCCAAAACAAAGAGAGGCTATTTACAGATGTATAGCCAAAGAAGAAATCAATTAATCGCCAAATAATTATTTCTTCATGGACGCAAATCCAGGATAACTTACGCATATTTTAAAACCAGCCCTTTTGTCCTATAATGGACTAGCATTATGTTAATGTAGCTTCGGGTTCATTTCTGAAGTGCTTTAGCACGAAAGGAATGATTTAAGGTTTTCATTCCATTTACCTTAATCTTAAATTTAAAATTCTCTCTCTTTTACTAATCTAAACGGAACACGTAAAGACTGCAGAGTAGCGGAAGGAGTTGTGTGTGGAGTGAATACACACGAAATTTTTAATTGGCACAGCTCCGACTATCTTTGCACAAGGAAAATGGAAGAAATAGAAAATAAATTAAAGAGCAGAACAATTAAGCCTACAGCTATGCGCATTCTGGTTTTGCAATATTTAATGAAGCAAGAAAAAGCAGTGTCGCTAAACAGTATTGAAAATGCTTTTGAAAACGCAGATAAATCTACTCTGTATAGAACCCTAAAAACTTTTGAAAAAAACAGACTGGTTCATACTGTTGACGATGGAACCAAGCAATTAAAGTATGCACTTTGTTTAGAAAGCTGCCAGTGCCAATCGGTTGATTTACACTATCATTTTCATTGCAATACCTGCGGTAGCACCTTCTGTTTAACTGATCAAAATGTGCCGCAAATTGAACTTCCGATGAAATTTAAAATGCAACAAGCTAATATGGTTATTAAGGGATTGTGTGCCGAATGTAATAAGTAATCTTTGCAACCAACTTGCACAGGGAATCAATTACTTTTGACCCTTCAAATGAAGGCATTTACGTTCATACTTTCGATTTACATTGCTGCACTAGCAGTTGTTCCATGTAGTGATGGTATGGATTTAAATACACATAAATTGACCACAGATGTTTCAATTGAACATCACGATCACAATGACGATGACCACGAAGAAGATGGCTGCTCCACATTTTGTAGTTGCGCATGCTGTGGGACTTCTTTGATTATACCAGCAAATCAGCTTGTAGCTCAAAGCGAATCTGCATTAGTTACTAAACATGTATTTTATTACTCAGCAGAATACTCCTACGATTTCAATCTAGGAATTTGGCATCCGCCAAGCTTAAGTTAATTCGATTTATAGGGCGCAGTGCGCCTTGTTGACTCTTAGTCAAGGATTAATTTATTAAAATTCAATTTAATTATATGTTCGATAAAATAATCGCTTATTCGGTTACGAATAAGTTTGTAATAGGCCTTTTTGTTATAGGGCTAATAATTTGGGGTTCTTTTTCGCTTCGTCAATTACCCATTGACGCTGTACCCGATATTACAAACAATCAAGTACAAGTCATTACAATCTCACCAACCTTGGCAACCCAAGAGATAGAGCAGTTTATAACTACTCCAATAGAGTTATCCCTTCAAAATCTGCAAAAGATTGAAGAAATACGGTCAATATCTCGTTTCGGATTATCGGTTGTTACTGTTGTTTTTAACGAAGGTTACGACATCTACCTGGCCAGACAGCTCGTAGGGGAACGTCTGCAAGAAGCGCAAGATGCCATTCCAAAAGGATTAGGCACTCCTGAAATGTCACCCATATCTACTGGACTTGGCGAGATATACCAATATGTCGTACGTCCAGAGGAAGGATTTGAAGATAAGTATTCGGCCTCTGAACTTCGTTCCATTCAAGATTGGATTGTTAAAAGACAACTATTGGGAATTGAAGGGGTTGCCGAAATAAATTCTATGGGCGGGTATCTGAAACAGTATGAAGTTGCTGTAAATCCTGCTTATTTGAAATCACAAGGAATCAGTATTTCAGATGTTTTTACTGCACTTGAAAAAAGTAATGAAAATACAGGCGGAGCATACATAGAAAAAAATTCTAGTGCTTATTATATCCGGTCTGAAGGTATTGCCAAATCACTAGATGATATTGGGAGCATTGTAATAAACGATAGGGGCGAAGTGCCAATTTTGATAAAGGATGTTGCTAAGGTTCAATATGGCAAAGCTCCGAGGTATGGAGCTCTGGTCCGAAATGGCGAAGAAGTTGTTGGCGGCAAGGTAATGATGTTCAAAGGAGCAAATTCTTCTCACGTCACCGAATTGGTAAAGGAAAGAGTTATTCAAGTCCAAAAGTCCTTACCTGAAGGTGTTTTAATTGAGCCTTACTTAGTTAGAGATAAATTAGTTCAAACAGCCATAGGTACAGTGAAAAAAAACCTGATTGAAGGGGGGCTCATTGTAATATTCATATTGGTACTTCTTTTAGGAAATTGGCGGGCTGGCCTGATAGTAGCATCTGTAATTCCATTGGCCATGCTATTTGCAGTTTCCATGATGAATCTCATAGGTATATCTGCTAATCTAATGAGCCTAGGCGCAATTGATTTTGGGCTTATCGTGGATGGTGCTGTCATAATTGTAGAGGCAATTGTGCATAGGCTTCAAATACGAAAATCAAGACTCGAATTGAGTCAGTTTGAAATGAACAAGGAGGTTATTTCTTCCTCACAAAAAATTCGAAGTTCAGCCGCATTTGGTGAAATAATTATCCTTATGGTTTACATACCCATTTTGGCACTAGTTGGCATCGAAGGCAAAATGTTTAAGCCTATGGCTCAAACTGTTATGTTAGCCATTACTGGTGCTTTAATTCTATCACTGACCTATGTGCCAATGATGGCGGCATTGGTTCTAAAAAAGAAGGTCTCAACTAAAAAAACATTTGCCGATAAAATTGTTCAGGTTTTTCATGAAAAATACGTCCCTCTACTGGATAAAGCGATGCGATTTAAAGCTGCATTTGTGGGCACAACTATAGCCATTTTCTTCATTAGCTTATTAGTGTTTGCAAGGATGGGAGGGGAGTTTATTCCAACTCTTGAAGAGGGTGATTTGGCCATGCAGCAAATTTTGCCTCCAGGTAGTTCACTATCACAAAGTGTGGAAACCGCAAAAATGATACAAAACAAACTGTTACAAGAGTTTCCTGAAATTACAGATGTCGTTGCTAACATCGGATCAGCAGAAATTCCAACTGATCCCATGCCTGTTGAAATTGCTGACTATGTATTGATAATGAAACCTAAATCTGAATGGACATCTGCCAGTAATAGGCAAGAAATGTTTGAAAAAATAGAGGAATCTCTTGAATCTATTCCCGGTGTTGGTTATGAATTTTCTCAACCCATACAGTTGAGATTTAACGAGTTAATGACGGGTTCTAAAGCTGATATTGCCATTAAATTATTTGGTAATGATTTAGATGTGCTATACAGGAAAGCTAAAGAAGCGGAAAGTTTGATTAAACCGATAAAGGGAATAGGAACGATTAACGTGGAGCAAACAATTGGAATGCCTCAAATAATCATTGATTTTGATTACGCCGCAATGGCACAATATGGACTGCACGTTAAAGAAGTAAATCAAGTTGTTCGTTCTGCATTTGCGGGAGAAAAAGCTGGAATTATTTATGAAGGTGAAAAAAGATTTGATGTTGTTATTCGTCTTGATGAAGAAAATAGAACAAGCATAGCAGATGTTCGGAACCTTTACATTAGTTTGAGCAATGGTTCACAGGTTCCACTGAGTAGTGTTGCTGATATCAATTTAGTAAATGCACCTATGCAGGTGTCTAGAGAAAACACCAATAGGAGAATTGTTCTTGGAGTTAATGTTGGAAATACCGATGTTGAAACACTAGTTGAAAGCATCAAGAAAAAGCTCGATGCGGAACTTGAATTACCTCCTGGTTATTATTTTACTTATGGTGGTCAGTTTGAAAATTTGAAGGCGGCAAATGCAAGGTTGTCCATTGCTTTACCAATCGCTTTAGCACTCATTTTTATTTTGCTTTACTTCACTTTTGGTTCAGCAGCCCAAGCAACACTAATCTTTACCGCTATCCCATTGTCAGCAATTGGTGGAATTTGGGCATTACAACTTAGAGGCTTACCATTTAGTATTTCGGCTGGAATCGGGTTTATTGCTTTGTTTGGTGTTGCAGTCTTAAATGGTATTGTTCTAATAGGATACTTCAATCAGTTAAAAAAGGAAGGAATGGCTGATATTATGGAGCGAATTAAGATTGGAACAAAAGTTCGTTTGCGACCAGTTTTAATGACAGCTGCCGTTGCTTCTTTTGGATTTTTACCTATGGCAATTTCTACTTCAGGTGGAGCTGAAGTGCAACGCCCTTTAGCAACTGTGGTAATTGGTGGACTAATCACGGCTACCTTTCTTACCCTCGTTATTTTGCCCATACTTTACTATTGGTTAGAAACATGGAAGTATAAAAAATCCAATTTTAAAGCTATTATCAAAAATGGTGCTTTGGGCTTGTTAATATTTCTAGGTTTTACGGCTCATGCACAACAAGAAGCTATTGATTTAGATAGTGCCATAAGCTTGGCTATTAGGAATCACCCCAACATTAAGGCTGCTAATTTAGAAGTCGATAGGGCTAAGTCTTTACAAAATTTAAAGTACAATTTAGGTATGACCGATATTTCCTATCAGGGTGATGGCTTGGTTGATAACCAATTTGGACAACAAGTTAACCAAATTGGAATAGTTCAGAATTTTCCCAGCCCAGGTGTTACCAGATCTCAGAATAAGTTACAGAATGAAATTGCAACTCAAAGTTCCTATGACCTTAAAATCACTGAAAATGAACTGGCATGGAAGGTAAGGCAGGTATATCTTAATATCCAATTTAAAAAAGAGCTAGAGAAGTTGTACAAACAATTATCAAATTCTTATTTCGAATATTACCAAAAGGCTCAAGTTAGGGTTAAGTCTGGTGCTGCAAACCCCATCGAATCGCTAACCTTAAAATCTAAATGGAATGAATATGAGTTGTTGTATAAACAAGTAGAAATTGAAATTAAGAATCTTAATAAACAGTTTCAGTACATTTTGAATTCAGGAGCGCCAGTTACTACTGCTGAAAACTTATCCGCCTATTCTGAAGTCCTTACCAGCGACACGGCTTCAAATTTGTTTTTGCTACGCGAAAAACAGAATGTGGAAATAGAATCTGCTAAGGTGGCAACTTTAAAATCTCAAAACAAACCGAACTTTTATGCTGGATATGCTTTGCAAAATTTTGAGCAAGGTGGTTGGTTAAATGGAGCACAGTTAGGGATTTCATTTCCACTTTTCAAAGGGCAAAACAAAAGGTACATTCAGGCCCAGAAAATTCAGATTCAAATCGCGAATTATAATTACGAAAACAAATCCATTTTGCTCAATCAAGAGTTGCTCGATATTGAAAATACCATGTCAGTTTATAAAGCAGGAATCAATTATTACAATGAACAGCTGCAATCCGTTAATCCTGAGATACTCCGAATAAGTGAATTAAACTATCAGGCAGGGGAGTTATCCTATTTAGAATTATTGAACACTTTGCAGCTGGTAGCTACAAATAATCAAAAATATTGGGAACAAGTTTTGGCCTACAATAAAGCAGTTGCCAATTATAAATTTCTTACAACTAAGTAAAACATACACTATGAATCAAAATATCTATAGAGTAAACACACTCATTTTTCTCTGTTTTGTTGCAATAATGATTTCGTGTAACAACGAATATTCTGGCAACTCAAAAAACAACAAAGAAGCCTATGACAACCACGATGGACATGATCACGATGAGCATAATCACGAAGGACATAACCATGACGAACACGATCACAAAGACCACGATGGCAACGAGGAGCATGACCATAAAGGTCACGACCATAGTGAACATAATCACGAAGTTCTTAATCATGAGGGTGAAAACTCACATGCTGGAGTGCACCTAACTGCTGAACAAATCAATACTGTGGGTCTAGAGTTTGGTGAATTTTCATCCGTTAAGGTGAATGACTTCATAAAAGCAACAGGCGCATTAGATGTTCCGCCAAATGCCTATGCCTCTGTATCAGCAAAAGCTGAAGGAATAATTACAGGAACAAAAAAATACGTTGAAGGGGATTTTATAAATAAAGGAGACGTGATTGCCTATTTGGAAAACCCA
>JAGQYO010000090.1 GCA_020435995.1 Flavobacteriales bacterium | reverse complement strand
CTACAATAAAATCAATATCATTTCTTTTGAAAAGTTGGTTTTCCCTGATATTCAGCAAGAAGTTGTTTTGTTGCTTTGTGAGAAAAACGGAAGTGATTCACACTTAATTGAACATCTTGAATTAAGAGATGCTTCTGACCTTAAAAAGCTTGATGTAAAAATCCTAAAAAGCCCTACCAAAAAAATAGACTTCAAATCAAACAAATGGACTTACTATTTTTTGGAGCAAGAAGAAATTGACTTTTTGGAACAGATAGCCAAAAAACGAAAAGTTCCGACAATTAGTAATTATGCCAATGTAGAAGTAGGCATTACCACAGGTGCAAATGATTACTTCACCGTTCCTTTGCCAGTTGTAGAAGCTTACGACCTGAAAGAATATGCAAAACCAATGGTTGGCAGAAGCGTTCAGGTGAACAGCGTAATTTTTACGGAAAAGGATTGGAAACTTAACAGGCAAACCAAAGCGAAAGCACACTTATTGGTGTTCCCTGAAAAAGAGAATATTAATGGACACAAAGGAGCTAATTCATACATTCGTTTAGGCGAATCAATGGGCGTAAACAAAGGCTACAAAACAAGCATTCGTGATGATTGGTTTGTGATTCCTTCCATCAAACTTTCTGATGCGTTATTTATCCGTAGAAACAATCTCTACCCTCGTTTAATTCTAAACGAAGCAAACGCATACACTACAGACACAATGCACCGTGTATTTATGAAAAAAGATACGGACAAAAATGCTTTTATAGCCAGCTTTTACAATTCATTGTCATTGGCGTTTTCTGAAATAGTTGGTCGTAGTTATGGAGGTGGCGTTTTGGAGTTGATGCCAAGCGAAGCAGAAAAAATACTGCTCCCCTACCAAACCGAAAATACTGATTTACTTGCCACCATTGACAAAATGATGAGGGAGAAAAAGAGCATTGATGAAATTTTAAAAATTACCAACCGGCAAATTCTAAAAGACGGATACGGCTTTACGGATAAAGAAATTAAACTTGCGGATAGTATTTGGAAGAAGCTTTCGTCAAGGAGATTAAATAGGAATAAACTATAAACAGTTCAAGAATTTAAATCAGAATGGAAATTAAAGATTTTATCACGGCCACCCGTCGCTCAAATATTTGAGCCGAAAATCAAGAATCCCCCCCCTCTACTTCTTTTCAAACTCGACCAGCGTATCGCAAATAATTTGAATACACTCCTTTAGTTGAGGTTTGGTGATCACCAATGGCGGAGCAAATCGAATGATGTTGCCGTATGTAGGTTTGGCGAGCAATCCCTTTTCCTTCATCGACATACAAATATTCCAAGCAGGTTACATAGAACGATTAGGTACCGGAACATCGGATATGGTTTCCGGTGCAAACCAAGCCGGCTTGGTTGACCCTGTCTTTTTGCAGGAAGACACATTCAATGTAACAATATACCGCAATGGCTACGGAGCAACCGATCAAGTACCGACTAAGCACCGACCAAGTAGCGATGAAGTACCGCAGGAGTACCGTAGTAGTTCCGTAGAAGTAAAGAATTTAGTAAAAGTCCTGCACGGAGAAATGAGCAGAAGGGATATGCAAAAGGCACTACAATTGAAACACGAAGGTAATTTTCGAGAAAACTACTTAGAGCCGGCATTAGCAAAAGAGTTAGTAGAAATGAAATATCCAGATAGTCCGAATCATCCAAAACAGCGCTATCTTTTAACGGATAAAGGACAAGAATTACTCAATAGTCTGTAAATGGAATTCTTAGGGAACAAGGTCATATTGAACCATTACAAGACAGGATTTCTCAGTTCCAGAAAATGCGCCGCAGAAGTAGTTCTCAAAAGCTATGAATGGGCCAAGCAGCAAAGAGCTGAGGGAAATTGTATCGTTTGCGGCAACCACTCACAAATAGAAAAAGATGTTTTTGAAATTCTATTAAAAGGCGATCAACCACTAGTGTTGGTTTTACCAAGAGGACTAAAATATCGTTGGGACAAAACATGGCTAAACGAGATAGAAAAAGGACGACTATTAATTGTTTCTCCCTTTGCCCAAGAAATCAAGCGAGTTACTAGAGAAAATGCAGAAAGAAAAAACGAAACCATCATCGTTTTGAGCGATAAAATTATTATCGGTTATAAGTCACCCCAAGGTCAACTAGATGCGTTGATGAAAAACCTTGAGTTCAACACAGTTTAGTAGCCCCCCTCTACTTCTTTTCAAACTCTGCCAACACATCGCAAATAATAGAAGTACATTCTAGTAATTGGCTCTTTGTAATCACCAATGGCGGAGCAAATCGAATGATGTTGCCGTGTGTAGGTTTGGCGAGCAAACCCTTTTCCTTCATCGACATACAAATATTCCATGCAGTTTTGCTTTCTGGAGTGTCGTTTATCAAAATCGCGTTTAACAAACCTTTTCCCCTCACTTTGGTGGCAATAGTAGAATTGTCAACATACTTCTGAATCTCGGCTCTAAACACTTGTCCTAGTTCCTCGGCATTTTGGGCCAATTCTTCGTTCTGGATGACATCCAAGGCAGCCATTGCCACCTTACACGCTAATGGATTTCCACCAAAGGTAGAACCATGCTCACCCGGTTTGATACAAAGCATTATGTCGTCGTCGGCCAAAACAGCCGAAACGGGCAATACACCGCCAGACAAGGCTTTTCCGAGAACTACAATATCGGGCCTCACGTTTTCGTGATCTACGGCCAACATCTTACCTGTTCGGGCAATACCTGTTTGTACCTCATCGGCAATGAACAACACATTGTTTTCGGTACAAAGTCGTCTGCACTCAGCTAAATAACCATCTTTAGGAACAAATACCCCAGCCTCACCTTGGATGGGTTCAGCCATAAATCCAGCTACATTTTTGTCTTTTAAGGCCTCTGCCAATGCCGCACTATCATCATAAGGAATATTGATAAACCCAGGTGTGTATGGGCCAAAACCAGTGTAAGAATCAGGGTCGTTGCTAAATGAAATGATGGTGGTGGTGCGTCCGTGAAAATTACCCCCACAAACAACAATCTTGGCTTGGTTTTCAGGAATTCCTTTTTTGTCGTAACCCCATCTTCGGGCTAGTTTTATGGCTGTTTCTACGGCCTCAGCTCCAGAATTCATAGCCATTACTTTGTCGTAGCCAAATAGCTTCGACATATACTCTTCAAACAGGCCCAAACTGCTGTTGTAAAATGCCCTTGAAGTTAGCGTGAGGTTACGAGACTGCTCGGTAAGCGCAAAGGTGATATCGGGGTGGCAATGACCTTGGTTTACGGCAGAATATGCCGAAAGGAAATCGTAGTATCGCTTTCCTTCCAAATCCCATACGTGAACCCCACTTCCTCTATGCAGAACAACTGGTAGCGGGTGGTAATTATGTGCGCCGTATTTATCTTCTAATTCGATGGCTTTTGCACTTGTCAATTTCGCTGTTTTTTGTTCTGTTATCATAGGTAATATGTGTGTGTTTATGGGCTGCAAATATACCTATTTTTGCCCGCCTATGGGAGGAAGAAAAACACCATTACCACTCATTTCTGAGTTGGAAATAGTAGGTGCAGCAGCAGAAGGAAAAGCAATAGGCAGATGGAACGAAAAAGTAGTTTTTGTTGCCTATGCCGTACCGGGCGATATCGTTAACGTTCAGGTTTTTAAAAAGAAAAAGAATTTCCTCGAAGGGCGTATCACCAAATTGGTAAAACCTTCACCATTGCGCCTGGAACCTATTTGCAGTCACTTTGGTGTTTGTGGTGGCTGCAAATGGCAAAACATGGCCTACGCCGACCAACTCAAGTTTAAGGAAAAGCAGGTAGGCGACAGCCTAACACGAATTGGTAAAATTGCCCTGCCGGAAATATATCCCATCATGGGTTCGGAAAAAACGGAATATTACCGCAACAAACTAGAATACACTTTTTCGTATTCTAGATGGCTAACCCAAGAGCAAGTTGATTCTAATGAAGAAATACCCGAACGACGCGGTGTTGGTTTTCATATACCGGGCATGTTTGATAAGATTTTGGATATTGATACGTGCTACCTACAATCCGATTTGTCTAACCAAATAAGGTTACATATTAAAAAGTTAGGCATCGATCACGATTTGAGTTTTTATAATGTGCGGGAGCATAGCGGGCTATTAAGAAACCTAATTGTCCGAACCAGCACCCTCGATCACCTTATGGTGGTTGTGAGTTTTGGAGCCGACGAAGAGGAGAACATTCAGATGGTTTTAGAATCACTAAAATCTACCTTCCCTCAAATTACCAGTTTGAACTATGTCGTGAACACAAAAATGAATGACACGCTCTACGATCAGGAAATTATCTGCTTCCATGGTGATGATTTTATAGAAGATGTTATGGAAGATTTAAAATTTAAAATAGGGCCGAAATCCTTCTTCCAAACGAACTCTTTACAGGCATTCGAACTTTATAAGGTTACCCGAAAATATGCCGAAATCACTGATTCTGACGTAGTGTATGACCTCTACACAGGAACTGGCACCATTGCCAATTTTGTGGCTCGTTCGGCCAAAAAGGTAGTGGGAATAGAATCTGTGCCTGAAGCAATAGAAGATGCACACGTAAATTCGGCGAGAAATAAAATTTCGAATACAACCTTTGTGGCGGGCGATATGATGAAAATATTAGATGAGGCTTTTATGGCTGAGCATGGGAAACCAAGCGTGATTATTACGGATCCTCCAAGAGCTGGAATGCACGAAAAAGTATGCGAACAAATCTTGGGCTCGGGAGCCAAAACAGTGGTTTATGTAAGCTGTAATCCCGCCACACAAGCTAGGGATCTGGCTATTTTAGACGCAAAATATAAAGTAACCAAGGTGCAACCAGTGGATATGTTTCCTCATACCCATCATGTAGAAAATGTTGTACAACTCAAACTTAAATAATACAAATGGAACTAAAACACAACGCAGATTATTGGCAAGACCGCTGGCAATCTGGACAAACTGGATGGGATGTAGGATACCCGTCTACGCCTTTGGCCGAATATATAGACCAACTGGAGAACAAAGAATTGAAAATTCTGATTCCTGGGGCTGGCAATGCTTACGAAGCTGAGTATCTTTACAAAGCAGGATTCAAAAATGTATATGTAATTGATATTGCTTTCGGGGCGCTTGAAAACATCAAAAAAAGGATTCCCACTTTCCCAGAAAGCCATTTAATTGAAGGCGATTTTTTTGAACATAATAACCAATATGATATCATTTTGGAGCAGACATTCTTCTGTGCCCTTCACCCGAGTGAACGAAAAGCATATTGCAAAAAAATGATTGAATTATTAAAACCTTCTGGCAAGCTTGCAGGTGTTTTGTTTAATGATTCATTATTTACTGACCACCCACCTTACGGAGGTTTCAAGGCCGATTATGAAGCTTTATTCGAACCCTACTTTTCGATTGTAAAAATGGAAACCGCGTATAATTCTATTCCACCACGAGCAGAAAGAGAATTATTCATTCTTATGATACCCAAATAACTATGTTATTTTTGATTGACAAATGACAACGGCAAGCGAGAGAATTTTAATACTTGGAAAAGAGGACATTGACCTCAAAATTCAGCGAATTGCTCATCAAATTCATGAAATTTACCATGAGGAAAATGAGTTGATTTTAGTCGGGATTGAAGGCAGGGGATTTGAATTTGCCCAGAGGCTAATGAAGTTCATTTCGAAATTTAATTCTTTTGAAGCAAAGCTTGTCAAAATTCATATTGACAAAGACGCTCCTCATAGCACCATATTGAATAAAGAGTTCGAAGCATATAGTTTCAAAAACAAGTCGGTGCTTTTGGTAGATGATGTGCTCAACAGCGGCCGGACTTTAACGTATGCCGTTGCGTTCATCCTCAAAGACTCCGTAAAAACTTTAAAAACGGCCATTCTCGTTAATCGAGAACATCATTCCTTCCCCATTACAGCGGATTTTGTAGGGTTATCGCTTGCGACTACCATGAAGGAGCATATTACAGTCGATTTTGGCGGAACTTCAGAGGGCGTTTATCTTTTGTAGCCTTTCTATTATTTCAGTCACAACATTGGCTTTCAACTTTAGAGGTTCCACCACCATCTTAGCTTCGCTGTAGTATGTTTCTCGGGCTTTGATCATTTCACGTAAAAAACCTTCCAATTCTCGAGCACTCACTTTGTCTAATAGAGGCCTTTTTACCTTAGCGTGAAGCAAGCGATGTGCAAGGGTGGCCGCCGGATATTTTAAATAGACGGTACAACCCGTTTCATTTATCCAATCCATGTTGCGATGAAAACAAGGCGTACCTCCACCGCACGATATGATGGTGTTCTCCAATTCTATGGTTTGTCGAAGGGCAATTTTTTCTAAATTTCTAAATTCTTTTTCGCCCTTTAGTTCGAATAATTCCGAAATAGTTTTCTTGTGATCGGTCGCAATTTTTTCGTCGAGGTCCAAAAAAAAGTAGTTTAATTGGCCAGCAAGGCGCTTACCAAGGCTCGTTTTACCGGCTCCCATCATACCAATTAAATATATTTTCACTTCCACAAACCTAATAAATAAAGGGTTTTCAAGGTGTTACAATTTAAATTGAAAAGTCGGTCTATTTTTTCTCCATGAAGGTTGCGTAAAAAAGCAAAGCGGCTATATTTGCAGCCTCAATTTTTTGAGCGACTCGGTAGCTCAGCTGGTAGAGCATAACACTTTTAATGTTAGGGTCCTGGGTTCGAGCCCCAGCCGGGTCACAAAAGAGGCTTTTCGCAAAACGGAAAGCCTCTTTTTTTTGTTCAAAAAATCACATTAGAAAAGGCCTTAACTTTGAAACCAAATGAGGCACTTCGTTGTCTAACTTCAAAACTTACAAATGGAAAACAAATACCCCAGAAGAAATTTTATTTCTAGGTTAGGACTAGGGCTTTCAGCTTTGGTGGCGCTCCCGTTTTCTGGAATTTCAAATGTTTCAAAATCAAAAGAGGATATGGAAAATGATGTTGCACCTATAAAACAAATCCGTGCCTTAGGATTTCAATGGGAAACCAAGGATCCCTTTCTTTTTTGCGTACATCACGACGATAAATTCCCGAAGGGAAACGAATATATGGGTCCGGATCCCAAATTGCTTCAAGGCCGTCAAATAGGTCAAGACTTTTTGCTTAAAGATGGCTGGAGAATGTATCATGGTGAGAAAGTACCGGGTTTTCCAGGTCATCCTCATCGTGGGTTCGAAACCATTACCGTAGTGAGAAAAGGTATGGTAGACCACGCCGATAGCATGGGTGCAGCTGGACGCTACGGCGAAGGTGATGTGCAATGGATGACTGCAGGTGTGGGAATTCAACATTCTGAGATGTTTCCTTTGATTAACCAAGACAAAGAGAACCACATGGAATTGTTCCAAATTTGGTTGAACCTTCCCAAAAAGGACAAGATGGTAAAACCGCATTTTGGTATGTTGTGGGGAGAGGATATTCCTGTTATGAATTTTAGAGACCAACAAGGGAAGCTTACTTCTATTGAGGTTTTTGCTGGAAAAATTGGAACATTCGTTCCTCCCGCTCCACCGCCTAATTCATGGGCACACGATGCCAACAACCACGTAGCAGTTTGGAATATAAAAATGGAGGCTGGCGCGCAATGGGAACTACCAGCAGCTGCATCGGGCCTCAACCGCTCATTATATTTCTATGTAGGTAAAGGTTTGAAAATAAATGGAGAAACCATACCCGATTATCATGGTGTGGACGTAGTTTCTGATGCCAACCTAAAATTACAAGCCGACGCAACAGAATGTAGAATCTTGGTGCTTCAAGGAAGACCCATCAACGAGCCTGTGGTGCAACATGGCCCGTTTGTAATGAATACACGCGACGAGATTGCCCAAACGTTTGCGGATTACCAAAAGACCGAATTTGGTGGCTGGCCGTGGCCAAGCCGCGGACAAGTGCATGAACGAAACAAAGGTCGTTTTGCCAAACATGCGGATGGTAGGATGGAGCAACGTGGATAGAAAACTCGTTCATGCCAGGCCAGGTTTAGATATTAGATTTACTGAGAGTTGGTTTATTTAAATAGCACGGACGAGGACGTCCGC
>JAGQYO010000008.1 GCA_020435995.1 Flavobacteriales bacterium | reverse complement strand
ATAAAATGGTACGTATCGAACCCATTAATTTTATTGTTTTACAATTTTTCGAGTAGTGTTAAAACTCATGGAAGACATTATAAGGGTGTAAACACCTATTGGTAAATGCGAAATGTCGATTTCATATTTATAACGGCTTTCCATTAATTCTACGTTTTGTTTTTGCCAGTATTCTACACCTCTGGCATCAATCAGACGAAACCCTATGCTCTCGGGTTGCTCCAAGCTAAACGAAATATTTATTTTATCGCGGGTAGGGTTGGGGTAAACACTAACTGGATTTTTTTCATCTGCCGTGCTTATGATGTTAGTAGCTGTCAAATCTTCATAAAGCGCAATAAATGCATTCGAACCCAAACCTGTGTTGTTGAATTTGTACTCGCTATTTAATTCTAGAGGACCCGTAAAAGTCCCTTCTAGTGCAATAAAATTTTGGCGGTTCACTTTAACCTGATGGGTTGTCCCAAAGTAATTGCTTTTGGCTTTTTCAATAAATACATTTTCTGAATTTGCGCGGTATTTAGAGAATAGATAATTTTGAGGAGAAGCAGATAATGTTTGGTCAACTATTAACTCGTCATATTTATTTATAGCAAGACAACTGGCAATACCCAAGCTTACAATTTCACCCCTAAACTTCCCATTTTCATCAAAACCAAGGATGGAGCTTCCATTACTTATCCATTGGCCCGATAAATTATATGGATTGCCTTTGTTTAAGTTCAACAGTCTAATTTCATTATTTGAACTTACTTCAAGACTTTGCACAGAATTATTTCCATTTGAATTACCAAAGGAGGTTACCCAATTTATTTTGCCATGCTCATCGAATTTGGCCAAAAAGTTTAAATACCGGTTGCTCGCTGTAGGATTTTCAATGTTCCGATCTTCAAATTCTACTTTACCTGAATAGTATGCTGCAAAATAGATGTTGTCCTCTTTATCAATTATCATTTCGGGTAAGTACACATTTCCGCATTTCGAAATTACTTTTTGCCATATTTTATTTCCTTTTGGGTCAATTCTTAAAAAAAAGTAATCCCACTCTCCTTTCGCCTTGCATGTGCCATATACTGATTTGTCAAAAACGCGCAAAGAATCTAAAAATTCACCCATAATTATAAAATCACCATTTGAGAAACTCCTGACATCCCATAAATTCATATAACCCTCTAACTGCAAACTCCACAAAGTCTTGCCATTTTTGTCAACATAGTCAACAAATCCATCTCTATACCCTCTTGGGATGATGGTATCACCTCCCCAGCAGGTGGTGTCATAAAACACAAATGGTATTAGCAAATTTTCTCCATGCGCTAATAATGTCCTTATACCTAATGAGGCGCGATATGATATTTCGTTTTCTTCCTTAACCCAAACGCGTTTTCCATCGCTGTTATACTTAGTTACAATCTGACCATTACGATGAGGTGAAATGTAAGAGTGTGAGTCAATTATGAGGGAATCATCCCTAAATGCTACTTCAAAATAAGTGTTGTTATCTTCATCTATGGTAATAGCAGACGAAAACACATCTCCACTATCACATTTTAGATGGAGGGCCCACTTCAAGGCCACGTTTTGGGTTTTTCCATTCCAAAAGCACAACATCAATATACCGCATAAAATGGTACGTATCGAACCCATTAATTTTATTGTTTTACAATTTTTCGAGAGGTATAGAAACTTGTAGAAGACATTATAAGGGTGTAAACACCTACTGGTAAGTTGGACATATCTATTTCATACTTATATCGATTTTCCATTAAATCACTGCTTTGTTTTTGCCAATATTCTACGCCTCTGGCATCAATAAGACGGAACCCTATGCTCTCGGGTTGCTCCAAGCTAAACGAAATATTTATTTTATCGCGGGTAGGGTTGGGGTAAACCCTGAGGGAATGATTGTTTTTTAATTCAATAACTTCAGTATGAAAATCACCATTAGTTGCATTTGAATCATATAAATGAACACCGTAGCTATAGTCTAATTGATTCCAAGTACCAGGATATGGATAGGTGTTTCCACCATAGCTAATTTCATAAATTCTAGTTTTGATAACCGCCACAGTTGTATTACAACTTACCAACTGGCCACCCTGAATAGCAGGTAGGATAATGGTACCAGATGCGGGAGCTAATTGGAGCCCAGTACAAAAATTTGGACGTAGCCAATATCCTAGCAATTGATCTGCCGAGCGAATAGAATGTGAAACTTGAACCAAGATATCTCTTGCAGTAGCAGTATATGTCCCTTTGGGAATACCATTCCAAGCCTCCACCAATTTAACAGAAACAACTCCAGCAGATGTGGAAGAAATAAAACTTTTTCCTTCGCCACCTTTGGGGAAATGATCTATCCGATAATAAGGGTATTCTATGTGCTCCAGTATGGCAGCGGCATTGAGCGCTCCCCACCCACATTTTGGGTCAGGATAGCTAGAGCAATTTGAATTATAGGTGTATTTCTGTAATAGATATTCTACGTCTTCTCCACTTAGGTTTTCGTACAGTGGACTTTTGTCGTTAAACTCACTCAACACCAATGCGGCTACGCCACTCACGTGGGGAGCTGCAGCCGAAGTGCCATTAAAAGAATAATTGATTTGAGTAGGGTTATAAGGATGTATCGTACAAATTTGATCTTCATGCATGGGGCCAATGATGTCCACACCTTTATCAAAAGAGCTTTGAGGGTGTACATCCCTATTGCGGGTGTATCCGCCTACATTTATTACCCAACTATCGTCATAACATGCGGGAAAAGAAGACACTGCATTAGCCTCATTTCCTCTTGCGGCCACTTGGACGACCCCATTTCTTGCGGCAAACTGAAAGGCTTTGGCAAAAGAGGTTACGGAAGTATCGTTATGCCCAAAATCAAATGGCCAAGGAAAATTTCGAAGCAAACCATAAGAATGATTCATCACATGAACACCTTCTCCTATACCAGTATTGCTTTGTACTCCAAATTTATAAAGTGCGGTTACATGATTTGAAATCGGCAATATTCTTGGGCCAGTACTGGTTACCTTGGAAAGTCTGGCTACGTATAACGGACATCCATAGCTTGAGTTGGCCCAATTGCCGCCCGCTACTCCTGCTATGCCAAAAAGATTGTTGCTGGTGGCCCCAGCAATTCCGGCTACATTCGTCCCATGGTCTCCGGCATCGAATTTAAAATCTAAACTCTTCCTAATAAAGCTTTCTGGAGGTGAAGTTTCAAAATCAAAGCCTAAACACTTAGAAAAATCAGGATCTTCTTTTCTTCCAGGCGTCAAATCATGGTGCAACCACTGAACGCCCGAATCAAAAATGCCAATTTTAATGGAGTCGGCTCCGGTATTTATATCCCAAGCTCCATCCATTCCTATGTGACTTCCGGGGTCGGTAGAACTAGGTACAAGAGAAGCTTGTTGGTCGTCCACTAATTCAGAATCGTTGGGCGTACTCATATAGGTTGGAAAAACATTTATTTCGCTATAATTAATTTCTTCTAGTTCATTAAGAAAACCCGATATTTCAATTTCATCGATAGCAGAATAAAATACAAATACAAATTGGTTATACAAAGGTGGCATTGGAATCCAATTGCCCGTGCGTGCCAAGCTTAGCGTGTCTATAGTTGTAAACTCTGGATTTATTTTAACTACTCGAATGTCGATTAAAGAAACAAAAGAACCAATTTTTGAATCAATTGAATCAACAAATGAGCTGTCGAGTGCGTCATAAAGGTTACCAAATGTGAGTTCTTTGTTATTCGCAAAATCAGTTTTCACATATTCAGGATTAACTTCTACAATCAACTCCCCTTCTACATATTCTGTAAGCCCCGATCCCAGTATTTTTTTGTCAATTGGTCTCTTTATCCATTGCCATTCAATTTGAAGGTAGCTGTTATTGCTCAAGTTTTCAACAAATCCATAAAGTACAATACTTTGGTTGTTTTCGTCCAAAAAAATATTAGCCACTCCTTTTGGAGTACTGTTAGGCTCATTCCAAAATGTTGTCCACTCAATTTTCATGTACTCATCATAAGAGAATACAAAAAATCCCTTTTTTCCGCTTGTAGCGTCTAATAATGTTCCCGCAGTAAAAAAATGATCTTCATCAATAAATAATTTCTGCCCTTCAATTTCATCATCCCTACTCACCATACCAAATTCTATTGTGTCCAACTGATTGCCAGCTGAGTCCACTTTTAGTATTAACATATCTTTTCCTCCCTCTCCGTTATTTCCATAGCCCAACATCCAAACATTGCCAAGGTTGTCAATTTGAATGTCATTCACAAAATCATCATCATCAGCAAAGTCAAATGTCGTCGTCCAGTTTAAGTTATTGTATTGGTCCAATTTTCCCAAACAAAAATCTGAATTGGCGTTGTTGTTTATTTTATTCCCATAAATATACTTGTCGTTTCCATCAACCCGAATACCCAATGGTTGATCCATGGATGTGCTAAAAGAATTATAAATAGAATTTATTAAATTGCCGTAGATTGAATATTCTAAAGTCAACAAACCGTAATCTTCGTTGACATCTTGAGCAAGTCCTATTACATTCAGATTCCCATTCCCTGCAAACTGAAAATCGATGCTTTGGTCAATATTTCCTGATTCATCATGGTTCAATTCCCATTCTAAGCCCCCCGTTATAGAAAATCTTGAAGCTATTACATCAAGATTTGAACCTTGAAAATGGCCTGTGCTAGTCAAAAAAAATAATTTTTATTATCGCAAATTACTTTGGTAGGATAACTATGTAATGAACTAAGGGGATTATAAACGTTTTGCCAATTAACATTTCCATTTATGTCAATCGAAGCCAAAATGATGGAAGAGGTGTCAGTTAGAGTGTCGACTGTTGCTCCCGATATAATAATGTCATTCATAGGCGACAAACAAATGCTGACCCCATAATCATTTCGACTAGCATTGTCAAGTTCAATTTCCCATTCTATGTTGTTGTTCTCGTTAAACTTAGTTAGTAAAAGATTAAATTTTTCTTGGCTATTAAATGTAGTTCCAAGATGATATAAATTTCCATTCCCGTCTTCCACTGCTGAAAAATGAGTCACTGTAACCGGTGTACCAAAAAGCACTTCGGTGCTTTTATTGAGCTCAAAAAGTTGGCTAAAACCAATTGAACCATAGGCAACAAAAATTGCCGTAATAAGAATTCTCAGTCCCTGGGAGTTTCGATAATCATTCATAATCGAAAGTTTAATAATTGAGTTAAAATTAATACAAAATATAATTACAAAGTACTGTATGCAAGAATCTTAAGAAAATAATCAAATGCAGTATTTTATGATTACAAGCGTTTTTTAATTTGCTTGGACTTTTGATTTATGTCCGAACTGTCAAAAGAAGATATTGATAAGATTAAAAATGAGCTTCCAATTTTAATTGGCCAAAAAATTAAATATAGACGGGAACAACTGCGGTTAACTCAGAGCGAATTAGCATTTAGAATTATAAGTGACCGTCAGTACCTGTATAAGATAGAACATGGGAAAGTCAGTGTCAGTCTAATCAAGTTGGCAATCATTGCAAAGGCGTTAAAAATAGATTTAGGCAGCCTATTCAATTTAAATCTCCCAGATTAATTTTATATTTTCTCAGAAATAATAGTACTTTTGCCGACCCATTTTTGGGGAATATAGTATTCTATAAATCAAATTATTAATAACAAATGGTAACTCGATACGAAACTGTTTTCATTCTAACTCCCGTTTTATCTGATAATCAGGTAAAGGAAGCAGTAAAAAAGGTTGAAGACCTTTTAAAAGGATTCGGTGCTAAGATGAAGCATACCGAAGATTGGGGATTGCGCAAGCTAGCCTATCCTATTCAAAAAAAATCTACTGGATTTTATACTCTTTTGGAGTACGAAATGGAAGGTGAGCACATTAACCGATTAGAAATTGAAATGAAACGCGATGAGCGCATCATGAGATTTCTAACCGTTAGAATGGACAAGCACGCTGTTGCTTTTGCTGAAAGCAGAAGAACAAAAAAAGGTAAAGAAAAAGTTGCCGACGCAGCTGAATAATTAATCCCAGAAAAAATTTAGAGCCATGGCAGATCAAGGTGACATCAGATATCTTACCCCGGTAAATATCGAAATTAAAAAAGACAAGTATTGTCGTTTTAGAAAATCTAGAATTAAGTACATCGATTATAAAGATCCAGATTTTCTTATCAAGTTCGTGAACGAACAAGGTAAACTACTTCCAAGAAGACTTACAGGAACATCTCTAAAATATCAGAGAAAAGTTTCAGTAGCGGTTAAAAGAGCACGTCATTTAGCCATCATGCCTTACAAGGCAGATTTGATGAAATAATTTAAAGTGGAGGATTGAAAAATGGATATCATTTTAAAGAAAAACATAGATAGTTTAGGTGAAATTGATGATTTGGTAGCTGTAAAAGATGGTTACGGAAGAAACTTTCTGATTCCTCAAGGAGTGGCTGTGCTTGCTACAGCTTCAGCGAAAAAAGTTCGCGAGGAAAACCTAAGACAACGAGCTCACAAAATTGAAAAAGTGAGAAAAGAGGCCGAAGCTGCTTCTGACAAGTTAGCTAAAACTACCATTAAGGTAGGTGCAAAAGTTGGTGAAAATGGTAAGATCTTCGGATCTGTAACCAGCCTTCAATTGGCGGATGCCATGAAGGAACTCGGATTTGATGTAGATCGTAAGAAAATCAACATTATTGATGAGCCTATCAAACAAGTTGGCGCCTATGAAGCTAAAGTTCGTTTCCACAAGGATATTGAAACTACTGTAAAATTCGAAGTTGTAGAAGAGTAATATGCTTTTCTATTTGAAATAAAAATAGCCACTTTCGAGTGGCTATTTTTTTTGCCTATTGCCAAAATGCAAAAAGGGTCTTAAAAAAAACCCTCCTTGCATCAATCAACCAACCTTAAACTAAACTATAATGAATCGAGCGATTCATTGAACATCATTTTGCTAATGTCATACCAAAGTAATAAACATAAAAACCATTGGCCTAACTAGCTGTATACCAACCATATTTTGCCAATTCAAAATAATCCAATTGTAAATATTTTTCCCGTATTGGGAATTCAATTCCCAATATTACCATTTTAGGAGGTTATTTTCGGCATCGAATACTACTTTTTTTGGTGGACTCTCCATCGAAATAGAAGTTACAAAACGTCTTTCATCGGAGTGTAATATTCCAGAATTGTAACTCATTCCGTTTTGATCAAAAATAGTGATGGCCGCACTCCACGGGAACCAAGCATTTTTTGGCTGCAACACCTCAACCATCAACGTTTTATCCTCCTCATCAAACGTCCATTTGATATCAGCCTTAATCATACCCGGTTGGTAAAGCCACTTTTCAAAAAACTCAGTCAAATCCATATCAGAGGCCCTTTCAAATATTTCTTTTAAGTCATTGCTATACGCGTTTCTAAACTGAAAATCAGAATAATAGGCCTTAACAGCCTTCCAAAATACAGCGTCTCCTACCCTTGTTCTCAACATGTGTAAAACCCACGCTGCTCTCTGATAGGTCATAGGTGAAAGCAGCCCAGTAAGTTCTGTTATGCTGGTGTCGATAGTAGATCCATCAGGAAACTTCGAATAATACCTCAACACTCTTTTGCGTGCGTCCTCCATTCCCGATTTAAAGGATTCTTCACCTTTTACTTCTTGCTTATAAACCTCCGTGAGGTAAGTTGCAAAGCCCTCACTCAACCACACGTGATGCCAATCTGCCTCGCTTGCGGAATTCCCGAACCACTGATGTGCAATTTCATGAGCGAAAAGTTCCTCGCTGGATCTTTTTCCATTAACAGAGCCTTCATTATAAAATATACAGCCGGCGTTCTCCATCCCGCCATACCTCGTTTTCGATTGTACGTTGGCCAGCTTTTCAAAGGGATAGGGCGCTATTTTGTTTTCAAAATAATTTAGAATATCAGCGCATAAAGCATAATCATAAAACCCATTTTCGGCATCTTGGGGATACACCCATGAACTTACCATGTGCCCATTGACCTGCCTCACATAATCAACGGCAAATCTGGCAACACCAACCACTGCCACTTTTGAGGGAAGCTCTCTAGAGGAAGCCCAAGTAGTTTGCCGTCTACTCTTCGAAATATCTATTACACTTTGTAATACACCATTGGAAACCACTTGATAATGAGGTGGGTGAAAGACAGAGAATTCTATAAATGCCTTTTCACTTGGATGATCCACTACTGGAATCCAATGGTGCGCTCGATTTGGCCAATTATCCCCAAAAAAAGTTCGGTCACCATGTTTATTTTTTGAAATAATTAAGCCATCCGACGGTATTCCCTTGTACCTTATCGTAATTGTGTCTTTGGTTTTGATCGTTTGTGCCTCTGGATATTTTACAGTGATTAGGTTTTTTTCATGTACATATTTCAGCCTTACTCGCTTGGAAGAAACGTGATATGCTAACATTCCCCTGCCCTGGTCATCTACATTAGTCAAATCAAAAAAAATGGATGACACATGAGCATCCAGCTCAACAGCGATGTTCGCTTCGCCAAAAATCGAATCGTTAGTATCCGTTACTTCTAATTGAAAGGTGTACTTCGTAACATCAAATCCCCTATCGCGTGGATAGTGATCTTGGGTTTTTCCCAATATTGGAAATGCCCCAAACAACAGGGCTGTAAATACAATTCTACTGAGAAACTTTAACGAATCTTCCGTATGCCTTAATCTCATTCTGGTTTTTTAATAAATAAAAATAAACACCGTCTTTTATTTCTTTTACATCCATTTGCAAGAGCAAGGCTTTTGTAATTGGCTCATTCCTAACTTCCATCCCTCGGTAATTCAATAGGACCACTTCATCAAAAGTTTGAGATCCTGTGAAATCAAAATTTAGCATATTGCTGGTAGGGTTTGGATAGACAAAAACCTTGGATAAGGTAATTCGCTCTTCTTTGGGAACAGCATCTGGAAGCAGTTTTATTGATGTATCCCTCTCAGCGAGAGCAAATTCGCCAAATTGGAGATCATTAATTTTTATAATGCCTATGCTGTCACCCGGTAGGGCAACAATTAATTCATAATTTGAATGAATTTCCCATTCGGCTGCTGAGTTTTTTCGATAAAGTAAGACTACACTATCTTCAGCAGATTTTACCAATCCGTAATCATAGCTTGCTTTTTTCGCATTAAAAATTATCTGACCTGTAAATTTATCAGATCCTTTTGCCAACCCATCTACCCGCCAGTGTCGGTTGTGTTGAATACGTGCTTTTAATACAGCCGCATTTTTGGGGTTAATGTAGGCTCCAGCCCAATGCGCCTCTGTCCGTACAAAAGCTGAGTCAGCGAGTTGTGTGCAGCGCACGGTAAAATCGGTGTATTGAGTTGAAACCACTCTTGGGCTTGTAAGGATATCTTCATCAAAGGTCATGGCATAATTCAATTTTCGGTCAGAATTTAAAAACACTTTTGTGGGCGCGTAAGGACTCATAAGCTCAAATGATTTTGTGCTCCCATTCATCACGATGTTTTGAACTTCGGTGTTCCAATATTCGTCCATTAAGGTTACTTCTAAAGGAACCTCTGAGTACAACGCGTTACTTCCACCCATCAACTGCCGCAAAGTAAAACTCAACTTATTTAAGCCAGAGCGAGGCTCCAATAGCACATCTTCAACCACAAAATCAGGAAAACCCGGTTCAAATATCCATCGATCAAAAAACGACGTAAGGTCTTTCCCCGTAGATTTTTCTAGAACTCTTTTAATATCATAACTGTTGGCTGAGTTAAATTTAAATGAATCCAAAACAGCTTTCATTCCATTGAAAAAATCTTGGTCACCTAAATAAGTTCTCAAATTGTTGGCTATTAATCCCCCACGTTTATACACATGGTAGCTGCTGTAAGTATGCACCCTGGGAACACCAGAAAGAGGGAAATAATCTCCATCAACCAAGTGCGCATTTTTTACAACATCATAGTGATCGCTTCGCGATTCTTGAAGATAATTAGCCCTTCCATATAAATCCTCGTGATAAACATAAGCGCAGAAGACGGCCATACCCTCATTAATCCACATGTCTCGGTCCGTTTCACAGGTCACCAAATTTCCCCACCAATGATGTGCTAATTCGTGTGCAACGGTTGATTCTGGAATACCCAAAGGAATTGAAATATTTGTAGCATGTTCCATTGCTCCAATAGGCGTTACTTGATAACCTATTTTATCCCATAAATATGGGCCGAATCTATTCTCGAAAATATGGAAAATGGTATCCAAATTTCGCGTCAATGCTTTCATTGCGTTGGTATCACTTGCCCTTGCGAATAGCGAGATAGGAACCATTCCATTTAACCCTTGCACCGAGCTCTTCAGCTCTTTATAATTTGTAATGGATATTCCATACAAATAAGTAGGGATGGTCTGTGAGAGCATCCAATGATTCACTGTGGTATCCCCGCCGAGCGTGTCCGTTTTTTGAAGAATTCCACTTCCTACACCAATTCGACCTCCCGAAGTTTTAATGGCAACCGTATACTTGGCACGTTCTACAAAATTATCGAAACAAGGGTGCCATGTTTTGCCCAAATTGTGGGGAATGGACTTGAACCCAACACCCAAATTGAAAGTATATCCAGATTGGTTGTGCCAACCGCCCCACCCCTCATGAAAAGGCACGCCGTGATATTCAACTTTTACTTTTTTGGTTCCCATATTTGTGTCTATCTCTATCGAAAGTACCGAATCATTATATTGGTAAGGGAGTGTGGTACCAGCAGTATCTGTTACTGCGTCAATTTGCAACTCCAGTAAATCCAAGTTCAATCTGTCTACACCTTTTATTTTAGGTTGGAAGGTAATTTCACAGATTCCCTTAATCGAATTGGAATTATCGGATAAATCCAATTCGATTTTATACGCTAGAATATCAATGGTATCACTGCGTTCATTTTCTGAAGCCGTCCATTGGGTTTGTGATAACAAAGGGGTTGCTATCCATAACAGAATAATAAAGGCGGAAAATATTGTTTTCATTTGGGCGAATTTAAGGAATCCATACGCAACCTGTTCAATTGATGAATACTGCGTTATTGCACCATTTTGATTGTCAATTAGCGAAAGAATACGGGTACCAAAGCACAGCATCGAAATAAAAAAGGCTTGCTAAATCAATAACAAGCCTTAATAATTTCCTATAAAGTCATTTTTAGGACCCTCCCAATAGCTCTTCCAATTTAACCTGAAGCGCTTCGCCCCTTAAATTCTTTGCTAAAATAGTTCCATCTGCAGCTACCAAAAAGTTAGCTGGAATAGATGAAATATTGTATTCCACACATACCGCAGATTGCCATGCTTTAAGATCGCTCAAGTGAGGCCAGTTTAATTTATCCGCTTCGATTGCAGCTCTCCATGCTTCCGCTTCTTTGTCTAACGAAACGCCAACAACTTGAAATCCTTTGTCGCGGTATTTATTGTGAGCCAAAACAATATTTGGATTTTCGGCACGACAAGGCTTACACCATGAAGCCCAAAAATCGATAAGGGTAATTTTGCCCATTGAGGCAAAAAGAGTTCCTCTGTTCCCCTTTGGGTCCTCAAGTGTTATGTCCTGTAAAATTGAACCTGGCATTAGCTTTTTCAATTGTTCAATACGGGCCACATAATCAGCATAAAGTTGCTGTTCGCCCATTTTAGGTTTCAACCCTTCAGCTACCGCCACCAACAATTCAAAATCACCTTCTGGGTCTAATTTCTGAACCGCCGACAGGCTAGCCAACATAGATGTATTCTCTTTTACAAAAGCCCTTACTCGGTCGCCGGTAGTTCCATTGAGCTGCATTTGGGCCGAATAGGCTATTTGATAAGCTTGCACATCTTGCTGTGCCTGGGCTGTTTGCATTAACTGATTAAGAGAATCCATTTTGTCTACATACGCGTTCATTATATCGTTAAACGATTTGAGCAAGACTGTTTCTTTGGAACCTTCTACTGAATATGTTCCTTCCAAATCCGAAACCTGGGCATAAACATTCAAGGTGTCATTTGGAGAAAGAATGACGTTGATAAAGTTCTTGTTATCGATAAACAAGCGATAGAAACCATAATTAGGCACATTAGGCCCGATAATGAAATTCCCCTTTTGGTCGGTCAAAATTGTGTCAACAGTTACAATACTTCTCGCTTGTAATTCCTGAAGAAGTACAATTTCATTTCCTGTAATTCCCTCTAATTTACCTTTAACAATTGTACCTGTCGGACTCGTTACACTCTTTTCACTACATCCCGAAAAGAGGATAATTAATGATAATACTAACCAAACAAAATTCTTCATGATTCTAATTTTTCTTTTATTAACTGACTGGCCACTTTTGGGTCGGCCTTACCTTTTGACAACTTCATTACCTCGCCCATAAACAAGCCTATTAGACCTGTTTTTCCATTTTTATACTCCTGTACTTTCTCAGGAAATTTGGCAAGTGCTTGATTGACAAACTCACCAAGTGCATCACTATCACTCTCCTGAATCCAATTGTTTTTTTGAGCAATTTCGAGTGGCGTTAATTTAGGGTTCTCCAATAACAAAGGGTACACCTTTTGACTAGCTACGGTATTACTAACCAAACCATCATCAACAAGTTTGATTAATGCTCCCATGGTAGCCGAGCTAACCGGAAAATCACTAATATGAAGCCCTCTTTCGTTCAAATAGCCTTTCACCTCACCCATGAGCCAATTGGCTGCAGCTTTAGCATTGTTGGTGTGTTTAAGCATTTCTTCAAAGTAAAGCGCGATGGGCTTTGAGTCTGTTAATATACGTGCATCATATTCAGAAAGCCCTAATTTAGTGGTGAATTCAGCGAATAATTCAGCCGGTAATTTGGGCATGCCGGCACGTACAAATTCTATGTGTTTTTGATGAACGACCACAGGTAGTAAATCTGGCTCAGGAAAATAACGATAATCATTTGCCATTTCCTTACTTCTCATGCTAAAAGTAGTTCCCGCAAGGGCATCAAAGGATCGTGTTTCATGGAATATTTCTTCGCCGGCTTCAATGGCGGCAATTTGTCGGTTGATTTCAAATTCAATAGCGCGCTGAACGTTTCTAATGGAATTCATATTCTTGACTTCCACTTTGGTTCCAAATTCTGGTGCACCTCGCAACCTCACCGAAATATTGGCATCACATCTCAAACTCCCCTCTTCCATGTTGCCATCACAGATGTCCAAATAGCGCACAATTTTTCTGACTTCAGTTACATAATTGTAGGCTTCTTCACCAGAACGAATTTCGGGTTCGGACACAATTTCCAATAAAGGAATTCCCGCCCGATTGAGGTCGATGAGGGTATTAAAAGGGTCTTGATCGTGAATTGATTTTCCTGAATCCTCCTCCATGTGAATTCGGGTTAAACCAATGGTTTTTGGATTTCCATCCGCATCTTTGATGTCAATTCCGCCGCCTGTGCAAATGGGAGTGGTGTCTTGGGTTATTTGATACCCCTTTGGCATATCCGCGTAGAAGTAATTCTTCCTCGCAAATTCATTCACCTCTCGAATCTTTGATTTGCAAGCTAGACCTAATAGAATGGCATGATTTAACAGCTGCTCATTAAACCTAGGAAGGGTACCTGGATGCGCCAAAGTAATAGGACTCACATTGGTATTGGGTAGCTCGCCATATTCATTTATGTCGCTGGAGTAGGCTTTACTTTTGGTAAGCAATTGCGCATGTACTTCAAGCCCAATTACTGCTTCATATTTTTCTGTATTGTAACCCATTAATTATTTTGTAAGGTTGGCAAAAGTAGCCATATTTACAAGTCAATTCAGCCTATAATACCTTTACTAATTCTTCAATCAAGAGGCTCATTTTAGGCTCCGTTTTACCTGCTACTTCTTGTACCAATTCATGCGTAATTTCAATGATTTTTCCTGGTACACCTAAGTCGGTAATCACCGACAATGCAAAACACGGAATGCCCATGTGACGAGCAGCTATCACTTCTGGCACCGTACTCATTCCTACTGCATCAGCACCTATAGCCCTCACGTATTTGTATTCAGCAGGGGTTTCGAGTGCGGGGCCGCTTACTCCTGCATAAACTCCTTTTTGAACCTTTATGGCATGTTTTGATGCGATTTTCTCGGCCAGGGCAATCATTTTTCGAGAGTATGGTTCCGACATATCAGGAAACCGAGGTCCAAGTTCATCAATATTAGGCCCCATGAGTGGGTTGCTCGGAAATAGATTAATATGATCATCTTGAATCATAATATCACCAATTTCAAATGAAGGATTTACACCTCCCGAAGCATTTGAAAGCAGTAAACTTTTTATGCCCAGCAACTTCATTACCCTAACAGGGAGTACAACTTGATGCATGGTATAACCTTCATAAAAATGAAATCGACCTTGCATAGCAACCACATTTTTTCTACCTAATTTTCCAAAAAGTAATTTCCCAGCGTGACCTTCCACAGTGCTCAATGGAAAATTGGGGATTTCGCTATAATCAAAAGAGTGAGTGATCTCTATTTTTTTTACCAACCCGCCAAGGCCAGACCCTAATATGATCCCAATTTCTGGACGAGCCGAAATCCTGTCTTTTAAAAACTCAGTCGGCTTTAGAATATCTTTTAACATAATTCATGATTTGTTCTTCAAATTCTACTTTGTCTTTACCGTGAAATTCTACCTGGATTGGTATGTAATAGATCGGCAGATTTCCCAATAATTCTACGATACCAGGCATCTGAAGACGCATAGCATCTTTTTCAGTAGTTAAAATGAATTTATCTCCGCCTTTCAATGCTTCAAATTCCTTAATAATTCTCTGAATATCATTGATTTGGAAGGTGTGATGGTCTCCAAATCTTATATGCTGCACCTGGTTCACTTGGTCTTTTAAATGGTACACTAAATTAGCCGACTTAGCAATTCCTGTAAACAAAAGCACATTGGTGGATTTTTTAAACTCAGGAATTTCTTTTTTCTTTTCCTTATCTTTTTTCGCGTAAACAGTCTTCAGTTTTCCATATTTGAAATATGAGAAGTAAACCGACTGGTAGGGCCGTACTTTTAGGCGCTTTCGAATTCCACGAGCATCCACAGGTGAAAAAATAGAGGGGCACTTGGTAACAATAATCATATCCGCTCTTAAAGCTCCCCTTGCAATTTCGCGAAGACTACCAGTGGGCACTACCAAATCGTCAATGTACAATTTGCTGTAGTCCGTCAATAAAATGTTCATCCCAGGTTGTACCGCCCTGTGTTGAAACGCATCGTCCAATAAAATGACTTGGGTCTCTTGATGCTTTTCCATTATTTTTTTAATTCCTCTTCTTCTATTGGCATCAACCACCACGGACGCATTAGGGAACTTATTTTTTAACATCCGCGGTTCATCACCTACTTCAATAAAGGTAGAGTTTGCTCCCACTTCAAGGTAGCCAGAGGTTTTTCTTCCATATCCACGGCTAAGCGTAGCGGTTTGGAATTTATCAGCCAGAAACCGAAGCAGATATTCTACATGTGGACTTTTTCCTGTGCCACCCAGAGATAAGTTTCCAATACCAATTACGGCCAACTGATACCGGGAAGAACCAAAGATGCCCACATCATAGAATAAATTGCGTAGCATCGTGATTCCCACGTACACCAATGTAATAGGAAGTAATAAAAATCTGAGTAATTTCATTGAGGCGGCAAATTTACATCGATAATCCAGTCAGGAAGAACCTTCTGATTATACCTTTGATGATTAAAGTAAATTTATGATAACTATAGGAGAAATCACCGCTACATTAGAAAATTGGGCGCCGTTGAGCTTGCAAGAGCCCTATGACAACGCTGGGTTAATTTGTGGGGACCCAAATTGGGTAGCCAAAAAAGCGATCATAAGCATAGACATCACCGAAGATGTGGTTGAAGAGGCTATTCAAATGGGCGCCAATCTCATTGTTGCGCATCACCCCATTATTTTTAAGGGATTAAAAAAACTTGTTGGCAATACTTATGTTGAACGCACAGTAATTAAGGCCATTCGCAACGATATTGCTTTATATGCCACACATACCAATTTGGATAATGTGCACCTGGGCGTTAACAAAATTATCGGAGAAAAAATGGATATTCACAACCCAGAAATTTTATCGCCAAAAAGCGGCCAATTACTTAAGCTCGTCACCTATTGTCCGATTGACCATGCGGAAAAAATAAAATCAGCCATGTTTGACGCAGGGGCTGGGCATATAGGTAAATACGACCAGTGTTCGTTTAATACAATAGGTGAAGGAACTTTTCGCGCCTTGGATGGTGCTCAACCCCATGTAGGCAAATTAGGAGAACAACACCATGAGCAAGAAATAAAAATTGAAGTTATTCTAAATGTTTTACTCAAAAACAAAGTGATTAAAGCGCTGACATTCGCGCATCCTTACGAAGAGGTTGCGTACGAATTATACCAAATTGAGAATACAAACCCACAAATTGGCTCTGGAATGATTGGCGATTTAAGAGAAGAATTAGACCTTAATTCCTTCCTGGATTTGATCAAAAAATCATTTGATTTAAAGGTGATTCGCCACACAAAAAACGTGAATCGAAAAATCCGTAAAGTGGCTTGGTGCGGAGGTTCTGGGAGTTTTTTGCTAGGAGCTGCCATAGGCCAAAAAGCAGATATTTTTATCACTGGAGATTTTAAATATCATGAATTTTTTGATGCCGAAAATCAAATTGTTATTGCCGACATTGGGCATTACGAAAGTGAGCAGTTTACAATGGAATTAATAGGTGATTTTTTGAAGAGAAATTTTCCTAAATTTGCCGTCCGTTTGACGGAGGTGTACACAAATCCTGTAATTTACTATTAACTAAGAATATGGCTAAGAAATCCGGTTCGGTTTCAGTTGAAGAAAAACTACGTTCGTTGTACGATGTGCAACTAATTGATTCAAAGATTGACCAAATTAGAGCTACTCGTGGAGAGCTTCCTAAAGAGGTTCAAAACCTTGAAGATGAATTGAATGACATTGAAGTCCGCATGGCTTCAATTAAAGAAGACATCACCAATTTAGAAGGCGAAATAAGTAGAAAGAAATTGGCAATTCAGGAAGCTGAAAGCCAAATTAAAAAATATAAAGCTCAAGAAGCTGAAGTAAAAAACAGCCGAGAATTCGAAGCTCTTTCTAAGGAAATGGAATTCCAAACGCTAGAGATTGAATTAGCAAACAAAAGAATCAACGAATACAAGGCGAAAATTGATAACAAGAGAGAGCTTCACGAAATGGCCCAAGCTAAATTTACTGAGCGTAAAGAAGATTTGGATCTAAAGAAAAGTGAGCTTGATGGTATTTTGTCAAGAAACGAAAAGCAAGAAAAAGAGTTGATTAAGCTTTCGGAGAAATTTGGAGAAATCATCGAAGATAGATTGCTCAATGCTTACAAGAGAATTAGAAATAACGCTAAAAATGGCCTAGGTGTAGTTCCCGTGATTGATGGAGCTACAATGGGATCATTTTTTATGGTTCCACCTCAAAGAGAATTAGACATTAGAGCCAGAAAGAAAATCATCATAAGCGAACATTGCGGTCGAATTTTGGTTGATAATGACTTGGCTCAAGAAGAAGAAGAAAAAATGACTGCGGTATTTGCCAAAGGTTAATCTTTTACAACATATTGATAATAAGAAACCCTGCTTTTTGTAGGGTTTTTTATGCTTAATTATTCCTGAAACTTTATACCAAAGGAAAGTGAAACCAAATGCCTTTTTGAATCGACCGTGCTAGGTGCTAGGGTAACATTGTTGGCGTAATGGATGGGTACTTTCCAATCGGAATACCATTCATAGCCGTAGCTTAAATCAACAAAAAAGTAACTTTTACGCCAACCAAGTCCAGTGCTAACACGGTACTTGTCGTGATGGTTTCCATTTTTATATGGATTTCCCCAATAGGCCGTGCCCCCTCTAAAAAACAATGGGCCATACATTAATTCCCCGCCTATCCTCAAGTTTACTGATGGGCCAAAAGTGCTTTGGATTTCATTATTGGCTTTTGAATAGTCTGTGCCAAATTCGGGTGAGGCCTCAAATTTCATCGATCTATAATCAACATATTCTACATCTGCATTCACTGAACCTCTTTTAATTCTGACCAAAGCCAAACTCCCTATGACTCGGTAAGGCGTACGGAAGATATATTCATTATACCCATCAGGCGATTCAGAAAAAGTCTCATCTCTAAAATCCCATTCCGCATTTATGCTGCTGTAATAATTCTCAGTAAGCCGCAGTTTCTCTCTGGTATTGAAAGCCAAACCAACCCGTATTGTTTCCTTCACCCAGTATATTAACCCCAATTTGGCATACGATCCCGAACCTTTAATCTGTAGCCTATCGTATTGAGACCATTCTACCAATCCAAAAGGCGAATTAGGTATCATTTCTTCCTTATAAGTGCTTTCGCTTAATACATTTACTGATGTAAATCCGAGTGTGGCACCCAAATATAAGCGATCTTCATAATTGGCCCCAAACCCTAGGTAGTATTCGCTCATTCCCCTCCGGTTATTCGTAGCTCTGCTCTGGGTTTGTCCATAATAGGGATTAACATGATAGTACTGCCCAAAAGCCGTATCAATCAAAAAGGAATTCCATGCTAGCCCAGCACCAAAGGGGAAATAAACAGGTATGTCCTCCAAATAAAGGTTGGGTTCGTCTATGATATCAGTAAAATATTGATCCAAGTACGAACTTTCAGTGTTAACACCTTTGGCTTCAAATCGTTCTTCGTAGGAGTCCTTATTTCTATACCCAAATATGACACTTCCGTATTTCCAATTTGAATAATCGAATGGAGAAGTTAAGACAACGGCAAAATTCCCTAATCTCCCCTTGTCATCCGTAGCTTGCGTCGAAGTACCATAATGATCAACCATGTTTGAAGTATAATCGTAAGAGATGGTGGCAATTCCTTGCCCTTTCCTAAAAATCCCCAACCCACCAGGGTTTACCGCTACCGCAGAAGCATCGCCACCAAGCGCACCCATAGACCCAGACATCGCCGTAAATCTCGCTGACCCACCCAAACCTTGTTGCCCAAAACGAAGGGCATCAGTCATGGTTTGTCCAAAACTAAGTAGATAACACAAAATGAAAAGAAAACTCGCGACTAATCGCATGCTATCTCCTATACGCTCCGCGAATAGTTCCACCCTGATGGTATCCACCAGAGGGCCTTGTGGATCCTCCATTCATCGAAGGGCTAGTATATCCACTGTTGGTTTCACGGGTTCGGTATTTTGTTGTGTTGGTTGACTTGTAACCTGGGTTCTGATTTAGTTTTATATCCGGAACATTCGTTTTTCCAGAATTGCTGGCAGGCTCAATAAATGTATTGAGATTAGAAAACACTGTAGGGGTTCTAGGTTTGGCAATTTCATTATTAGAACTTGGACTCTTAGGACTTCGGCTGCTATAACCCGATAATGGTCGAGTTGATTTAGCCTCGGCGGAAGTATATCTTCCCGAGTTGTTTCGAGTAGGATATGCCGAAGCGGGGTAATATTGATTGTATGGATTGTAATATGGCGAACTGCCACCACCATACGACGCCACCGCTACTCCCATTCCAAATCCAATATTAGAAACTAAACCTGTTTTTGGTTGAGAAAAATTGGTAGGCTCTAGCTGTTCGTCCTCTTCAAAATACTTTGTTTCCGTTGGTTTATCAAACTTGTCGATTTTCTTAGAATAGCTAGATCTAGTAGTCGTAGCATAACTCTCGTCAAAATATGCTACTGAACCTTCAGGAACCGCTATATTTTCATTAAACGAAATGGTACCTCTATTAATTCTATGAATAGAATGATTGGTGAAATAAACGTCATCTTCCTCAAACGAGCTGGCATTTTTAAGTCCTTTACAAGAAGAAAAAGATACTAAAACAACAAAGAAATAAAGTAGATTTTTCATTTTCAAAAAGCCGTCACAAGGCAACTATTGTTCCATAAAAAGATACCGTATAAATGTACAACGGATTTGCTTAAAAGCTCAATTTTTCTTCAACCTTATTCATCATTTCTACGGTAATATCTAAGTGCGTTACAAATCTCACGGATTGATCTGAAAGTGAAAGTACTTTAATTCCTCTTTCCTCCAATGCTTTTACAAATTGCTCACCCGTAAACCGTTGGTTCAAATGAAGAATAACGATATTCGATTCTACAGGCGAAACATGATCTGTGTATGATTGTTTAAGTAAAATACTTTCAATTTGATGAGCATTTCGGTGGTCTACCTTCAACCGATCTACATTATTCTTTAACGCATAAACACCTGCGGCTGCTAGATATCCAGCTTGACGCATTCCTCCGCCAAATCTCTTTCTAACCCGCCGAGCTTGGTGAATAAATTCTTTGCTTCCAACTAGTACACTCCCTACGGGCGCACCTAATCCCTTGCTCAAACAAATACTAATGGAGTCGAACCAGCTTCCCAAATCTTGGGCTGTGTAATCACTTTCTACAATAGCATTGAACACTCGCGCCCCGTCTAAATGATAAGCTAACCCGCGAGACTTACACAATTTATGAATTTCAACAAGATCTGACTTTGAATAAATACTACCGCCACCCTTGTTCGATGTGTTTTCTAATGCAACCAAGCTAGTTCTGGGAAAATGTACATTATCCACTTTTATTGCGGCCTCAATTTGTTTGGTGCTAATGAGCCCATTTGTGCCCGCCAGCAAGGAAACTGTGGCGCCAGAATTAGCCGCTATACCTCCACCTTCGTAATAATGAATATGCGCGAATTGATCACAAATAATATCATCGCCCGGACGCGTATGTACATTGATAGCCACTTGGTTGGTTTGGGTTCCACTAGAACAAAATAGCGCAGCCTCTTTGCCAAACATCGAAGCCGCTAAATGCTCCAATTCGTTTACAGTTGGATCTTCTTCAAAAACATCATCACCCACCTCGGCTCGAAACATCGCATCTAGCATTTCGGGTGTGGGTTTGGTAAAAGTATCGCTTCTAAAGTCTATCATTATTTGGCCTCTAACTCAAACACCACAAAAACACGGTCTGATAGTTTTAAATTACCAGGGTTGATATCAATTTCTGCAGATCGATCCATTGCCATAGCCGAACTATAATTTCTCATAGGATACGAAATAGGCTGTTGACCATAGGAAATACTTTTGATCAACCCCAACGTCATACCTGCTGCCCTACTAAATATCTCCGCCTTTTGTCTGGCATCCGTCATCGCAAGCACCATAAGTTCCTCCTGGTACATTTTTGCATCGGAAATACCGAAACTGATATTGAAGTTTAGATCTACATCGGCTACAACAATTGAGTTGTGAATATTCTTCAAGTTTTCGTTTTGAAATGGCGCTTTTACAATGAGGCTATGGGTGCCGCGGTATCCCAATTTTGTGCGCTTTCCACTTTCATATTTTATATTTTCCGACACATTGTAATTACTGGTCTTCATTCGATCTTCAGAAACTCCAGCGCCTCTCAATTTTTCTTTTAGGCGGTTCATTTGCTCATTGAGCTTATCCACAGTTTTTCCAAATTCAGCCTCCTCTACCGATAAGTTGATGTTGAAAATAACTTCATCTGGAACTATACTCTTTTCAGCAAAACCCGTGATTTCCATAGTTGGTTTCTGGGCCGCTACCCCCATAGCAAGTGTAATCAACACAATAGACATCCATACTCTATTCATAGTCATTTATTTATAGTTTTCTCGCAATCATAAGCCCGTCTCTAATTGGAAACAGCACGTTTTGAACACGGGTATCATTTTGAATTTTTAAATTGTATTGCTGAAGCATTTGAGTTTCTTCATCCTTCGGATCGGCAGGTGCTACAACCTTCCCACTCCACAATACGTTATCGGCAATAATGTAGCCTCCGCTTGGCACGCGATCGATTACCAAATCGAAGTAATTGCAATAATTCTCTTTATCAGCATCAATATAAACAAGATCAAATTCACCTTCAATTTGAGGAATAATATCTGGAGCATTTCCAACATACTGTTTGATTATGTTGCGAAAGCCACTTTTTTCGAAATACCGATTCTGAATTGATTCCAATTCCTCATTTCGATCGATGGTATGCACCACACCACCAGCTTGTAATCCCTCGGCAAAGCACAATGCAGAATAGCCAGTGTAGGTACCAATTTCTAATACATTTTTGGGGCGAATCATGTGCGATAGCATGCTCAATACCCTTCCTTGAAAATGCCCTGCAATCATACGTGGAATTAAAACCTTTAGATAGGTTTCTCTATTCAACTGCGCCAATAACTCCGGTTCGATCTCCGAGTGTGCGACCACATACTCATCCAATTTAGGATCTAAGAATTCCATGCCTTTGCTTTTTTTGGTGTTTTGTTTGAAAAATTTCTTACCTCCAATATTATTTTTTATTCGTTTTCAAATGAATCACAATAGGAAGATGATCAGAGTAGCCAGCATAATATTTGTCTCCTGAATAGGTTCGAGAAGGTAGCCATTCACCTTTTTTGGTTTGGTACATCATAAAATTTCTTTTAAAAGGATATACGTCAACGATTTCTGATACCATTCCACTTGATACAATAATTTGATCCAAGGTTCCCCAATGCCCCCTGTAATTGTGAGTACCCAAAGAATCTACTTTGTGAATAGGCCAAGTGGCGTTGTAAAGCTGTTTTCCATGAACCGAATCTGCGCCCAAAGTCAGAAGTACGCTTTCGTTATCGGGATAATCGTTGAGATCACCCATAATGAGAACCCTTGCAGATTTATTTAATTCAAATTCATTGTCTACATCAGCTCTCAATACAGCTGCGGCCCTAACTCTTTTGGGGTTTGTTTCTTCGGTTCCTCCCCAACGCGATGGCCAGTGGTTGATATACATAATAAGATTTTGAGAATCGGGTCCAGTTGTTTTTACTTTGAGAATATCCCGAGTCGTTTTTTCGCCATCTTGTAAATCCACATAAATTGCCTTGCTGTCATTCACAGTAAACAATTTAGGGTCATAAAGAAATGCCACATCGATGCCTCTAAAATCGGGGCTTTCGAAATGAACGACTTTAAAACCACGATTTTTTAAGAACCCGACTTGAACTAAATCATCTAACGTCCCTCTATTCTCCACCTCCGAAAGCCCAACGCATGCCAGAGTTTTTGTACTGTCAATTGAAGACAACACCTGTTCGATGTGTGCCAATTTCTCATAGTATTTGGCACTATTCCACTCTTTTTTGTTATCAGGAGTGTATTCCCCATCATTTACCCCATCTTGGTTAATTGTGTCGAATAGGTTTTCTACATTATAAAAAGCAATTTGGTAATCAATCGTTTTGGATGATGATTTAGATGACTTTCCGCTGGTACAACTCCCAATGGAAATTGCCAAACCAAGGACTAAAAAAGAAATAATTTTCATAAGGCAAAAATGGATGATTTAGCCCGTAAACCCATCAAATTAAGATGGTTTTACATTCAATGCCCCATAGAGAATACCCGATAAAAATTTTTCTAAATCACCTTTCTTTCTGGTTTCGCTTAATGTTTTAAAATGATCGATAAAATATTGTTGATTATATGCAGATTCGATGATGGTGGTAACTAAGGCGGTTGGATAAGGGTAAGCACTATTAACTTCTAAAACAACATTAGAAATCATGTGTACCAAAACCTTATAACTTCGAAAATAACCATCTTTATTATCCGCATCCACATCCTTGGTCAAAAAAGCTTTGGGCGATTCTGAAACAACAATTCTATGAAGAGCGACTCCATTAACAAACTTGAACTCCGAATCTACATTTCCTGGTGTGGTAATGACTTTTAAAAAAAAATCAAGTTTTTGTTCTGGTTTATGAACCTTAAGAAACTCAACATTCAAACGATACTCTAACCAGCTCCAATACCAAGAAATTAAATATATAAGTAATTTGTGTTTGTTTTCGAAATACCTGTAAACCGATGCTTCAGTAGAATCAATAATGCTCGCCAGTTTTTTAAATGTAAATGCTTCAAAACCCAATTGATCGATGAGGAGAATACTATTTTCAATAATTTTTCTTCCAAGATCTGTATCATTAGGATCTCTAATAAAGCTTTTTACCTTTAATTGAATCGAAACGTTCATCTACCAAACTTATAAAACTACCCCACTTTATCGTGGTCGAAGCCCTCTAATTTTAAATCGATGTTACGCTCATTAGCAGAAGTTTCGAACTCTTTAACCATATCATAAATATCATAAGGAATGGTAACCGATTTAGAAGCATCAATCACAACATGCTCATTATCGTGGATATGCTGAAGCGCGTCTTGTAAGCTACCTCGGTTCAAAAAGCTTAGTTCTTCTGACAAAATAATTCTATGAACATTATTTCCATCAATTTCTTCCTTGATACGCTCATGACCCGTTTTTAAATTTCGCATTAAAATAAAATAGAAAGCTGAAATCATTCCTATTCCAATTCCAATCAATAGATCCGTAAAAAGTATAGCGGCTACTGTAATTATAAAGGGTGCAAACTGCTCTTTTCCACGAGAAGCCATTTGTTTAAACAATCCAATTTTAGCCAACTTGTAACCTACAATCATAAGTACAGCAGCCAATGCCGCCAGTGGAATTTTGCTAAGCAAGCCTGGGATTAATAACACTGAAACCATTAATAAAACCCCATGAATCACGGTGGAATACTTGGTGCGCGATCCGGCACCAATGTTAGCGCTACTTCTAACAATAACCTGGGTTACTGGAATACCTCCAATTAATCCTGAAAGCATATTGCCAATGCCTTGGGCTTTCAACTCTTGATTTGGCGGTGTGATACGTTTATGCGTATCAAGTTTATCTGTTGCTTCAACACATAACAACGTTTCAATGCTACCTACTATAGCTATGGTGGCAGCACCTAACCAAACTGAATGGTCTAAAATGGAATTAAACGCGGGGAATATAAAAACGGAGTTGATGGCCTCCATGCTGTTGAGTGTCGGAATAGAAACAAGATGTTCTTGCTTCAAGGCCAAGTGGGGCATATAAAGTCCAAAAAGCCAATTGATCCCAATGGATACCACCACCACAACAAGCGCTGAAGGCAGTAATTTAAAAATTCCTCTTTTAGGAACTAACTTATCCCAAAAAAGTAAAATGAGCAACGATACCGCGGCGATAATTACAGCACCCCATGAAAGATAATCAAAGGACAATAAAATCTCGGTGAATGTATTTTCTCCGTCAGGCTGAAAAAAGTTTTGGTCTCCCTCATAATCACGATCAAAACCTATAGCATGTGGCAACTGCTTGAGAATTAGTATGATTCCGATGCTTGCTAACATACCTTTAATTACCGATGTAGGAAAATAATAAGCGATGGTTCCTGCCCCAAGAAAACCCATTGCAATTTGCATTGCCCCAGAAAGAAAGACGGCCAATAGAAATGGCTCGAAGCCCAAATCGTTGATTAAGGAAAATACAATAACTGCTAAGCCCGCCGCTGGCCCACTAGCTCCTGAATGAGAGCCACTAAAAAGGCCAACAACAATTCCACCAACTACACCGGCAATTATGCCGCTGTATAGAGGCGCTCCAGAAGCCAATGCAATACCCAAACACAAGGGAAGAGCAACTAAGAATACCACCAATCCCGCAGGGAAGTCGTATTTAAAATTATTAATAAAACTACGATCTGCCATATAAAAATTTAGGGCTCGAAAATATGATAGTAATACTACTATTTAACCTAGTAAAATCGTTATTGAATGTTAACGATTTGGTCGGCTTATTACCCGAACCATTTGCTTTACTAAAACCGCAGTTTTTTTAGCCTCAGTAAGGGTTTCGGCAGTAATTGTTATATGCCCCATTTTTCGAAACGGCTTGGTTTTAGTCTTTCCATACAAGTGGACTTTGACTCCTGACATGGCCATTATTTCCTCCAAACCTTCATAAAAAGCATCTCCTTCATGGTTTTTTTCGCCTAACAGATTGACCATAACAGCTGGTCTTAAAATAGCCGTATCACCTAAAGGAAGATTTAATACAGACCTCAAATGTTGTTCAAATTGAGAAGTAATATTCCCTTCAATCGAATGATGTCCCGAATTGTGTGTTCTCGGGGCAACTTCATTTACCAAGATTTCTCCGTCCGTAGTTAAAAACATTTCTACAGCCAATAGCCCAACTGACCCAAAAGCCTTTGCCGTTGCAATGGCAATTTCTCTCGCTTTCTTTTCTATTTCAATGGAAACTTCAGCAGGAGAAAAAAGGTATTCTACCAAATTCGCTTCGGAGTTAAACTCCAATTCTACCAAAGGATAAGTAGTAATGTCACCAATTGAATTTCTTGCAACAATTACAGAAATCTCCTTTTCGAAGGGTACCATTTTTTCTAAAACTGAAGGACAATCAAACGCGGTAGCTAAATCATCCATCGTTCGGATAGGAGTAACCCCTTTGCCATCATAGCCACCAGTTCTGGCTTTTTGCATCAAAGGAAATTCGCCCTGGTATGCCAATATTTCTTCCTTGCTTTGAATAAGGAAGTAATCAGCCGTAGGGATATTATGTGCTACAAAGAAGTCTTTTTGAAGGCCTTTATCCTTAACAATTTCCAAAACCGAAGGCTGAGGGTACACCTGAACACCATAACTTTCTAGCTTTTTTAAGGCCTCAACATTTACATGTTCTATTTCAATGGTGAGTACGCTTTTTCCCTTTCCAAAATCCAGAACGGTTTGGTAGTCATTAAAATCACCCTGAACAAACTCATGGCAAATCTTTGAACAAGGCGCATCGGCAGCTGGGTCCAAAATCGCAACGTTGAGGTTGTAATTAATCGCCTCTTGAAGAAACATTCGCCCAAGCTGACCCCCACCTAAAATTCCAAATCCAAAATCCTTATCGTATATCTTTTTTTCCAAAAATCAATGGGAGTTTTATTTTCTCATGTCAATCAAAGACGCTGATTCTGAGATATTCTTTTCAATAGCTAAAGTATCTTCTCCTCCAAAGGTTACACTGCCGCCACCTGGAATTTTCACATCCAAATAACTGGTAACATAAGTAGAGATATTGCCAGTACCTTCAAGGTTTACTGTACATGTGTCGGTGATCAGATTAATGGCGTTAATAGTCCCTAATGTTTTGATTTCTAGATTAGTTCTCCTTGAATACCCTTCCAACTTCAAGGTGGTGGAACCTACGCCTGTCCATGAAAAAGTATCTACTTTAAGCACGAGGTCTACATTGGCCGTACCTTGATTTAATATTTCAAAACTATTGCTGTAAATCGCTTTGGTGGAAGTAACTCTACACGAGCTCCTGAGTATTAATTTTTTAAGAGTAGGGGTGTAAAGTTTAAATTCTATTTCGTCGTGATTCTCGAAGCACTCGGCAAATTCCATAGTTACAACACCCGAATTGTTGGTTAAGTTCAAAGCTTTTTGCACATTTTTTTGAGCAAAAACCACTACCCTACTTTTAGTTAACGTGGTGTCGTGATGAATTTCAATTACGCCAGGAATAGCAAGCTTAAAAGTGTGAAAGTTGCTAAAGTTTCGACTTTCTTCAAACCTTCCTCCCGAACCATCTTGACACTTATTTTTGTTACACGAAAGCGACAGAGCCATGAGCGAAGTCAACAACATAAAAAATCCAAATCTCTTCATTTATCGCTTTACAGAATCGCAAATATATCGAAATAAGAGTGTAGTGACCAGTAGATAAAATCCACCTATACTTGTAGATGCAAACAAATTAATATGGTAGAAGAAGATAAAGTATCCAAAGCATTCAAGGCCAAAGATTGGAACGAAATTAAAACCAAGGACTCTTGGCAGATTTTCAAAATCATGTCGGAATTCGTTGAGGGTTTCGAAACTATGTCCAGAATTGGGCCGTGTGTTTCCATATTTGGATCAGCCCGAACAAAATCTGATAACAAATACTACATTGTAGCTGAAGATATTGCATACAAATTGACCTTAGAGGGGTTTGGAGTCATTAGCGGCGGTGGACCCGGTATAATGGAAGCAGCAAATAAAGGTGCACAAAAAGGTCAGGGAATATCTGTTGGCCTTAACATCGAACTGCCTTTTGAACAACACCACAACCCCTATATCGACAAGGACAAAGAGATTACCTTCGACTATTTCTTCGTTCGCAAATTGATGTTTGTGAAGTACGCCCAAGGGTTTGTGGTAATGCCTGGAGGATTCGGAACGCTCGACGAGTTTTTTGAATCCTTGACCCTGATCCAAACTAAAAAAATAGGTCGGTTCCCCATTATTTTGGTAGGCACTGATTATTGGGGTGGTTTAATTGATTGGATAAAAACAACCATGCTGGAAGAAAAAAATATTAGCCCCGAGGATTTAGACTTTTTCAAAATAGTTGACACATCGGAAGAAGCCGTAAAAATTATCAATGAGTTTTACACCAAGTATTTATTAAAGCCCAATTTCTAGCCCTAATAGATTTCAACACTCTTCCTTTAATAACTAGCAACTTCAAACTCCTTAATTTCAAAGGCTACCCTATCTACGTTTACTTACTAGCTATCAAGTAATTAGGCGCGCCTAGACTTAGTAATTCTTTTCCTTTTAAACAAATCCATGTTTGCAATTGCACACCCCTATCATGGAGGTACCCATCACCTTAAAAATAGATTTGTTGGTAACGCAAATTCTCAAAAGGAAAAAGTATGCTCCGAAACTTATTTTTCATTCTCAATATATTGCCACTTGTTTTTTTAACCACCGTATCCGAACTAAAAAAAGATGAGCTAAAAATTGAAATTATAGCACCCGAAACTGCCGAACGCGGTAAAGAAATTACCATCGAATTGGCTTTTACCCGTGGCCAGGTAAAGGGTTTCGCCAAATACACCGAAGATATTCCACGTGGTGTAGAAGTAGAACCAGGTGAATTAGGCAATGCCACATTTACTTATGATGCTAATCAACTTAAAATAATTTGGTTGAACATACCCGATGAAGATAACTTTAAAGTGAGCTATAAATTAAAGTTTAGTGAAGACGCTCCAGAATCAATAGACTTATCAGGGAAGTTTTCATACCTAGAAAACAATGAAAAGAAATCATACCATCCTGTCAAGAAATCCATTGTGATTGGTACTGCCGGTGAACTAGCAAAAAAAGCAGCTGAAACAGCCAAGAAAAATGAAGTGATTCCGGCTTCCGCCTCCGTTACACGGTCCATTGTAGAATCAAAGGGGGATATACATACAATTCGCGTATCGGTTAGTAAAAAAGGAATTGAGGGATTCTCAAAAATTGAAGAAATCGTTTCGATGGGGGCGAAGGTAACCGCCTTGGAATCTCAAAATGCCGTTTTTTCGTCCATTAAAAACAAGGTGAAGTTTATTTGGATGTCGGTACCTACGGAAGAAACCTTTTCGATTACCTACCAAATTGACTTATCAACTTGTTCTAATAAAGACCCGAAAACTTTCAAAGGTCAATTTTCCTATCTAGACAACAATGTTTCGAAACAAGTAGATATCCTTTTCGGTGATGAAAAAGTGCTCGCCAATAACACACCCCCAATGGACGAGCCTAAGCTGAAGGCACCTGAAGAAGAAGAATTGGAAATTGAGGATATTCCAACGGAAGAGCCAGTTGAAGAACTGGCTGTTGTGGTTGTTCCTGAAATCCTTGAAGAACCAGTAAAAAAAGAGGATGCTACCGTTGAAGCCGAGCCAGTTAAAAAAGAAGAACCTGTTGTTGAGCCAACGCCAGAACCTGAGTCGATAGTAGTGCCGACACAAGAACCGCCAAAGGAAGCAACCAAGGAAGCAGAGCCTATTGTGGTGCCTGAACCAATCATAATTAAGGAAGAAAAAGCAGCTGAGCCAGTGGTGGTAAAAAAAGAAAAGAAAGCCCCAACAGAACCTATTTTAGCGAAAAAACAAGTCGTTAGTCCCGATTTGGATGTAGCCAAAGGGGTGAATTACCGTGTTCAAATTGCCGCTGGAAAGAATGTAGTAGATGCACAGTATTTTAGTTCACGGCATCAATGGACACAAAATTTCGCCATTGAAAATCATGAAGGTTGGGTAAAGTATACCACTGGCTCATACGCAGAATATAAGGCAGCACGCGATTCCCGCGAGGGAATTAATGCAGGAGGTCACAAATTTATGGGCCCATTTGTTACGGCATATAATGATGGATCGAGGATAACTGTGCAGGAAGCTTTGATGATAACAAAGCAAAAGTGGTATAAGTAAATCAAGCTCTTTTTGAGCTATGTGGGTAACCTTCATTTTAATTAATTTTAGCCAGTGATTTTGTTATCCTACTTTCGCACTAATAACATTTGATGAAGAAAGTCCTATTTCTAGTTTTTAGTCTGTTATTTATAACCCAAATGGGCTATTCCCAGCAAGACTCCTCTAATGTTTCGGGCCAAGCCAAACCCGAACAAAATGAAAGTCCTGAAAGAGAGGCCCCAGCAGAATATTCACCCAACGTACCTTCTACCAATGAGGAGGCCACAGGTTCATCAGAGCCACAAGCAGAAGAATCTAATTACCAAGCACCACCGGCTGACGAAGAGTATGTGCAGCCAACGGAACCAGAAACCAATCCTGAAGTGAGTGATTTTAAACCGGTAATTTCGGTTTCGGGTGGCATGTTGACCTTCTTTGGGGATGTAACAAATAACCAAAAATCAAATACAGCATTAACATCAAACCTTGCCGCCGACTTGAAAGTTAGTTTTCCATTAAAAAGCAGTTTTTATGTGAGTCTAAAAGCTATGACAGGAAAGCTCTCGGCTAATGAAAGATCTGAATCTTTCAATCGAAACTTTTCTACGACTCTCAATACTTTCGGAGTTGAGTTTTCTTATAACTTCAATCATTTCACCAACGAAAAACATCCTATAAACCCATTTTTTGCAGTAGGTTTTGATGCCTTAGTATTCAATTCAAAAACCGACCTCATTTATAACCCAACAGGCGAGTCTTACTATTATTGGAGCGATGGAACCATTAAGAACCAAAAAGAAATTCCAGAAAATTATGCGACTGCCACCAATTTGAAGCGGGATTATAATTACGAAACAGATATTCGGGACTCAGATGTTACTGGGTCTGGGTACTACGAAAAGTACTCTTTTGCCATACCCATTTCGGCTGGGGCTAACTTGAGGTTAATGCATCGATGGCACATGCGCTTTGGAGCAACTTACAACATTCTTTTAACGGATAAAATAGATGGTGTATCGAAGGAAGGAAAAGGAGATTATGAAGGAAGTGGAAAAATGGATGGCATACTCTATTCACATGTAGGATTGAGTTTCGACTTGTCAGATCATGGACGAAAAGCTGCTGAAGAAGCCCAGTACACCATAACCATAGAAGAATTAAATGCCATGGCTCTAGGAGATGAAGATGGAGATGGAGTACAAAACTTAGACGATGAGTGCATTGGAACTCCCGCTGGCGTTGAAGTGGATCTAAAGGGTTGTCCTCCCGACACCGATAATGATGGCGTGCCAGACTACCGAGATGTGGAAGTTAATTCTGCAGAAAATGCAGTAGTTGATTCCAATGGCTTGGCTCTTTCTGACGATCAGCTCGAAATGATTTACTTGAGATTTTTGGACTCAACTGGGCACTTCGCCGCCATTGAAGACACCATCTATGCTAAGGATATGCCTTCTGCCACCGAAAGAAGACGATACAGTAAATATAGTGTGCAAGTTGCCGGCGAGGCGTTGTCATCTCAACAGGCCAATGCTTTGCTGAGTGAGGGTAAAATCAAAACAGTTGAAGACGTGACTGGAGAGGCTATTTTGGTTGGAGAATATGATAAAATTGAAGAAGCATTAGCCAAAAACGAAGAGCTCAACAAGCAAGGTTTTAAAACAAAGGCAATTGTAGAAGAAACGGTTACAGGCAAGGTAATCACTGCCGATACCCGTGGTGTTTTTGTAGGAGCAAGAAGCGCTCGTTTGTTAGAAAAACAAGAAGGAACTGTGTTCAGAATTCAAGTTGGGGCATTTAGAAACCCTGTTAAAGCAGGAACTTTTGAAGATATCAAACCGGTGGTTGGTGTAAAAAGCAGCGATGGCCTTACACGTTATTACTCAGGAAATTACACAAGCTATGATGCGGCAGCCAAAGCCCGTGTACAATTAAAAGCTGCCGGATACGGCGATTGTATGATTAAGGGATTTAACTCTGGAGAAGCCGTAACCCTGGCAAGCGTTGGAGCTACCTTAGTAGAAGCTGAAAAAAGTGCTGGTTCGTTTCCTGCTGGTATGGGTAAAAATGCCAAGGCAAAAGGTGTTACATTTAAAATTCAGCTGGGTTCGTTTAGAGAGAAAATCCCAATGGATATTTTCAATAAGTACATTAAGCTGGGCAGCATTACACATGAAAAAGATGCTGATGGACTTACCAAATATTTTGTAGGGCCATTTGAGGGATACGAGCAAGCAAAGGCATTTAGAGCCGAACTAGATGAATTGGATATTCCTGGGGCATTCATCGTAGGTGAATACCAAGGCAAAACAATATCAGCGAAGGAAGCCTTAGAAATTGCCAAATAAGTCATTTTAAGTTTGGCTTATCACTACCTTTGTCTAGCACATGAAATTTATCGCTTTTCGTAAAATATTCGTCTTGGTTATAGGCATCGCTTTGTCCTTAACTACACAGGCCCAGATTAAATTACTGAAGGCCAAAGTGGTAAGCTCCAAAGATTCGTCCACGTTAGTTGGGGTACATGTTGTAAATCTCAATACGCTTACCGCCACAAATACCTATTCTGATGGCGTTTTTTTAATACCTTATGTACAAAATGACACCATCAAACTTACCTCCATCGGTTATGAAGATAAGGTTATTTTCACCAACACTTTATTTATTCCCGACGCCATTGAGATTACCATTTTTATGCATGAGAAAATCTATAAGTTAAAAGAAATCGACGTATCGGTATATCCCAGCAAAGAATCATTTGCCGAGGATTTTAAAAATCAAGAAACTGGACCTGAATTAAAAACCTATGGTACTGGCAAACCGCAATCTCTTGAAGAAGTTGAAACCGACCTCAATGCACACGTACCTTTGGGATCTCCAATCACTTTTTTATATAATAAATTTAGCAAAGAAGCCAAAGAACAGAAAAGGCTTTCAAAGGCAAAGGTCCAAAGCGAACAAGAAAAAATTATTCAATCTAAATACAACCCAGAAGTAGTACAAAAAGTAACAGGATTGCCAAGCGCCGAAGCCGCCAAAGAGTTTATGGAAAAATGTCCTTTAGAGGATGACTTTATACTCAAGGCTGCCGAGTACGACATTGTAAAAGCCATCATGGATTGCCAGAAAAATCCATAAGCAAAGGAGGTATATTTCTATTTCTACATTTGTTTGCGCTGCGACACCATCTGAGTTAAACATCGTCTTACTTTGTTATCCTCTATTTTTAGAAAATTAAATTATCAAGGGTTATGAAAAAAAATGAAAACATGAAAAAATTAGCCGCTTTGGCTACAGGTACCTTAGCAATTGGTGCTCTTTCTTTAAATGCCAACTCGAATGATCTATTTCAAGTGAATGATCTGGGCAGTGGATCTGAGATACGATCTCATATCCTAAACTTGAATGGCTCTGCATCAGCATTTATCGACAACACTTCTTCAGAATTAAAATGTGGTGAAGGCAAGTGTGGCGAAGGAAAAGGAAAAGATGGCAAGGCTACAGACAAAGACGCAAAAGCTCCTAAAGCAAAAAAAGAAACCAAAGAAGCTGGAAAAGACAAAGCTACTAAGGCAGGCGACGACAAAACAAAAGAAGCTAAGTGCGGTGAAGGAAAATGTGGTGAGGGAAAATGTGGAACACACTAATTTCTAAATATTAATAGCTAAATTGCCCTATCCCAATACTGGGATGGGGCTTTTTTTTGATTATGATTGGATTAGGGTTTAGGCGTGATCTTGCGGAAGAAATGATAGCGTACAAGGGTGATGCCTTCGACTTCGTGGAATTGGCACCAGAAAACTGGATGAATCTTGGCGGCTATTGGAAAACTCAATTAGATCAAATTGCCGAACGATACCCTATATTCTGCCACGGCTTGTCACTGTCCATAGGAAGTCCCGATAAATTAGATTACGCGTTTTTAAAGGAGCTCAAAGTATTTTTGGACCGCTATCAGGTGAAAACGTATTCTGAGCACTTATCCTATAGCAAATGCGACAATGCCCACCTTTATGACCTGTTACCCATTCCGTTCAGGCAAGATGCGGTAAACCATATTGTATCTCGCATCAAAGAAGTGCAAGAGATGCTTGAAAGACCTTTGATAATTGAAAATGTATCCTACTACACCTCGGTAGCTGCCGAAATGGAGGAACACGAGTTTATTTCTCAAATAGTCACAAACGCCAATTGTAAACTACTATTGGATGTCAACAACGTGTATGTCAACTCCTTCAACCACGGATACTCTTCCAAAGAATTTATTCTTCAATTGCCATTAAATCATGTGGAGTACATTCACATGGCTGGCCACGAAAAAATTAGCGACGACCTCATTATTGACACACACGGCCAAGATATTATTGACCCCGTATTTGAATTATTTGAATGGACTAGCAGACAAATTTCACCTGTTCCCGTTTTGTTAGAGCGCGACTTTAACATTCCCGAACTACCCTTTTTAGAAAAAGAACTTGGGCAATTAAAATCAATTACTTCAAAAGCATGGAAAAAGCAGCCCGTTCGTTGAATCCTGAAACGCACCGCATTCAATCTCAGCTTGCCGAGTATTGTAAAACAGGTAAAACGCAGGAAATTAAAGGGGCACTCCCCGATCGCCTTCACAATTATAGAAGACTAGTGTTCAATGTCATATTTGATATTATGACCAATGCCTACCCCATCACTCGAAATTTGTTTGGGGATCGCTGGAAGGAATTTTTACAACGGTTTTTTATAGAACATAAATGCCAACATTATCAAGTTTGGAAACTGCCCGAAGAGCTGCTCATTTGGGTAAAAAATGCTGACATAAGCGAAAAAACAGAATTTCCATTTCTGACCCAACTTTTGGAGTTTGAGTGGGCCGAAATAGTTGTTTACAATGGTGCAGATCAAGAAATACCAAAAACAATAAACCACGGAAATTGGAGGCTGGATGACCTGGTTTTCAACCCTTATTATTACCTCATTAACCTTTCATACCCTATACATAAAATGCCCTTGCGCGATGCCCAAAAGGAAATAGGAAATTATTGCGTTATACTCCTGCGTGATTTAAAAAAACTCAACGTAAAAGTGCTGGAATTCCCTTTGTTTTTTGGTACGCTAATGGGGCAACTGAACAGCTCTAAAAATCTACATTTAGCCGCGCTCGACACATGCGCGATGCTTCAACTTGAACTCACCCCTGAAATTGAGGATCAAATTTCTAAGTGGATTAATCAAATGATAGAAAAAGGATTCATTCTTGGCTACCGAACTACTGCCTAACAACTTTTTGAATAAAGGAATCTTCTGCCTCCTCTACGGTTAAGTAATAAACGCCGATGGGCAAATTTCCTAATTCAAGAAAGCACGAGTTCGACTTGAATGGACCAATAACTTCCGCAACCTTTTCTCCAAATATATTGGTGAGTGATATCTGTGTTACCGCTTTCAAATCTCCCCTAATGTTCATTCCAGTTGAAAAAGGATTCGGATAGCATTGAAACTTATCAGCATTTGCGCTTCCTGCCTCAATGCCTTCACAAATATCTACTAAGATCTCATCTAAACCATATCCAATACATCCATTTGCATCTTCAATTTCGTAGCGCACCTCATGATTCCCTACCGCATAATTAGATGGATCGAATTGGTTTATCAAACTTGAATTCACCAAATACCTACCCCCTGTAGGTGTTCCTCCAGTAAGCAGAAATGGTGTATCCCCTTGGCATACGCTCCTTGGATTTACATACAAGTTAGCAGTTGGTGAATTTCGAATCTTAACTGTGGTAGAATCCGACCCTTTACAACCGTACAAATTGGTAAATGTATATTTCAATCCATAGTCTCCTGCACCCAACGAACTTGGTCTAAACACACAACTGTCGGTTCGAACCATCCACGGATATCCATTCCATTTACCTGTGGGCACATCGGCCAAAATCGTCTCGTATTTCAGGTTGGGTAAACAAAACGTTTTGTTATTCAAAATGGTCACTTCAGGATGCTCATGCACGTTTACACTATCATAATTGTCTAAGGTCTGAGTTCCTTGAAATATATTCAATTTAACGCCAAATCGTCCGGTTGAATTATAGACCACATAAGGATTTGATGAGGTTGAATTTTGAATATGACCACCCTGAAAATCCCATCTCAAAGAGTTAAAGGCAAATTGAGTAGTATTGGCAAAAAATACGGTGTCGCCCTTACAAATATCTCGTTTAGACATGGTAAAGGTCACGTCATTGGGCGGTTCAAAATTCTCATAGATGATTGAATACGGTTGACTTGATCCCACTAGCCAACCCTTGTGGGTTACTCTAATAGTGTAATTACCAGCCTTAGGAACTTGAACATAAATCTGCTCCACATTATCCCTAAAATTATCTCCCTTGGTAGCTGCAGCAGCAGGCACTGATGGATTCAATATATAGGGATAGTAAGTCGTGTTATCAGAGTGAATCAATCGAACATCCAAGTCGTTTTCGAGCATTAAAGTAGTGGGGTTAAGCGAAGGACTTGGAGCTGTTCCTTCCCAGTCGGTCCAACATAATGTAATTCTCACCCAAGTATTTCCTTTAACAGAAACTTTAATATCATTTTTAGTTCCTGATGTGAGGGTTTTTTCTTCAATTTCTACATTGCTCGACGAAATGGCTTGCACTGCTTTGGCTGTATTCATTAAGCCCCAACCGAAACGGTAATCTGGCCCTTCATTGCCTCCAGCCTCATCGGCCGTATGAATAATCAATCCTTTTATGGTAGCTGACCTGCCATAAACATTGTTTACATTTTTGTAATGCTGCTGAATTAAAAGAGCTGACCCAGCTGCGTTTGGTGCCGCCATACTGGTTCCTAACGAGTACTCATAGTTTTTAGTTTTACCATCCCACATAGAATAGACGCGTTCCCCATTGGCAGAAATATCTGGCTTAATACGGCCATCATCAGTGGGTCCCCAGCACGAATAAGTTGACATCTGAACCGAATTAATTCCAGAATAGCCCGATGTAATGTCTTGCACGGAGGCCACAACAAGGTTGTTCTTTGCACATGCTTGGCTATGAACTGATCCATAAGTAGGGTCATTTTTTGGCGTAGTTTGATTCGGACCATCATCCCTATCGTTACCTGCCGACTTAACGATTAGTAAATTTGGACGTAGCCTAGCTGTTTCATCAAAATACTGCGCAGACAATTCATAAAAACCGAATTTATAATCCTCAGAACTACTAATAGAAGTATTTCCACTCCACGACCAACTACCGTTGTAAGTCCAGCCTGCAACAGTACCATACGAATGATTCGAAACCAAAATGCCACTTAAAGCTGCTGATCTCATTTCTGAATCATCGCTGTACCAATCGTAGGCCCACAATTTTGCCTGTGGTGCCATGCCTTTTGCTGACGTTGATGCTCCACGAGCAATCAATGTTCCTGCAACATGACAAGCGTGGTAATGCACCCCTGTTGCACCATCTTTATCGGTTACTCTACCTGAGACCTCGGTATGCGTTTGCAATACATCTCCGCCGTCCCATTCGGCTATGGTCATATTTTGTCCTTCGAGGTTTAACCCCAATCCACCATTCAAATGCACCTTATTCGTAGAAATTGTTTTGGCTGCATTGCGGTTATCCGTAATATAGTATTTTAAACTTCCATCACTATGAAAACCAACTAGTTGAACAAAAGCTCCATCACTTGTAGTATATTCAAGTGGTGCGCCAATTTGTATGGCATAGGCCTCTGCTTTTTCTCTTTCAGATTCCTCCTGCGCTCTTAGTTCTTCAATGCTTATGTCTTCTTGTGCCCATTCATTTTGTGAAGCCTGGCTAAAGCCAAACCCTGAAAAACCAAATAATATCGAACCAAAAACCAAAAACCTAAACATTCTTTTCCCTCCGTTTTATATAAGGTGCAAAAATGACAATAAATCGGACTCCAAAAATGAAATTCTTTCTGCCCATGCAGATTGTAATATTTACTTTTGGCGATATAGACAAATAGAATTATGAAAAATATTGTATTCCTTATTGCCGCATTGTTAATTGCGCCATTCGCATTCAGTCAAAACCCAACTGCAGGAGATAAAGTAGAGGACACTAACCTTAAAAAAGATTTAGATTACGATTTCGACGATTGGCAACAGCGCAAAAACAAACACTGGCAAGGGTTTGATATAGGAATCAATACGTTGATGTACGATGGAAATGATTCGCCTCCTCCAGGGTATGAATCTCTTCGCTTGGATTATGGACGTAGTTTTTACTTCGGATTGAATTTATTTGAAGGTGACGCTCAAATTGCAGGTGAATATTTCAAAATTGTTTCGGGCTTAGGATTTGATTTCTACAATTTTCAATTGCGAAGCAGTGATATCATGTATCAACAAAATGATTCTTTGATGTTCTATACAGATTCGGTTCACTCATTTAAAAACAACAACATGAAAAGTGGTCATATCACTGCGCCTTTGTTGTTAGCCTTTAACACAAGCCCAAAAAACAGCACGAGCTTTCATATTGCGTTTGGGGCTATTTTCTCTTACCGATTGAGTGGAAAACAAAAAACAAAATACGATCTTGGAGAGCAAAAACACCAATACTTGGTGAAATCAGAAATGCTTCAAAATCCTTGGAAAATAGCAGCTACTTTGAGACTAGGTTATGGCAATTTTCATGTTTTTGCAAATTATGCACTTACCGATTTTTGGGTTGCAGGTGCTGCACCATCTGCCCGTTCTATGGTAATTGGCCTAAAAGTAATTCCTTGGTAATTACCTGCTTTTACAAAACAAATCTCTGGACTACATAATACAGAGCAAAGCCGTAAAGAAATACGAAACCAAGCCAAATAGCGACTCGCTCTACGATTCCCATTTTGTATTGGCCCGTATTGATTAAATTCTTCATGGTCATATAATTCAAAGATGCTAAAATGGGCGTGGTGATAAATGAAACCGTTGTCGCAAAATCAACCATTTGCTTCATGTTTTGGAGCCAAAAAAATAGGATACCAAGTGCGCCGATAGCCAATATCATCAACGTCATCTTATAATATTTCAATTTATTGAGTTCCTCGTTTTCTTGCACCCTAACCAAACTTTCACTCACAACTCTGGGAAAAGCATCAAGGCAGGTAATGCAGGTACTAAACATGGTTGTGAATGCGGCAATAGCAATAATAAAGTAAGCCCATTTGCCCAATAGTTGGCTGTAAACATTGATAAGTTGACCAGAAAATGCTACCCCACTACTCGCCATTTCTTGACCCGATCCATAAAAAACTTTAGCCCCTAAAACCAAAAAACAAATAGCAAGAAAAACAGTGCCTACGAAGCCAATATTAAAGTCTAAAAGCGATTTCTTTAAAGTAAATTCTTTGCGATTTGTATCTCTTTTTTCGATGGCCCACACCGAATGCCAAACAGAAATATCCATTGGGGCAGGCATCCACCCTACAAAGGCTATTAAGAAGAATATGTGCTCCTTTTTAAACCAATCGAAAGCCTCGGGAATCTCAACGGTTTTGTCAGGAATATTTATGGCCATCAAAAACGCAATAAGAGTAGTAGCACTCAAAATCAAAATGACCACCTTAATAAACCGATCGAGGGTAGCATACTTGCCGAAAAGCAGAATACCGGTAGATATCGCCAACAAAATAACACCCCAATACCGCATCTCTATCTGCCAGCCACAAATTTGTTCCGCTAGGCCAGCCGTAACAACTGTAATAGCCGCAATTACTGCAAACATGGTTGATATGGTTAACACCAAAAAAGTCCAAACAGCCCAACGGCCGAGTCCAAAATACCCGTGCAACAAGCTCTCACCACGAATACCCGCATACAGTGGCGCCATTCTAAAAAACGGATATTTGGTTAAATTGGCCAGCACGATTACCCATATCATAACCAAACCAAAATCAGCACCAGCTCTGGTGGATTGCACCAAATGAGAAACACCAATTGCGGCTCCTGCATATAACAATCCTGGCCCTAAAAACTTGAGTCTGTTCATCGTCTCTACGTGAAGGAATAAAACTAAAGCAATTTATCATTTACATGTCTTTCCTTTAAAATGAAATTAAATTTGCCCACTCTTATGACTACACTCTTTGCCGATATTATTATTCCACTTCCACTACCCCAGTTATTCACCTATCGCATTCCAACGATATATAATGAAGTAGCCCAAGAGAGAGCAAGAGTTGTGGTTCAATTCGGAAAAAACAAATTGTATTCTGGGCTAATTGCAAAAATTCATTCTACTGCTCCAGAACATTACCAGGCAAAATACATTGAGGAGGTTATCGATTCCGAGCCCATAGTAACTGAAGAGCAACTAAATTTTTGGGCTTGGATTGCGGAATATTATATGTGCACCATAGGTGAAGTTTATAATGCCGCTTTGCCTTCGGGGCTCAAACTGTCAAGCGAAACCATCATATTACCCCATCCAGATTTTGACGGCGATTTTCGGGTTTTGAACGACAAAGAGTTTCTTGTAGCTGAGGCATTGAGCTCAAGTGAAAACCTTACCCTGAAGGAAATTTCTGATATTCTTTCAATAAAGACCATCATGCCCATCATCAATTCCTTAATCAAAAAGAAGGTGGCTATTGCCGAAGAAGACCTCAAGCTCAAATTCAAACCTAAAATTGAAGAATATGTTAGGCTAACCAAGCAATGCCGAAGTGAAGATGTACTTAGACTCAAATTTGATGACCTGACCAATGCACCCAAACAATTGGAACTTTTGCTTCATTATATCAAGTTGAGCAAGTGGCACTCCGAACAACCTCGGGAGGTAAAAAAGGTGGTATTGTACAAACAAGCGGATTCGAGTTTAGCCCAACTTAAGGGTTTAATTCAAAAAGAAATTCTCGAAATCTATGAAAAAGAAGAAGGTAGGCTTTCTCCTTTTCTGAAAGAAGAACTCATCACACCTCCCCTCAATGAATTTCAATTAAAAGCAACATCAGAAATCGAAGAAGGATTTAAACAAAAGGACGTTGCCCTCCTTCATGGTATAACAAGTTCGGGAAAAACAGAAATCTACCTCAACCTTATAAATAAGGAACTAGCCAAGGGCAAAACAGTTCTGTATTTGGTTCCCGAAATCGCATTGACCACACAATTAGTCAACCGTATTAAAAAACGATTGGGCAAAGTCTTAGGAGTTTACCACTCCAAATTCAATGAAAACGAACGTGTTGAAATTTGGAACAACACGCTGAACCAGTCGGGCTATAAAGTATTAATTGGAGCGCGCTCAACCTTGCTTTTGCCTATAACCAATGTGGGTCTTGTGATAGTAGATGAAGAGCACGAAACATCATATAAGCAACACGAACCTTCACCAAGGTATAATGCGAGAGATGCGGCAATCGTGTTTGCAAAACATCAAGGTGCTAAGGTTTTATTGGGATCGGCCACACCAAGTATGGAATCCTACCTCAATGCAACAAACGGAAAATACGCCTATGTCCAGCTCAACAAAAGATACGGAGAGATGCAGCTTCCTGAAATGGTGGTAGCCAATATCGCTGAGGCCCAAAAGAAAAAAACACTTAAATCGCACCTAACTCCGGAGCTTTTCCATGCTATTGGTGGGGCACTTGAAAGAAAAGAGCAAATTATTTTATTTAAAAACCGGCGGGGATTCTCCCCGTTTTTGAAATGTAACCAATGCGGTTGGATTCCTGAGTGCAAATCATGCGATATATCGCTTACTTACCACAAATACAAAAACCAACTCAACTGCCATTACTGTGGTTTTGCCAGCCACGTACCTCAAACTTGCAGTGCTTGTGGATCCCGTGAACTTCAGATGCTGGGTTATGGAACTGAAAAAATTGAAGAAGATTTGGAGATTCTTTTTCCAAACAACAGTATTCAACGCCTTGATTTAGATACCACCAGAAGTAAAAACGCCTATCAGAAAATACTCATGGACTTTGAAAACGGCGAAATAGATATTCTCGTTGGAACTCAAATGGTGACTAAGGGATTGGACTTTGACAACGTTAGTCTGGTGGGTGTTCTAAATGCCGACGATATGTTACACTATCCAGATTTCAGGGCCTTTGAAAGGGCTTTTCAAACATTAGAACAGGTTTCTGGAAGAGCTGGAAGAAAGCACAAAAAAGGGACTGTGATTATTCAAACCTATGATCCTAACCATACTGTTATTCAACAACTTATTCAGCACAACTATAAGGGAATGATCAAGGAGCAGCTCACCCACAGACTCCAATTTCATTATCCACCATTCACGCGCTTGCTGAGAATTACAGTAAAAAATAAGGTAGACTCAGTATGTGCCGATCACGCTAAAATAATAGTCCATGAGCTTAAAAAAAATCTCAAATCAGAAATATTGGGCCCCGAAAAGCCTTCCATTTCTCGAATCAGAAATTGGTACATCCAGCATATTCTAATCAAATTCAATAAAAACATGAACCAACCACTTGAAAAGGTGGCCTTGAAAAATTGTATCGAAAACCTTTATTCGGAAAAACTCATTTCAAATTCAAGAGTTAACCTTGACGTTGATCCCTATTAAAAGAAATTCATATTGGTTCTAATTGCACTTAATTTTGGCCAGCAATTCATTTGATGAAAAAAATTACATTTTTATTCTACTTTTCTCTTTTAATGGCCCCCGATGCCTTTACCCAAAAGAAGGATTTCGGTGGAAAAAACTGGGACTTCTATCGCCATGAATTTGAATTGGGAATTGGAGTTAGTAATTACTTAGGCGAACTTGGTGGAAAAGAAACCAAATCAAAATTTTTATCGCCAAAAGATATAGAATACAGAACATTTAAGCTGGCTTATGATTTTGCATACAGGTACAATTTCGGCTCGTGGTTCGCTATTCGCCCCAGTCTGTTTTTTGGAAAAGTAGCGGGCAACGATCAGTTCACAACCAACTCAGATAGAAATTATCGCAACCTTCAGTTTCATTCAAGAATAACCGAATTGGCTGTTGTAGGAGAACTCCACATCATTAGAGCTCAAAGAGGTCACTCATTTTATCATGCAGGGGTCATAGGAACGCCAGGCTCCCCATTCGGTGTTTCGCTTCACATGGGTATTGGCTATTTTTGGTTCAACCCTAAAAGAGGAAATGTAAACCTACGGGATTTGTCGACCGAAGGGCAAGGGCTACCAGGCGGACCAGTTGCCTATAAAAAAACAGCAATTTCGGCACCCGTAGGAATGACGATTTGCTATCAAATCAACAAGGAGTTCAGATTAGGAGCTACACTTTCGGCGCGATACACCAACACGGATTACTTGGATGATGCCAGCACAGTATATTATGACAAAGAAGCTTTGAGAACGGCAAAAGGAGATTTAGCTGCTGAGTTGAGCGACAAGAGCGACCAAAGCGACCCTGGTAAAACAAGCACCGGTGCAGCTCGAGGAAACCCAAAAAACAATGATTTCTATTATTCCGCCATGCTATACCTAACTTATACACCTTCAATTATTTCAACGGGATCTGGGAGATAATCCCCAATTATAAAACGTATATCCCTTTTTATAAATTTAAAAGAACTTTTCGAGAGAATGCGCCGTAACTAATTTTTCAACTTATATCTTTACGGTGAGTTATGAATTCTAGAGTTTCTATTCTTATTTTATTTTTTGTATTGCTGGGCGAAGTAGTTCACTCACAGTACTATGATAAACAAAACGGTTGGAAAACCTATAAACATGAGCTCATTGGGGGTTTTGGCTTCTGTAATTACTTAGGTGAGTTGGGAGGCGGTTCTGGCGATGGCCGAGTATGGCTTATGGATCTCGAAATGAGTCAATTCAAACCTTCCTTTAACTTAGGATACCGATATAACCTCAGCTATAGAACTTCAGCAAGGCTTCATTTTTTGAAGGGAAAAATAAGTGGAAGCGACCAACTTACAGAGAACGAAACGAGACGGTATAGAAACCTCTCTTTTCAAACCGACATTTACGAATTTACTGCACTTTTTGAATATTGGATTCTCAGAAGTAGACCAGGGCACGTATATCATATAAAAGGAGCCAAAGGCGAACGAGGTATGCCGTTTGAGATTTCTGCATTTGCTGGTGTAGGAGCATTTTATTTCAATCCCAAATCGGATGGAATACCCCTGAGGCCATTGAGTACGGAAGGCCAAGGATTGCCAGGAGGGCCGCCAATTTATAGCCCAATATCGGTCGCATTTCCCTTCGGAATGGCAGGAAACATAGCCATCACAAATAGGTTTAAGCTCGGAATGGAAGCCTCATTTAGATATACTTTAACTGACTACCTCGATGATGCCAGCGGCGTGTATTTTGACAACGATCAAATAAGAGCCGCAAAAGGTGAAGTTGCTGCTGCAATGGCCGATCGCACCGATGGGAGTAACCCTGGATGGTCGGCGGTTGATGCGCCAAGAGGCAACCCCAAACAAAACGATTTTTATTTATCATTTATGATTAATGCCACCTATAACATTACGCGACTGACCCCAAAAGTGAGCCGCCCGGGTGGAAGACATAGCTTTTTAAAATCTGGTCGTAAGGCAAGGTTCTAGCGTTTTTCTTTTTTCACTTTTCGTTTATCGGGGTCTTCATGAAAGAAATACCGAAAATCTAAAGTCAAATAATTACCATTTACTTTTACAAGACTTATGGTTTCCGACGATGCCGGGTCGAGTGGTTTATAATCATAAGCTGCCAAAAAACCAAATGAATCTCCAAAGGTTCGATGGTAAGTTCCTCCAATGTAAAACGATCCTTTTTCTTTGGTTCGCCACTCCCAGCCAATGTTGGCCGTTAATGCAGCTTGAATCCAACTTTCACGCGTTCCCTCCATAATTACCCTATTCTCCTCTTCAAAAACAGCCACATCGCTAGGGAACAAGTCGAAGGCCATACCGAAGGAAGTATTCATGAAGACTTGCTGACTCAACTGAATATAAACCAAACCCAAAACAGGCAACTCATATCCTACAATGCCAAATTCTTGTTCAAATTGGTAATTATTTGCCTCATCGTTTATTCTCATTTTAAAATTTCTCTGAACGAAACTCAAACCCGATTCGATAGAAAACATTTTGGTAAAACCATGCCGAATAACCATTCCTCCAGAGAAACCAAAAAGCTTGTCGTAGGCAAACTCAACATTGTTTTCGGTTTTAGATGGATCCCCCTCATTAATTAAACTTCCCCCAATCATTGGCTTCAATTGTAAACCAAAAGTGGTAACGCGTTCTTGGGCCAAAGTAAGAAGTGCTGAGGCCAATAAAAACAATGTGAAGACCGTGATTTTAATATAGTTCATTCGAGCGCCCAAAATACAAAAAAGGCCTCCTAAACCTTACATTTGTTAACTTCAGAAGATTGAATGGGCATTAAAATTTATACTTCGGCAGCTGGATCAGGAAAAACCTTTACCTTGGTAAAGGAATACCTCACCTTGCTATTCAATAACGAGAGTTACAGTGGAGTTAGGCAAATCTTAGCCTTAACATTTACAAACAAGGCAGCCAACGAAATGAAAGAACGAATTATTCATTCTTTACATGAATTCACCCATTTGTCTCCAAACGAAAAACACGATCTTTTAGATGCTATTCTCATCAATTTACCCAATCAAAGCCCACAAAAAATTAAAGAGAAAAGCAAATTCTTGCTCGAAGAAATATTGTTCCGGTATTACAATTTCTCCGTTTCAACTATTGACAAATTCAACCAAAAATTGATTCGGACCTTTTCGTCCGAATTAGAATTGAATCAGAACTATGAAGTTGTGCTTGAATCGCAAGCGTTGCTTAAAGAGGCCATAGAGAATGTCTTAAATCAAAGTAGAAATGATAAGGCCCTGGCCAAATTTCTGAAAGAATTTATTCAATTTCAAATAGAGGAGGACAAATCGTGGAACATTAAAGACCTCCTCTTTAAGTTTTCAAACACCTTATTGAATGAGGATGCCAAATCCTTTGTGGAACAATTGCAACTCATCAACTTAGACGAAATTTCGACCCAAATTGCTCGTTATCGGGCATACCTCAAAACGGTAGAAACAAAGATCCAAGATTGGGGAAAGGAGGCGGTGGCCATAATGGATGAGCATGGCATTGTATCGGATGACTTTAATGGGAAAAGCCGCGGATTGGGTTCCTACTTCGAAAAATGTGTGTCGCTTAAGGCGGGCTTGCCCGAACCCTCCGCCACCATAGCAAAAACAATGGCCAGTGGTGATTATTTTCATCCAAAATTGAGTGCAGAAAGAAGATCCTACCTCGACCAAAACTGCGCAGAATTTCCTATTATTTATGACCAAATCATTGAATACTTGGGGGAACAACTCCAACAATATACCCTTACCTCTATTCTTCTCAAAAACATTCACTCCCTTGCCTTACTTGTGGCAATTGACTCGGCGTTCAAAACCCTAACAAAAGAAAGAGGGCTTTTGCTCATAGGTGAATTCAATCATTTGCTTAGCGATTTAATTGCCAATGAACCTGCACCCTTTATCTATGAACGACTTGGAAACCGGTTTCAGCATTTTCTGATTGATGAATTTCAAGATACCAGCCAACTGCAATGGCACAACTTGGTTCCCTTGTTCGAAGAAGGAATCTCGAAGGGCGGTACAGGACTTATTGTAGGAGACGGAAAACAAGCGATTTATAGATGGCGAGGAGGTTCCGTAACGCAATTCGCAAACCCATTTGAAACATCAAAAAAAAGCTTGCTATCGGAACGAATGAGCGTACTGAAGTCCCAATCCGAAATTCACCAATTGGCCTCCAACTATCGCTCTTTTGGTACGGTGGTCCAGTTCAATAATGATCTGTTTTCGGAAATTGCCCTGCAAGGTGAAGGTCTTGTAGAAGAAATATATAGAAGCGCATCACAATCAATCATTAAAAAGCCCAATGAAGGATATGTTCGGATTGAAAGAATGCCATCCGATTTGGAAGAAACGTACCATGAGTGGAATCTGATCCGCGTTTTAGATCAAGTAAAAGAACTCGTTTTATCGGGATATGAGTATGGCGAAATAGCTATACTTACCAGAAAAAATGCTCAGATTTCGGCCATCGCTCCTATTCTTTTGGATCATAACATTCCTGTAGTTACGCAAGAAGCTCTTTTGGTGGCAAATGACAATTGGGTGCAGCTACTCCATACCTTGTTGAAAATAGCAACCGACCCGAAAAACAACACCCATAGGCTTCGTGTACTTTTCATACTTCAAAATTTAAATATAGTAGATACCCATTTACATGAACCATTAATCTCTATTGCCGATGAAAAAACAGGGCTTGTAGCCTTACATAAACTACTTGGAGAAATTGGAATAAAAATTAGCTTTTCGAAGCTCAACACATTACCAATTTATGAAAAAATAAGGTACATACTTTCAGCATTTTCCTTATCCGCGCCTAATCCATTTTTGGATACCTACCTCAACCATATTTATAGTGGTATTGGAAAAGTGGAGCTAACACTTTCAGAAATTTTGGATCAGCTTGACGAAAAAATGAAAAAGTTGAGTATTGAATTGCCTGATGGACCGAATGCGGTGCGCTTGATGACGATTCACAAATCAAAAGGTCTGGAATTTCCCGCCGTGATTCTTCCATTTGCCGATAATTATCTAAATAAAGAAAATTATATCTGGGTTAACTTAGATCAAGAGAAATATGGAATTCCCGTAGCGTGGATGAATTCGGTTCAGGCACTTTTAAAAACCGAACTCGCCGAAGCATATCAAAGCGAAGTAGAAAACAAGAGGTTAGATGAAATCAATTCTTTTTATGTTGGTTTTACAAGAGCCATAGAAACCTTGATAGTGTTCACTTCTGACAAATCTAATGGCAATTACAGCTTTTTTTACATAGACAAGGCGCTTTCAAATTTAAGCGGGTGGGACGACAACAACAAGGTTTTTACAAGAGGCGAATTAAACTCAGAAAGGGTATCCAAGAAAAAGAAACCAGAAGCCGCAATTACGAGTTCTGGTTATTATGTCACGCCCACTTCAGATTTGGTTGAGCTTCAGAAAGTAGATATACCGTCTACAAACGGAATAGATGTTGAGCGTCAATACGGTATTCTTTTGCATGAAGTGTTTTCAAGGTTAAACAGCTTTGAGCATGCCGAAAATTTGATAAAAGAACATTTTTCTCACCTTCCAGAAAATATAAAATCCAACATCTTAAAAGACATATTAGCCGCCGCAAAAACGAAGCAACTTCAAGCGTTTTTTGACCCTAATGCCAACATTAGAAATGAAGTAAAAATGATTGAACCCAATGGAAGCATATTGCGGCCAGATAGGGTGCTAATTCAAGATAACACCGCCAAAATATTGGATTACAAAACAGGGAAGAAACTGAATAAAGACCATACCCAAGTTACTTTATATAAAGCTGCACTTCAGAATATGGGTTACAAAAATGTTCAAGGGTTTATTTACTACACCCAACATCAAGAACTAGTTGAAGTATGAGCAGCGCAATAAAACATTGGAATACCCTGAGCAAGAATGAGGTTTACGAAATGCTCTCGCTGAGAGAAAAGGTTTTTGTGGTTGAGCAAAATTGCCCCTATCAAGATGCAGATCATCAAGATCAAATGGCTTGGCACTTACTCACGTATAACGACCATAAACTTGTAACCTATTTGCGTATTCTCGAACCCAAATCAGATCATGAAATTTGGATAGGAAGGGTTGTGGTTGATGCCGAATACAGGGGCAAGAACCTCGGTTACAAGGCCATGCAAATGGCCATTAGATTTTGTCGAGAGGAGTTTCCAGAATGTACCATAAAAATATCTGCACAAGCCCACCTGCAAGCGTATTATTCCACATTGGGATTTCAACCCTACGGTTTGCCCTATTTGGAAGATAATATTCCTCATCACGGTATGAAATTAAACCGAGCCGAGTAGCGAGTGGCTTTTTTTTATTTCTTCCAAAAAGTTGATAAACTCCGATTCATTGACTTCCTCTAACCACCCGTTTTCATTGGCCAACATATCTTTTATTTTCAATTTTTCGGGGTATTGTTCAGCACGAATTTCAATGTGCTCATATTTTTTACCAATAAGCACAATTTCTTCAAATCGATCAAAAGAGTGAATTCGAATCCACGTTTTATGGTTTGGGTACCTAAAGCAAGCAGGAAAATTCATCCGACGAAGGTATCGTTTAGATTTGTAGACTATGAAAAAAACAGAAATTGTATTTGCCACAAATAACCTTCATAAACTAAAAGAGGTGCAGCAAGCTGTAGGCAATAAAATAATTTTGCTTTCGCTAAAAGATATAAATTTTAAGGGAGAAATTCCTGAAACACAGGATACCATCGAGGGCAATTCCAAGCAAAAAGTCGAATACATATTTGAACGCTATAACATTCCTTGTTTTGCTGACGATACTGGACTCATCATCGATTCCTTAAACGGAGAGCCCGGCGTGTACTCCGCAAGATATGCTGGCGAGGCATGCTCTTTTAAAGACAATTGCGACAAAGTACTCCGAAATTTAGCTAAAAAAAAAGACAGAAAAGCTAGGTTCAAAACCGTAATTTCATTTATGGATCAACATGGAATTAAAACATTTGAAGGTGTAGTTGAAGGAACTATTTTGGAGGAATACAAGGGCAGTGATGGTTTTGGCTACGATCCTATTTTCAAGCCTGTTGGGTACAATGAAACTTTTGCCGAAATGACAACAGAATTAAAAAATGAAATAAGCCACCGAGGACTAGCCGTTAAAAAGCTACTTCTTTTCTTAGAAAGTTATCTGCCCTGAACCAATAAATTGATTTCTTGATCGAGAACCTCTGATAATGGAAAACCAGCATAATCAAGCATTTGAGGCATTAAACTTTGTGCCGACATACCCGGAATGGTATTTACCTCAATTAAAAATAGTTCACCATTTTGTAGAATATAATCAGCCCTAAAAAATCCACGGCAGCCAAGTAATTTATAGATCTCCACTGACTTTTGCATGGCGGTATCATAAACATCCTTCGGGATTCTGGCTGGGGTAATTTCCTGGGTGGTTTTGGACAAGTATTTCGCGTTAAAATCGAAAAAATCCGATTCGAATACAATTTCAGTTACCGCCACGGCAGTGGGTTTTCCGTTCCAACAAATAACACCACAAGTGATTTCGGTTCCATTCACAAATGATTCAATAAGTACCCTCGATCCTATGGAGAACGCTTTTTCAATGGCAGGAAGCAATTCTCCTTTGGTTCTAACCTTGGTTACTCCGAGGCTTGAACCGCCATCATTTGGTTTAACGAAACATGGTAAGCCAAGCTTGCTTATGATTTTATCTTCATCCACCTCTTGATCTTTTGAGTGCAAAAACACAGACTCGGCCACTTTGATGTCGTTCTTACTCAAGTATTGATTGCAAAACCCCTTGTTAAAAGCCAATGCCGAAGCAAGCACGTCAGAATTGGTATAAGGCACGCCGAGTAGCTCAAAATATCCCTGAAGTTTGCCATCTTCTCCGGGCGTTCCGTGAATTACATTTACAACTGCATCCAGTTTTATTTTATCTACATCACTCTCAAGCGTGAAGTCTGATCGGTTAATGCGCCAATCAACGTTTGAGCTTGCAGAAACCTTCCATCCTTCTTTATTCAGCTCAAGTTTAAACACGTTGTATTTAGAACCATCAAGACTTTTTAGTATGGTATCTGCGCTTTTGAGTGAAATAACTGCTTCGCCACTAAATCCACCGCAGACTACACCAATATTTAATTTTTCCATCAAAATTCAGTTTATTCAAATTTAATTTGAGCCTAATTGGGCAACTTCATGAGCGTCAAAACTTATAATGGATTTACTAACATATTGAACTGATAAAAAAGCGCTTGGTGTTGGCTTACAATTGGTGAATATCAATGTTATCTTTGCGTTTAAACGAGAAGTGTGATAAAATTTATCCAATTCATATTTACTAAGCAGTTTTGGATGCACATTGGCGCATACGCTGTGCTAGTATGCATAATGCTTTATGGCCTATTTAGCTATTTGAATTCCTACACCCTGCATGGAGAAGAATTGGCCGTTCCAAACATCAGAGGGTATCACATCTCCGAAGTAGAGCATCTATTAGCAAACGAATCGCTAGGATTTGTTGTTGTAGATTCCATATACGTTGAGAAAGTAGGTGGAGGAATGGTGATGGAACAAATTCCTGACAGCGGATTTCTGGTTAAAATGGATCGCAAGATTTATCTCACATTAAGTGCCTATCAAGCCCCTAAAATTCCGTTACCCAATCTGAAATTTGACGACAGAAGGAACGTAATCGCACAACTCAGAGCCATAGGCTTTAAAGTTGATTCTATAAGTTATATCCCTAGTGAATGTGTTGATTGCCTAGAGTTTATTGAAATAAGAGGAAAAAGGATTCCCCCGGGAACAAAGCTCGATATAGGAACTAGTCTGGCACTGGTACTTGGTGGTGGTAAAAGCGATCAATTTGTTCCGATTCCTTATCTGGGTGGAATGAGCATGGCCGATGCCCTAGAAACGACCAAACAAGCTGGACTAAAAATCAGTGTGATGGTGCTAGATGCGGAATTCACTGCAAGTGACTCACTGAATGCCTTCGTTTATAAGCAGATTCCGGCTCCTACCAATAATCCATCAGCTTATTTAGGCAGTCCCATTCAATTGTTCTTCACTACTGATGACAATAAAAGGCCCGAAATTCCGATAGTAGACGAGCCACAGGATACGCTTCAATAATGTCAGCTATTAAACTCTATATATTTTCTGTATTGTTTCTCATATTTGGGCCGGTAATGGCGCAGGAGGAATTGGGTGAATTACCCTTTAGGCCAGAACAGCAATCGCAAAATGCAATTCAATCTTCTCGCGCTGGAGCAAATGATAACGAAATCATCTATTTATACGACACCCTGAATTTGCCAGTAATTGATGACTTCACCAAATACCGATTAAAAATATTTCCGGTTTCATTAGATGATCCTGCCGTTTTTGATTCAGCCAGTTTTAAGTTTACCGTTGATGGACAGAGTCCAGATTCATTGGAATACCGATTTGAACCAGCTTACAACATTATTCTCAACCCATTTACTGGGAAATTAGACTCAAGTAAGGCCGATTCGATGTTGGTGAACTACTATGGCGATAGCATTAGAGAATTCTTCCTTACAGATCAATTTTATGTGCACAGAAATTACCATTTGTTCACGCAAAATGGAATTACTCGTAAAATCGATATTACGCCTGATACCATTATTTACAATTTAAGAAAAGCCCATTATTTTGCACGTGACGATAACTACTCCTATTGGATAAGCCGCGGAGCTTTTTGGAACAGAACCATGGCGGTAGACCCTCCTACCCTTGGAATCATCACTTTTGATGGACTCGACAGCAACGGCAACCCTTACGACAACAGCAGCAAACTCACCTTTGGAAAAGCCGATGAATTTGAATCGAAACCCATCAATTTATACGGTAAAAAAATTAGCGGACAAACCATAAGATACGGTTCTTCTGATTCCATTTATCTCAGCTTTTTTTATCAAGCCCAGGGATATGGTGATAGGCCCGAAAAAGTAGATTCACTTACACTGGATTTTTTCTCGCCCATAACCAAACAATGGTCAACCATTTGGTCCAATGAGTTGGACTCATTAGCCCCTTTTAAACAAGTTTTTTTTCATATAAAAGACACTATATATCTACAAAAGGGATTTAAATTTCGCTTCAAGAATTACGCAACACTTTCCGGTAACTTCGACCATTGGCACATAGATTATATCCACCTAGATGAAAAACGAGAATTGTTCGACGAAATTGAAGACTTTGCCATTTCAAAACCTATACGAACTACGATTAAGAATTACACTTCGATGCCGTGGGAACATTATAAAACCAATCCCTGGGAATTTACTGGCGACACCATTAACTTGCACATGCGCAACCTGAGCAAGAAACCAGATATTGCTGAGGCACGCTATAAGGTTTACCGAGCAGCAGAATTTAATAGCACTTTTGTTTCTTCGCTTCAGCAATACCCCAATGTGCCTATTAATGGAGAGTACAAGATTCCGATGACGTTGAGGGGTGGGTCAAATAATTTTACGTTTCCCTTGGATGATCACGAAAGACAATGGTTTAGAGTAGTGAGCCAAACATTCTCGTCGAACGACCAATTTCGCGAAAACGATACCTTGGTACACATTCAAATATTTGATCGCTATTACAGTTATGATGACTATTCTGCTGAAAAAACATATCATTTAAATTTGGTGGGAACCAACCTAGCTGTTGAGTTTGAAACGCCAGTTAGCGATACCTTAAGAGGAATTCTTATCAATTTTGTGGAAACATTCGAGCCTGTTTCCTTTCACAAAATAAAACTAAAGGTGTACAAGACTCTTGGATCGAGCGCCATATATGAAAGCGGACCAATTGACGTTGTAAAAACATCGGCAGGGCGGTTTCATCGGTATGTGTTGCCAGAAGACATTATCGTAGACGGAAAATTTTATATTGGTTGGGAGCAATATGACCAAAATAAAACCTACGTTGGCTACGATGTAAACTACAACAACCAAGACAAAACATTTGTTTCGGAAGTTCCAGGTCGATGGTCCAAAAGCATTTATCAAGGTACCATTATGATTAGAGCTGATTTTGGCAATGGGAAAGAAGAACCACTCGAATCAGAAACAATTATTCCCTCCACAAGCGACGTAAAATTATATCCTAACCCAGCGAGCAACATGCTCAACATCTCAACAGATAAAACGATTATTTCAATTGACATCTATGACACTAAAGGCCGATTGGTGTTGAATGAAACGACTGGATCTTCAACAATTCAAATTGACCAACTAGAAGTAGGATTATATATAGTTCGAGTATCAGACGAATCTGGTTCGACATCTACCAAAAAATTGATGATCTCCAGATAGTGAAGGAAGATTTAGAAGATTCCTTTTCAGAGGATGACGACATAGAATTACAAGAACTCACTTTTGTAGCCGACAAAGGGCAAGAACCCCTTCGGATAGACAAATTTTTGATAGACCGCGTTTCGAATACCTCTCGCAACCGAATTCAAAATGCCGCCAAGTCCAACTGTATTATTGTCAACGGAAGCATAGTAAAATCAAACTATAAAGTAAGGCCTGGCGATCAAATTCTGGTTTACATGACCAAGCCCGAACAAGAAACCAGCCTTCGGCCCGAAGACATTCCTTTAGATATTGTATTTGAAGACGAGCAAGTGCTGGTGATCAACAAACCCGCTGGACTGGTTTGTCATCCTGGATATGGCAATAAATCGGGCACACTAGTGAATGCGCTACTCTACCACTTAGAAAATCTTCCGACACGTGATCAAGAAGACAGACCCGGTATTGTACACAGATTAGATAAAATGACAACAGGCATCATGGTGGTTGCAAAAACTGAACTTGCCATGACTCACCTAGCGCGGCAGTTTTTTAACAGAACTTCTCAACGGTTTTACTACGCTCTTATTTGGGGAGAGCCACCTGTAGAAGAAGGAATAATTGAAGGTCATATTGGAAGAAGTTTAAAGGACCGAAAGATAATGACCGTATTCGATGACGAAAGCTTCGGAAAACCTGCCGTTACGAGATACAAGATCATAGAAAAATTCGGTTATGTTACACTTGTTCAGTGTAAATTAGAAACAGGAAGAACCCATCAGATTAGGGCACATTTTAAATCTATAGGACATCCCTTATTCGGGGACATAACCTACGGTGGGGATAGAATACTAAAGGGTACTACTTTCGCGAAGTACAAGCAATTTGTTGAAAATTGCTTTAAATTATTGCCAAGACAAGCCCTTCACGCCAAAACCCTGGGCTTTGAGCACCCCACTACCGGAAAATTTTTACATTTTAACAGCGACCTTCCATCAGATATGGAAATGGTTTTGGATAAATGGAGGAACTACGCTGTTCATCAGCAAATGGATTAACCTCGGTTTGCAAAGGTCAACTTTAATGTGGCATCTCTTAGGAGTTTTCCCCTCGGAGTTCGCACAAATTCAGACAGGTAAAATATTTCCTTTGGTCGTTCGTATTGTGAAAGTTGAGTAGGTAAGTGTATAGCCACTTCATCCTTTGATTCGATAAGGACACAAAGCACCTCGCCATATTTTTCATTTTTTTGGCCAAAGGCAATTACTTCCCTATTTATACTCTCCGAGATCAATTTTTCGATTTTTTCAGGATGAATTTTTACTCCTCCCGAATTGAGTACGTTGTCGAGTCGGCCTAACCATTTAAAATGGTATTCATCAACAATTTCTGCAACATCGTTCGTTAAAATTGGCGAATCTGAAATATGGGGAGCTATTATTTCAAGCTGCCCATTTCGATCAACAAACTTTACGTTTGGCAGGGCCGTGAAAGTGCCTTGACCCATTTTGCGGAGGGCAACGTGGCTTACTGTTTCTGTCATTCCATAAGTTTCGTAGGCCTGTACAGAGAGGTTTAAAAGAAGCTTTTCGATTCTCGTGGAAACAGGTGCACCACCAATAATTAACTGAGAAACTGGCTTAAAAATAGATGAATTGGACATCAAAAGTTCATGAACCTGCGTTGGAACCATAGCCGCAAAATCAATATTGCTTCTCTTAGATTTGGCTAACTCACTTACCTCTGGGCGATCTATTAATAAATTTAATCCACGCGTCATAGCCCGATATACCACCATTTTACCTGCTATAAAATCCAGCGGGAGGCACAACCAAATAGTCATTCGGGGCTCCAATTTAAAAAAATCACATGTTGCATTACACGAGTTAATCACATGTTCTTTGCTAATGTGAATTTCCTTTGGAGGCCCAGTAGAACCACTTGTATGAGCTACGATATGGTCTTTGGCATCAAGAAAATTGGACACCGTATGGCGCAAAATAGAAATTGCAAACCCCGGCCTTGCTTGACTGAGCTCGTTCCAAAAAGATTCGGAATTAACAAACGGAATCCCTTCTATTTGAAAATCAACAGACATCGATCCATTTTAGTTGCGATAAATCCCATTTCGCATCTGAATTTATACAAATGTGATTCTTTACAATATGGAGAGGCGAAGGAATATTGTTGGAATAAAGGCTTCCCGTACCCAAACCTTGCGGAATGGAAGAAGCTAATGAATACGCATATTGAGAAATGGCATTTAGCCCAATATTTGATTCCAATGCACTTGTCAACCAGTAACCTATGCTTCTTTCCTTAGCCAAATTTATCCACTCGCTTGTAGCCTCAAATCCGCCCAAGAATGATGGTTTCAAAATAAGGTAGGCAGGTTTTATTGTTTCTAAAAGTGACTCTTTGTTTGCTCTTTCTATCACTCCAATTAAATCCTCATCGAGAGCAATGGGAATTGGTGATGCCAAGCATAGTTGAGCCATAGCCCTATGTTGTTTTGGTGCAATGGGCTGCTCAATCGAATGAATCTGATATTTACTTAATTCCTTAAGTTTATCTAATGCATCTCTTATCAGGAATGCGCCATTGGCATCCACCCTAATTTCAATATCAGAAACAGCATAAGATTTTCTGATCTTTTGGATTAATGCCAACTCTTTTTCAAAATCTAAGGCTCCAATTTTCAGTTTAATACAATTATAACCTTTATGAATTTTTTCTTCAATTTGCCGTGACATAAACTCAAAATCGCCCATCCAAACCAAACCATTTATTTCAATTCCAGCTCTACCTTGAGAAAACGAATTGTCAAATAAGGCGAAAGGGTCGCTGGCGTGCAATGACTTCATCGCCGTTTCAATACCAAAAAAAATAGAGGGCCATTCTTGAAGAGTTGGCTTTATGTCATCCCAAGTTTTTCCGCTATTAAAATCCTTTAACGTCTGAATTAAAATCGCTTCATAATTCAATCGATCATCGAATGACAGCCCGCGAAGAAGCCCACACTCACCTATGCCATATTGATTAGACACTTCATCCTCTATTCGAATAAAATAGCTCTCTTTTTCATAAAGGATCCCTCTAGAAGTACCAGCAGGCCTAATGAATTTCAGAAAATACTTAGCATAGCGGGCCTTCATTGTGAAATAAAACTAGTTAAAGCCAGACCCAAGCCAAATAAAAGGGTAAACACAAAGGTGCCTAAAGCCAATTGCTTAAGGGAGGGAATTAATTCCTTGGGATTGTTGTAGACCATTACTTTTTGTGCATTCTTATAAAAAATTGGTAGGGAAAGGATATATATCAATTGAACAGGATGTTTGAAGTGAATTACGGAAAACAACAAGGCGCTAAGCCAGCCTACAGCCAGCAAAAACAAGTGGTATTTTTTAGAAAAGGATGCACCATACTTTACCACAATGGTGATTTTTCCAGATGCACGGTCGTTGTCGATATCTCTCAAATTATTGAGGTTGAGCACACCCATCGCAAAAACTCCTATGGCGAGCGCTGGCAAAAAAAGAGACATAAAAACTAGCCCTGCATACAAGTAAAAAGAACCCAACACACCTATAAACCCAAAAAAAATAAGGACAAATAAGTCGCCGAGTCCTCTATAACCGTAGGCATTATCACCAACCGTGTATTTAATTGCAGCAGCAATAGCACCAATCCCCAACCCTAAAAATATCCACATAGCCAAGGACAATGACGAAAACGAAACCATAAGTAACGTAATTCCAGAGGCTAAGGAAAGTAAGGCAAACAATACAACTGCCAATTTCATCGATTTCTCAGTTATCATTCCAGATTGTACCGCGCGTAGAGGCCCCAACCGTCCTTCACCATCAGTTCCTTTTTGGGCATCGCCATAGTCATTGGCCAAATTAGATAGCACTTGAAGAAACAATGTAGTAAGTGTGGCCAAAAGCATAATAGTAGCATCGAAATAACCAAAGTAGAATGCCAATGAACTTCCCATAAAAATACAGGACAAGGCCAGTGGAAGTGTTTTCAGCCTTAATGCATCAAGCCAAGTGCCTATTGCAGTCATTCGATGGCGGTAAAATCTTTTATGAATCTAAAATACTCATGAAGCACCTTGTCATTTCTCTCTCGTGGTGTAAACACTTCTAATAAGGAAGGCCCCTTTCTTGTGTCTTTAAAAAAGGAATCCAGCTCGCCTTTTAAACTCGGAACAGAGTCGCATGATGAATAAGCAACACCATGTGTTTGACAAATTCCACTCGCACTCAGTTGATGTTGTGTTTCAAAAAATTCTTCAAAATTCTCTACACTTTGCGGCCCTGGAATGTATCTAAAAATACCACCACCAGAGTTGTTTATCAATATGATTCTAAAATTATTGGGAATATGGTGGTTCCAAAGGGCGTTCGAGTCGTAGAAGAAACTGATATCTCCAGTAATCAAAACCGTGTTTTTTTTACTTCCTAAGCAATGACCTATGGCTGTGGAAGTGCTTCCCTCTATGCCACTTGCCCCTCGGTTAGACGAACACGAGTCCCATTTACGATCTGAGAACAACTGCGCATAGCGAATAACCGAACTATTGGCCAACTCCAAGTGAAACCCCGTAGGGACGGCACCAAGAAGCAATTGAAAGGATAACAAATCACTGAACTCGGTTTGTTTTATAAAACTGGTATGAGCAGCTTGCGCTTTATCTCGAACTTTAAACCACTTGTTTTGAAAAGTCGTCTGAGTCGTACTTTCTAAAAGTAAACCTGAAAAAAAATCTTCTGGTGTAGTAGGGATAATGGCTGTTAACCTTTGGAAGGTATCGACCATTTCTCCACCTTCTGATACTTGCCAATGGTTGTGAATAGATTTATCGTTCAAAAATGACTTTACTCTTTTTGAAACAATGTGATGGCCGATAGTAATGAGTAAATCTGGTTTAAAATCCATTTGTGATGGCAGACACTCCAAGGCTTGGTCAATGGAACCAATACCTAAGCTAGGTGGGAGGTTAGAGGTGGTTTCGTGAAGAACTACAACGCCTTTTAATCTCTCCATTTTAGTGAGCAAATCAAGCAATTTTTTGGACGGTGCTAAAACACCACACAAGATCAAAACCCTTTCCGCCTTCAGCCAAATTTCATTTAACTGGTCATACCCTCTTTTTTCCAATATACGACTCTGCGATTGAAGTTCTATTTCTCGAAATGCTCCTTCTGGTAAACTCGTTTCAACCTGATCGTACAATGGCTCGGAATAAGCCAGGTTCAGATGAACGGGGCCTTTAGGAATGCTTAAGGCCTTCAGGAATGACTCATTTATTCTGCGATTCATATCCCATAGATTTTGGTCGGTAACCAATCCATCGTCGAAGTGATGAAAACATTTGACATAATTCCCAAATATTTCCTTTTGATAAATGGACTGTCCAATTCCCTGATCTATCCATTTTTCGGGCCGATCGGCGGACATAACAACGATGGGGATGTTTTGAAAGTCAGCTTCTATTACGGCTGGGAAGTAGTTCGTGAGGGCCGATCCGGAGGTACAAACCAAACCAACCATCTCATTTTTAGACTTGGCTATTCCCAAGGCAACAAAACCCGCCGATCTCTCATCTGGAATGGAGAGACATGTAATTTCCTTCACTTTTTGAAAGGCAATTGTAAGTGGTGCATTTCTAGAACCTGGTGATATCACAACATATTTTCCACCCTTTTTAGCAAATAGTTTCGCTAGGATTAAGGCCGAAATTTTATTCGTGTTCATTCTGCTAAATTGTTCATTTTTTGTAAGACAGCCATCATTGTTTTTGATTTCACAACAGTTTCTTCCCATTCAGCATCCAAATCAGAATCTTTTGTAAAACCGCCACCTACAAAAAGACTTATGCCTCTTCCCTCCAGCTTTAAACACCTTAGGTTTACATAGAGTCTTTGGTGAGTTCCAGTTTCACCCAAAAAACCCGAATAGTACTCCCTATCATGTGGTTCATTTTCTAATATCCATTTGATGGCTTTTTCTTTTGGTATGCCTGCAACCGCTGGTGTAGGGTGTAACTCCAAAATTAATTTTTCGAGATTAAAAGAAGGATTTACCTGAGCCTCAACTACTGACAAAATGTGCTCAACTGCTCCTGCCGAGTGCTTCACTGAATCATGAACTTGTATATCGGTTAATCCAGATTTTATAAACGCGTCAAGCACAAAATCTGTGACATATTGTTGCTCATTTTGCTCCTTACTAGGCCAAGGTACATCACTGTTTCCAGAATTCAGACGTGTACCCGCCAACGAAAAGGAAGCGACCTTTTCGTTATCGACATTTAGGAATAATTCGGGGCTCGCTCCGAGCCATTCCACATCATTTATTCTATAATGGTAAACAAATGCATCGGGGTACATGTGGCACATCGCAGCAAAGCAGGTTTTGCTATCCAAAGTACCCTGAACCTCGATTCTCCTCGACAATACTACCTTTTCAAAATGACCATTTGCAACGGCTGATATCAGTGCATTTCCGTTCCGATAATACGCATCTTTTCCCTCGTCAATAAGGTCAATGCTGCAGGTGTTTTCAGGGAAGGAACTTTTTGGTAGAGAATGAGTCTTATAGTCGCCTTCCCAAAAAAAGACAGAAGAATTTGTAGCATTAAATGGAAACAACAAAAATCCCTTTCTTCCAAGAATAGGAGACACTTGGGCTCCTATAATTTTAGGTGTGCCCATCATTGATTTGAAGGTCGATTCTTTTGGCAGCTTCCAGTGAACAAAATCCATAAAGCAAAATAAGGGCAAAAAAAAACCCCGACCAAAGCCGGGGTTTCATTATCTATTATTTAATTTATTATCTAGTTAACTGAATCTTGTTTACCACTTTCTCAGAACCGATAGTAGTTTCAACAAAATACATTCCAACTGCATAGGTACTTAGATCAAGTGTAATCTTATCTTGAACTACATTAGTTCTTTCAACAAACTCGATCAACTCACCTGTAGCATTCATAACTCTAACAGTAACATCAGCTTGAGCATTTAAGTTTAACTCAAGGTTCACTTCACCATTTGAAGGGTTTGGATAAATCTTAAAGCCATTTTCTTGATCAAATGCATCCAATCCAGTATATACTGAATGAACATCAAGATCATAACTCAAAGTACAACCTTTAGAATCAACAATAGTAACTGTGTTACGACCATTGTCAAGCTTGTTAGCTGTAGGTCCAACTTCGTTACTTGGACTCCAAGTATAAGAAGTATAAGGAGGAGTACCGCCACTAGCATTCGCAGTGTAACTTACATTTCCTTGACCACCATCAACGTAACCACTTAAAGATACTGCAAGAGCAGGAGGTGCAGTGATCGATACCACAGTATCGTGCTCACAACCAGCCGCATCAACAATGTGTAAGTGATACTGAGCCGCTCCACCATTAACAATGGTAGCAGACTGAGAACTCTTTCCATTGTATACCCAGTTGTAATTCATTGGAGGCGTACCACCTGTGACATTCACTTCAACTGTTGTCTTATCATAACTACAATTAAGCGTTTTGTTGTTAGGTACTGCTACTGGAGAATTTGGATCCTTAATAGTAACCTTGGTAATATACTGACAAGATAAGCTATCAGTAACCGTAACATCATAAGAACCTTTTCTCAATCCAATTGCTGTTGCAGTAGTCTGGCTACCAGCAGTAGCACTCCACAAGTACTTATAAGGAGCTAATCCACCTGTCATAGTAACTTTAGCAGTACCATCAGATCTTAAACAAGCTGTAGGACTTGAAGCAGCATTTACAGATCCAAGAACTGGAGGATCAAGAATCAAGATAGTATCTCTTGTAGTACATCCACTTGCATCAGTTACTTGAACCGTATAGGTTCCAGCAGCCATACCAGAGTTTGAAGCTTGATTAGGCGTATTACCACCACTCCAAACAACTGAAGAAGGAGAAACTCCTTTATTAACTACAACATTTGAAGTACCATTTCCATCACCATTACAACTTGGATAACCCCAAGAAGCAGTAATATCAGGGAATGCTCCAAGCACTTGTACATCTTGTACCTTCTTACAACCTAAGTTGTCTGTAATAGTCACTTTGTAGTCATCTCCTGCTACTCCATTTATAGAAGCTGTAGATCCACCATTAGACCAGTTATAAGAGAAAGGCGAAGTGTTACCAGTTGCATTAACAGTTGCAACACCATCACTCATTCCACAAGTAGCTTTAGTTGAAGAAGAAGTAACATTAATAGGATCACTAACGATTGCCTGTGTACTATCCATGTAGATACATCCTAATTCATCCCAAACTGTAACAGAATAGGTTCCACCAGTAGAAACTCTAATAGAGTCAAAGATTAAACTGTTGCTCCAATACTGTGACTGATACTCTTTTATTGTCTTAATGTAAGAGTAAGAACCATTACATATAAGTGATGTATCTTCAAGAATCTTGGGCTCAGTGAAGGTGCCAAAGTTTGCTCTCAACAAGAAAGACATATCATCAACTATAGAATTTAAACCTGGATCATTAGAAGCTCTCCAACCTGTTCCATCATAAAGATCAACAAACACATATCTCTCTAATGCAGTTCTTCCAAGCGTGTATCCCAAACTCATGTTTGGAGGATTAATCTGGTGAATAGACACAAAATACATCCCTGCATTCACTTGGAGACCTCTACAACCAAGAGGTAGCGTATACCAACTTCCAGTTGAATTGGTAACCATCATAACTCGTGTAGAATCTAATTTAGCTCCTGGCAATCCAGTAGTAGGATCCATCTCATAAATCACAGCTCTTACGGTTGCACCAAAAGTTGGTTGAACCAAGTAAAAGCTTATTGAAGTCATCACGTCTGGAGAGAACACTTCAAAGGTTTGACCAAACTCCAATGGCTGTGGATTACCAATACCAGTTGCAGTTGAAGTCATCATTTCTCTAGCATATACAGAATCACTCACTGTAACAGCAACATAAGCCGTATCATTAGATCTATCGCAATCAGCACTTGTAGTAGTAACAGTACCCATAGCCTGATAAGCACCTGCAATATTTCCAACTGGAATAATCCCACTCATCAAAGTATCTTGATCAACTTGTAAAGTAATAGAAGGTGCAACTGTAGCTGAACCGCTCAAATCAAAACGACCTACAACATTAAGTATAGAATCCAAACCATAATTTGTTAATTCAGACGTTAATCTTACGCTCTGTCCAGCAGGAATTGATGCATAGCCATGATCAAAACCAGTAACGGCAGCATCCCAAATACATGGATCAAATTCATGAGCACCAATATCTGGGAAACTCATATTACGTGGATTGCCAAAAATATCCTCAGTATAACCAGCAGCATAAGCACCGCTATCTAGTTGGAGGCTATTAACCCTTAAATCTATCGTACTTGGATCTTTATACCTAGGTCGTGTAATAAACGAACCAGTTCCCATAGTAGGACCATTCACTCCAGATATCAAAGGATTCCCTGTCCAGAACGCATTGTAATTGTTCGTCATACCAGATCCCATATAAGGGTTATACCATGTGGCGCCACCAGCTCCATTTTCAATTACGTTATTCATGATTTTAGAATTGTATACATAGTTTGAATACAACCCATAGGCACTTGAATAAGATGAATTTAAATAGATGCTGTTATGCTCAAACAATGTATTGTATGGACGGTACAAGTAAACACCGTATTTAGTGTAATCCGCACTTCCAGTTCTGATTGAGATCATATTGTTGAAGATGCGATTGGTATCAGTTGTTAACCTGTTATAATAGTTACCATAGTATATATACATACCGTAACCACCAGAAGTACCTCCAATGAGTAACTTATTTCCAGATATCTCCATGTTGTTGCTATAATAGCACATCAAACCATAAGGGTAAGAATAAAGTGTAGGAGAACTCTCGTAACGATTGCCTCTAACGAAGGCATCAGCAGCATAATAAATATACGTTCCATAGATATACCAATCGTGAATGTAATTATTTACTAAATACCAGTTAGACTCACGATCAGTTCTACTCGTACTTGTACCGTATATATAAACACAGTAATAACCTCCACTAATATCATTTCTAGATATCACCAAGCTATCAGTAGAAGAACTGTTGTACTCATAGATTGCATAGTTTCCAAAAGAAGTACCAGTACATTCAATCCTGTTGCTATCCAATGTTAAATGCGGAATAGTCCCAGAAAAATCAATTACCGTAGAACTGTTCTCTAAGTGTAGGTTATGGAATGTAACGTTACTTGTTCTTTCGAAGGTGATTTTACCTTGAATTTTAGCTCTGTTTGCATTAGCAGGATTACTCATAGCTGTAACTATGTTTACCCTGTTAGATCCAGGAATCGCTCTAACTACCACATTTTCGGTGAAAGTAGTATCCGCCAAGTGTAAAAAGATAGGACCACACACACCATTAGCCGAGATATCATCGAATGCATCTTGCACTTTCGCATAATCAGCACCTGCACCGCCAACAGTATAAACCCCTGTCATTGCTGGAGCCATTCTGAACCTATTGGTATCATTGGCAATTCTTTGATCACGGCCATTAGAAGCCCATACGATGAAATCATAATAAGATCCATTCACCATGGTCATTGAACCAAGATTTACAGTAGTATCATTTCCAGGAGTTAATCCAAGATTAGTAATTGTAAGACCTGTTTGAGGAACAAAAGCGCCACCATTGGTAGATACCGACCATCCTACTACTGCAGTATCTTGAGAAAGAGCACCAAAGTTTCTGACTTTTGCCGAAATGTTAGCTAAACCAGCACACTGTGCACCATCACCAGGACCTTTGATACCTATATCATGGTCTGGCAACCAATATTCATCAGCACCAACATCTGGAAGACTTGCTCCACCTTGGCAACCTGTTCCAGGACAACGAACTTCGCCATCTATATCAACGGGAACCAATGAAGTCCAGTTGTCACCAGCATTGTGTAGCGTAGCAGAAGTTGCATGTAAATCATCATTTGCAATAAATCCTGGGTTAACCGACCATGTAACAGCACCCGGTGTAGTTGTGGTAGTTCCATTAGGTGCGTAAGCATTGTTTTTGCTATAAGTATGAGATCCACTTACGTACAATCCATAACCTGAACCCAAGTGAACCGAAATGTTGTTGGCGAAAACAGTACCAGTACCTTGATACAAATAAGTACCATAACCCGATCCACCTTCAACTAACCACGAGTTGTGAACTACATCGGTGTAATTCGCATAATAAACATAATGATTAGTAGAACCTGAAAGACTTGAACCATTAGTACTAATCATGTTGTTAGCGATAATGTTTCTATTGGACGAACTAGTAGAACCACAATAGTTCATATAACAGTAGGCGTAATTTCCAACATTCGCCACAACCTTATTACCCGTAATAGGCGTGTTGTAGTTGTAATACAAGTAAAGCGGATAACCATAGCTTGTGGTGTTGATCTCAATATCATTATTTCTGAATTCACCATCTTCTCCTCGATAGTTGTAAACTCCATAGAAATACGAAGTACCACCATACATTCTAATGGTGTTGTTTACGATTTTGTGGTAGTAACCGTAATAACGATACATACCATAACCATAAGTATAACCAGAGTTCTTTTCAATGTAATTATTGGTATAAGTCATGTTATCCATGTAGTAATCGTAGATTCCCATGTAAGCAAATCCTCTGATATCACAACTATCTACAATCCAACCACCAGGGTTTCTTGAAGTTGAAGATCCTCCATAAGTATATATGGCATAAGAACCTCCGCGAATTGCACAATTTCTGAATTTAAAATCTTCAACTACTACAGAACCTCTATTATTAAAGATAACAGCATTGTAGTCACTTGAAGTACTAACCGAAGGTGATAAAATCGAGTCATTTATAAACCTACAATCCGTAGGGTTACCAGCAAAGCTGATAACTCGTCCATAAGAAGAATTTAAAGCTTGGAAATTCATATCTCGGAATGTAATCCAACTTGCATCCTCAATGTAAACCACAGCATTCTGAGTAAGTGCAGATCCAGTGGAGTTGTAAGTCAAACGAACTTCAGATGTATTGGCAGGATCAGGACGAACAAGAATGGTATTACTTGTTGATGTTCCCACGATATTAGTAATTTTAAGCTGATGGTTATAAACACCTTGCTCCACATTTAAAATAACTGGACCGCAAATACCATTAAGTTCTAAATCGTTAAATGCAGTTTCTAAATCTGAGTAGTCTTTACCAGTAGTTGGCCCTACGGTGAAAGTTCCAGACATAGAAGCTTTAAAAGCACCACTGTTCGCTGCGTCATTTGTGGTATCACCATCCGTACTTCCGTTAGGTGAAGAGGTTTTAGTATTTATATAATATGTACTGTTGGCAGCAATAGTTAAGGTTCCCAATGTAACCAATGTGTCTTTTCCTGGAGGAATCGTTAAACCAGACATAGAAAGACCTACCTGAGCCACATAAGGCCCAGCATTCGTTTTTAGCTCCCAACCCACATTAACTGACTTGAGCGTGTCACTACCAAAGTTTCTTACTGTGGCTTTAACCGTACCAGGACCAGCACAAAATGCTAAACTTCCAAATCCTGTAATACCAGCATCGTTAGGAGGTAAAACAAATTCATCAGCACCAATGTCTGGAGCAGAAGCACCACCAGGACATCCAGTACCTGGACATCTGATATCTCCATCAATATCATTTATTACCCCAGTTATCACTTTACCCATATTGTGGATTCCAATACCAGTAGCATGTAAATCGGTAGCTGACTTATAAGCTGGATCTACAGAAATAGAATTCGTACCAGTAGTTCCAACTATTGTAGCTCCATTAGGGCCATAAAAGTTGTTGTTGTCCATGGTGTGTGTTCCATAATGATATAGCAAATAATTGGTTCCAAGATTCACAATACAGTTGTTGGTATACGTAACGCTGGTACCATAATACAAATACGCTGCATAAGCCGATCCAGCAGTAATATTCACACTGTTGTGATAAATATCGCCGTAGTCATAATAGTAAGTATACAAACCATAATTGGTTCCACTTGACATATTAACAATAGCAATTTGGTTATTGGCGCATGTACCACGGCTTGAAGACGAAGTTGAACCTGAACGATTCAAATACATTCCGTATCCATAAACACCATTTGACAGAACTATCTTGTTACCAATGAAGTTCGAGTTTCTAGCATAATAGCAATAAAATGCTCTTGGGTAATTGTAAGATTGGTCGTTTGTAAGTTCGTTGTTGTTAAAATCACCACCAGAGTAGTAACAATAAATACCATAGTTAGAAAAATCTATTTTGTTGTTGCTAATCTCCCAACCTGACTGCTGTACAGAAGTCGACCCTCCGTAGGAATAAATTCCATAGGCAGCATTAATAATTTCACAATTAGTAATGGTAATGTTATTACTCATGTTCGTAGTTCCTGTATTGTCGTAAACCCCACAATCATAAGTTGAAGTAGTTTGAGAACCAGAACTCACATCGAGCTTACATCCATCAATTGTAATGTTGCTGTTCGTTCCTTTAAATTCAACCCCTCTAGCATAAGTAGACCCAAGAGATTTTAGGTTAATGGTATCAATACTGATATGAGAAGCGCCATTAAACAAAGCAACCCCAACATCAATAGATGAAGTCGAATTGTACTGTACGTTTACTGGAGCGGTGTTAGCAGGATCTGGACGAAACGTAATGTTGTTTACCGCCGAAACACCTGTAATGCCCGAAAACGAAAGTTGTTCAAGATAAGTTCCTTGTCGAACATTAAAAACTACTGGTCCATTAACTCCACTTGTATTGAGCGCCGAAATGGCCGCTGTAAAAGAAGCATAACTAGGACTCGTACCACCAATGGTGTACGTACCCGAGAGCTGACCAAAGCTCACCAGGGAGAAGCAGACCGCCGCTATACTTAGCGCTACCTTGCTCATAATTGTGTGAATGTACTTCATACTTATTTGATTTTAATTTAACGATTTAATCTTTCTTGGGATAAAGCCCCAAATATAACTTAATTTTTATTTTATAAAATAACCTTACTACCAACATGCGGGGCTAATTTTGTCATCGCAATGAAACCACAGATATTAATAGTAGAAGATGAGAGAAATTTGGCCGAGGCCATACAACTCAATTTAGAACTTGAAGGGTACGCTACTACACTCATTTCTAACGGACAACTTGCATATAATCTTCTCATCGAATCAGGCCGAAATTTTGACCTCGTACTATTAGACGTAATGCTTCCGGAAAAGGATGGGTTGACCTTGTGTAAAAATTTAAGAGAAAATAAAATTCATACACCTGTATTGTTCCTTTCTTCAAAAAACACAAGTGAAGATAAAATAATGGGGCTCAAGAGCGGCGGGGATGATTATTTGGGCAAGCCCTTTAACTTGGAAGAATTGCTCCTTCGAATTAAGATCTTGCTCAAAAGAAAAATTCAAGACTTAGAACCAGACCAACAAGAAGCCACGCAGGCCAATTCAGTTAGGATTGGTTTGGGCGAAGTGAATTTTAAATCCTACTCTATTATAAATAAGGAAGGCACTGAACTCACTTTAACAAAAAAAGAGATAGACCTGCTGCTGCTATTTACAAACAAACCCAATCAGGTAATTTCGAGGGATGATATTCTAGAATTTATTTGGCGGGACAAACAAGCATCAGCACGAACCATTGACAACCTCATTCTTAATTTTAGAAAATACTTTGAAGCTGACCCAAAAGAACCTAAGCATTTTTTGACCATTAGGGGGGTAGGTTACAAATACCTCGCTTAAGAAGAAATTATTTTTTCGTATTGGTGAGGTATTCTTACGAAAGGTATACTTGGGTCAAGCATTTCACCAACCACTTTAATTAATCCTTTTTCAAATGGCAAAAGAGAGTTGCTGGTTATTGATGATTTACCATCAATGGATAATTTGATGTATCCCTCCTTTGAATTACGAAAAGAATAGATGGCAGCAAAAAGTGCTTCACACTTCATTTGATACATATATATATAGGTGTACATCGCCAATTGATTTGCTTTTGAGTTTTTGGCCTCTAAAAATTCTAAATCCGCAGAAGACACTTCGAGCTCCTTAGGTACAACCTTGCCAGTTTTATAATCTATGATTCCAACCGAATTTTGATCCTTTTCTATCCTATCAATATATCCTTTGAGCCGGATCGGAATATTCAATGCTGACTTGTTTTTATCCAAAACATAACTGTACTCATTTTCAAGGCTAACTATACTTACGTTGTTATCCAACCGGGGCAGGTCATATTTTAAAAACTTAGCTATCCACCCCTTTATAATGGTAAGTATGGTTACCGCTTCAATGGAGTTTGCATCTATCCTGCCCAATTGATTCTTCATGGCAACTTTGATGATTTCTTCAAGGTTTTTATCATTTTTCCAAGCCTTATGAATCACTTGCTCGTAAATCACTTCGAGAGCCGAGTGCGCAATGTTGCCAATTTTATTGGGGTGCAAGGGATTGGCATCTTCTGGTTCTCTAACGCCAAGCACATATCCGAGGTAAAAGTCTAGGGGATTTAAAAGGTAGGTATTGAGTGCAGACGGACTGAGGCCTTTGTTGCTTAGGTAATGCTGCACGGCTTTGACGGTTTCATCCGTTTTCTCCACCGTGTTTTCACTTACCACCCGTATGGAACCCTCATTGGCATAATGCCTAATTCCCGAGCCAAGTTTGTCGTACAGGATTTGTAATTGTGGAATAAATCGGGCTGGTTCGCCCGAATCGAAGCTCGCCGAGTTTTCTGAAAACAACAACACCACATTCTTCGCTCTTTTTATAGACCTATATATATGGTATGACATAACTGAATTTTTGTCTTCCATTCCAGGAAGCTCATATTCAATTTCAAGCTCCGACGGGATAAAGCCCGCTCTATACATTGAAAAATTATCTTCATTAAATCCCAGAAAATAAACATGCTCAAAATCCAAATTACGCCCTTCAAGCGGCGACATTACTTGAATACCATTTTTCTTATCTCCAAGCACAGCAAGTTGAAGGGTTTTAACTCTGTTTTTCGCCTCAGCTACTGGTGAAAATATGGTTGTCAAGTTAATGGAAGCATCAAACACTTGAAGAACACCACTCAATGCCTCCATAATCAGCCCTAGGCCCGATAATTCATTTTTACTAAGAGACTCAGATTGAATAGAGCCCAAGTGATTTAAAAGTTGGCTTATGAATTTTATTTCATCTTCCTGATCGCCCAATGAAGCTAAGAATTCATTCCAAAAACTTTGTCGAAATTGACTAAATACTGGTTTCTGATTTTTAGAGGTTCGCATATTCCCCATTGAAAGGACAGACAAAACTTCTTTGGTAAAATCGAAATGAGAAATTGGAATGCCTAACCCAGAATTGAGTTGAATTCGATCCGACTCGATGTGGTTGATTAAAATTTGAAATGCATCTGGGTCTGCTAAATAGACCACACAGTTGTTCAAATCGGAATTTGACAAATCTTTAAGCGATTCCATCAGAAATTGCACTTGTTCAAGCTGCCCTGTACAGCTCACGGCGTTTACCTTGGGCAAGGCCAATTTGGCATCCACTAGTTCAAATTCTTTGGGAAAGCTGGATTTGTTGAAATCAATAAAGTGCCTAGCGGGGTGGTTATGCAATTCCACAGATAAATCATCCAACCAGAACTTGCAGTGATACGATTGGCTTATGTGGTGAAAAAGGGCCCTTTCGTTTTTTGTAAGTGCGGTGAAACCAACGAAGTGAACATGCTTTATTTTGTTAGAAAAGAAAGATGTTATCCATTTTTCAACGCCATTTTCTTCAATAGATGCCACAACTTGAGCAACCTGCATGGCGTTTGTTCCAATTTTGTTTTTTAGGCAGTAGTTGGTGAAGTTTTCAAAATAAAGTTGGGCTCGCTCCCAGAGCGCCAAATATTTTTTACCTGCACTCTTGGTGGCATTTTCTGGAATCCAGTTTTCAATTTCCTTAATGGCTTTTAGCCGTGGAAAATAAGATGTCCATTCAACTTGCTGGTTAATAAGCGTCTCAAAATCATGGAGGAGACCCGGGCCCCAAGACTGTACGTTTACAAACTCACTCGGACTACACCCAGCTTCTAAATTGGCTTTAACAAATGCTATTAACTGATCATCTTTTGGAATGCTTTGAACAACCGAAAATTTGTTTACCAGTTGGCCAATGGTAGCGGTGTGAGGAAGCCATTGGGTGGTTTCAATCCCATGGCCAAAGGTTTGTTCGAAAAACGCCAAGGAGCGCGAAGATGGAAAAATAACCAATTGGCTATACGGGTCTGAATCGGACGCCTTGATATGATGGGCAATATGGTTTAAAAATGTATTCATTTGATTCTAAAGCCATTTTTGACAAAGTCGATAAACTCTTTAAGGTTCTTTTTGCTTCGGAAAGTGTTTTTAATAACGCCAAAAGCCTCGCCCAATGGCAACTTTTGGTTTTTAGAAATCTTGGTTTCTGCTTTTTCAATCAGATGTTCCTGCTCAGGTAGGATGGTTGAATTATCGACTTTTTCGAAATGTCGTTTGGCAGATTTCATTCTGCCCTTTTTTTCGAGAAGGAGCCCGAGGTTGTTGTGGGCAATGAGGTCTTCTGGGTCAAGGTGAATTGCCTTTTCGTAGTCCAGTATAGCACCATCGATGTCGCCCATTGCATCACGAATATAAGCTCGGCTGCTGTATCGGTAGGGATGATTTGGTTCAAGCCGAACGGCTTCATTAAAATCGAGCAAGGCCTTTGCGAATTCCTTCATGTGAAAAAAACAAACACCGCGCTCAGAAAAGATATCGGGGTCGCCTGGAGAAGTTATGAGGGCTTTCTCAAAAAAAGTAATAGCGGTTTTGAAGTTGCCGAGAGAATACTGTTCGCGGGCTCTTTGTAAGTCATTCATTGTTCAATCTAAATTAAAGCATTGCGCCATTACATTTGCAAAATACGATGCTTTATTATTCCTCAAATAAATCTTGATGAATAATTTGGGTCATCTCACATAAATGGAAGAATTTAATCTCTTATTCGAATTTGGCTTATCGGCGTTGTACTTCATGGTTATACTCCTATGGCTCTACTTTTATGTAATCAACAAAAAAGAAGCTGAATACAAATATTTTGCATGGGGATTAGTGGCAAAACTCTTCGGGGGATTTTGCTTTGGTTTGGTTTATATGTTTTATTATAAATATGGGGATACATTCATGTATTATGAGAGTGCGATCATCCTTAAAAATGTATTCATCGATGATCCTATCTATGCGCTCAAACTTGTATTTAACCAAGCTGATTATGTAAGAGCAGAGGACTACTTATACAATGAATTCTTGGTAAACTACTACCGAGGTGATGACACCTTTACGGTTATTAAAATAGCAGGTATTTTTTCTATATTGGGCCTAGGCGGATTTTTCACAACTGGAATGCTGTTTTCTCTTTTTGCTTTTTACGGCCAGTGGAAACTCTATCAAACCTTTATACGACGGTATCCTTTTTTAAAATTCGAACTAGCATTAGCCCATTTTTTTATCCCATCAGTGGTTTTTTGGGGGTCTGGTATTATGAAGGATTCGCTAGTAATTGGTCTTCTAGGATTATTGATTTTTCATCTCGATAATCTATTCGTTTTGAAAAGGATAACTGTGCGTAATATTCTATCAATCTCAATTTCAGCTTATTTGATTTATTTACTAAAAGGCTATGTACTTTTAGCCCTGTTTCCAGGGATATTTTTCTGGGTTTTCTTTTCTTATAGCTCCCGCATAAAGAATTCTCTCATTCGATTCGTCATCATTCCTGTAGTCACCATTTTAGTGCTTGGTTTAAGTGTTTTTTCTTTTCAAATGGTAGAATCAGTAGATTCAAAATATGGCTCTGAGGAATTAATGAATCAGGCATACATTTATCAAATCAATCATTTCTCCGAAGAGGCGATAGAAGGAACAACTTCTGGCTATACATTAGGTGAATTTGACAAAACTTTTGGGGGAATGATCCAAAAACTCATCCCGTCGATTGTAGTAACGCTCTTCCGGCCTTTTCCTTGGGAAATAAAAAACCTTGTGATGGCCTTATCAAGTCTAGAAAGTCTAATATTAACTGGGTTTACCCTATTTGTGTTGGTCAAAATGAAATTCAAGCGCCTTACTCAATATATAGGCTCAGATAGTTTTATTGTAATGGGAATGGTATTTACATTCATATTCGCTTTTCTCGTGGGATTTTCATCCTATAATTTTGGAGCCTTGGCTCGTTATAAAATCCCTTGTTTGTCTTTTTATTTCAGCATTTTATTTCTGCTTATTAGTGAATATAAACGCAGTCAAATGACCTCACTATCCTTCCTTAAAACATCGAGTAAAAAAAGGTAATCGTCCTAACCTCTATCCCAGTAATTGTCGAAAGAATTTTACCGAACTATCCTCTGAATGCAATTTCAAAAGATTCTCTAAATATTGCTCATCAATTTCGAAATACCCGCTCCCATTCAGATGTATTAAACAATCCTGTAAGGCATTTTTGTCGTCAATAGCAAACAAATGCCCCAGTGGTAGTTTTTCCCATCCTGACGTCAATTTAGGCACAACTTGACTGCCTGCACTTAATATCTCTCTTGGCCCACTTGCACAATCGGTAGACACAACGGTAACTCCAGCTAAAATCGCTTCTAAAAGAACATTAGGATACCCCTCATGTCGGGAACACAGAACCAAGATATCTGCTCTTTTCAAAAGCTCTGAAACATCACTAACAAACCCTTTCATTTTTACCTTCTCGGCAAGGTGTTTTTCTCGAATTAAATGCGCAAGTTCCTCTTCTAAAGGGCCAGAGCCAACAATGCTACATTTGAAGTCAAAATCCACTTGTGAAAGGACTTCTATTAACATCCTCACGTTTTTATTTTCGTCTAACCTTCCGATACTAATAATTTCGAGTGGTGAATGAAATTTTTTCCTTGCATCAAAAGGTTTTACTAGGCCCGTAAGCGGGTTTGGTACCCAATTTATTTTGCTAGACGGAATATTGAATTTTCGAGGTAGATTATTCGCATTTAACCTAGAGTTAACGGTAATAGAATGAGCTTTAGGATAGAGGTTGCGAACTAGTCTTTTTGAAATAAAGTTCGAAAATGTGCGATCTGCGTACTCCAATTCGGTATAAGAACGTTCTGAAATAATTGAAACATGTGCAGACGAAAAGTAAGTTGCCACTATGTTGATGTAATTAGGCCAATTCAAATATGAAATGACCGTTTGTATTTGAAGCCACTTCTTCTGTCGATGCAGCAAGAATGAAAAAAGCATGATCGATAAAAACTTGAATATTTGATTTTTAACCGAGAAAAAGGGTAATCTCCAAATTTTCAATTCATTTGATGGGTAAAATTGAACCCAAGGCTCCAATAAAAAAATATGAATTTCATAGGTTTTCGACAGGGTCATAGCATTAAGAAAAGCCGCTTTTTCGGCTCCCCCACCGTGCAGTGAAATGGTTAAAAAACCAACTGCCTTTTTTCCTTTCTCCCTTTGAACAAATAATCCCTTGTAGAATTGGTCCGTATGATCAGCACACTTATCCATGCTGAATATTTGATCTAGCTTTCGTTTACCATTCTCGCCTATAGTAACCCTTAGCGCTTCATTATATAGTAATACCGAAATTTTTTCAGAAAGATGAACAATATCGAAGGTGGGAATTAAATAGCCGTTTACCCCGTTATCTATTATTTCGTTAAAAGCGGATACGTCAAACGATATAACGGGTTTGGCATGTTTGAATGCCTCCAACACCACAAGTCCAAACCCTTCACCAATTGAAGGCGCAACCATAAACTGACTTCCCGAAATTAGCCTATCAATATCCGTTCGGTAGCCACAAAACTCAATTTTTTCCTCTAAACCAATTTTCGCGACATACTTTTCTAGTTCTGATCGGTATTCCCCGTCACCCACGACCTTTATAACTAACTCTGGATGATTTTTTTCAATTAAAGCAAAAGCATCGAATAAATATTTGTGTCCCTTAAATTCCAGTAACCTTCCAAGAACAATAATATAAGGCGGCTGTCCAGATGCTCGGATAAAGTGTTCGTCGGGACGCAATGAATTTACCCCATGCCAAATTACTTTTGGATAATAGTTGGTAATGCCCAATCGAAAATACAACCGCGAAAGCCCATGCGATACACAAATCGATTCGTCAATCATACGCTCCACGAACCAAGCTGTGAAAAAGTATAAGTTATACAAGTGTTTTTCAGGATTTAACCCAAACTTTTTAATAAACTCTTCGTCGTATCCGTGTTTGATGCTAATAAGCTTAAAACTCATAAACAACTTGCACAGTGCCAGAATAAAATCAGCGTGAATCAAGTGCGAATTGATTATATCATACCTTTCTACTTTTAGAAATCGAACCGTTGCCCAAATTGAAGAAAGTAGTCCAAGCTTGCTAATATTCAATACTTTCACTCTCACTCCCAGATGTGTCATGATAGTCAAAAACTCATCTGACGCTTTCGCGTGGGTGTGGTATATTAAAAAGTCTACTTCATGCCCTCTTTTTTTAAGTTCAGGGATGATATTTAAGAAGTATCGTTCGGAACCTGAAATTCCATTAATTTTTTGGGAAAAAAGTATTCTCATGAAGGTTGAATAAGTTGGGAATAGGCATCAAACATCTTGATTCGATCGAACTTTTTTATCGAAACTTGGTAAGCCGCTTTTCCTAGTTGCGACCTGAGTGTTGGTGAAGAGCAAATGTTTTCAATTGCGGCTACAAGCTCTTCAATAGCTTCGGTTTTTACCAATAATCCTGTTTTTCCATGGTCTATCATGTTTTTAACACCATCCACATTCGAGGATATTATCGGCAACCCTGCGCCCATAGCTTGCATCAAACTTGTACTCATTGTTTCGCCAAACGTGGGGTGAATATACATATCGGAGGCATTCAACAGCGAGAAAATTTGAGATTCATTAAGCTCACCAACAAATTGAATGTTTCTTATCTCCTTATCAGCTATAAGTTTTTTAAGCTCATCTTCCAAGGCACCCTTACCAGCAATCTTAAGCTGAAGTGGTGAACCTTTTTTTTGAAGTAGCTCGAAGGCAGAAACAAGAGTAAAAAAATCCTTAATTGAAACTATTCTGCTAACCATACATGCCAAAGTTGCTTCCTTCAAATAATCTCTGTTTTGGTCAAGCGTATTTAAGTCTATCCCATTTGGGATAACCGATATTTTGGGTTTAATGTTTTTTAAAGCATACCTTTTAACTACTTCTTTTTTAAACTCTTCTGTTAAAAAAACCACGTGATCAGCCCATTGCAATGCCCATTTTAACATCAAAAAGTCAATCTTAGTTTTTAAATGGTTTGCCTGCGTTTCTCTAACTAGTACTTTGCATTTTTTGAATTTTGAAAACAAAAAACAAGGAAAAATTAAGTAACTACCATGCAGAAAAATGACATCTGGTTTTTGTTTAATAATGGCTAAAAGAATCCGAAAATAAAACAACAAGTCGACCCCTATGTTTTTGTTGCAATACGAATAAACAATATCATTTTCAATGCAGAACGCTTCATACGAATCCCTCATGGGTTCAATTCCATAAAACAAAGCGGAGTAGTTATATTGTTTGTTTACATCAGCTTCCACAAAATTCTTAAAAACATTGCCGTGTCCACCAATACCGGAATACAAAACATGCATGAGTTTTTGTTTTGCCATGATTAACCGATTTTTAAACCGCTTTTAAACCCGATACCAGCCGTAGGAAAGTCCAACTTGTTATAAGTAAGTCCCGCATTTTCATACCATAAGTGTAGATCATGGTCTGTGTAGGTAAAAATGTATTGCGGAGTGTAGTAATCCATAATGGTAGCCAACATTTCGCTTTTATCTTCATGTCTTGGAACATTGATTAAAAACAAGGGCGAAAAAACAATTTTCAACCAAAATCTACTGGCTATTCTCATTTGTAGCCTGCCTAAGGGATATAGCAAGTGTTGGATAATAAAAACCTGCTTAGGAAACGACATCGACAACAATATTTTTCGGATAAACTTGGCCACGAATGCCTTAATGGAATGAGACCAATAAGCTGGAGGGTAAACCCACAATGAAAAAGCGCCACCATCCTTAAGAGATTGAGCGAGATTTGAAAAACTTTTAGGAGGGTCGGGTGTGTGATGCAGTACTCCAATGCTATAAATAAAGTCTATAGTGTTTGGCTTTAGAGGAGGATGGAGCAAGTTGCATTTGATATAATGTACATGATCGAAATGGCTAAGTTCCTTTTTTGCCTCATAAATGTGATCTCCCAGGTCCATGAGAATGAGTTGCTTGCAATGTGGGGCAACCAACTTGGCATAACGGCCACTGGCCGAACCAGCATCAACCACAATTTTATCATTTAGTTTTTCCCATTTAGGAGAATATCCAAGTTCCTTGTACGATTGGCATTGTGAAATATCTAAGCCTTCAATCTTATAAACCTGAGGGTCTAGACCGGTTTTTAAAAAGTAAAGCAGTACATCCTCTTCTGCTTTTTGGCGGGGGTTAGCGTGCTCACCTATTTTGGTGTGTTCAAAGGAGAATTGTTGTGCTGTCTGCTCTACCTTCTCACTAAATTCAATAATCAAATTTGGTATGCCCTGCTCAATTGAATAGGTATTTCCTGATGTTACGGACTTTAAAGTGCCCGAAATAATATCCTCTCCATCTTTTGCCGATGTACTCTCAAGAATTAACGGTTCACCAGATCGAGGGCAGCAAATTTTATCCAATAGACCTATTTTCATAAAAACATCAATTTATAAAATTGCCTTGCTGCCTGATAAAGGTTTCCTTGCTTTAAAAATGCTTTTGCTATTGAATTATAGAACTTATTTTTTACCCGGCGCAAATCTAATTGCCGATCATACTTACCGAAAATGAGTTCCATATCGTGAATTTGAAGTCCGAGGTTCGAAAACATATTCAACTCATGTTGCCGATATTTCACACCCATTGTATCCACCGCAAGAATTTCGAATTCCATGGCGATTCTCAGCCACAGGTCATAATCGGCACTTGTACTCAATTGAAGGTCGAATAAACCCACCTTCAACAATGCATCCCGCTTAATTAAGGCATTTGAAGGGCAAGGAATAGCAGGAGGGGCATAATTTAAAAGGGCTTCTAAGGTTTTATCCTCTGCACCTTTAAGAAAAGTACCGTTTCCTTTTAACTGGCTATCTGTTACTTCTACAATGCCGTGAGCCAAGCCAGCTTTCGAGTTTTTCAATGCATTTACCTTGTCTTCTATTGTATTGGGAAACAACCAGTCATCAGCATCCAAAAAGGTCAGGTATTCTCCTTTAGAGGCTTCAAAACCCAAATTCCTCGCTGACGAAACTCCGCCGTTTTTCTTTTTTACAACCTGAACCCCAGAAATGGACTCCGCTATTGAAACCGAAGCGTCAGATGACCCGTCATCAACTACAATGATTTCTATGTGATTATACGATTGGTTGACCACGGAATTAATGGTCTCAGCGAGGTATTTCTCGGCGTTGTAACATGGTATGATTACAGAAACAAGACTTTGTGATTCCGTCATTAAACAATTCCTTTGTTCCTACAGATATAGTATTGCACGTGTGCTTTTTCTATGTTTTCGGGCTCAAAGGTATAATCCTCTACTTGGGGATAAAAATCATGGCCAAGTAGCATGTTCGAAATACTATTTCTTAAAACCCTTGGAAGGCGGAATATCACTGACCAAATTGCCGCCCAAACTTTTTCATTTGAACCCATCAAATGTTTGGAAAAAGATGGAAGAAAAGGAGCTACTTTGAACTTTTTAGAAACATGTTGTCCGGCGGCCAAATCAATCAGAAAGTGGGTATTCAGTTTTCTTTGCAAATCCTTTGGGAAATCTTCTCTTACATGAAACTGATTGACAGGTTTTCCTTGGTTCGGATTGGTAACTAGCCCATTTGGTGTTGAAATTATTAGCACACCGTCGGGTTTTAAAACCCTATGAATTTCAGCCAAAAATTGAATGTCGTTTTCAATATGTTCTATGGTTTCAATACTGATAACTACATCAAAGCTATTGTCTTCGAATGACATGTTGCACCCATTTTGAAAACCAACTTCTGAGTTAGCCACACCTTCAATTTTTCTTTTAGTTGCTTCAATAGCTTCCTCAGATACATCAGCAGCATATAAAAAGTCCGGCTTATTATTTAAAATGAATTCAGAGCCAAATCCAGTACCGCAGGCAATGTCCAAAACCCTTTTGCTTTTGAAATATTTTGAAGCAAAAACGTACCTACTTAGGTGCTCTTCGTGCCAAGGTGAACCTTGCTCTACGGCATCAACTCTTTCAACTGCCATTTAATAATTCTTTATAAAGTAGCGTGTATCGCTCTGCCATCTTAGCTGCGCTATATTTCAAATTAAACTTTTCTAACCCTGCCTCGGAGAGCTTTGTTCTCAACGCATGGTTTATTAACAACTCATGAATTGAATTAGAAAAGCCAACTAGGTCATTAGATCCTACTAACAAGCCGTTTTTATTATGATCAATTATGTGCATCAATCCTCCTACTCTACTAGCCACAACAACGGCTCCAGCCCCAAGCCCTTCTATTGCAACTATTCCAAATGGCTCGGAACGGCTGGGTACTAGCAGAATTTTTGATCTATGTAAAAAAGGAATTGGGTTATATATATGCCCAAGCATTTCAACTGCATCAGATAAGTGCAATTTGGCAATTTTATTTTTTAGTTCTTCCTTTTGCGGGCCAGAACCTATCAGCTTTACTTTAAGTTGAGGATGTATTTGCCGAATTTCAGCAATTGCTTCTAATGCCTGCAGAAAGCCCTTCTCTTCTCTTAATCTGCCCAATAAACAAATGTCGATATCTCGAGAAATGTCAACAGGTGAAGGGTCTACCGATATTCCATTTTCTATCACTTTAAATTTCCCGTTTCGAATCTTTTTCCTGCCAACATTTATTGCACGCATCTCTTCAGATACAAAGACTATTCGATCCGAAAAAAACATGGAAAAACTTGCCATAATGAACGGCTTAAAACCTTTTGATTTACCATGGTGCCAATGAAAAATTAGCTTTTTTTGGTTAAAACTAACAAGCTTAGCAATAACGGAATAAAAAGCCGGAATAAATTCGTGAGCGTGTATTACATCAAATCTATGCATTAAACGCATAAGCTGAATCATGGACATGAAGTAATTAGAACTTGTATTTAGGATGGTTCTATGAGCTAAAGTCGCCTCATTAAACTTAAATTGGGCTAAATTGAAAAACCATATTTCATAACTCTCAGATTCCAACCAATGAAACAAATCCGAATAATATCTAGAATCTTCAAGCTGTTCTACAACAAACAATACTTTTGCTTTCACAACTTTGAGGATGTTTAGTTACTTGTTAAAATCTGGTGTTTCATACACCATTCTTTCATTTCTGCAACCAGCTTTAGCCTTTTTGTTGTTGCCATTAATAACGCAATATTACTCCAAAGAATCGTATGGAATTTATGTATTGCTACTAGTTTTTTCCGCTTTTTTTACACTCATTAGTGGCCTCAGTATCAGTCACGCAATGAACAACTTCCATTTCAATTACATCTCAGATTTAAAGACTTCTAAAGATTTCCTAAAGTCTATTTTTCAATATGCCACCTTATTCAATATTGGTATTTTTTTAGTCGGCGGAGTCCTTATTGTCACGTTTTATTCAAATCCTTTATTGACCAACACTACCATTTTTCTGGCCATCTTATGTGGACTTAGTGAAGTTTATTCAAATTCTTCTTTGGTTTACTACAAGAACCTTAAGAAAATCCGAATCGCATCCATTTGCAGTTTGATTTCTATACTCACTAATTTAGTTTTTAGTCTCTTAGTCATCCTTAATAAATTTAATTTATCGTTTCTTTTTTTGGCCAAGTTCGCCACCAATGTTCTGATTCTAATCCTCGTATATTTTATTGAAAAGCTCTGGCAGGCAAATACACAATTCAAATTAATAAAAACAGGCCTTGCTTACTCTATAAAGCTTATCCCATGGCTTGTATTCGCTTGGTTTCTGTATTATATAGATCGATTCATAATTGAAGATAAAATTGATATTGAAACTTTAGGAACTTTCGGAATAGTAATAACAATTTCAGGGGCAATTCAAATATTTTATACAGGAGCAACTGGGGCAATACAACCTTTATTTATGGACGCCTTTCTAAAAAAAGAAAAAAAAAAAGAAATAGAGTTTTTATCTTGGTTTGTTCATCTTGCGGGAGTTGGATTCCTAGGTTTAATTAGTTTGATTGGGCTTATTGAGGTTGTCCTAGGAGAACAGTATTTAGATATTGGAAAAAATATTTTCTTAGCATCCTTTGCCTTCTTTTTTACAATTCCACACTATGTTGTCACGGTTGAATTAATTGCGCAGAAACGGCCACAACTAGTTGGTTTTTTCAATTCCTTTTCCGGAATTGCCTACTTGGTAATTATATTTTTTGACAAGTCACTAACCCTTTCTGACGTAATTTTCTATTTTCTATTTTCAAAAATCATAGGTTCTATTTTAATTCTCACAATATTTGGGATAATTAGAAAAGAGTCATCTCTAGTATTCATGATTTTGCAGAATCTTATTCTTTATGTCGTTCTATTTGTTGCAGCACTTATGCTTTCAGAATACTTGCAGTATCAATGGGCCTATAGCATTGTAGGAATAACAGGCATTGTATTAATTATGCTTATTAAAGTAAAACATGTTTGGCGGTTCATAAATGCAAATTAGGTACATTATTCTATGTGACAAACCGGGCAGGTTGGGCAACCGGATATTATGGCATGCGCACTTTGTCGCTTTTGCTAAAGCACATCCCCATTTTAGGATTATAAATGCCTCTTTTGACAACTACTATGGGATTTTCAAATCGTTCGATAAAGATCCACTAGGAAGGTTTCCCGAAAAAGCTAATTTATTATCGTTTCTGTCGAAATTTCGGTTTTATAGAAAGCTATTGTTTTTAACTACCTATGCGGCGTATCGAATTATAAATCGGTTCAAAATTGACAATGATTGGGTAACCTCATTTGATTATGACTACGACAAAACCATCGACTTAAAAAACCAACAAGTTATCAATCAGCTTTCTAAAACTAAGTTTAACTTCATTCGTGGATTCTGGTGCAATTCCGATATTAAAAATCATATAGAGACCATTAAGCAGCATTTTAAATTCTCGAAGTCAACTCCTATTGGTGGCAGCTACAATATAGGGGTGCATATTCGACGAACCGATTATAAATATCTTTTAAAGGGTAAATACTATTTTGATATTTCTACTTATGTAAAATGGATTGAGCAGATCATCGAAAAATATAAGGTCGAAGCCGATTCTAAAATTTTCATTTGTTCAGATTGTTTTGATGAATTGTACAACATTCCTGAATTAAGTCATCCTCAAATACGATTAGAGAACAGGTTTATGATTGAAGACTTTGATTGCTTAATGCAATGCGATATTATTTATGCCGTTCCAAGCACGTTCAGCGCCATGGCCGCATTTCTGGGCCAAAACAAACTGATATTCTTAGAAAATGAAGGAGATGAAATTCATAAATTGGTTGTAAGTACTCATATCATAGAAGACTTTTATGCACTAACAAAATCTGATTTTATTGAAATGTATACGAATTCTACCCGAAACGAAAATATCTGATAATCAAAAAGAGACAAGATAATAACCGTGAAAATGGGCTGTTAAAACAAGTGACGTTTTTTTATGAAAAGATGCCTAAAAAAACCTCGTTTATTGGTTTTGAAAGCAAATATAATTAGTGTAAAACTGCCCAGGATTTCGAACTTTTAAACTCTGGCAAAATTTTACTTTTGGCCTGCTTTTAATTGAAAGTCCCCCATCTATTTCTACATCACATCTCTCACTTAAATTCATAGAAAGAAACGACAACATGGAGAATAAATTAAAAAAATATGCATTCAACAAGTTTTCTCAATTTGGAGAAGATGGAATCATCGAGAAAATCTTTGAAATACTGCCAAAGAAAGAAAAATATTGGTGTGTAGAATTTGGTGCTTGGGATGGCAAGCACTTAAGCAATACATACGAGTTAATAAAAAACAAACATTGGAACGGAATTCTTATTGAAGGAAATTCGAATAAATTCCAAGATTTAAAGAGAACATTTAGTACCACAAGCCACGCAATATTAATAAACGAATTTGTTGCTTTTGAAGGTAAGCATACGCTCGATAATATCATCGAAAAAGCAAATATTCCCAAAGATTTCGACCTCCTTTCTATTGACATTGATGGCAATGACTACCATGTATGGGAATCCTTAAAAAAACACCAACCGCGGGTGGTTGTCATCGAATTCAATCCTACAATTCCTAGTGATATTGAATTTGTTCAAGAAAAAAAAGCATCGTTAAACCATGGAAACAGCCTTCTTTCGTTAATAAAACTAGGCAAAAGCAAGGGTTATGAACTCATTGCAACCACCACCTGCAATGGAATTTTTGTCAAAAAAGATTTATTTGACTTATTCGAAATACAAGACAATAGCATAAACGCGATGTGGGAGAATTATGATGCTCCTAGAATCTTTCAATTGTATGATGGCACCTTGGTTTTAACTAATGAATTTAAGCTTCTATGGCATAATAAGCCTGTCAAAAAATTTGACTTGCAAGCCGTACCAAAGTCTTTGAGATATTTTGGAGACTCCAGTAGCACTGGTTTTATTAAAAAGGCGCTTAGAAAAGTTTATTACTTGCTGAACCCGAAAAAAAATTATCCCGGGTAATGAATCGACTTTTCAACCTCTCGCTTTGCCTTCCGAAATTAATCATCACTAATCAGGCTCTTATGAAGGTTTAATTCTTCTGCGATGTAAGCAATAGATTACACAAAATTAATTCAGCCCTTAAAGTTGGGCTTTCTAATAAAATCAAAGAAGACTCAACTCAGTTTTAGATAAAAATTTCTGGAGATGGAAAATTTATTTCCTTACTATCAAGTGAAAACACAAAAAAATCGTGGTATTCTTTCACTTTGCAGCCAAACAAACTTTCAACATAAACAATAAGATCTTTAGCCTTTGGGTAGCCTTCGTTGCCCGTAAACAGCCTTTTGTCATCTATAATTATTATAGAGTCTACGTGGTTATATTGAAATTCTTTAATACAATCTAATTCCCTATAAATTGGTGTGATTTCTGACCCCTTTCCAGTATAACCGCCAGAGTAGTGTCCATCTAACCAAAAAATAACCCTATCGTTTTTTAGTTTTTTAGGGTCTATTGAAGCCAGCACCGTTGCGCTATCTCCTTCTAAAATTTGAACTTTATTATTGCCAAAAAAACGCCTTTCAGCATTGGTTTTTAGCTCTTTACTAATTTCAATGGTTATAACTCGATCGACCAATGGATAAATTTCAAATACTGTATCCCCAAGGAAGGTTCCAGTTTCGATAAAAATATTTCTGTTATTAAGTTCAACAAACTTTGCCAAGATTTTCCGTTTATAAGCGTCCACAGCAGGAATTGGCTGTCCATCCTCCTTCCACCTTTCAATGAGTTTTCGATCTCTCAACAATCTGATTTTTCGGTAAAGCCATTCCGGGTAATAGTTTTTTAATCGAACTCTAATGGGCAACTTACTCATATTGTTAGGTATTTATCTCTTAAATTTAAAAAAGGTACTTCAATAACATTTCGACAAAAAACGGCTAAAATCAGACAGCTAATTATCCCTAATAATCCATTTCCCAGAAATATTAATACCGGTACGTGAATTAGGTAAATACCATAGCTTAAATTTGAAAAATGGTAAAAAAAACTTGTTATTGGCGTTTGAATTTGCAAACTACTTAAAATCAGCAAAGAAAAAACCAACCCAAGGACAATCCCAGTCCATTCTCCCAAAAATTCTTTCAAGTCTATCTGCATGATTAAAACAGCAGCCAATAATAAACTGCAAAATATAATTCTAGAATATAACTTGCCCAAACTCACCATCGGCTTTAGTTGGTACAACAACACACCAGCAAATAACTCATAAACTCGCGCATGTGATGTAAAAGGAGCATCTGGATGACTAAAAAAATGCTTTAAGAACAATGCACCCATCAAGACAATGACTAAAAACAAAGCTCTCGATTCTATAAGTTTTTGCTTGGTAAACACTAGGACAACCAAAGGAATGGCAAGGTAAAAGTGTTCTTCAATACACAAGGACCATAAATGTCCTAATTCCTCAATATAATAAGCTGTGTAATTGTTTACATATAACAAGAATGATGACCATTCTAAAAAGCTCAGTGGTCTGCCGTCTAACCCCAAAACGATTCCAGTAGCAATAAGCACTGCATAATATAGGGGCCATATTCGGAGCCCCCTGCGTATGAGAAAGGAAATCTTGCTCCTAAGTGTGGATTGATCAATCAACTTGTCAAAATACCCTCCCATCAAAAAGCCCGAAAGAACAAAAAACATATCCACTCCAATGTACCCGGCTTTAAATCCAAATTCACAATGAAATAGAAACACCCCAGAAATAGCCAAGCACCTTATGATATCTAATCCTTCGAATCGCATATAGTCCTTGCTATGGTTTTTTGAGTTTGAGATGCGTCCACTCCCTCAACGCATTGCTACTCCCTTCCCAATGGCTTTTTTGCCAAAATTCGTCGGCACGGGCCATGTATTTCCATGGGTTGTTTTGATGACCCAAAAGAAAAACTTTATTCTCCAAGTTCCTAGATATAATCATTTGTTCTAAATGGTTTCGTTCGGGTCCGTCGCCTAAAATGTAATACCGAGCATTTTCTTCTGCTTGAGAAGCCTCGCCAATCAGTAAATCATAGTTTTTTACGCGCTTTAGCGAGCCTACGGCGAGTATGTTGTGAAATTCATTTTTCATCGCCTCACATGGCTCCTGTGACTTTCGGAGTATGTACTCTTTGTCGATTGGATTTTGAATTACTTGAAGCTTTGAAGTGGTTTTCGGGTAATGCCCTTCCATGTCTATTCTCATTTCTTCACTTTGGCAAATAATATAATCAAAGCGAGCCATCCAATTGGAATAGATATACTCGTGAATCCGCGAGAGTTTATCGGCCCGATTTCGAAGTGATGGGATACTGGATTCTCTGGCGATATATCGAACCTTTTTTGGTAAAAAAGGAATAATGGTGGCCATCATTTCGTTCATATATCCCAAGGTAAAAAGTACAGTATCTGGCTTCCAGTCAATTACCTTTTCTCGAACTTTAAAAGCTGCTTTTCTGACTCTTGAAACATGTAGAATCGACATATCCACATTACAACCGATATCTTCTAAATCAAGTGGATTTATACCTTCGTTTAACACCACCAAAATGGGTTGGAACTTCTCCCTGTCTAGGTATTTAAGCAAGGTAATCATCACGCGCTCTGCACCTCCAGTGTCTAACGAAGGCATTAAAAACATAATACGCCTTCCTTTGAAAAGTTGCTCGTATTGTCTTACTTCATCCATTGGTTGTACCACAATTGAAAAACGAATAAAAACCAAACCGCGCGAAAATCTTCTTCCTTACCATTGAGATAACTTCTCTTCAAGTTTTCAACCTCATTTGGGTTGAATACTCCCGCATCTTTAATTGCCGAAAAGCTTAAGGTCTCTTCGAGCATTTCTACAAGTTCATCCTTCATCCACTTTTCTACAGGTACCGCAAAACCCATCTTTGGCCGATCCATCATTTCTTTGGGAACATACTTATGGACAATGGTTTTCAGAAGATATTTTGGGTCCTCATTTTTGGTTTTTAAAGAATAAGGCACGGTTGCTAAAAACTCGGCTAACCTGTGATCGAGCATGGGTTCGCGGCCTTCCAAGCCAACCGACATGGTGGCTCTGTCTACTTTGGTAAGAATATCATCTACCATGTAGGTTTTATAGTCCGTTGCAAGCATTAAATTATCTTCAAATTTGTGGCCGCAATTCGATGTCAAATCGAAGTTTGTCTTTAGCTCATAAGCTGAATTTAATACCAGTTTTTTTAGCTCTTGCGGGACCAATACAGCACTATTAAGTTTCATGACCATTGTTGAGGAAAGGGCCGACGCAAGCATTTCTTCCACCTTGCTATATCTGCGTTTGGCATTGTATCCTAACATCGAGAAAGGTACGATGGGTTTGATGCTGCCCATCACGGATGAAATGACTTTAGGAAGAGGAAGTGAAGCAAGCATATCGAGGTATTTTTTGGTTGTTTTGTATTTACCATATCCCGCAAAAAGTTCGTCACCTCCATCCGCACTCAGGGCTACTTTTACATGCTTTTTGGCCATTCGGCTGACCAATATTGTTGGGATGGCAGAACTATCTCCAAAAGGTTCACAATAAATTTCCCCCAATTCAGGAATCACTTGCTGGGCATCTTGGTGGGTACAATATTCTTCGGTATGGTTGGTTCCCAAACGATTTGCTATAACCGAGGCAAATGGAGCCTCATTAAACCCTTTTTCATCAAAACCAATTGTAAATGTATTTAAAGGCTGGTTGGATTGCTTTTGTAATAAGGCGGTTACTGCTGTGCTGTCATACCCTCCGCTGAGAAACACGCCAACAGGCACATCTGAAACCATTCGATATTTAAAAGAGTCAACCAACAAATTTTCAACCCGCTCAAGGGTTTCTCCTTCTGAAAATTCCGACGGTTTTTCGATGTTCCTAAACGGACTCCAATAGGCTTCAACGCGGCTTGTATTTGTCTTTATATCAACTTCTAAAATAGAAGCTGCAGGGAGTTTAAAACAATTTTTAAATACGGTATGTGGCTCGGGATAATACCCATACTTCATATATAGCGCGGTAGTATCAGGATCAATAACTCGTTCGAATTTTGGGTGTGCCATCAATGCCTTCAATTCCGACCCGAATAAAAACACTCCGTTTTTGTGGAAGTAATACAGCGGCTTTACCCCTGCTCTGTCACGAACCAACACAAGCTTTTGAGTAGTTTTATCCAAAATGGCAAAGGCAAACATTCCTATAAATCGATCAACTGCTTTTTCTCCCCATTTTCTCCAGCTTTTGAGTACCACTTCGGTATCGGATTGGGTTGTGAATGTCTCTCCAAGGGCTTCTAATTCTTTTCGAATTTCATGGAAATTATATACTTCACCGTTGAATACAATCGCCCATTTTTTATCCTCAGAATGCATGGGTTGGTTGGCGTGGTTTGATAAGTCAATAATGGATAATCGCTTGTGACCAAGACCTACCTGTACACTTCCTATTTCCTCAAAAAAATGACCTTCAGCATCTGGGCCTCTGTGGGTGAGCGTAGCATTCATTTGAGTTAATTGCTCCAAGTTGGAGCCATTATCAAAATCAATTAAACCACAGATTCCGCACATGCTATTTCAAGTTTAATAATTGAGACCATTGTTCGCAAATGTGCTTCATTTCAAATTCTTTTACCTTCACAATGCAAGCTTGAGCCATGCGATTTCTTACCGAATCTTCTTTTTGTAAAAAACCAATCTGATTTGTCATTTCGGAAAATCTACCTTGCCGAACTACAAATCCGTTTACACCGTGTTGGATTAAATCTTGCGTGCCGCCAACTTCAAAAACAACTGGCACACATCCCCACGACATGGCCTCTAACAAGGCATTTGGGAAACCTTCACTTCTGCTCGGAAGCACAAATATTGATGCACTTCTATAATATGACTCAACGTTGCTCACTTGACCTAAAAAATTAATCTGAGTATTCGGTAGCAATTGCTCGCAATCAGATTTGATCTTTTCCATATCATCACTTGGTCCAAGCACATTAACCGTCCAATCTTTTAAATCTAAATCTTTCAATATCAGAGGGATTCTATCAAAACCTTTTGCATACTGAAACCTACCAACAAAGAGAATTTCCTTTTTTTTCTCTTCAATGTTCCATTCCCCAATTTGAACAGGGTTGCCGATTATTCGCGTTTTAGCCCCCTTAATATTAGAATGAATAAAACCATCTGATCTTTTAGTTTGACAAATGATCAATTCCGCTTTTGGGTAATAAAATTTCCTCAACAATCGCCAATACAAGTTTTCATTTTTCTGAAATGGGTCGTTCCTATCCGATACATAAACAGGAATACCTGCGCCATGCAAAGCCATAAGCACAAGCACGTTTGTTTCGGTGCCAAACGACAGAACGGATTTCGGATTGAACTCCAAAATTTTTTTTCTAATTCGTTTAATTCTCTTTTTATTGGACTTAATGGCCTCTAGAACCGAATTTGAATCTCCCATTTCGTTCAAATGAATGACTCGAACATTGTTATTCAAATTATAAAATGAATCGGCCTGATCCAGCGTGAGAATCACAGCCGGGCTTTGGGTCGAAACATGGTTGCCAATATAGCTCATCACCCTAGCGGCTCCTCCTCCCTTCATCGAAGAAATCACAAAACAAATAGGTTGGTTCACCACGCCTTAAAAAATAAATTTCTGCCAGCTCCTGGGCTTCCAAGGTAAAAGGCCGATAGCCTAAGAAATCCGATTACTTTTCCTTTCCAATTTAGTGTGGCCCAATTCACAAAAAGTTTTTCAGTTACTTCAGTTCTTGAAAAAGACTTGGTCAACATTTTCTTAAGCCTTTCTTTATTAAACGACTGCAAATGCCCCCATCGGTGAAAAACAAAGCCATCGGAGGGGCTCACGATCTGATTCAAAGCCAAGTTCTCATTTGAAGGTACGGTTCCGATAAATACTCCTCCGGGTTTCAATACCCTTCTCACTTCAATAATAGTTGACGTTAGCACCTCATCACTCAGATGTTCGAGTACTTCTGACATAATTACACAATCGAATGAAGCATTCTCAAAAGGCATCTCCTGACTGAATCCAACTGTGGCCCTTTTAGGGAATTTCTCGTTGAGCTTTTGAATGGATTTGTCCGAAGGATCAAGGCTATAAACATCTATTCCCAATTGATGGGCTTTGTATTCTAGGATGCCACTTCCAACACCGATATTGAGGCATCTGCTTCCCTTGGGTATTTGATTAAGCAAATAAGTGATGCGAGCCGAACTTCCTTCAAAAGATTCGGCCATTTCATTTTGATAGAAATCCCAAATTGTATCCTGGTTATAACCTTGTTCAGACATTTGATGAAAGAATTTTTGTGCTTTGCCGCCAAAGCAAAACAAAGGAAAATATGTAAACACAAGAAGTTGAAATAGCGATACCTACAACCCCCCACCACTTTACAAAAATGATATTGCAAATAATGTTTAACAATAAGTTGCCAAATGAAATCCAAAGTACAGGTCGACTATTTTTAAAGGAGGCAATTAACCTAACCAACACAATTCCTCCTATATAAAAAGGCAGTTGCACAGAATACCATTTAAAAATAGATGCAACAATTTCTACATTTTGATTGGAAAAACTACCTCGCTCAAATAACATAGAAACTATAAAATCTCCGAAAAAGAAAATACCTGCGATGATTAATCCACTTGACAAGAATGTAATTCCCAGAATCTGTCGAACCAACTTCCGCAATTCATCCTTTTGGCCTATGGCGGCAAGTTCAGAAAAATATGGAAGTGCTACTGACCCCAAGGCCAAGGCTCCCATTCCTGTGAATAAACTCACGACCCGAAAACCATAATTAACGGCAGAAACGTTGGTGGGACCGATAAACGAGGCCATTCCTTGATCGACAACAAACGTCGAACCCATCATCAGACTAGAAGCAAAAAGCAAGGCATATTGCTGCCTAAATGGCTTGTGAATGGTATCGAGTTTTAACGAAATCCCTAATCGGATATCGGTTTTAAAATAAAGTATCGCTAAAGAGATTCCTAGAAAAAAAAGTGCGCCAACGAGTAAGCCATTTGCCATTGATGTTATACTGGACTCGAACCACAAAAACGCAATTACACCCCCGGACGATAAAAACGCCTGGAGTGAAGACAATCCAAATATTTTTTCGCTTTCAAGTTGAATCAACACATAACTACCCAAACCCTGTAGGACGATTAATGCTCCAAAAATCCAAGTAAATTGGTTGAATTTTTCATAATCTGAGGTAGAAACCGACAATATTCTGGCAATTAAATCGCTACACAACGGAAGGACAACGGCGATAAAACAAAGCCCGAAAAGAAGCCAAGTCAAAACGCTATTAGTAAATGTTACCGCTTCATTTTTATCATTCAATTTTAGTTGATTCAAGACAGGAACAACCGAAGACCCAAGTGGATTAATTAAAGTATTGAGTAGATACAAAGGAACCAGAAGAGCAAGGTAAAATAGGTCCAAGTTGGGAGACAAACCGAATGCATCTGCTACTACAATTTCACGAAATAGACCCACAACCTTCGCAAGCACACCAAGTCCAAAAACAAGTGCCGAGGCAGAAAGAAACTTTCTAAGAATGAAATTCGAGGTATTAGAAGCCAAAAAAGCCTTTTTTATTTATTAGGGTTCAAAGTAATATGATTCCAAAAGATTCAACCAATTAACCTTCGATTAAATCAATGAATGATATCGTTTATTATTGTTGCTTATATCAAAAATGAAGATAAAGACGAATAACAAATTTCAAGTTTCTGAGCTTAAAACCTCATGGGTAATTTTTTTTACCTACTTCTCAATTCGCCTTTTATTCACTCTTTTTTCTGGTTACGACAATTGTGAATTGTGTTCAGATAGCGCCACATATCTAACCCTTTCTGAGAGAATTTTAGCTGGCAATTTTGATTTGGATGTTGGTCGGTTTATCGTTTCCCCTCTTTATCCATTTCTAATATCTGTTTTCAAAATCTGTTTCGGAAGTTTTTCGATTTCGGCAATTGTACTTTTTCAGCTCACATTGTCTGCGGTGAGTGGCGTGTATTTGTATAAGCTGGCAAAAAATCTGTTTAATTATCAAGTAGCCCTGTTGGCTACCGTAATTTTTGCTGTTTATCCTTTTACTTTTTGGTGGGTACACAGCATCTGTACAGAAATCGTGTTCCAATCATTTTTAATCATTGCGCTCTTTTACATTCATCAGATGACCATTGTAAAAGATTGGACAACTGTACTCATCGCCGCACTTTTATTTTCTTTAACGTTCCTTACCAAGTCACACATTTTGCTCTTTGCACCCATTATTTTTCTATCTCTAATGGTGGCTTGGCCAATTAAGATTGGAATTTCAAAGAGTTTGGTTTTTGCAGGGGTATGTTTTCTAACTACTCTACCTTTTGGTTTTTTCAACTTAAACAAACACCAGCAATATGTAATTTCAAGTAATGGTGGTCAATTTCATTTTTATACTGGGAACTCCCCATTTGGGTACCAAGTGGTTTTCGGAGAAAAAGAAAAATTGCAAGAAATCAACCACCTCAACTACATGGCAACTGCAAATGGATCAATTCATGATTCACTTATGGCACTTCCACATAAGTTGAAACAACCTGCTTATTTCAATTACGCTCTAAATTGGATTGCTACCAACACCTTAGATTTTATCAAATTGAAATTGGCCAATGCCTTTAATTTCCTAAGTCCTGGTTTCAATTTCAGATATTATCCATTTAAGCTCTGGTTGGTTTCATTTTTATTATCGGCGCCCATTTTTCTGTTCGCATACATAACATTATGGAATGCGCTTACCAAGTACCCAAAAGAGCACCTGATTTTTATAGGTTTATTTGCCGTAATGTTTGGGTTTTCGGTTTTGTGGTACAACCAAAATCGATTTAGAACCATCACACTTGAACCGATTCTGATTATTTACGCGGCCTCGGCAATTTGCTCAAAATTTCCTTTAGTAAATAGACTTCTGAACAAGGTTTTAACTGAAAAAAAAAGTTGATTTAAATAAAAACTCACTCCCAAATTCGATAAATGCTATTCAATTCAATAGAATATTTACTGTTTTTGCCAGTGGTCTTCATCTTGTATTGGAGTCTTAATTCAAGACTAACTTTACAAAACTTCCTGTTGTTATTCGCAAGCTACTTCTTCTATGGCTGGTGGGATTGGCGTTTTTTGTCTTTGATCATTTTTAGCTCAACCATTGACTATGTTATCGGTTTAATAATTCACGATTCCATTTGTTTAAAAAAGAAAAAAGCTTGGCTCATTGCGAGTATTTCAACCAACCTATTGTTGTTGTCAATATTCAAATACTTCAATTTTTTTATTGAATCCTTTGAATCGATGTTCTCTGCAATCGGCTGGCAGCCCAATCACGTGACTTTAAATATTATTCTGCCTATTGGAATTAGCTTTTACACCTTTCAAACCATGAGCTACTCCATCGACATTTATAGAAATAAAATAGAACCCTCACGCAGCATCTTAACCTTCTTTACCTATGTGGCGTTCTTTCCTCAATTAGTCGCTGGACCAATTGAAAGAGCGTCCAATTTGATTCCTCAACTCAGCCAAAAAAGACGAATCCATATTGATGATTTCAAGGCTGGAATTTTTCAAATAATTATTGGGTTGTTTCGCAAAATTGTAATAGCCGATTCACTAGGGGTCTATGTTGATGTGATTTATCAAAATCCAGGTGCTTACAATTCGAGCACCGTTTTCTTAGCTACTTTGTTTTACGCCTTCCAAATTTATTTCGACTTTGCGGGGTATTCTGATATTGCCATTGGTACAGCGAGACTATTGGGCTTTAAGTTCGAAAGAAATTTCAATCTGCCCTACTTTTCAACTTCACTTACGGAGTTTTGGCGCAAATGGCACATTTCGCTTTCCACTTGGCTTCGTGATTATTTGTATATCTCTTTAGGCGGTAATCGAATAAATAAAATTTTTACGTACCGCAATTTAATGCTCACAATGTTGCTCGGAGGATTGTGGCATGGAAGTTCTTGGAATTTTGTGATATGGGGCGGTATTCACGGCTTGGTTTTGAGTTTAGAAAAAGGATTGACAAAATATTTTGTCTTTTTCCAAAAGTACATTGCATTAGGAAAAGTACTTGGTTGGATTTACACTTTTACGATTGTTCTCATCGCTTGGATATTTTTCAGAGCCAACAATTTCACTTTGGCAATTGAAGCCTTTTTAAAATTACTAGAATTTGATTTTTCTGCACCTTACATCAATGATATCCAAGTGCAAACCAATGCAATCGTAGTACTTCTTATCGGAATACTATTTGATATTTATTTGTTCAAAAAAGGGATGAATCTCGAATCTTTGGGGTCATATTTCTCTCTTGTAAAATTCGTTTTTTTAACTAGCATCGTAATTACTTTGATGGCGCTCTTCCATTCCACTTCCTTGAATTTCATTTACTTTCAATTCTAAGCGTAATGAGTAAAATACAATTCAGAAAAATACTTTCGCTTCTCTCTATAACCTTGCTCAGCATTTTCATATTGGATAAATTAGCATACTTGGCGCTGAACAGCATTGGCAATCAAGTAATGAGCGGCGAAAGCATGGGTAAAATCAACCATTATTTAAAAATAAAAGACAGCTTGAACGTGATCGTACTAGGCAACTCAAGGGCTTATTTTCATGTGGACCCAAGTGTAATTGATTCTAATTCATATAATGTGGGGTTAATGAGACGATCTGTTGCATACTCCAATGCGCTCGTTGGAGTATTGCCAGCGAAAAAAAAACAAACTGTTTTGGTGCAACTAGATCTTTACAACGCCTTTGACCCTAATTATTCAGGTGAGGATTTAGACGTTTTGAACGTCCATTTTTATAATAACAGTATCATTCAAAAACATATCAAAAAGTTAAACCAAGCAAATCCTTTGCAGTATTATTTATGGTGTATCACTTATAATGGAAAAGTAATTTCATCTTTAAAAAACTACTTTAAACCTAAATATGATTACAAAAATTATTTAGGATATGATCCGCTACCACCAAAAAACACCCAAGAACTAATGGAAAATAAAGAGTTTGAAACTCAAGATCAACGTTGTATCAACTCCAGGTTGACATTAAATTCCATTTATGTCAACTCGTTAATCGAGATTCGCGATTTTGCCTTAAAAAACAACAAACAGCTATTTTTTTTCACATCTCCAAGGTACAACGATGTTTGCCAATTGGATAACCAAAAAATGGATTCTTGCCTAAAATCTTTGAATTGCATTTATTTAGACCATACTAATTCAACCATATTAAACGCATCCACCAAATTTTGGAATGACAGAAGTCATCTAAATAAAATCGGGGCAGACATTTACTCTCAACAATTAAAGCTGTCTATTGAATTGCATACTTCCAGATAAGGTATATTTCTGATTCTAACCTTGCTTTAACTTTAAAGAGTTTTTAGCCAATCTCCCTTCTTAAATCACTTAATTTTGCGCGCGGTTCATTATTTACATTAATCCTACATTTCATGAAAGACTCCTTCATTTATTCGCTCCTTAAAGAGGAAAAACATCGCCAAAAAAGTGGCTTAGAATTAATTGCTTCAGAAAACTTTGTATCGAAACAAGTGATGAAAGCCATGGGCTCGGTGGTTACCAATAAGTACGCTGAAGGACTGCCAGGAAAAAGATATTATGGTGGCTGCGAAATAGTGGATCAAATTGAAAATGAAGCGATTAACCGTCTCAAAACATTATTTAATGCCGAATGGGCCAACGTGCAACCTCACTCTGGAGCACAAGCCAATGCGGCAGTTATGCTGGCTTGCCTAAATCCAGGTGATGCCATTCTGGGCTTCGATTTATCGCATGGTGGACATCTTACCCACGGTTCTCCAGTGAACTTTTCGGGCAAACTTTACAATGCGCATTTCTATGGTGTAACCAAAGAAACGGGCGTTGTAGACATGGATATTGTGGAAGCAAAAGCCAAAGAAGTGAAACCCAAAATGATTATTTGTGGTGCTTCGGCCTATTCTCGCGATTGGGATTACATGCGGTTTAGAGAAATTGCCGACATGGTTGGTGCTATTCTTTTAGCTGATGTTTCACACCCTGCTGGATTAATAGCCAAAGGACTTCTAAATGACCCAATTCCGCATTGTCACGTCGTGACAACAACTACGCACAAAACCCTAAGAGGACCTCGCGGTGGAGTTATTATGGTTGGAAAAGACTTTGACAATCCATTTGGTTTGAAAACGCCAAAAGGCGAATTAAGGTCCTTTACTTCCTTGCTCGATTCAGGTGTATTTCCAGGTACTCAAGGCGGTCCTTTGGAGCACGTTATCGCTTCTAAAGCCGTAGCATTTGGCGAAGCTCTTACCGACGATTATTTCCACTACATGGTGCAAGTAAGTAAGAATGCGAAGGCCATGGCAAAAGCGTT
>JAGQYO010000089.1 GCA_020435995.1 Flavobacteriales bacterium | reverse complement strand
GCTGCTGTCTCCATCATATCCACTGGTGGCTGCCGGTAGTTTAATGAATCCGCCACTTGTTAAATAAATCGTATCATTTGAAATGGAAATGGCTTGAAGTTCATTGGTACTGCTGCTGTCTCCATCATAGCCACTGGTGGCCGCTGGCAGTTTTACAAAACCACCATTCGACAAGTAGATGGTATCACCGCTAATTGAAATTGCCTGAGCATCCGTGTTATCTAAAAACGGCGCCAAATTCACAGTTTTCGCCCCACCTGCATCAGTTAAAATCAAGTTGTTCCCCGACAAGGCAAATGCTGTATTTAATTCGTTGGTTGAATCATTGTCGTGGTTAACCGCACCCGAAGCAAGTGTTACACTATTACCACCCGATATACTCAAGGTATTTCCACTTAAAGAAAGCGTCTGACCATCCGTATTGTCCAAGTACTTGGAAAGCAATACGGCGTTTCCATCTTCAATATATAAGGTATCGCCAGAGATGTTCAAATTCTGATCATCCGTATTTATTGTTCCCGTAGGCAACACAATGTAATTTCCGTTGGAGATGAACACCGTATCTGAAACCAAACTCAAATTTTGTAGCTCGTTGGTACTATCGTTATCATAGTTGGGTGCACCGCCAGCAGGCAGCGTCACCGAATTGCCGCCAGTAATGCTCAAGGTGCTTCCCAAAAGCGAAAGAGCTTGGCTATCCGTATTGAGGTATTTGGTAAGAACCACTGGTGTACCGTCTTCTATGTAAAGTGTATCGCCCGATAAACTCAGGTTCTGGTCATCAGTATTAATTGTACCGGAAGGCAGTACCACATAATTTGATTGGCTAATAAAAAGGGTATCCGAGCTTAAACTTAAAGCTTGAATTTCATTGGTGCTGTCATTATCTAAGTTCGGCAATGAGCTTGGAAGTGTTACTGTGTTTCCTTTAGAAATGGTAAGCGTATTTCCACTAAGGCTAAGGCTCTGAATTTCATTTGTTGAATCATTGTCCAAATTCACAGTGCTAGCAGGAAGTGTGATGCTATTTCCGCCTGAGATACTCAACACATTGCCAGCTAACGAAAGAGCCTGCGCATCAGTATTGGTGTAAGCACCAAGGTAGACCCATCCGCCGTTGGATAGATAAAGTGTATCGCCATTAAAGCTAATCGCTTGTGCATCTGTGTTGTCTAAATAGGATGCCAAACTCACCGTACCCCCACCATTTGACAGCATTAAGTTATTGGTATTTAGGGTTATGGTTTGTATTTCATTGGTACTGTCATTGTCATTATTTGGTCCTACACCAGCAGGTAATGTTACCGAATTACCACCTGTAATGCTCAATGTAGAACCTGAAATTGTCAGGGTTTGCCCGTCTGTATTGTCCATAAACGAAGCGAGCGAAACAGTTCCACCACCTCTGCTTAAGTTCAAGTTGGTTCCTGTAAGGCTTTGCTGTTGAATTTCATTTGTACTGTCGTTGTCCAAATTCACCGTACTTGCTGGTAGCGTAACGCTATTACCTCCAGCAATACTCAACACATTACCCGTAAGCGTCAAGGTCTGATTATCGGTGTTGTCCATCAAGCTGGATAAATTGGCAGTTTTGGCACCTCCTGCATCAGTAATAGTTAATGTTGTACCAGAAAAATTGACTGATACATTCAGTTCATTGGTACTATCGTTATCGTTGTTTGGAGCGCCTGTGGGAAGCGTTACAGAATTTCCATTTCCTATCGAAAGCACATTGCCCGAAATACTTAAAAACTGCGCATCTGTGTTGTCGAGTAGGGAGCCTAAATTAACCGATTTGGTTCCACCAGCATCAGTTATGCTCAATGTTGTTCCAGTAAATGCAACGGTGGTAATAAGTTCATTTGTGCTGTCGTTGTCGTTGTTTGGTCCACCTCCAGTTGGCAGTACTATGCTGTTTCCTTTAGATATGGTAAGCGTATTTCCCGCGAGTGATAAATTTTGAATTTCGTTGGTCGTATCAATATCCAAATCGGAAGTAACGTGGTTATTGATCAATGAACTCAAATAAATGCTGTCATTCTTTACCTGCTGCTCAATACTGATTAATTTGGAGTTGATGACTACTATCGAATCTTGTAAATTTTTAATGTCTTTAGAGTAGTCCTTGGCAGGCAAGTAAACCGAGTTTCCGTTACTCAAATACAAAGTATCGTTGTTCAATGAAAGCATCTGAAGCTCGTTGGTAGCGCTTGTGTCATTGTTATTTACATTGGCTGCATAAAGTGCGTAGGGAACCGAAACCAGCTGCGAATAACCCATCACCACATAATTTGTCCCGCCAGATTGATCTACCGCAATATTCAGTACATGAACATCGTTTCCCCAACCTACATTTCCTAGCGTTCCGACTTTGTTTGTTCCTCCTCCAATGTGAAGGTTTACTATGCCGTAATCATTAGTTTTTACAAAGTGTTCCTCTTGATATACCATCAAGCCAATCGAAAACTTCTCGTGAATCGAGAGCCGGATCGAAACGGATTTATTTGGAACTACTTGACCCGACGCATCTCGAATTACCGCTTGGTAATTGAAGAGTTCGGGAGATTGTGCCATCGATAAAAATGACAACCCAAGAAAGAGTGTTAGAATAAATAGCCTTTTCATAGCTCTAATGTTTAATTATTTGAAATACGCTTATTTGCGCAGATGCTTCATTGTAAATTTTAAGTAGGTAGGTACTTACAGGTAATAAGGTGAGGTCTATTTGAGACACTTCAGAAGGAGAAAACTCATATAGGGTTACTCCCGCCAAATTTTCAATTTTTGCTTTGATGATGGGGTTATTAGAATTTTCGCCTAACTCAATGTTGAGATACCTAACCGTTGGATTTGGCCAAACCTTCACGTCCAGTTTTGCAGCAGGTGATTCCACAATTTCATTGATAAGAAAATAAGTTTGATGAAAACCTTCGGTAATTATAATCGGGTCTGAAGGCGAAGAATGAGTTTGGGTTCCGATTTCACCAACGGTAAAGGAAATGGTGCCATGTGACGCTGAATTTCCTTTTAATTCAGTACCAGCAGCGCCGATGGCCTCATGGGTGCTGCTCACCTGGGCCGCTAGCCCAAACGAACAATACACAGCCACAAAAGCAGCAATAGTGCATTTCATAATTTAAGATTTCGTTGCGCAATTTAGCGTTTTTTAAGACAGAATACTATGATTTGGATGCGATAGAAATACGTTTCAAAGCGCGGTAAGCAAACACAAGTCCAGCGCAGGCCAGTAGGGCTCCGAGAGCGAATGCTGCACCGGGAAATTCAAATGGCACACTATCCTTGGTAAATGCTGCAAAAACCCCTGTCATAAGAGGTGGCCCAATGATGGCCGTCACGCTCATTAGACTTGTTAATGCTCCTTGCAATTCACCTTGCTCATTAGCAGGCACTTGGTTGCTCATTATACTTTGCATGGTAGGCCCCGCAATGCCACCCAAGCAATAAACCAGACAAAAGGCGTACATCTGCCAACCAGATGTAGCAAACGCAAATAGTACAAGACCTGTGGTCCAAAACAAAAAACCATAAATAACGGTTTTGTACGTGCCTATTTTTTTTGAAATAATTCCCACTAAGCCTCCTTGAACAATAGCAACAAGTACCCCTACAAAGGCCAATGAATAACCTACTTGAGCCACAGTCCAATCAAATCGTAGCATGGTGTAATATGCCCAAGTGGTTTCAACCGATTTGCCCGCCATATATATCAAGAAAAAAGCGACAACCATTCCACCCATCATCGGAAACCTTTTAAGCCGTAACAAGGATCCTATTGGATTGGCTCGTTTGATATCAAATTCCCTTCGGTTTTCTTTAGACAAAGATTCTGGAACTACAATTATTCCATAAAGCATGTTGGCTAAGCTAAAACCGGCAGCCACAAAAAAAGGCATTTTAACACCCCCATATTCAGTAGCTATTCCGCCTATTACAGGGCCTATAATAAAACCCAAACCAAATGCAGCACCCACCATTCCGAAGTTTTTGGCCTTGTTTTCAGGTGTGCTTATATCGGCAATATAGGCATTGGCTACCGTGAAGCTTGCCCCGAAAAAACCTGCAATAACCCGTCCTACAAAAAGCCAAAATATAGTTGGGGCAAATGCGTGAAAAAGATAGTCGAGTCCTAAACCGAAAAGCGCGATGATCAGTATAGGCTTGCGCCCAAATCTATCCGAAAGCTGCCCCATGATGGGAGCGCAAAAAAATTGCATAAAGGCGAACGAAAACATAAGCCAGCCTCCAATTTCAGAAGCATGACTTAAGCTACCGCCGTCTAAATTTTGAATCAAACTAGGGATTACGGGAATGATAATGCCAATGCCTATCATATCAACCAATACGGTGAAAAAGATAAACAGCAAAGAGGCGTTTTTGTTTTTTGTTTGCATGTTTGTGATTCGGAGGGCGAAACTAAAGATTTTGCAAACTGAATGAAGTCTGTTTAAAACTTGCTATTTACATCCTTCATTTACTTGTGTAATTCAAGGAGTCTGTTCAAATTTGTAACTATTAAGATTGAGTCTAAACAATTGGATAAACCAGGATTACATATTCTACACGCAGAATCGGAAATACTCTCTCACCAGGGGCTGAGTAGTATTGCAAAAAAAGGTGGAGGAATCGCATCGCTTGAACTAGCTATCGACTCCAAAGCCTTGTTTCAATGCCTTAAGAAAAAGAAATTTGACCTACTTATCATGGACTACCAACAACCTGGTTTCTTTTTGTTTACAGATTTACTCAAAGTGCGGAGAAAGTACCCAGAACAAAAAATATTGGTTATTTCCGCTGACAACAAAAGCGAATCGCTTGGAGAAGTTTTAGAATCGGGAGTTGAGGGATACCTAACACGACAATGCGATGAAGATGAAATAATAACAGCCATATTCTCCATTCACAATGGAGAAAAATTCTATTGCAATAAAATTATAAATATCTTGATAGAGCGCGCTACCCTACCCGATAAGGATGCCAACTGCTCGCCTACAAGCCTCACCGATCGGGAGGTCGAAATCACGCGACTAATCGCCGAAGGGCTAACCACAAAAAAGATTGCAGGCCAACTTTTTCTGAGCGAACATACTGTGAGCACCCATAGAAAAAACATTCTCAAAAAATTGGATGTTTCTTCTGTTTCAGAGGTTATCAAATACGCACTCAATTCTGGAATTTTATCAGAATAAGCGGCCTTACTCCGTTCATTAATTTACTATTGTAAGCATGTTTATACGCAAGAACCTCACGCTTTTTCAGCTCATTAGATTTACCTGGTACCATTTGATTTGGATGACCATTTGGGGTGCCTTCGTAGTGTCGATGTATTCTGTTTTCCACGTGCGATGGATTTCCATTCCTTGGCTTCCCATTTCTGTTATTGGTATTGCAACCTCTTTTTTTGTTGGATTTAAAGCCAACTCGTCTTATGATAGGCTTTGGGAAGCCCGAAAAATATGGGGCAGCATCGTAAATAACAGCCGAAAATGGGCTTCAACCGTTAAAGTTTATATCCATGATGAAAACCTTTCAAACGAGGCTTTAATGGTTCATAAAAAAAGATTGATCAAACGGCAAGTAGCTTGGTTATATGCCTTGAGAAGTCAATTACTGCAACCTGCTACGTGGGAGCATACAGAGGCTACGTTTGGTGTTGGGAAAATGAATACGGCTCGCAAAAGAAGAACCCTAGACCTATTTAATAATGATGATGTCGAGTTTTTACTTCGAAAATACATGACTGAGGAGTGTGAAAGTATCATTCCCAAAACCAACGCCGCTACACACATACTCGATAAGAATGCCCAAGATCTTTTATCGCTTAAAAAGCTCGGACTCCTGAGCGACTACAGGCATGTTGAACTCCAAAATTTGATTAACCAACTATACGATGACCAAGGGCAATGTGAACGCATTAAGAAGTTTCCTTTTCCGAGACAATATGCTACGGGCAGTCTTTATTTTATCGGCATCTTCATACTGCTGCTGCCATTTGGTATGATTACGGAATTTGAAAAACTAAACCAAGTAAGCATTTGGCTCACGGTGCCTTTTGTTTCTCTTGTGGGATGGGTTTTTATACTCATGGAGCTTATCGGTGACTATAGCGAAAATCCCTTTGGCGGTTTGCCCAACGACGTGCCTATGTTATCCCTCTGCCGTACCATTGAAATTGACTTACTTGAAATGATTGGTGAAAAAGATATCTCACCTCCAATTGAACCTCAAGGAAGTTTGCTGCTTTAGTGACAAAGTATCTGTTCAACCATCTGATACACCACATTCAGTTAGCCATAACTGTGGGGTATCGTTTTTTCCGGTTTCTCAACATTGAAACAAAGTGTCATTATTGCAACCTTAGTAGGTAAAAATTAAACCTAAATAGATTCTAGGTCTATTTTTGATTTCAGAATAAATTCTAACATTATGACAGCAATATCTAAGGAAACCTTTCAATTCTTAACCGATCTTAAAAAAAATAACGACAGGGATTGGTTTACCAAAAACAAAAAAAGATATGAAGTAGCACATCAAAATGTGATAGGATTTGCAGATCAACTCTTACTGGAAATAAATAAACACGACCATATTGAAACACCAACAGGCAAAAAGAGTCTGTTTAGAATTTACAGAGATGTGCGCTTCAGTGCAGATAAATCACCCTATAAAACCTGGTGGGCAGGAGGTTTTAAAAGGGCTACCTCTAAATTGAGAGGTGGATATTATTTTCATATCGAACCGAACTCAATATTTGCCGCTGGGGGTTTTTGGGGGCCTTCAAAGGAAGATTTGCTGCTAATTAGAGAACAAATTCAGGCAGACCCCATTCCACTTAGAAAAATAATCAATTCCAAATCATTCAAAACGTACTTTGGAGAACTAAAGGGAGAAAAACTAAAAACCTCACCTAAAGGCTTCGATAAAGAAGATCCGGCCATCGATTTACTTTGTTTTAAGCAGTTTTTGGTATCACGCGAAATAGATCCAAAAATGGCTCAATCTGCAGATCTGGTTAAAGAGCTAAACGAGACCTTTAAAGCCATGCGTCCGTTCTTTGATTACATGAGCGAAATACTCACTACCGATTTGAATGGTGAAAGCACGGTCTAGACTTTTGAAGTACTCACCCTTAAGAATAAAAAAGAGCGCCAATAGGCACTCTTTCATTTTAAAAAAATGTTCTATGGCTTATTCAACAATAGCCCTTAATTGCTTCAGTTCTTTTTCATTAATGAGATAATCTTTTCCTCCGCTACTCATTCCTCCCCATTCGATAGAAACCTTATGCCCGTCTAACACACCATAAACATCGCCATCGGCCGCATCTGAAATATATATTCTATTCAAGTATTTTCCACCCAGAGCCATAATGATGTGATAAGCCACTGCATATTTTGGATCTTTTTCAATAATGGCAGTTTCTACTTTGGATAGGTCACACAACTCCATCTCGTATGGAAATGCCTGTCTAACATCATCGTCACTCAATTTTGGAGAAACGTAGTTTCGAGGTACGAGCAAAGTTTTCTTAATCACGTTTGGGCCATTTTCCTTTACATATTTTCCTGAAGATAGAACACTCTTAAATTCCTCTTTATAAAGCAATTCACATGTTTTGTTCATTAAACCTACTGCATAAGCCGCAGTTGCAATTGACATCAATCCCTCATAGCGAGGCAGCCAAACAGATGCTTTTAAACCTGGCGCATAAATGCTCAATTTTTCACTGTAAGAAACCCATCGGTAGGCATTGTCTCGAATTCCATCATTGTTATTTTTAGTGCTTGACTTAGATATGCCTTCGTCAATGGCCATATAGAAAGTGGATTTGTTCTTTTCCACGTATTCTTTGGCCTCGGTAAGTGGCAGGATAGTTTCAATTTCCGTAAAATTCCAATGGGTACTCATGGCCATCTCAAAAGCTGCATTTGCCACATCTACTGCTGCTTTTTCGGCATCTGAAGCCTTTTTTGGATACTCTTTAAGAGCCACCACCACTTTTTGCTCTTTAAGCTTCTTGGCATCTGATGATGACGTGTTCTGGGCCAACGAGGAAGTTCCAAAAAGGAACATTAGGCCTATTGTTACATATAATTTCATATTCATTTAATTTTTACCGGTTACATTATTTTTAACTCCACACCGAATTAAACTATTAACCCTTTTAAACGATTTTATTGAAGAACCCACGTCTCCATTTTGAGTGGCTACTACTTCTTCTTGTCAATATTAAACAAATACAACTCAGAAGCGGTAGAATTTTTCTCTGCGGTAATTATTTTTTTACGCC
>JAGQYO010000088.1 GCA_020435995.1 Flavobacteriales bacterium | reverse complement strand
CGGTGTACATTTTAAAATATTACTAAATAAATTTTTGACCAAAGCACGTAGACAAGGAATTATGTGTGGTTTTATTGCAGACCATAAGATAAGTGTATTTAATGGCGCTGCCCTATACAACCTTACTGACTCCATGCTCAAGTATAATTTCAACCATGCAGGAAAACTCAATTTCACACTTCTAGAACATGAGTTTTGGAATGCAATGAGTGAAGATTTTAAGACTTATAGTGGAATAACTTCAGGACAAACAGACGCTTATATATTTTTTAATGGACTTGAAAATACAAAATTCCAAGATGCATTTAATGACCATAAAAGGTTTCTGGATACATTGAATTTACAAAGATTTAAGGATGCTAATTTTTATGGAGTACACGATTATTTGGACAAACTGTTTTTTAATTATGAGCCTTCAGGGTTTGCTCATCAATACAGTGACACAAATCTAATTGACCAAAAAATAAAAGCTCAAGAATTGGAAAAAAAGAGCAACGCCATTTTTTTAGTTAATTACCAAAGGTATTGGCCTGTACATAACGGAACTGATTTTCTCCATACCAAAACTACGGATACTTTTCACGTAAGGCTGAGATACCACCGGCAATCATTTTTTGGGGCAAACTCTCGATACACCTATTTTTTTCCGCTTTTTTCAGGAGAGTTTTATATTAATGATTCGACACGTTGTGGGAGAAAAGAACAAGAACCTTACGAGGATTTTCTAGGTAAATACTTTCAAGCAAGCCTAAATAATACACCCTGGGCGGTTGAAGATACTTTTATCAAGCAGTATGTTCAAGTATTCTCCGATACTGATTTTATCACTGCCGATTCCGTTATTCTCAGCGGTATGGCGTGGTTCAAATACACTTGTATTGATTCATATTCTTTTAATAAAACCGACCTCCATCCTTGTCCAGAGTTGTATTTTGAGGAATCTCAGACAAATAGAAACCTTGACTTTCTTTCAATTTCGGAAAAAACAAAATCAAACATTTCTATTTACCCAAACCCTGTATCGGATAAAGTTTTCATTTCAAGTCAAAACTTTCCTCTTTCTACGTCTATTTTTAATTCTCAAGGGGTGCTGTTGACTCATCAAGAATTAACTCAAGGTGATGCTTCAATTTATTTAGCAGCTTTACCTCCTGGTATCTACGTTCTTAGAATATTGAATAAAAATGAAGAAACACAAACCTTTAAACTCATCAAACAATGAAGCATCTACTTTTTTTAGTTACCATATGCTTATCACTTGTGGGATTTTCTCAAAAAACAAATTTCTTCCAACAGGCCAAGGTTTACTTTCCAAACAAGTACGGATGCGCCGGTATAGAACAAATGGGAAATAAAATTCATTCACTATACCTCGGTGATAAACATTCTGGAAATGCTATGAAATGGGTGGAGTACGACCTTTCAGGTAATTATCTTGGAGAAAAATCAATTAATTGTCCATATTCAGATTACGGAGTAACTAATTTCAAAATATTCTCTGATGGCGGATTGTTATTCAATGGTTGGGGAGATCATAGCAATGGAAATGGCTCATTTACTTACAAACTAGATTCAAACGGTGTTGTTGCTTGGTCTTTACGAGATACTATAGGTATTTACCGCGATTTAGAAATGCTTGATGACTCAACTATTCTTTGTCTTGTGGAGTCAGATAAAAAATACAAGCATCTTTTACCTGGAACATATTTGGCCAAACTGAATTCAAATTCTGGAATTATTGAAGTCATTAAAGAATTTGGATCTATTAAACGAAACCTTCCTCATACTGGTTACGCAATTACGTCTCAGTTAAAATTGATTAATGATCATATCTTGATCAGTTTTAAAGTAAATTCTTTAGATACTTCTTGTATCCTTAAATTAAACATGAATGGCGAATTGTTGGCAACGAGCGAACCTATTCTCGGAAACTTAAATTCTGTCGAATCTTTTCAAGATAAGTACATCCTTGTTCGAAGCAAAAGATTCGGTGATGCAATGAGATCAAAAACATTTACTTTAGACTTAACATTGAAAAATGAAAATGTTCTTTTTTCTAATGATACTGGAACTTTCCACACGGCTGTGGGATACATTCGTTCAAATTCTAATCTCGTACTTTTCCCCATGCAGGAATCTGATTCTTTAAGAACCTATCAAAGAGATTATATAAAATGGTACGACCCTGAAAAAGGATTGGTACGAGAATGTAAGTACTTTGATAAAGATGAAAAAATAGGAATTACAGTTTTTCAGGCATTTCCAAATTATGGCTATTTAGCCATTGCTCGATATATGGATGAAAACAGTAATTATTTCTCTTACATGCTAAAAACCGACTCCCTCGGCCTAGTCTACAACACAGATATAATTTGTGATTGTAAAGATTACAATACTGGAATAGAATCCAAAGAAAAAAGCGAATTGCATATCGCGGTGTTCCCTAACCCTGCCAGCCAGCGTGTGGTAGTGCAATTGCCCCATGATCAAAAAGCAGAAATTACTTTGCGTAACACCAATGGTAAAGTAATAGAACAACAACTAACCAAGGTGCAAAGAAACGAACTAGATGTAAGCGCCTTACCAAGAGGGATTTATCTGCTGGAAGTAAAAACAGAAGATTTGGTGGGGATGAGAAAAATTGTGGTTGAGTAACAACGAAAAGTCGGCCTACCGTCAGGAAGGTAAAACCAGGAAGTTTAATATGTAAAACCGCAAAACAAGGAAACCGCAAAAGTCAAAATTAAAGTGCCCATTATCTAGGTAAGCACACTTTTACATTTGAACTTTTTCTGTATTACATAACTCTTTTTACCTTTTTCATTTTACATTTTGCGGTTTTACATTTTGCCTTTTGCGGTTACCAACTTCAATATTTAAACGTCTTCCGCTGATAAGGCGTTTCGCCGAATTCTCTCAATGCTTTTTTATGTGCAGCTGTCGGATATCCCATGTTCGTATCCCAACTGTATTGCGGATATTCTAAATGCAGTTTTTCCATGTATTCGTCGCGGTAGGTTTTCGCCAAAATAGACGCTGCTGCAATACTCATGTACTTGGCATCACCTTTTACGACACATGTATTTGGAATGAAGTTATAAGGTATAAATCGGTTTCCGTCAATCAATATATGTTCTGGGCGGATAGATTTACTTCCCAAAATAAGCCAACTTATCTTTCGTAAAAAAGCACCAATATCGGCATCGAATCACTTGAAAAAGCTCATGAACAGGACAACCCAATTTCACAGCGCAATGGTTCAAATGCTTTTTGACGGTATTTGGGCTGATGCCCAAAACCTCAGCTGCTATGGATTTAGAAAGACCTTTTGCATTTAAATCCAAAACTTCAAGTTCCCGAGGAGTGAGACCACAATCGGCAGGCGAAATAAAGTTGGAATTTACTTCATTCATTTCGTGTTTTACTTTGTTCCCATTGAATTGAAACCCAGCTTCTATATTCATTAATATTAGGCTAAGGTGATTTTCAAATTCAGATAGTGTAAAAGTTGGACGAGGAATTAGACAAGAAACAGTAGGTGTTTCAATATCGTCATCAACTAATAATATTTCAGTGCCATTTAACGCGGCATTCCATTTACTCCCGAAATTCTTATATAATGAAACAGAACTGATCAAAAAATCTATTGCAGAATTAGGCGCAGATTCCAATACGTGGTGTTCATCCTTATAAGTAACGCTTGATAAAACTTGGGAATGAAGATTTATTTTTTGAGCAAAAAGGGCATATTGATTTTCGGGTGGTAAGAACAAGCCGATTCGATATTTTTTCATGACATGTTGATTTTAAGAAGAAACCTTCCAAAGGTAGTTTTTTCTTCCATTTTTTTCTAAAAATACCCCCCCCCATTTTATAACTGGCTGTTTTTGTACATATTACGAGCTTTTTATCGACGAGAATACTTCATTTTTATTACCCATTCGGGTAATACGGTCGGCACTTGACATTACCCGTTTGGGTAATACTAAGTAGTTTTCTTATTACCCAAATGGGTAATTGCGCTTGTCATTTTTTCATTTGAACTTTCCACTTCAATTTTATAAACCCATGATTATGAAAACCCTTAAAAAACTACTTTCATTGATTTTACTTCTATTCACAACTTTTCATTTATCGTATTCTCAAAATTTGATAATTGGTGATTCAGTTGTATGTGAGGGAAGCTCCAAATCCTATTTTACCAACGTTGGACTAAATTATTCTTATACATGGTCGGCAACGAAAGGAGCATCCTCCCTTCCAACAAATGACACAACTCATATTACATGGGGAGGATCTGGCATGGGCATTGTTCGCGTTATCATAGACACAACCAACGGGGTTAATATTGATACACTCTACTTGAATGTAATTATCAATCCTAAACCTACACCGAAAATATATGCCGATAAGACTTATGGTTGCACTGAAATAGATGAAAATGGAAATTCCGTTCCTATCAACGCCAATTGCCTTACAATTTGTGATTCTACTTGGGTCACTTACACCACAAAACTAAATGCAGGCAGTACTTATTTCTGGCAAATAAGCGGAACATACTTGAATAACCCAATTCTTACAGGAAATAGTATTAGTATACAATGGGGTGCCGCTGGGATGGGCAATCTAAGAGTAATTGAAATGAATGCAGATAGCTGCATAGGAGATTACGAAACTTGTATTTCTGTAATTAAACGACCGAATGCTTTCTTTACAGTTACACCTGGTTCAATGTTTCAACCACATGTGCTTTGTTTGGGTAGTGAAGTATCTTTTTTTGACAAATCTTCCGGTGCCATAAATTGGTATTGGGATTTTGACGACCCTATTAGTGGGAGTGCTAATTTTTCACATAAAAAGAATCCAAAGCATAAATTTAACGACCCTGGTCCAAAAAATGTCAGATTAGTAGTTGAAAATGAATGCCATTGTACAGACACATTTTATTATCAGTTTGACGTTATTCCAGACCCTGCATATGAAATTTTTTGTGATGGAGTTGTTTGTGAAGATGGAACTGTAGAATACTTTACAACTAACCAGTATTGTACTAATTACCAATGGAGTGTTTCCTCAAATGGAATCATCGTAACTCCTTCACCATGGTGGTATAAAATCAAAGTTTTATGGGTGAGTGGTCCAATCGGAACTGTTTCATTGTGGAGCAATTGTGCGAATACCTCGTGCAACGATACAGTTTCGATTACAGTACCTGTAATCCCCAGTACCATTAATATTGAAGGAGATAAGCGCGTATGCATAAACGAGCCATCCAAATTGTGGATCAAATGTTTGCCCGGTGCTGAGTTAAAATGGGACCCTCATTACTCGCCACCAAAAAGCAACCCTTTAGGTGATGATTTCTATAAAGAACACTACTATGAATGGCATACACTTGGGGTTGATACTGTAAAAATTAATTACTATAACCCTCTGTTGCTCTGCGGTGGCAGTGGAATTACAACCGTAAATGTTCTGAACAAATTCGTTGTGAATGGACCTAAAATAGCATGTCTCAACAATATTTCATCATACACACCTTCTACGAACCCTTCAGGAAATTACGACTGGCTCATCGTGGATAGCACCGGTGCCGTAGTTACTTTTCAACCAAGTAATTCAGGCGTATTTTCTACGCCACCTTGGCCATGGGCTGGTGATTTTAAAATTATTACGATTAATACCTCTGGTTCCTATTGTAACGATACGGTTGAATCCCTGATAAGGGTTTTTCCAAAACCACCAGTACCCAACCCTATCGTGGGTGATACTCTTATTTGCCCAGGAAATACATCTGCTTTTTATTCTTTGCCGACACATGCGGCTTATTATCTAGAATGGCATGCATTAAATGGAATTACAACTCCTGCTTATGGAACAAACCCGAGCTTTAAGTGGAATTCCAACGGTCCCTACAGCGTTCATGTGGTACAGCAATTCAAACAAGCACCTAATTGCCCGTCGGATACCGTTTCTCTTAACCTCACACCTAAAATCCCGAATCCCTTCACGTCCATTATAGGAAATCAAACGCCATGTAACAACGCACTTGAAAGCTATTCTACCCCTGACTTTGGAGACGACTATTTTTGGGAAATTCTTCCCCAAACTATGGGAAGTGTAGTAAACGGCCAGTACACCGACAATATAGATGTTCAATGGAACAACAGTTCTGGGAGTGTAGTTTTACGTCTTCATCTTACGGTTTGCGACAGTACGCTAATTGTTGATTCCACAATCAACCTTGGCACAGGCCCGGTTCTAGCAATATCTCCAACATTACCTGCAACTTTTTGCTCAGGATCTAACCCTGGCTTTGCTGCAACTTTAGGAGGATCATCCTCTGGAAATTTTTCTTGGTACGTGGACGGTATTTTAGTTGGAAGCAATAGTGTTTTGAGTTATAACTTTCCAGTTGCAGGTACGCATAGTATAAAAGTAATAGGGCAGGCAACGGGTTGCAACGCAAACCAAAATATTACAGGCCTCGTTACAGTAGAGCCTTCGCCAGTAGCATTAGTTACACAACAATATAAATATGCGAAAATTTGTATCCCAGATTCAATCTTTGAAGTTCTTCATTTATCAATGCAAAACGGGAATTCGATTACATGGACTCCTGGAGGCGGTACAGGACAAGGAACCTCAACTTATACGCCGCACCCCACAACATACGGAACCTATTATGCTAACGTAACGGGCGCAAACGGATGTTCAACCACTAGTAATTCAATTGTACTAGGCGATTCGTGTAAAATCAAACCAAAATGTACGAGAGATACGTCGCTAATTTGGAACGGAGCAACCGTAACCGAAACTTGCGGTGCTATTTCGCTAACCGCATCCTTTTCGGGAGCAGTACATTCATATGGTTGGGGGTTAGGAACTTCAAATAATTTAAGCCATAATGCTCAAGTGAGTCAAGCTGGGTATCATCCATTTACATTCAGCTACATTGTAATAAATGGATTGGACACATGTAGGTTTGATGACGTTGAAATTGTAAGAGTCCCTTTGATCGCTGATTTTGATTTTGGTTTTTCATGTGCTGGAGGAAATCAATTCGCCCTTTCTTTTAAAGATAGGTCCACCTACTTAGCCCCTGCTACCCTAAGCTACACTTGGCGAGTTGGAGGTGTTATTTTTTCTTCGCTACCAAACCCTACCGTAAACTGGACTGCCGGAACTACCTATACCGTTGAACTTACAGTGAACAATGGATCAAATACTTGTACAAAAACCAAAACCGTGGTAGTTCCAAGTACGCTTTCATCAAGTTTTACAATTGCTCCAAGCGCCACATGTGAGGGCACTCCCGTACAGTTTATTTCCACTTCCACGGGAAGTATTTCCTCTTATTTTTGGGACTTTGATGATATGGCTCAGCTCAAGGGAAATGCCTCTCCGCAGAGGACTTATGCTCACACTGGAGGTTCAAATTCTTTTGCATTTTATCCTTCACTGATTATTACAGGAAATTATGGCTGTACCGATACCTCCTCTGGCTCTGTAAATATTTATAAAAATAATGTGAGGGATACAAGTAATATTTTACAATGGATTCCAGCTGGTCCCAACAAGTTTTTAAGATTCTGCACAGGGCAATCAGGTCAAATCGGTATAGGATTGAGATCGAATCCTCCTACTTGGAACTTTCCGCTGACTTATGACTGGTCTAATTCGTTTTCTCAATCTGGAAACATTATTTCTTCGAGTCAATTTGTAACCCAATCGGGGAATTATTCGGTGGAAGTAACGGACAACTATGGCTGCTATGGAAAACATGGAAGCATTGGGGTTGCCGTAGTTGAGGTGCCCAAGCCTATCATCTTCGGGGACCACGACGTATGCTTCGGTACCCATATATTCGATGCCAATGTGGGCAGTACTTATAGCTACTTGTGGCGTCTTAATGGAAGCGTGCTACCGGGAGCAAGTCCATGTACATCTATTTCGTTCAATATAAACCCCGGGGTGTATTGGCTTCAAGTAGAAGTGTCTCAATTTGGTAGCACTTGTACCAATATGAGCGATTCGTTTAAAATTACGGTGCACGCGCCGCCAGCCAAACCCACCCTCTATGCGAATCCATCTCCTGGATGCGAAAACCAATCACCAGTTACACTTGCGGCGTACAACGTAGCAGGCTATCCAATATCTGTACAATGGAGCAATGGCGCTATTGGCGATTCAACCAACGTTAATACCAAAGGAGTGTACGTGGCCACAGTAGTAGATAGCTTTGGATGTACTAATGAAGCCAGCATTGAAGTATATGGCGTTCCCGAAATGTGTTACTTCATGTGTGGTTGTTACGAGTTTTGTGATACCGCTCAAGGTGGAATATGGTTGCCAGGCATTCCTGGCAATTATGCCTCTTGGGCATGGTATGCCAATGGATGGGGTGCTTTTAGCTCAGGCTCTGGTATTATCCAGCCATTGGATCTGATAGCTGTAGGCGGAGGGGAGGTCTATTTGGTGGTTACCAACAACCAAGGCTGTACCGATACAAGTTGTTTGTTTGAATATACCCTCATTCCATGTGAGTACAGTGAACCAATGGAACCCTGTGGGGGAGATTGGTATGGCGAAAAAGTGGAATGTATTGACAATTCGCCCTATAACTACACCTATATACTTTCTTTCAATTACAATTGGTCTGGATGTAATGGTTCGATGATTACCAATGTAAGTTCCAATTTTGGCTCCACATCAGGCTTTTCGGGTGGTATGCTCAATAGTGGAGCCAATTCACTGAGTGGTTTTATAACCTTCAATACACCTTTTCCTCCTATTGGTCAAGTGTGTCTAACTTTTACTGTTTGGGATCCTTGTACGAATATGCATTGCACTTTCCAGGTATGCTTCGAAGATTGGGATTGTGACCAAATGATAGCGCCCGATGAAGTGATTCGAATTAAAAATGCTTTCGAACTTCCTCATAGTAAAAACCCAGATGACTCCAATCAAGATCAGGGAGACAACGACTTGCGAATTTTCCCAAACCCAACAAATGGTTTGGTAAACTTATGGTACCGTTGCCAAAATGAAAGTGGGTGTAAAATAGAAATTCAAAACAACCAAGGTGTAACAATAAGAAGGGTTGATTTACCTAATTCATCTTCTGAAATCATCTTCAATGAAAACGAGTTTCCAGCAGGAGCTTATTCATTCCACCTGTATGATGGCCATAAACATCTGCTCCAAAAAGTGATCATTATGAAATAGTAAATGTTGATTTTTTTACACCAAAAATTGAATCTTGGCATCCTTAACCACTGTTGAGTGTGCCAAGATTCTTTTATCTTCGATAACATCTAATTATCAATTATGAAAAATACTTTTTACTCAAAATCAACCACAGCAAGTTTAATCGTTTGTTTGGTTTTTGCACTTACCTCAAATGCCCAAAGTTGGCAGTGGGCACGCTCTGCCGGTGGCCA
>JAGQYO010000087.1 GCA_020435995.1 Flavobacteriales bacterium | reverse complement strand
ACCATTTTTCCCCTAGTTCTAACTTTAAACTAATGAAAACCGACAGTTTCGGTCAGGTGCTCAACTCTGATTATATGGGTGGCGTTACATTTAAAATTGATACTTCCAATACGATAAAAGACGTCAATAGAGGTTTAAACAAATTTTTTATATTTCCAAATCCTACTAGTTCAACGTTAAATATTTCAAGTTTGACGAACCCCGAATTGCAATACATAATTCAAAATATTGGCGGACAATCCTTACTTGAAGGTCAATTCCAATCCTCCACCCAAATCGATGTTTCAGATTTTCCAAATGGCATGTATTTCCTTCAAATTAAAGGAGAAGGAATTTCAGAAACCAGAAAGGTTGTAATCAGTCATTAGATTCCACTCCTATTGCGTCCGAGTGAAATCACGCTTATTTAAACCTCAATGCTCACTTCTTCGAGTAGTTGTTTTTGGTAAAGCTCAGCGTATATACCACTTTGTTTGAGAAGTGAATCGTGGTTTCCACTTTCTACAATTTTACCTTCGTCGAGCACGATAATTTTATCACAATGTGTTACTGAACTTATTCTGTGAGAAATGATGATGGTGCTTCTATTTTCCATTACCGTTTTCAGATTCGAAATTATTTTCTTTTCTGTTTCAGTATCAACAGCACTCAAGCAGTCATCAAAAACCAAAATAGAAGGTTTTCCAATAATGGCTCGTGCTATACTTATCCTTTGTTTTTGGCCACCGCTAAGTGTTATTCCGCGTTCGCCTACTTTCGTATCAAACCGATTTGGAAAATCGAGAATATTCTCATACACCTCCGCGTTTTTTGCTGCCTCCTCAATTACAGCTCTCGAAACTTTCAAGTCGCGCTGCCCAAATGCGATGTTGTTGGCTATGGTTTCGGAGAAGAGAAAAACCTCCTGAGGCACGTATCCAATCGATTTTCTCAAGATATTAAGGTTGATTTTACGTACATCGATCCCATCTACTTCAATGCATCCGTTGGTTACATCGTACAAGCGAGTTAAAAGGCTGGCAATGGTGCTTTTTCCAGAACCAGTGCGCCCAATTATAGCTAAGGACTCACCCGGCTGGATGGTGAACGAAACCCCATCTAAAATGGTAGCATTGGTACCGGGATAGGTAAATTGTACATCTTTAAATTCAATTTTGCCGCTAATTTCTATTTCATCGTTGTTTGTATTTGAAATCTCAGGTACACTGTGTAAAAACTCATTGATTCTTTCTTGCGAAGCTGCCGCCCTTTGCACAAGTGAAGTTACCCATCCAAGCGAGGCCACAGGCCATGTCAACATGTTTACGTAGATCACAAATTCGGCAATATTACCCATTGTAATTTCTCCCGATATGGCCAATTTACCACCCACGTATATCGTGATGATGGTGCTGAGCCCTATCAGTAAAGTCATCATCGGCATAAACAGAGCATTGGTTTTTACCAATTCGAGTGAAATGTTGCGATAATCTACCAGTTCTTTTTCAAAGAAAACCTCCTTGCTATGCTGCTGGTTATATGCTTTAATCACTCGAATACCCGAGAAAGCTTCCTGCACAAATGTGGAAATTTGACTTAAGTGAAACTGCACCCTTTCGCTTTTTTTGTTGATGATATGGCTCACATAATAAATAATTACGGAAAGAAAGGGAAGGGGAAGTAATACGTAAAGGGTGAGCATGGCATTTACCTCAATCATAGTGCTGATAACCAATGCAAATAGTACCACCAAGTTGATGGTGTACATTATGGCCGGCCCAAAGTACATCCGCACACGGCTTACATCTTCAGAAATACGGTTCATCAAATCACCCGTATTGTTTTTTTTGTAAAAGGAGGTGTTCAGCACTTGGTAATGTATAAATATGTCATTTTTGATGTCGTATTCAATCAATCTGGACATAACGATGATGGTCATCCTAGTAAAAAACAGGAAGATGCCAGTTAAAATTGCAAAACCAAATACGATTAATGAGTACATCACAATTTGGTCGGTAATGGTATTGTAAAAGGCATCCTGCTCCAATCCAGGGCTCATTGCCTTGTATATTTTAATGCTATCTCCCACTGCATCAAATGCTTTTCCGATGGCCTGCACAGGATAAATAGAAAATATTTTTGAAACCGTAACAAAGGCAATCCCAAGCAGCAACCTCCAACGATACTTCCACAAATATTTATTAAGAGAAAAAAGGGCTTTCATATTCTAATTTATCGGCTGAAAGTAGTCCATTTGACTACTTTTGCCGCGCTATTCAAAATAGCCTAGGGGCATGTTTTTGAAGGGCGCAAAAGTAGACACTTGAATAAGAGTAAAGTTTAAAATAAAACATAAAAAAATGGCACAATCTCTAGTAGAAAGCACAGTGTTGTCGCACATGGCACTTAAAAATCATGAACAAATTGTTTTTTGCCAAGACCATTCTACGGGTCTCAAAGCAATTATAGCTATCCACAATACCGTGTTGGGGCCTGCCTTGGGTGGAACCCGCATGTGGAATTACACCAATGAGGCGGAAGCATTGAATGATGTAATGAGGCTTTCTAGAGGAATGACCTACAAAGCGGCCATCAGTGGATTGAATTTGGGAGGTGGTAAAGCTGTGATTATCGGTGACAGTAGAACGCAGAAAAATGAAGCACTTATGCGTCGTTTTGGAAAGTTTGTAGACAGCCTTGCAGGCAAATACATCACAGCCGAAGACGTAGGTATGGGCCCTTCCGATATGGAGTGGATTCACGATGAAACGGAGCATGTGGCCGGCTTACCCGAAACTTTTGGCGGAGGCGGAGACCCTTCTCCTGTAACGGCTTATGGTGTGTACATGGGCATGAAGGCATCTGCTAACAAAGCCTATGGAAGTGATAGCCTTTCGGGCAAAAAAGTAGTTGTACAAGGAGCTGGGCATGTTGGGCAATACTTGGTGGATTACTTAGTAAAAGAAGGTGCCGTAGTTTCGGTTTGCGATATTTTTCAAGATCGAATTGATGCAATTTCTAAAACGCATCCCGGAGTGAAAGTTATCGATCCTGCTTCGGTTTATGATGCCGATATGGATATATATGCGCCTTGCGCCCTGGGTGCAATTTTGAACGATGAAACTCTTCCAAAATTGAAGTGCCAAATTATTGCTGGCGCAGCCAACAACCAATTGCAAGATGAGGTGAAGCACGGAAAAATTGTTACCGATAAGGGAATAATTTACGCACCAGATTTTTTAATTAATGCTGGAGGATTAATCAATTGTTATTCTGAATTAGAAGGATATAACAGAGAAAGGGCATTAGAAAAAACAGAGAAAATCTACAACACCACCTTGGAGATTATCAACTATTCAAATGCGAATAAAGTGCCTACCTACCAAGCGGCTAACGAAATGGCTGAAGCTCGAATTGATTCTATTGCGAAAATCAACGCAGTACTTTAAGGGTCAATAAAAAATGCTACCAAGGGGAAATTATTTTGATTTCCCCTTTTATTATTTTTATAATGGCTTTTATTTGCCATTTAAATTATTCAATACTGATACGTTCTTATAAATGTTAAACAGAAGATACCTTAGGATTAAAGTCCTACAAACCTTGTACTCTTGGTTTCAATCAGAGTCGAATGACTTGAATGTGGCCGAAAAGGAAATGTTCAAAAGCATCAACAAGGTTTACGATCTATATGTTTATATGCTCCTTTTGGCGGTAGAGGTTGTTGAGTCGGCGCGTAGCTTGGCAGAAACTAAAAAAGGAAAGCATTTCGTTTCGGAGGAAGAGAAAAACCCAAACCTGCATTTTACCCAAAATAAAGCCATCCTTCTGCTTGAAAATGACAAGCGATTCAATCAAATCGTTTCGGCCAAAAAAATGAACTGGTCCCTCAGCTCAGATAATGTTAGAAGGTTATTTCGCACCATTTCTGAAAGCAAGGAGTACGAAAAGTACATGCTTAAAACTGAAGGTTCATTCAAAGAGGACCGAATGTTTATGGCCGAAATTTATGAAAAGTACATTGCCACGAGTGAGGTTTTTGAGCAAATAATAGAAGATGAGGACATGTACTGGGCCCAAGACGTAGAGCTGGTTCATATCCACGTTTCACGTACGTTTCAAAAAATGAAAGAAGGTAGTCCCAATGTGTTGGTAGAACTTTACAAAGACATGGAAGACGATACCAAATTTGTAAAGAGCCTGCTCAGAAATACACTTGCCCAGAACGAAGAATACGGAGATTTGATTGCGTCCCTCACCAAAAATTGGGAATCTGATCGATTGGCTAAAATCGATATTATTCTTATGAAAATGGCGGTTTGTGAAATTGATCACTTTTCTACTATTCCAGTTAAAGTAACTTTGAATGAATACATTGATTTGTCAAAATTTTTTAGTACGCCAAAGAGTAAGGGCTTTATAAATGGGGTGCTAGATAAAATTGTGGCACAATGGAAATCTGAAGGAAGAATTAAAAAGCAGGGCAGGGGTTTAATTGAATAACTTATGATGAATAACACGCGCATATTTAACCGAGAAAATTCTATTCTCAACCACTATATTGCAGAATTGCGTGATGTAAACATCCAAACCGACCGCCTGCGATTTAGGAGAAATATCGAAAGGATTGGAGAATGTTTAGCCTATGAAATTTCCAAAGAATTAACCTACAACTCGATTGAGGTGAATACACCTTTGGGTGTGGCTAACGAATCTTTGCTCACCCACCAACCTGTGGTTGCATCCGTATTAAGAGCTGGTCTACCGCTACATTTGGGTATTATCAATTATTTTGATAAAGCTGAAAACGCATTTGTTTCGGCCTATCGTGAAGAAAGACCCGACGGAACTTTGGCTTTTCATATCGACTACAATGCATGTCCAAATTTGGAAGGTAAAGTACTTGTTATGGCTGATCCAATGTTGGCTACAGGAAATTCTATGTGGCTGGCATACAAGGCTTTGCTTGAGCATGGAACACCCTCGAAGATTCATATCGCAGCCGTGATTGCCAGCGAAGTGGGTTTGGCTTTTATACAAGATAAATTTCCCGCCAACACCCAAATTTGGATTGGAGCTGTTGATCCAGAATTAAATGCCATGAGCTACATTGTGCCTGGATTGGGAGACGCTGGTGACCTTTGCTTTGGAGAAAAAGAATAACAAATGACTCAAAATAAATCAGAAAACGTTGTCGTGCTAGGGGCAACACCCAATTCAGATAGGTACGCTTATAAAGCTACGATTGCATTGAACCAAAAAGGCCATAAGGTGTTTCCCGTTGGAATAAAAAAAGGAGAAATTAATGGTCATAAAATTCTTCCAAATTTTCCATCGAAAACTACAACCATCGATACCATTACTTTGTATTTAAACCCCGAAAGGCAAAAGGAATATTACGAAACCATTCTTGCATCAGGTACCAAAAGAATCATTTTTAATCCAGGAACTGAGAACATGGAATTGGCCTCCTTAGCCAAGCAAAAAGGAATTATTACCGAAATGGCCTGCACTCTGGTGATGTTGTCAGTTGGAACTTATTGATGAAAAAAGTACCCCCCAAATACTTGCATTGGCTCAAAAGATTGGGTTGGATTGGATTTCTGTTTTTTCTCGTAAAGGGCCTTATTTGGCTGGCGGTATTTTTCGGACTCTTTAAATGGGTGGCTAAGTAAATCGCAAGTAAATCGTCAACTATTTCAGACCAGCTCGTTTGAGTAGCGCCTCATTATTCGGTTCTTTTCCTCTGAATCTTTTGTACAAGATCGACGGATTTTCGCATCCTCCTTTTTCTAAGATATTTTCCTTGAATCTTTGCCCAACTTCCGCATTGAAAATCCCCTTTTCTTTAAAGGCTTCAAAAGCATCGGCATCAAGTACTTCGGCCCATTTGTAGCTGTAATAGCCAGCACTGTATCCACCGTTAAAAATGTGTTGGAAAGCCGTTGAGCTGCAGATTCCTTCCACACCTGGTAGCAATGCTGTTTGCCCTAATACTTTTTGCTCAAAGGCAGCAATATCCGTAACTTCTCCATTTAAACTGTGGTGCCAAGCAAGGTCCAACATGCCGAAATTGAGTTGTCTAACAGTCTGATATCCTTCCAAATATTTTGAACTTTCAGCCACCTTTTGTACTAATTCCATAGGAATAAGCTCTCCGGTTTGATAGTGAAATGCGAACAAATCCAAACACTCCTTTTCGTAACACCAATTCTCGTGCATTTGAGAAGGCAACTCTACAAAGTCCCAAAATACATTGGTGCCAGATAGCTCAGCAAATTCGCCTTTAGCGCACATGCCGTGCAAAGCATGACCAAATTCATGAAACAACGTAGTTACTTCTTGAAAAGTGAGAAGCGAAGGTTTGTCGCCAACGGGTTTGTTAAAGTTGCATACTATAGAAATATGTGGCCGATGATCCACACCATTTTCTACATATTGGTTTTTGTAAGAAGTCATCCAAGCGCCAGCCCTTTTGCCTTCTCTTGGAAAAAAATCAGCATAAAACAGGGCTAAAAAATCTCCATTCGATTCGTAAACTTCATAAACCGTTACATCCTTGTGATAGGCAGCTAAGTCTTTGTTTTCTTTAAAGGAAAGACCATATAATTTTTGAGCCATCAAAAACGCACCGTTCAATACGTTGCCCAGAACAAAATAAGGTTTCAATAATTCATCATCTATGCTGTACTTCTCCTTTTTTAGTTTTTCTGCCCAAAAGCCAAAATCCCAACGTTGGAGTGGAAGAGGCGCGCATTGCTCAGCGGCAAAAACCGAAACCTCGTTGACTTGTTCTTTGGCGATGTGTAGTGATTTTTTAAGGAGGTCTTCTAAAAATGCTTGGACATTCAGAGGAGACTTAGCCATCCGCTCTTCAAGCACATATTCAGCATGACTTTTATAACCCAGAAGCTGAGCTCTTTTTTTCCTCAATTGAGCTATTTCATTGCAAATAGCAGCATTGTTAAACTCATTGTTTTGAAAAGAACGCGAAGCATAAGCACGAAAGATTTCCTCTCTCAATTTTCTGTTTTCTGCGTAAGTTACCAAAGCTTGGTAGCTCGGCATTTGAAGGGAAAACGCCCATTTTTCTGGACTTCCTTTTTGGGTTGCCAAATCTTTAGCAGTTTGAATAGCGTCTGGTGGAAGACCATTTAATTCTTCTACGGTATCAACAAGCAACAAATAAGCATTGGTTTCCGCCAATACGTTTTGCCCATATTTTACTTTTATGGTGGCTAGTTTTTGGTCAATTTCTTTAAGTTCATTTTTCTTTTTTTCAGGTAGCAAAGCTCCATTTCTTGCAAACCCCTTAAATGTTTTTTCTAGCAGGGTTTTTTGTTCAGGGCTCAATGTTGACTTATCCGTGTTTTTATACACTTCATTCACCTGCGCAAACAGCTTTTCGTTCAGCGCTATTTCGTTGCTAAACTGACTGATAAGCTGAGAGTACTCAGCTGATTGCGCTTCAATTTCTTTGTTGGTTTCAGCGGATGTGAGGTTAAAAAAAACTGCACTCGTTTCGCTCAGTTCGCGGCCACATTTTTCCAATCCTATGATCACATTATCGAAAGTGGGGTCTGTTATTTTTTCGATTTGAGCTATGCTTTTTCTACAACTTTCTATGGAATGATGTAGCGCTGGAAGGAAATGATTGTTTTCTATTTTATCGAAGGGAATGGCTCCAAAAGGAAGAGAGGATGACGAGCGTAATGGGTTCATCGTTTTTTTTGCAAATGTAATTTTTGAAAGACAGCGAAGGGGGCGGTTTATTGCGGTTTTTCAGTTATAAATGTGTGAAACTAAAAGACGACAAAGCTTAAAGGTTGTTTCGTGAAGTGTAAATTGCAAATCAAAGTGATTAGAACTATTTTTACGCATCTTTTATACGCTTGAAAAATAATTACATAGCCCTCGTTTTTGCCCTACTCATTTCGGTAGGTGGATTCTCACAAGGAGAAGCCAATTGGTGGTATTTTGGGAATTCTGCGGGCGTCAATTTTAACGTGAACCCACCAGTAGGTGTGGCCAATGGGTCTACGCTTACTTTAGAAGGCAGTTGCACCATCTCAGACAGAAATGGAAATCTCCTTTTTTATTCAGACGGAATTAAAGTTTGGGATCGAAGGCATCTGGTTATGCCTAATGGTACGGGTTTACAGGGAAATTCGAGTTCTTCTCACAGTGGGGTGGCAGTTCCACTTCCAGGAAGCACAACCAAGTATATTTTATTTTCAGTACCGGCAAATGCAACCATTGGTTTACATTATTCCGTAGTGGACATGGCGCTAAACAGTGGCTTTGGAGACGTGGTGAGCACCAGCAAAAACACTAGACTTATGAGTCCACACCCAGTACAAGACAAAGTAAGTGCTGTGGGCCATTCAAACGGTCGCGATTTTTGGGCAGTGGTACAACGGAACGATGACTGGAACATTTATGCTTTTTTGATCACCTCGGCTGGTGTAAATACGACTCCTGTTGTTTCTACTACGGTTCCACTTGTATCTGGCGTTATTTCTCATTATGGATCTATGAAGATTTCACCTGATGGAAAATATTTAGCGATTAATCATGTTAGCCGCCAAACGGTTCAACTATTCGATTTTAATCCTTCTACGGGTGTTGCATCTAACCAACGCACAGTTTTTCCTACTGGTTATTCAGGGAACTATGGGCCTTATGGCCTTGAGTTTTCTCCAAATTCTCAATATTTGTATGTGAATGTTTATGGTGGTGTTTTTCAATTTGATTTAAAAGCGGGTACAACGGCTCAAGTAAATGCATCTGCACATGCAGTATGCGGCATCACAAATACCACTGGCTATTCTCATGGTCAACTTCAGCTTGCTATGAACCAGAAAATTTACTATGCCAGATTAGGCTCTTTTGGAATTACACAAATGCTAAGCGTTATCAATAACCCAAATGACAGTGGTGTGGCTTGTAACTATAACGATACGGGAATTGTAATTCCTTATCCTGGAGTTGTAAGACTCGGACTACCCACATTTATTCAAAGTTTTTTTAGTAAAACAACCTTAAATGTATCGGATGCCTGCGATAGTTTATGGACAAAAATTGCTGTGGCTGATACTTCCTTGGTAGACTCGGTGATGTATAACTACGGCGATCCTAGCAGTGGATCGAAAAATACGAGTTGGAATAAGTTGGACTCCCATATTTTCACCTCACCGGGTAAATACGTTGTTACAGCTTATGCATACTACACCGACAAAAAGTCGCAGGTGGTAAAAGACACGCTTCGCGATACGGTCGATGTACTTGCAGCGCCCATCATGAATTTAGGCAACGACACCACGGTCTGTGTATTTGATAGTTTGGAAGCATTAATTACGGGAACTAGCACCTATAAAATGCTATGGATGGATAGCACCAAACGTCCTTTTCACAGGATAGATAGCACGGGTAAATACTGGGCCACAGCATGGAACCGATGCGGCAGCTCAACCGATACGGTGAGAATAGACAGCCTATTCAAACGCAGTTTGGATTTGGGGCCAGATACGGTAATCTGTAGAAACGACAGCTTTATGTTGGATATATCAGATACAGCGGCTACCTACCTGTGGCAAGACAACAGTACC
>JAGQYO010000086.1 GCA_020435995.1 Flavobacteriales bacterium | reverse complement strand
GCTCCCCTTCTTTGGGTTTGGTAACCGTAAACGCACTCACAGCGGCGGACTCGGTCATTATTCCTGTTCAATGCGAATATTTTGCCCTTGAAGGTCTTGGTAAGTTGCTCAATACCATCAAAATTGTTCAGAATCTGCTCAATAAAGATTTAGAAATTGAAGGAATGCTCCTCACCATGTATGACCAAAGACTCCGCTTGGCGAATCAAGTGGTGGAAGAAGTAAAAACTCACTTCCAGCAATTGGTATTTAATACCATCATATTCCGAAATACTACCTTAGGTGAAGCGCCAAGTCACGGTGAAAGTGTTATCATGTTTGACGCATCCTGCAAAGGAGCGGTTAATTATTTGAATCTCGCACGTGAGATTCTTCAGAAAAACAACATGACCCGCCTTACCGACGAAGAAAAAATTATCCAAGTAGAAGATGGCATCTAAAAAACGAGCGCTGGGTCGAGGCCTAAGTGCCTTGCTCGAAAGCGTCGATACGGATATCACTACCCGTCATGGGTTAAGTGATTCTTTTGGTACTGTAGCCGGATCTATTTCGGATATTTCTGTGACCAAAATTGAAGCAAATCCATTTCAGCCCAGAAGCCAATTTAGTGCTGAGGCCCTAGAAGATTTGGCGCAATCCATAAAAGTTCATGGGGTAATACAACCTATAACGGTTCGCAAACTAGGCAACGATACCTACCAACTCATTTCGGGAGAAAGAAGGTGGAGGGCAACACAACAAGCGGGGTTAACCACCATTCCAGCCTACGTGCGCATAGCCGACGATCAGAGTATGCTCGAAATGGCGCTGATTGAAAACATACAGCGCGAAAATTTAGATGCTATGGAAGTAGCTATCTCCTACCAACGGCTGATTGAAGAGTGTAAACTAACCCAGGAACAACTCGGTGAACGAGTAGGAAAGAAAAGAAGCACGGTAACCAACTATTTGCGATTGCTCAATTTGCCTGACACCATACAATTGGCCATCCGAGAAGGCAAAATTTCTATGGGACATGCTCGGGCTTTGCTAGCGGTAGATGACACCGAACTTCAAAAGCTAATTTGTGAAAAAATTATTTCTGAAAGCCTTTCTGTGCGTAAGGTTGAGGACTTGGTTAAATTTAATTCGGACGATGTGGTGAACAACCAACCCAAAACACCCAAAGCCAAACTTTCGGAGACTGAAAAAGGAATTGTGAGAGATTTGGTGATATCGCTCAATCGAAAAGTGCAGATACAAAAAGCTGATGCTCAAAAAGGTAAACTTACCTTACACTTTGATAATCAGGAAGAATTACTCGCTTTGTTTAAGAAATTAAAACAGTAATAAACGAGGTGCCTAGCACCCTCCCCTTTTGCGTTTCTTTATTTTCGCGGCGATGAGAAATTGTGGCTACACTTGGCTTCTTATTTTCTGGGGAATTGTTTCCTTTTCGGCCCTTACCGCTCAGGTAAAAGATGGACACGTGGAAACAAATGCTGCGAAAACTGTTTCTGGCACTACAAGCGATAGTACGCTTATGAAAAAGCACTCACCCATGAAGGCTGCTTTGATGTCGGCGGTAGTGCCAGGTTTAGGGCAAATCTACAACCGAAAGTACTGGAAACTCCCCATTGTATATGGCTTAGGAGGAGGGTTTATCTACCTTGCTGTATTAAATAATAAGAATTATCAACTCTACCGAGAAACTTTTATAACGCGAATAGACACCACGTATAACGGTACAGATTATTTTCCTGAAATACCAGATGTGGCTCCGAACACTGCGCTACAGGCAGAAATGGAAAGAACTCGAAAAAATATGGAACTGGCCATCATTGGAGCTGTATTGATTTACGCACTGCAAATTGTAGATGCTTCGGTAGATGCGCATTTAAAATACTTTGATGTAAGCGACGACTTAAGTATGATGGTAAAACCAAAGGTGTATTTACCCCAACTTCAAACCGCTTTTCAAAGCCAACAAAAACCAATGTTAGGTGTTCAATTAAATTTTAGAATCAAATGAGAGTTGCGCTGATTGGTTATGGAAAAATGGGTAAGGTGATTGAATCCATTTTGCTGGAAAGAGGGCATCAGGTTACGCTAAAAATAACTCGCGAAAACAGCAATTACACTTCTGAAGAGCTGAAATCTAGCGACGTAGCCATCGAATTTAGTGTGCCAGAAGCCGCGGCAGGTAATATTCGAAAGTGCTTTGAAGCTCATGTTCCAGTTGTGGTGGGAACCACCGCTTGGTATGCTCACTTCGACGACCTAACTAAAGAATGTAAAAGAAAAAACGGCGCCTTGTTTTATGCCAGTAATTTTAGCCTTGGGGTCAACATTTTTTTTGAAGTAAATAAAAAACTTGCTGCCATTATGAACCAGTTCCCAGGCTACAATGTGGATATTGACGAGATTCACCATACGCAAAAACTTGATGCCCCGAGCGGAACCGCTATAACTACTGCCGAAGTTATCTTAAAGGAACTAGATCGAAAAAATAATTGGAGCCTTAACAGCGAAAACTCCCCTTCAGACCTGAAAATTACCGCTCAAAGAATTCCCGATGTACCGGGTACCCATATCGTAAAATATGAGTCCGACATTGACGTTTTGACCTTCGAACATCAAGCAAAATCAAGAAAAGGTTTTGCGCTTGGAGCTGTGTTAGCCGCAGAATTTCTCCACGGTAAAAAAGGTGTTTTTGGAATGAACGATTTACTCAATTTTTAATTGTTATCATGAATTTACCCATTGCCATCATCATTGTTATCCTCATGCACGTTGCTTTGTATTTGCTTTTCCCAAGAGCGGGACGCAAAGGTTGGGAGGCACTCGTTCCGGGATACAACCTGTATATCTGGATTAAAATTATTAAAAAGCCATGGTGGTGGATGATTCTGCTCCTCTTCCCTGGGGTGAACATCCTTATGCTTATGATTATGAGCGCCAACTTGGCTCATACCTTTGGAAAAAGAGATGCCTCTACCAATGCCTTTGCCTTTTTCCTTCCCTTTGTTTACTTACCGCTTTTGGCATTCGATAAAACATTACAGTTTGTAGGCCCTATTGAAAAGGGTCAGCACAAAAAAAACACACTAATTGAATGGCGAGATGCTATTTTATTTGCCATAGTTGCGGCCAGTATTATTCGTACTTATGTATTTGAAGCGTATACCATTCCTACAGCTTCCATGGAAAAATCATTGCTCATCGGGGATTATTTGTTTGTAAGTAAAATGGCTTATGGGCCAAAAACACCCCAGACTCCTTTGGCCGTGCCCTTTGTCCATCACTCTTTGCCTGTGGGTAACATCAAGTCATACCTTGAATGGATGAACCTTCCCTACTTCAGATTACCGGGTTACCGAAATGTAGAAAGAAATGATGTGGTGGTTTTTAATTTTCCTGCTGGAGACACGGTGGTTGTATTGGAACAAAATCGATCATACGAACAAATTGCTCGTGAAGCATCATACGAACTCAAACACCGTGATATTGCACAGAAAAAAAAGGTATTGAGCGACGCGGCTTACGACAAACTGGGTCGAGATTTCATTAAATCAAATTATGAGATTACAGTAAGGCCCGTAGACAAAAGAGAGAATTATGTAAAACGCTGTGTAGCGGTTGCTGGTGACGTGCTTTCAGTAAAGGATGGCTTGCTCTATATTAACGACGAACAGGCTTATATGCCTCCTCAAATGCAGTACAGCTATGCCCTTCGAACAAATGATTGGCTCAATCACAAAACGATGAAGGAAAAGTTCGGTATCAATTTTCAGGATTTGAGAAAAATTGGTGGGACAGATGGCTATGTGGTTCCGTTAACTTTTGAAGCTTATCAAGCCATTCAAGAATTCCCAGCGGTGGCCAAAGTGGCGCCTAACCTAGATAATGGAGGTATGCCGGATCCAACTCATCGGGTATTTCCCAATGATGTACAGTACAATTGGACACACGATAATTTTGGCCCTTTGTATGTGCCTAAAGCCGGCGAATCGGTTGATTTAAACTTGAAAGAACTACCCAAATACAAGAGAATCATTGAAGCTTATGAAGGAAATGAGTTGCTCATAAATGATGGCGAAATTTTTATTAATGGTAAAAAAGCCACAAGCTACACCTTCAAAATGAACTACTATTTTATGATGGGAGATAACCGCCACAACAGCCTCGATTCAAGGTTTTGGGGATTTGTTCCTGAAGATCATGTGGTGGGTAAAGCTTCCTTCGTATGGTTATCGCTAGATCAAGATTTGGGCTGGTTGGATGGCAAAATTCGATGGAGCCGAATTTTTAATTGGATTGAATAATAAAGAAAGTCTGCTTCCTGTTTTTGCGTTTGGATCTATTGGATACTGGGCGCAATTGCTCGATTGTGGCCAAGAAGGGGCAGTTATCCGTTTAGAAATTTTTGAAAATTTCATCAAACAATCACCCCGCAGCAGGTTTAACATTTACGGGCCAAACGGAATTCAAACCCTCGGTGTTTTGCTCGAACAAAAATCGACTCAAATTCCAATAAAAGATATCAAGTTGTCGTATGACGAACCATGGCCAAACAACCATCTTAAGGCCCTCAAAACAGCCTATTCTTCCTCGCCGTTTTATGAATATTTCGAAGCCGATATGATCCATTTTTATTCGAAAAAAAGAAAATTTTTGGTGGAATTCAATTTAGGTAGCCTAGAGTTGGTCAATCGTTTTTTGAACCTACAACTCAATTTTCAAACAACCAATGAATATGTGGCAGAACCAGAAGCAACGGACTTTAGAACCCTATCTAAAAAAGATGTTTTCGAAAGAAATTCAATGATGACTTACAACCAGGTTTTTATGGATCAGGGAAACCCATTTATCCCCAATTTGAGCATCCTCGATCTTATTTTTAATGAAGGACCAGCAGCCGTGCTTCATTTGAAGTCACAATAAACTCAAACCAATTATTTTCATCTACCTTCCCCCTACTCCGAACTTATTTTAGAGTCTGTTCTTCATTCATATTCATTACCATTCCTATATTTCATCTCGTCATGCTGAAATGATATTTTTTTTTTATCGTGGGTTAATGATGTACACCGCTAATAACTGGATATAAAATCTAATTCGACCCTGATTTTTATAATTTACAAGAGAAAAGAATATTTTGTTTATCGTTATATTTTTATCGTTTATCGTTAATTATTAATTAGATTTGTGGTCTAAATTTTACAATTATGCTCAAAATCAAATATCCTCGAACAGCACTTTTTATCCTTTTAGCTGTCATTCCAATGTATTTTATCATGAAGTCACCCGGCAATTTTATTCCGATAGTCTTCGTTTTGGGAATGTCCGTTTTCTTCCTGAGTATTTTAATCATTCGAAACCAAAGTTGGTTTAAGCCAATATTATTGGGTAAGTGGAATTTCTTTTCCGACAGATATGAAGAAACAATTACATTCGATTTAGACGCAGATACATTGTTTGACAAATTTTTGGAAGTACTTCCACAAACCGACCTTCGCATCAGGTATGCCGACAAGAAAAAAGGAGAAATAATGGCCAATTCCAAAATATCAATTTGGTCGTTTGGCGAAAACGTTTATTTCGAATTAGTACCCGTAGGTGAAGCAACCCAAGTGAAAATCACCTCCACTGCCCTATTTCAAGCTGTGGCTTGGGGAAAAAACGAAAAAAACGTAAGCTCATTTTTACATAGATTCGACAAATCGTTGACCATATAAAACATGGCTGTAGTAGTAAATCTTGATGTGGTGCTGGCCCAGCGCAAAATGAGTTTGACCGAACTTTCAGAAAAAGTAGGCATCTCCATCGTGAATCTGTCCATATTAAAAAAAGGAAAAGGAAAGGCCATTCGCTTTAGTACCCTCGAATCTATTTGTAGAGCACTAGAATGCCAACCCGGCGATATTCTTGAGTTCAAGGAAGAATAAATTTTTATCTTTTCGCTCCAAATTTGTTGAAGTGAAAAACCGTAGAAAATTTATCAAATCCATAGGAGCTACCCTAGCCTCCACAGCACTATTGCCACTAGGAATATCAGCTTTCGAAAACGAGAGCAACAAATTCGATACAGAACTCATAGATGAATTACTGGGCATCGATGTCACTAACGATACAGACTTTTGGGCCTGGGTACAACAATCTTATACCTCGAGCACGGGATTTATTAATTTGAATAACGGAGGCGTAAGTCCACAGCCACGCCAGGTTCAAGAGGCTTTTAAAAGGTACAACGACCTTAGCAATGAGGCGCCATCATATTATATGTGGCGAACCCTAAAAAAAGATTTGGATGGCGTAAAAGAAAAGCTAGCAAGCCTCGCCGGAGTGAGCCCCGACGAAATAGCAATAAACCGCAACACCACCGAAGCGCTAGACACCATCATCAATGGGTTATCGCTAAACAAGGGCGATGAAATAGTTCTTTCCAAATACGACTATCCCAACATGAAAAGCGTGTGGAAAATGCGCGAAAAAAGAGATGGAATAGTTTTAAAATGGATTGATTTTCCAGTGCCCTGTGAAGATGAGGACCTATTAGTAAAACGTTTTACCGACCAGTTTACAAGCAAGACCAAAATCGTGCACATCACCCATTTGATCAATTGGACGGGGCAAATACTGCCAGCCCGAAAAATAGCAGATGCTGCCCACAATCGAGAAATAGAAGTGTTGGTAGACGGTGCGCACTCTTTTGCTCATATCGACTACACAATTCCGGACTTAGGATGCGATTACTATGGAACGAGCTTGCACAAATGGCTTTGCGCTCCTTTCGGTACAGGCTTACTCTATGTCAAAAAAGATAAAATCGCGAAGCTTTGGCCCTCCTTCCCCAACGACGAACCTGGAGGAGATGTCATCTCAAAGTTTGAAAACTTAGGTACCCGAAGCGTACCAGCCGAAGTGGCCATTGGCCAGGCGATCAATTTTCATTTGGCGATAGGCGCCAAACGAAAGCAAGAGAGATTGCACGAACTAAAAAACTACTGGATAAGCAAGGTAGAAAAACTACCAGGTATAAGAATATATACGTCTAAAGACCCCAAGTTTTCCGGTGCATTAGCCACGGCAGGCATTGAAGGAATTGAAGGAGATGAGCTGGCCGGAAGGTTACAACGCGAATACCAAATACATGTAACCAATATACAGGTGGAGCAGGTAAATGGCGTACGCATTACTCCGCACGTATACACTCGTTTTGAAGACCTCGATCGTTTGGTAACAGCATTTGAAGAAATGACACAGAAATAAGGATTCGGGGGCTTATACCGAATACTTAAATTTGCCCGCTTCTAAAAAAGAAATATGCCAGAGTTTAAATCCAAAAAAGAGGAATTAGAGTTCAATAAAAATGAGGATTTTATGAAACTTCAAGTTTCGAAACTAAAAACTCATTTGAATAAAATTGAACTCGGAGGAGGTCCTAAAAAAATAGAAAGCCAACACAAAAAAGGAAAGCTAACCGCCAGAGAACGTATTGATTACCTTATAGACAAAGGCTGTCGCACCATCGAGTTAGGGGCATTTGCCGGATTTGATATGTATGCCGAATATGGTGGTTGTCCGGCAGGAGGCGTAGTTATCGTAATAGCTTATGTAGGAGGAACCCAATGTTTGATTGTGGCCAACGATGCCACAGTAAAAGCTGGTGCTTGGTTTCCTATTACGGGCAAAAAAAATCTCAGAGCGCAAGAAATAGCCATGGAAAACAACCTGCCAATTATCTATCTGGTGGATAGCGCTGGTGTATTTCTACCCATGCAGGATGAGATATTTCCGGATAAAGAGCATTTTGGTCGCATATTCAGGAACAATGCTGTGATGAGCAGCATGGGTATTACCCAAATTGCGGCAGTGATGGGTTCATGTGTTGCTGGTGGCGCCTACCTCCCTATTATGAGCGACGAATCGCTCATTGTAGACAAAACGGGAACTATATTCTTAGCAGGCTCATATTTGGTGAAAGCAGCTGTGGGCGAAGCTATTGACAACGAAACTTTGGGCGGAGCCACCACCCACTGCGAAATTAGTGGTGTGTGCGATTACAAGGCGAAGGACGACAAGGATTGTTTGGATAAAATTCGCTTTTTGATGGACAAAATTGGCTCCAAAGACAAGGCGGGGTTCAACCGAAAAAAAGCATCTGAACCGAAGGAGAACCCTGATGATATCTTGGGAATATTTCCAGAAAACAGAAGCAAACCCTACGAAGTAAGAGACATTATAAAACGCTTGGTAGACAATTCAGAATTTGAAGAGTACAAAGAATTGTACGGAAAATCAATTGTTTGCGCTTATGCGCGTATCGAAGGATGGGCGGTAGGCATAGTGGCCAACCAACGCGAATTGGTAAAAACCAAAAAAGGCGAAATGCAATTTGGCGGTGTGATTTATAACGACTCGGCAGACAAGGCGGCTCGGTTTATTATGAATTGCAACCAGAAGAAAATTCCGTTGGTGTTTTTACAAGATGTAACCGGATTTATGGTGGGTTCTAAGTCAGAGCATTCGGGCATCATAAAAGATGGCGCCAAACTCGTGAATGCGGTAGCCAATAGCGTGGTACCCAAGTTTACCATAGTAATGGGTAACTCTTATGGTGCAGGAAATTACGCCATGTGTGGCAAGGCCTACGACCCTCGCTTGATAGTGGGTTGGCCAACGGCACAAATAGCTGTAATGGGCGGATCTCAGGCGGCGCAAACCCTACTTCAAATTGAAGTGGCAGCCTTAAAATCGCGAGGCGAAGAAATTACAGAAGAAAAGCAAGCCGAACTACTTAAAACCATAGAGGATAGATACTACAAACAAACATCACCATATTACGCAGCAGCGAGGCTTTGGCTCGACGCCATCATTCACCCTAACGATACCCGAAAATGGATAAGTATGGGAATAGAAGCGGCCAACAACAAGCCCATTGAAAAACCCTTTAACGCTGGCGTATTACAAACTTGATTGAATGGCATATCACTTTCATAAAGACCGAAAATTATATTTTGAACACCAACGCCAGAACTGCCTAAACTATGTTATTCCATTTGTAAGGAAGAAATACGATATTCCGGCAGGCGGACGAGTATTAGAAATCGGATGTGGCGAAGGTGGTGTGCTTCAGGCGTTTATCGACGAAGGGTTTGAAGGCGTTGGGGTGGAACTCAGCGAAGGTAAGTTTGAACAAGCCAGCGAAAACCTAGAAGAAGCCATAAAGGCAGGAAGAGCAAGCCTTTCGCGAAAAAATATTTATGATGCTGACTTCGAAAACGAGCTGGGTAAATTTGACCTTGTGGTTTTGAAGGACGTGATTGAACACATACACGATCAACCCAAGTTGATGCAAGAAATGCACAAATTGCTGAAGCCAAACGGACACATCTTTTTTGGATTTCCGCCTTGGCAAATGCCATTTGGAGGTCATCAGCAAATTGCAAACAACAAGTTGCTTTCGAAGCTTCCTTTTTACCACCTACTGCCCTACTCTATTTACAAGACCATATTGAGGGCAGGTGGAGAAAGCCAAGCAATAATCGACGATTTGGTGGAGATCAAAGACACTGGAATTTCCTTAGAGCGCTTTGAAAGAATTAGCAAAGCGGCCAATTATGAAATAGCCAATAAAACCTTGTTTTTGATAAACCCCATTTACAAATACAAATTTGGTTTGGAACCTCGCGAACAATTGCCATTAATTGGGAACATTCCATGGATTCGTAATTATTATACCACTTGCGGTTTTTATTTATTGAAGAGTAAATAAAAGCAATGCTAAATAGGGTTTTAAATGCATTAGAAGGTATTTTTCTCACGCATTTGAAATGGATATCGTCGGTTATTAGATGCCATGGGGATAAGCCCAATTCCAAGGAGATTAAAATACGCTTAGATGAAATATATTTGTGAGGGATATATGCCGAATATATGTAACGTTACATATATTCGGCTGTTATGTGCAATTAAAACATAGCGGTCGGAATAAGCCGAAAAAAGACCTGAAACAGAAGTAGGCAAAACATAAACAATTAAAAAATGGCTTTAAATTGGTATCAAT
>JAGQYO010000085.1 GCA_020435995.1 Flavobacteriales bacterium | reverse complement strand
CACTAAAACCCCTGCACTTTTGTTGTGCATTATGGGAAAAGTAATCTATGAAGATGAGACTAAAAAAACTGTCGAATTGGGAGATGGAGATTATGTGAATATTCAGCCTAATATAAAACATTGGTTAAAGGGGCATTCTAATTCTCACTTAATCCTCTTGAAGTAATGTTTGTAACTAAAATCAAGTACGAAGAAAGAAAGCCAGCAGAGAACAAAGGCTAAAACGGCAATAACCCCTATGCGGGGCTACTGCGTTTAGCCAAAACTTTGGAGATAAGGATAAAAAACGTCACTTCATCGTAATGGACTATTGTGATTTTAAGTTGGGTTCTGTGGAATTAAGTTTTTTCTATGAAATTTTAAAATAAAAGATAAATAACTCTTTATTTCCATTAAATTGTGGATCTTTATACACAACAAATGAGAACTATGTTTTCAAAAACCTGTATATACGCAATGAAGACCATGATTTATTTGGCTATTAAGTCAAAGGAGGGCGTAGCGTATGTGAGCGTTGTGGATGTAAGCGAGGCGATAGACTCACCTAAGCATTTTACTGCCAAAATACTGCAACAACTGAGCAAGGCAAATTTGCTCAATTCACAGCGAGGGCCAAATGGAGGTTTCTTTTTGCCACCAGAAAGTGGCGTTTCATTAGCCGATATAGTTCGGGCCATTGATGGTAATCAATTATTGGATGGTTGTATATTGGGCTTCAAAGAGTGTTCAGAACTTCGCCGCTGTCCAGCACATCACAAATTACAAAGCGTGAGAGATTACTTAAAGGGGACATTGACCTCTACAAACATTGAAGAGTTGAGCGAGGTAGTTTTAAAGGAAAACGGATTTTTGAAAATGTAATTTTTATACTATAAACCGATATAAACATCTTTAAATCATTAAATATAAAAAATGGAAAATCTGAGCAAAATGAAAGTGAGCAAAATAGTAGCTCAAAATTTTAAGACCGCCAAGGTATTCACCACTTATGGCATAGACTTCTGCTGCAATGGCGGGATTCCTTTGGAAGAGGCTTGTGAAATTCAAAATGTGGATATCGATACTATCATCGGGGAACTTAGAATGGCTTTGACCACTGCTGAGACAGAAGATTTTAGTGCAATGCCTATGGATACACTCACTGAATACATCGAAAAAACACATCACACTTATGTACGAAATACGATACCGGCATTAACCACTTATTTGCAAAAAATTGCCAGCGTGCATGGCGAAAGGCATCCAGAATTATTGGAGATAAGGGACTCGTTTCAGCAATCAGCCATAGAGCTTGCCAACCACATGCAAAAAGAAGAACAGGTATTATTTCCCTACATAAAAGCCATGGCTAATGCCACAAAAAGCGGCTATCCGCTCTCTGCACCACATTTCGGAAATGTGAAAAACCCCATAGCAATGATGGAGCACGAACATCAGCAGGAAGGCGACCGCTTTAAGAAAATTGCAAAATTGACCGATCAATACACTGCACCAAAAGATGCCTGCCAAACATACAGTGTGTCTTTTTCAATGCTACAGGAATTTGAGCAGGACCTACATAAACACATACATTTGGAAAACAATATTCTATTTCCATCTGCCGTAAAAGCATTTGAAGAACTTGAACTCAATTAATAAATTTAAATTAAGATGAGCATCGTATCGAATAAAGCTAAAGAAACCACCTTTCAGCTAGCTATTGGGTTTTTCCTTTTGGCTGCTTTTTTGGGTGCTCTGATGCGGTTCATCTATCTGCAGGAAATCCCCTTTCTTGATTACAAGTATATCCTTCATGCGCATTCACATACCGCGATGTTGGGTTGGGGATTTACGGCACTTGCCGGTGCATTGGTTTTTTCCATGCTCACAAAGCATCGTTCAATGGTGCCTTATCGGAATGCCCTCATAGTCAACACCGTTGCAGGACTAGGTATGTTTATCACTTTCCTGTACCAAGGCTATGGGGCGCTAAGCATAGCCTTCAGTACGTTGCATGTCTTTGTAGCCTACTACTTTTCCAAGCACTTTTTAAACGATATAAAAATCACACCTAGCTCCAATGCTAAAATTTTTGCAAAATGGTCGGTGTATCTGATGCTTCTTTCTACACTGGGTCTTTGGTCAATTGCTCCGGTAAGTATGCTGCTTGGCAAGTTGCATCCACTTTATTTTGCGTCCATTCAATTTTTCCTGCATTTTCAATTCAACGGCTGGTTTATGTATGGTATTCTAGCTTTGCTGTTTAAGCATTCGGAAAATAATGGACACGCTATAAAACTTCCAAAATACACCTTCCCAATTTTACAAACTTCTGTTGCTCTTACTTATGCACTAAGCATTACGTGGAGTACGCCCGAAAATGTTCTTTTTTATTTGAATTCAGTAGGTGTGGTCTTGCAACTATTAGCTTTTGCCATGCTACTTCGTGGATTTTTAAAAAACGGTAAGTTCGATATTCCAAAAGGAAGTATAGTTTATTGGTTATTGCTGACTGGTATCCTCAGCATCTTGTTTAAGATACTAATGCAAAGTGCAGTTGCCATAACTTTTATAGCTCAGGTATCCTACACAATTAGAAATTTTGTGATTGGCTTCATTCATCTCATAATGCTTGGTGGCTTTAGTTTAACAATAATCGCCCTCTTACTACGTCAACAAATTTTGCCAACTACAACAATGGCACTGAATGGATACCGATTTCTGATAATAGCATTTGTGCTTACAGAAGTGATATTATTTGTACAAGGAATTTTACTATGGGCAGAAAAAGGTTTTCTCCCACTATACTATGAAGTATTATTCGGTATCACTTTACTGCTTCCATTGTCAATAATATTAATTTTAACCTCTAGTAATTCATTTAAAACAGAAACAACATGAACAAGAAAAAGTCAATTTTTATCGTAACCGTAGCTTCAATGGTCGGCCTCATGGCCGCCTGTGGAGGCAAAACAGACCAATCCAAATCCACGACTACAACTCCGGCAAAATCTATGTTAGAGGAGAAAAAAGTAGCCGACCCGAAAGGGATAGGTGAAGTTAAAAACGTGAACCTTACTGACCCCATGGAGGAAAGTATGATTGTGAGTGGCAAAGCCATTTACGAAATGAAGTGCTCCGCTTGCCATAAACTCACCGACCAACGGGTAGTAGGCCCGGGATGGGCAGGGGTGACTAACAGACGTAGGCCTGAATGGATCATGAACATGATCACCAATGTAGACGTGATGCTCGAAGAAGACCCAACAGCTCAGAAACTCTTAGAGGAGTGTTTGACCCGTATGCCCAATCAGGGTGTAACTGTTGGAGATGCCCGCTCCATTCTGGAATTCATGCGAAAAAACGATGTGGAAAAAGTAGGGAGTAAAGACGAAGCTATCAATCAGTAAATTTTTAAACCATTAAATGATAATCAAATGAAAAATGTAAAATTAATTTCCCTCATGTCAATTTCAGTAGTAATGCTCTTGCTATTTGGCTGTGGGAAAAAAGATGTAAGCAATGTGGTAGAAGGCAATGCCGCAGAGCAGGCCTACGTTGCCCCCGGAGAATATGATGAATTCTATGCCTTTATGTCCGGAGGTTACAGCGGACAAATTACGGCTTATGGACTGCCTTCAGGCAGACTTCTGAAAGAAATCCCTGTATTCTCTAAGTATCCTGAAAACGGATATGGCTACAGCGAAGAGACCAAAGGATTTTTCAAAACTTCTTATGGACATGTGCCTTGGGACGACTCGCACCATATCGAACTTTCACAAACCGATGGAGAGTTTGACGGGCGTTGGCTTTTTGTGAATGGCAACAATACGCCTCGAATTGCACGAGTAGATTTAAAAACCTTTGAAACAGTAGAGATTTTGGAAATTCCGGATGTAGCGGGATTGCATTGTGCTCCCTTTATTACTGAAAACTCGGAATATCTGGTATCTGGAACACGCTTTAGTGTACCAATTCCACAAAAAGATGTTTCGATTAGTACATATAAGGAGAATTTCTCTGGGCTTATCAATTATGTTTCGGTCGATCAGGAATCAGGTGAAATGGATTTGGCTTTCCAGATTGAAATGCCCGGATTTAATTATGACTTGGCTCGTAATGGAAAAGGGAAATCACACGGTTGGAGTTTTTTGACCACCTACAACTCTGAACAGGCCTACACCCTTTTGGAAGTAAATGCTTCTCAAAAAGACAAAGATTTGTTGGCTATTGTAAATTGGAAAAAAGCTGAAGAGTACTTAAAAGCAGGAAAAGGGAAAGAGCGCACCACTTCTTACTATCATAATTTGATGGATGAAGGTTCAGGTATTGTGGAGTCCAAAGAAATGACCAAAACTACAATCCTTGATCCTAAAGACTGCCCCGATATGGTTTATTTCATTCCTGTTCCTAAATCACCCCACGGCTGTGATGTGGATCCAACGGGCGAGTATATTGTAGGCAATGGTAAACTTTCTGCCGATATGTCCATTTATTCTTTTGATAAAATAATGGCAGCGATTGAAGCGAAAGACTTTGCGGGCGAAATAGATGGTATTCAGATTATCAATTACGAATCTGGCTTGCACGGTATCCTAAAAAAGCCAGGCTTAGGTCCACTGCACACAGAATTTGACGGTAAAGGCAATGCCTATACTACTTTCTTCATTTCATCAGAAGTGGTAAAGTGGGATGTTCAGAAACTGGAAGTTTTAGATCGCCAATCTACTTTTTACTCTCCTGGCCACTTAGTGATTCCTGGCGGAGAAACACGCAAGCCTTATGGCAAGTATTTGGTAGCCATGAATAAAATTACCAAAGACCGTTACTTACCAACGGGACCTGAACTTGCTCACAGTGCACAGCTTTTTGACATCAGTGGAGACAAGATGAAACTAATCTTGGACTTTCCAACTAAAGGAGAGCCACACTATGCACAGTCAATCCCCGCCAGTAAAATTCAACCGAATTCTAAGAAGTTTTTCCCCATTGAAGAAAATGAACACCCTCACGCTGCAAAAGGTGAAGGCCAAGCCAAAGTTATTCGTGATGGTAACATCGTCAGAGTGTATATGACCACTATCAGAAGCCATCTGGCTCCTGATAATATTGAAGGTATAAAGATGGGCGATACCGTTTACTTCCATGTAACCAACTTGGAACAAGACTGGGATGTGCCTCATGGTTTTGCTGTTCAAGGGGCGAATAATGCAGAATTATTGATTATGCCGGGCCAAACCCGGACTTTAAAATGGGTGCCTAATCGTGTGGGTGTCTTGGCCTATTACTGTACAGACTTCTGTAGTGCGTTACACCAAGAGATGTCTGGTTATGTACGTGTCTCGCCTGCTAATTCAGATGTGAAATTGATGTGGGGGTTGAACAATGAAAATCAAGATGAAGAAACCCTTAGAGAAATGCTGAAACAGCAAGGCAAATAATTCTTTAATGCTAAGTCCAACGCGATTTGAATCGCGTTGGATTTTTGATCCCATGAAATGATGATAAAAAGAAAAAGGATTCCGCAGCTCGTCATGCTGATTTCGGTGATACTGCTTATAGGGGTATTTTTATTTCCGCTTTGGCAAATTACGCTGGAAGCAGCTCAATTCCCAGGGGGGCTACGGCTTAATATATGGATTAATAAATTTTCCGGTGATGAAGGCGGGGGCGACATTATAGCTAATATCAATATTCTGAATCACTACATTGGCATGCAAAAAATTGAGCCTGATGCTATTCCGGAACTTAAATATTTCCCCTATGTCATTTATGCCATGATGGGTTTAGGATTGATAGTCGCTTTTGTGAATAAAGCTTGGAGTTATTTAACATGGTTTATTATCATGAGTATTCTAGGCGTACTTGGGGTATATGATTTTTACCTTTGGATGTACGACTATGGTCATAATTTAGACCCTACAGCGCCTATCAAAGTACCGGGAATGACCTATATGCCCCCTTTACTAGGCGAAAAGGATTTGTTAAACTTCTATGTAAAGTCATACCCCAGATTAGGAACGATATTTTTAACAATTTCAATTTTGCTATCCTTTCTTTCATTTTGGATACGAAGAAAATTTAAAGCATCATGAAACAGCAATTAACAATGATTTTATTTGGATTAAGCTTCTTTTGTTTGGTCACTTCTTGCAAGCAAACAAAAGAAGCAGAACCCATTGATTTTGGAGTAGATCAATGTAGCTATTGCAAAATGACTATTTCTAATCCAAACTTTGGCGCTGAGTTGATTACCGACAAAGGACGCGTGCTAAAATATGACGCTACCGAATGCATGGTGAATCATCTTCACGAGGGTGAGGTAAAGTATCAGACTTTATATGCAGTTCCTTTTAATGAACCCAAGCAGTTAAAGGAAGTCTCCGAACTGCTATTCTTGATCACACCGGAAATTCGGAGCCCAATGGGGGCGAACTTGTCTGCCTATTCAGATATGAACCAACTGGACAAAAAGTACCACAAGCATTTGATGAGCTGGGAGGAGTTGTTGGCAAGATTTAATAAGGTAGGATTATGAGATTTATTTTCCTTATTGCTGCTTGGCTGATCTCTCTGAGTCCAGTCACGGGTAAAACCATTACAGTAAATAAAACCGGACCACACAAAACGATTGCCAAGGCTTTACAGCTGGCAGAATCGGGTGACCGTATTGTCGTAAAGAAGGGAACTTATTACGAAAATACGCTCATGATCAATAGCCCCGTTACTATTTTGACAACAGAAGGGGCAATAATAGACGGAGGCGGTGAAGCAAAAGACATTTTAATAGTCAGGGCTGATGACGTTCATATCTCAGGGTTTTCCTTGATTAACGTTGGGGTAAGTTTCTTAGAGGAAGCAGCCGCTATCCGACTGGTGCATTGTAAAAATGCTGTCATAGAAGACAATCGAATTGATTCCTGCTTCTTTGGTATTTACGTTGAATATGGCAAATATGCTAAGATTAGAAACAATACGATACGAGGTAGTTTCACTGACGAGGCATCTGCTGGCAATGCCATTCATGCTTGGAAAGGAGAAAAACTGACCATTACAGATAATCTTACAACAGGACACAGAGACGGTATCTATTTTGAGTTTGTGAACAATAGCCGTATTTCAAACAATATAAGTCAATTCAATTTGCGTTATGGCTTACACTTTATGTTCTCAAACGATGACGTTTATGAGCATAATCTTTTTAAAGACAATGGTGCAGGTGTGGCTGTGATGTTTTCTCGAAATATTACCATGAAGAGCAATCGATTTATACATAACTGGGGCGGTGCAGCATACGGATTACTGCTCAAAGAAATCAGTGATGGTAGTATTGAAGGGAATAAATTTATCCAAAATACCATTGCCATTTTAGCTGAGGGAGCAAATCGTTTAAAGATGAGTGAAAATGTATTTAAGCTCAATGGAACTGCAATGGATATAAAGGGCAATTGCATGGATAATGTGATTAAAAGAAATAATTTTATAGCCAACACCTTCGAGGTGGTTACCAACACCAAATCAAACCTCAATCATTACTCAGAGAATTACTGGAGCAACTATAGCGGCTATGACCGAAACCGGGATGGCTTTGGTGATATGCCTTATCGCCCTGTGAACCTCTTTGCCAAAGTGACCAACGAAGTGCCTTCTGCGACATTCCTGTTACATAGCCCTTTTGTCAGGCTTATGGAAATAGCAGAGAAAATCTTTCCGCAGTTCATTCCTGAGTCTTTGATAGATGATTTACCTAAAATGGCTGCTTATGAGTTTAATTAGTATAAAAAATGTTTCTAAAAAGTTTGGTAAACAAACGGTATTAGACAATATAAGTCTGGATTTTAAAGATGGAAATAGCATTGCACTCATTGGCCCAAATGGATCAGGGAAAACCACATTGATAAAAGCGATTCTAGGTTTGGTGCTTCCCGATAGCGGACAAATTTTGGTGAAAAATCAGACTATTTCTGAGAGCCCACAGTACCGTGAAATCATAGGCTACATGCCGCAGTTAAGTCTTTTTCCGCAAAATATGAAAGTACAGGAGCTATTTGCACTTATTGAAAATATTCGAAAAGAAAAGCCTAAAAACGGTTATGATGTGTCGCTCTATCAAGATTTCGAAATAGCTAAAATGAGATATAAAGCACTTGGCACTTTATCTGGTGGTATGAAACAACAAGTGAGTGCTGCTTTGGCTTTTTATTTCAGCCCGGAGATTATCATTTTAGACGAGCCAACTGCGGGTTTAGACCCTCTCTCAAATGAAATTTTAAAACGAAAAATAAATACAGCTCAGCAAGATGAACGATTGGTTTTAACCACCTCCCACATTTTGAGTGACTTGGATGAGATTTGCAGTCATGTGATTTATTTGATGGAAGGAAAAGTACTTTTTAATAAGAGCATCGATGAAATGCGCAGTCAAACCAAGGAGAATCGGTTAAATAAAATGGTGGCACAACTACTTAATAGCAAACAACATGAACAAAATTAGCTTCACTATTGCTCTCGATTTATTAAAAAATAAGGCGATTCTTATTTTCGGTTTCATTTTGGCCTTTTTGGGATGGGGCATGTTTTTATTGGAAAGTCAGCCCGAAAAAACCATTTTAGCTCTTTTGCAGGTTACACTGATTATTTTACCCTTGGTAACGGGTATTTTTGCAACAGTATATTATTACAATTCCAGAGAATTTATTCACCTTTTACTTATTCAGCCCATCCGCAGAAGCAGTGTTATTCGCGGAATATTTATAGGTTTAGCGGGGGGATTTGTGTTTTCCTTCTTGGTTGGTATAGGCCTACCCTTATTGTTGTTTTACCCAACTTTGGCGAGCCTCTATTTAATTATAGCTGGCCTATTGTTATGTATCATTTTCACAGGAATAGCTCTGTGGGTAAGTACGCATCAACAAGATAAAGCCCGTAGCATGGGGATTATTCTTTTGTTTTGGGTGTTTTTTACATTTGTCTATGAAGGTATTCAACTATTGATTATGTATCAATTGGCAGAATACCCTATCGAACAACCTATGCTATGGTCAGTTTTCTTTAATCCTGTTTCCATTGCTCGCATATTAGTGGTTATGCAAACGGAAGCAGCCGCCCTTTTAGGGCTATCAGGAGCTATTTTTCAAGACTTTTTCGGGAGCTTGAAAGGTAGTTTAATTGCCATAGGGGTGATGGTTGTGTGGGCTGTCGTACCCTATTTCCTAAGCAGGTTTAAATTTATAAAACGGGATTTCTAATGCTTGGAATGTTGAAATGCCTATGAAAAATCCTTTCAAAAAATATTAACCAATAGACTTCCTGACACTATCCCGGGTAATACACGTCATTGCGGTCATTCTTTGGATTGGTGGGGTAGCCATGGTAACAACGGTATTGATACCAGCCATTAGGAAAATGAAATCTAAAGAAGAACAAATTAAAACTTTTAAAACCATTGAAGGAAAATTTGCCATCCAAGCAAAGATTACGACATTTCTTACGGGCCTTACTGGATTTTACATGCTTTACGAATTAAATGCTTGGAATAGATGCCTTGATTATAGATTTTGGTGGATTCATGCGATGACCTTGGTATGGATTATCTTTTCTTTAATTCTTTATGTGCTTGAGCCCTTTTTTCTACATAAAGTGTTCAAGAGATATGCAAATAAAAATCCAGAAAAGACCTTTGGAATTATACACAGGTTACATTGGGTATTGCTAATAATTAGCCTAATAACTACTGCTGGTGCGGTGGCTGGAAGTCATGGATGGTTTTTTGTCAAATGATTTTGTAGCCAAAAGCTGAGTTAACTAATTAGATAAAACACAAAATGCAATTAGAAAAGCCCGAACCGCCAACACGGTATAAAAGCAATAGCGGGTGAAGTGGTAAATTCAAGAACTGTGCATTTAATGTACTTTTGTGGTGTCGGACAGGTAAGCGCCATAAAATCCGCTACTGCTCTTATACAGGACCGTTGTGTGCCATTTAAAAAAACGAACGTACAAAAAACAAAATTGACAGAATTTTAAAATATTGAGACAAAAAAGATAGATGAGTAAAGATACACAGCATTCAAATTTACGGACAGCCAAAAAGGTTAAGAAAGATGAGTTTTATACTCAACTGACTGACATAAGCAAGGAAATGAAACACTACAAAAACCATTTCAAGAACAAGGTAG
>JAGQYO010000084.1 GCA_020435995.1 Flavobacteriales bacterium | reverse complement strand
CTTTATCATGGTCGGAAAGCAAATAGAGTATCTATGTTGTTTTTTGAATTCTAAGCTATTCCGCTTTTGTTTTATCGACAATTTTCCTGAGCTACAAGGAGGTACACGAGAATTGAGAAAAATATTCGTGGAAAAAATACCCGTGAAGCAGGTTAATGATAAAATCAACAATCAGTTCAAAGTTCTTCTGCATATCTGTGTTAACCTTAAAAAAACCAAAGGGAAATTCATTCACCTATTTGTGCAAATAATTGAAGGCTTGCTCTTCGACTTATACTTTGAGGAAGAAATGCATAGCAAAGATTTAAGCATAATGGAGTATGTCGAAGAAGATTTGGCCAATACCAAATTGCAAAAAGTCTACAACCAAATGAAGGAAAAAGACTACCTGCAACTTGCCGACGAACTCTACAAAACCTGGACAGACCCATTCAATGAAGTGCGTAATCGATTGAAGTTGTTTGCAACGAGAAGTCCGAAGCTGTTGGCACAAATACTAAAAACGGAATAAAAATGGCCCACAAAACCTTTCCGCTTTTTAAAGAACGAAATGCTCCATCATTAGGAGAATTAAAAGATCGTCTTAAAACCAAAAGCGATTTGCTGGAAAAGCGTTTATATGACCCTTTATGGAGGTTAAGTGCGAAAGAAATGGCCGAGTCCAAAACCAACCCTGTTAACAATCTGCTCTGTGGTATGGGCTTAGAGAAAAACCACTTTATAGCAGATCGCGGAGAAACCTTTAAAGGACTTTACTCATGGGCTAGGTTGGTTGATGAAAAGCCCAAGGTAGAGTATATTGGCATTTCTCAAAACTTGGGTAAGAGGCTTCGAGGACATGTATATTCCAACAATAAAAGCATTGCCACTTGGGTGTACATGATGGCCAAAGACCGATACTTTAAATCTCAAGGAATTACTGAAAAGTCAAGCAAGGACGAGGTAAAAAGGGTTTACGACAAATTCATAAATCTTTGCGATAATGCCAAGATGCTCAGCAATAACAATTACGATTTTCATTTACGTTCAGACATTCAAAAAGAGCTAGTTGATAATGACTATTTCTGTACGGTAGTTTTAGTAGAAGATGATTATGAGCTTTATATGTTGGAGCCTTATTGCAGCTTGAGATTCGAGTCGCATTGGAATGTATTTCAGACACATTAGGTCAGTTTGTTCTATCCGCATCAAAATACTATCAGTTTAAGTGATTGTGACCCCCTCAAGGTCAAAATAGTATCGTCAAAGTATTTTGTAACACTGGTTTCAGTTTAATTTTATACCCATGAAAAATTACAACGTCATTTTTAGCAAGGGTCATTTGGTGGATAAAAGCACAGGCAAACGGTTACATCTCCAAAGAGGAGCTGAATTTTCTATTCAAGGCGACAATGAGGCATTTGAAGAACAAGATGCTTTAATGCAAAAACCTAAAGTGCTGACCAGTCTAGAAAAAGCCCAACAAATTAAAAAGAAGCACAGCAACAGTATTCACCTTAAAATAGCGGATACGGGTCAAAAACTTGCATTTAGAGTTGGCCTTTCTACTCGAACCAAAGAAGATAAAAAGCGGGTTTATTGGTTTGTTGCCGAGTTGCTTGAGGATTTGTACCTATTTGAAAATAAGAGTGGGGCTTTTAATTTATTTGATTGCCATTGCAAAACAGATATTTGTACCGAAGGTAACTTGATGATGTATGAACCGATCTATGGCAACTCTTTAAGTGCCTTGTTTCGAAATACCGTTAATTTTTATTTTTCATTGCAACATTCTGGAGCGGCAAACGCCTTCAAAACCTTTTATTATATACGTGGCGATCAAGTTACAGGAATTTCAAATCCAAGTGACAAAAACCTAGTTGATCAATCCCGTAAAAAGGCCATTGAAATTAAAAAAGCAGAACAGCAGGCAAAGCTTTTATTAGAGCTTCAAAAAAGGAATAATCAGAGTACTAATCAATGGGAATAAAAATAACGAATTAGCCCCCCCAACTACAACAATTCAGTAACCCACCAATCAAACCTATTTCGTTGATATGGATTGGGATGATTTTCTGAGAAGGAAATATCTGTTGTATGAGCGTTAAGACTTAATTCACCAATAGCATTTTGGCAACAGGCTAGTAATAAACCCATGCGGTCATTCTTGTTAATTTTCCAGCTTTCAGCGGCTATATTCAGCAGCCAACCTTCAGGAATGAGACCTGCTGGTATGTTGTTGTATTTAACTAATCGTCGTCGCATCGTTCTCATTGATAGGTCCTAAAATATGGCCAAACATAAGTAGCACCTGGTTGACCTTGGACAGATTGAGGTTTTCTTTACCTTGTTCTATTTTTCGAATAACGGTAAGTGCAACACCTGCCTTTTCGGCAAATTCTTCTTGCGTTAAGCCCAACTGCTTTCTTTTGGTTCTAACGAAGTCTGAAATTGCGATCATTTTATATGTATTTGCATACAAAAGTAATGAAATACATGAAATTATATGTTTTTACATATAATTTATGTTTTTTAATCAAATCTATATGCAATTAGATATAATGTTTCAGAATTGCTTTGAATTTTTTCTCCGCATAAGGCTCTGGTTCCAAAAGTTTTTTAAATCAGCCAAGGCTTTTCATATTCTCCGTCAAACACGTTGGATAATCGTTTGAAGAACAACAAGGGAAAGATGTAAACCTTAAAGTCGCCCGCATCAAGGGTTCCGCGAAGGGCAGTTGCCGTCCCCTTAGGTGTTTTTTGAATTGTTGTTGGAGTAAAATATTGTTTTATAGAGCCGAAACTTTTGCTCATGTCCACACGAGAATGTTTCTCAGAATGATATTCAGATAAAAGATCAAAACGGATTTACATTCATCAAAACCCTGTGGCGCTATCTTACTTTTTCTTTCCAGTATTAGCTGGAGTCAAAAATAAAAATGGATTGGGAAACACTACCGTGGTGTTGGTATCTGGTTCAATAACAGTTGCAGAGTCGTTCTTCGATGGTTTTACAGTTTCTGTATTGGCCTTAGCTGAGGCACTCAAGCAGTTGCTGAACAGAAACAGAGATCCTATGAGTATGAGTTTTTTCATAATTGCACACCAAATATAAATTCAATTTAAAATAGATTCGGTTGCCGTTCATCAAATAAATCCTGCGGCAGGCCCATTCAGAATAGCTATCACTGAGCGCGAGACAGATTTCTAAACAGAAAAATGAGCTTTGTTGCCTGCCAGCCGCCTCACTTGATTTAATTTAGCCCGTACCTAAAATTTAATTGTGTATGGCTTTTATTCAATTTGAAATTCTTGATTCACTGGCTGTTATTCGAATGAATCGCCCAGATAAACTCAACAGTTTTGTTAGAGAAATGGCGCTTGAAATGCAAGGAGCAATTCAACAATGTCAATCTGATGCTTCGGTTAGAGCCGTATTAATTACAGGAGAAGGCAGGGCGTTTTGTGCCGGTCAGGATTTGGCCGAAGCTATATCAGAAGATGGGCCAGCTCTTACGCAAATCGTGGACGAACATTACAATCCTATAATTGAACTTATTCGCGGTTTGAATAAACCCGTAGTTGCGGCCGTAAATGGCGTAGCAGCTGGGGCAGGCGCCAATATAGCCCTAGCCTGCGACATAGTTGTGGCTACCCAATCGGCTTCATTTATTCAAGCTTTTAGTGCCATTGGCCTCATACCCGATAGTGGAGGAACCTATACATTACCACGGCTAATCGGTTGGCAAAAGGCAAGTGCCCTTATGATGCTAGGCGATAAAATATCAGCGGATGAGGCTGAAAAAATGGGCATGATTTACAAGGTGTTTCCCGATGAAGAATTTCAAACGGCCTCGGTGAAACTCGCCACGCGATTAAGTACCATGGCCACGGCTGGTCTGGCTTTTACCAAGCAAGCACTTCATGCTTCTTTAACCAACACGCTGAGTGAACAACTTACCTTAGAGAAGGAACTCCAAACCAAAGCGGGCCAAACATTTGACTACCAAGAAGGTGTAAACGCCTTTTTGGAAAAAAGAAAACCAAATTATAAAGGAAAATAATGGCAAATAAAGGAAAGATAGGTGTAATTGGGGCCGGTGCAATGGGCTCAGGAATTGCTCAAATAGCGGCTAGCGCAGGCCACGAGGTGGTGTTGTACGACAACAATTCCGATTCTGTTGAATTGGCCGGAAACAAGCTCGTCAAGATTTTTGACCGATTGGTTGAAAAAGGTAAAAAAACAAGGGTAGAGGCCGATGAGATTCTCGGTCGACTTGAGTTGACCACGAGCCTCGAAAGGGTTGATGAATGTATGCTTGTAGTTGAAGCAATTATCGAAAACCTGGACATTAAAAAACAGGTCTTCCAAAAATTAGAAAATATAGTAGGTAAGGAGTGTATTTTGGCTACCAACACTTCATCGCTTTCGGTTACGTCTATTGCTGCGGCTTGTCAGCACAAGGGAAGGGTTATTGGCCTTCACTTTTTTAACCCAGCACCTCTTATGCCTTTAGTAGAAGTTATTCCAGCGCTCACTACCGATGAGCTTACTGTTCAAATGGCCAAATCATTAATGCTGGAATGGGGTAAGGCTCCGGCAATTGCTAAAGATACACCGGGTTTTATTGTCAACCGTGTAGCGCGACCTTTTTATGGAGAGGCACTGCGAATTTTAGAAGAGGGAATCGCTGACGTGGCCACCATAGATTGGGCTATGAAGGAGATAGGAGGATTCAGAATGGGGCCCTTCGAACTCATGGATTTTATTGGTCATGATGTAAACTACGTAGTAACGGAAACAGTTTTTAGGGAATTTTACTATGACCCTCGTTACAAACCCAGTTTGAGCCAAAAACGACTTGTAGAAGCTGGCTATTTGGGCCGAAAATCGGGAAGAGGTTTTTATGATTATTCTGAAGCAAGCGAGGCACCTGTGCCTAAAATGGACAAGGCTATTGGCGGAAAAATAGTAAACCGAATTTTGGCCATGCTTATCAATGAAGCTGCTGATGCCTTGTTTTTGCAAGTGGCAAGTGCCGAAGACCTTGATTTGGCCATGACCAAAGGTGTAAATTATCCCAAAGGATTGCTGCAGTGGGCCAATGATATGGGCCTCGATCATGTGCTTAATATCTTGGAGGATTTGCATGAAGAATACCGAGAAGATCGCTACCGAGCGAGCCCGATTTTAAGAAAAATGTCATCGAAAGGAAGATTGTTTTTTGAAGAAGCTTGATTTTTCCAAATTTTATTTAAATTGTAGCCAAAGAATTGAACATGTCTACTAAAGAACTTTTTGTAACAGATAACGCCATTGATTTAGCCATTGAAAGGCTTGAAAATATGGACACCACCGAGATTAACAACCTCTTTGAAACCCTGTCTCACGATCAGCCATATTTAATGGGTTTTGTAGTTGGATTGGGTGAAGGTTTGGATAATAATGAAGCCGAGGAAGACCTTTTTTATCTCACGATGGTGATCTGGCATTCTATTGAGTTATCACAAAATGATAAAACAATTAAGATTGAAGAAGACAAGTTGAAGGAGTTGGAAGAGAAAATGATGAATCGTTTTGATGAGGTGATGTCATTTACTGATGAAAACGAGGAAGATGAAATAGCCCAAATGATTGCAACTTCAAGCCAACCAGCCCTTGTGTCCTATTTGGCCGATGAGTTTTTCTCCGATGAATACACCAATTTGGCAGAAGAAAAAGTAGCTAAAATGTTTTCGTGTATGTCGGTGGTGGCCGAAAAACTAGCCGAACGCTAGGGTATATCGAAATAAAACGGCTTCCTGAAATTGTTGTAAACCAAAGTAGCCCTGTACTTTCCTGTTGGTAGTTTAATTTCTGTATTAAAGGTCTTTAGTTTCTTTTTTACCTTCTTTTTCAATACTTTTTTTCGCTCCAAAGTTTCTACAATTATCTCTACTTTCTTTATGGTTTTGTCTACGGGGTAAATGTGCCAATCGGGGCCCTGTCTTTCTAGGTAAATTTCATTGGTATGCCCAGTTTCTATATCGATTTTTTTAGCTCCAAAATTCCAATAGGTATTGTACAAGAAATTTCGCAAATGGTTGATGGTGATGTCCATATTAGCAGGGTATAACTTCCGCTCTAGCACCTTATCATAGGGCGCATGGCCTTGGTTTTTGAAGGTGTGAAAATAGAATGGATAACCCTCTTTCTGAAGCTTTTGAGCTACTATAGAACTTCCTTGAATTTGTATGGGAGGTGCTTTAAAGAGCAGTGGGATTTGAAAACGTGCCTTTGAATCGCCATAAGGAACCATTGGATCAGCCGAGCCATGAGCCAAAAAACAGGGGATAGGTCGGGTGATAAAACTGGTGTCTCCAATCGCACCGCTCAAACTCAGCACACCCTGTACGGGTGGTATTTTTCGGCCAAAGTTGCCATAAGCTGCATTGAGGCCCATAATTCCACCTGCCGACGATCCACCTATGATGATAAGGTTTGAATCGATCTTGTATGGATTGCCAGTTCGGGTAGAATTTATCAAAAACTCAACGCTCATTTTCATATCGTCTATCGCTTTTTCTACCGTTTTTTTTGCCTCTATTTCAGGTGCTTCCTTTTTGCCAAATCCTTTTCTATAATCAATCGAAACCGTTACATATCCCATTTGGGCAAGCCTGGTGCAAAGGGTTTCAATAGGGTAGTTGTTTTTATTCCCAAAAATAAAGCCGCCGCCATGAGCCAATACAATGAGCGGACGGACAAGTAAGGTATCGTTGGTGGGTTGGTAAATGTCCATGTGAAGCGCTTCCATTTTGCCCTTGCCCATATCCGATCTTCCATATTCAATATTGTATTGTGTAAATACGGCAAATGGCGTATCGTAATACCGAGTTTGACCTTGGAGACCAAAGGAAAAACCAATAAAAAATATGAGGGTAAAATGCTTCAACTAGTAGTGGATGGCTTTCCGAATAAACAAACCCAAAGGCTTTCCGGTCTGGTAGTAATCCAATACGGTCGACAAGAGTTGACTGGAAAGTATTGTTTCTGCGGGTAGTTTTACAAAAAAGTAAAAGGACTTGTTATAAATCAAGGGTTGTTTTTCGCCCGCTTCCACCAAATCAGTAGGTATTCTTTTGTTTTTATCGCCCTGTATTTCACCGTATTGTTTTTTGAACTTAGGGTCCGAAATCAGCTTGTTAAATTCTTCGCTATTTGCGGCAATGTGGAATCGGAGGTCGTTCAAGTTGCTTGGACTCAACATATAAACTCCACCATAAATACGAAAGTCTTCCGGCCCTGCTTCAATATAAATTCCAGGTACTTCTTTGTTTTTTTTACCTCCAGGCGATACTATGGCCGAACAACTCAATTTGTAGGGTGTTTTGTCCTTACTAAATCGTATGTCCTTGTTGATGCGAAATATGGCGTCCTTGGGTTCTACTTCTATTTCCAGGTCCTCTTTTTTGAGCATCAAAATCAAATCGGAGATAAAACTCTGGAAAGGTGCTTTAACCGATTTTTCGTAGCGTTTTCTATTCAGATCAAACCATTCTTTGTGGTTGTTTTTTGCTAATTCTTTAAAGAACTCCAGATAATCTTCTGTGAAATAGGTTTTGCTCATATTTTCAGTTTTGTGACACGGGATAGGGCCCACGAAATTAAGTTATGTAGAGGAGTTGCAGCATCTTTTGTTTCACTCAATTTGGGGTAGAAAAAGAATAAAAAGAAATTAGAATTTACTTGCTTGGCTAGAACCTCTTCCTTTCGAAAGTTCTAATTTTGGCACTATGGATAATCGTGAAAAGTCTATTCCAGAGCAATTGGTTGACTTGATGTTGGAGAAAGATGCTTTCTCGCATTGGTTGGGAATCGAGCGTATTTCGGATCAAGAGGGGGCCAATACCATTCGCATGAAGGTGAGGGCAGATATGCTCAACGGTTTTGGAATTATCCATGGTGGAGTTTCTTTTTCGCTGGCTGATAGCGCCTTGGCTTTTGCGGCCAATTCGTACGGAATTCAATGCTTGTCTGTCGAAAACGCCATTCATTATCACCAAAAAGCTGTTGAAGGTGATGTGCTAACTGCAACTTCCAGAGAGGTGCATTGCTCAAGAAAAATTGCCGTGTATGCGGTTGAAATAAAAAATCAGAACAACGAACTTATCGCCACATTCAAAGGCACAGTATATCGAACAAACCGCGAATGGAACGTTCAAAAAAAATGAAATAATTAAAATGAATATGAAAGACGCATTTATTGTTGACGCAATCCGAACCCCTATTGGTAATTTTGGAGGGACTTTATCCGCAGTAAGACCCGATGATCTGGGTGCCATAGTATTAAAAGAGCTTCTGGCAAGAAATCCAAATGTAGATGCAGCGGCCATCGAAGATATCGTTATGGGTTGTGCTAATCAAGCGGGAGAAGACAACAGAAATGTAGCGCGTATGTCGGGTTTGCTAGCTGGTATTCCTTGGAGTGTACCCGCGGAAACCGTTAACCGATTGTGTGCCAGCGGCATGTCGGCAATTGTGCATGGTGCAAGAGCCATAAGAGTAGGTGATGCCGATTTGTTTGTTTCTGGTGGGATAGAAAATATGACGCGAGGACCTTGGGTCATTTCTAAGGCCTCCACACCATTTGGAAGAGATTCCGAAATGCACGATAGTTCTTTTGGTTGGAGGTTTATCAATCCTAAAATGGAGGAACTTTACGGAACTGATGGCATGGGGAACACGGCAGAAAATTTGGCGGAGTTGTACAAAATAAACAGAGAAGACCAAGATAGATTTGCCTTGTGGTCACAGCAAAAAGCAACCGCTGCACAGAAAAACGGAAGGTTGTCCGAGGAAATTATCGAAGTTTCGATTCCACAAAGGAAAAAAGATCCTATTATTTTCAGCCAGGATGAATTTGTAAAACCCACTTCAAGCCTTGAGATTTTGAGTAAGCTAAGACCTGCATTTAAAAAAGATGGAAGTGTCACTGCTGGGAATTCTTCAGGACTAAATGATGGTGCGGCAGCAATGATCATAACATCAGAAAATGCCTTAACAACTTATGGGTTAGAACCTATGGCAAGAATTGAAAGCTCAGGCGTCGTCGGTGTCGAACCTAGAACCATGGGCATAGGCCCCGTTGAAGCCAGCAAATTGGCACTTAAGCGTGCTGGGCTAACACTAGATGATATGGATGTCATTGAAATTAATGAAGCATTTGCGGCACAAGTTTTAGCTTGTACACGGAGCTTGGGATTGGAAGATTTTGACCCTAGAATCAATCCTAATGGTGGTGGAATATCACTCGGGCATCCTCTAGGAATGACAGGCACTCGAATCTTACAAACAGCAGCGATTGAACTCAAAAATTCCCATAAGAAATATGCTTTAGTGACCATGTGTGTAGGCGTTGGACAGGGATATGCGGTCATAATTGAAAATATGATTTAAATAATTAAATTCTATATCTTAATTTTACCAACTAATTAATACTTCAGTATATGGATTTTAGAATGGATAAAAGCAGCTGGGTCATGATTGCTCTAATGCTCATCACATTTTTTTATTTTATAGTAAATGGTCATGGTGAATTAAGTGCCATGGAAATATTAAAGGTCGCTTTACTTGCACTTTTTGTGTTGGTCGCATTGTTAGCCATCGTGTCGATACCGGTGCTTGTTATTTGCTATTTTATAAAGAAAATTCCGGACATCGATTACAGCATTCGTGCAGCATTTGTATTCACTATAATTGGGATTATTTCAGAACTTATTTAATTTAAAGAATATGGCAACAGGAAGATACTATGGTGGAACGGGAGACCCGTATAGCCGACAGGGACAAGGGCTCGGTACCAGTAGATTCAAACTCTTTCTCCTACTGGGTTTGATGTTTGCAGGATATCAAGCATTCAAATATTTTACCAATACGCAAGTCAATCCCGTTACAGGCGAGACTCAGCGAGTTCAGTGGTCTACTGAGGAGGAAGTAGGAATAGGCTTGCAATCAACTCCTCAAATGATACAAGAGTATGGTGGATTATATCCAGATCAAAGAGCTCAAGCGTATGTACAAAGCGTTGGTCAAAAATTGGCGAGTGACCCTTTAGTTCAAAAATCAGGATATCCATTTCAGTTTTATTTATTGGCTGACCCTCAAGTGGTGAATGCTTTTGCATTGCCCGGAGGAAATGTTTTTATCACTGCAGCCCTCTATGGAAAACTCCAAAACGAAGATCAATTGGCTGGAGTTTTAGGACACGAAATCGGTCATGTCATAGCAAGACACGGCGCTGTACGCATGGCCAAAACAGGATTAATCCAAGGCTTAATTCAGGCGGTCATGATAGGAAGTGGTGGTGACATGTCAGCCACACAAATCGCCAATGTGATAGGAAATTACACCAATTTAAGCTATGGTAGGGATCAAG
>JAGQYO010000083.1 GCA_020435995.1 Flavobacteriales bacterium | reverse complement strand
TTTTAGTCCAAAATCGGAAATTAGAATTTGTTTGGAAACAGCTCCATGATTTTTTTCAGTGCTGCAAATTCGGTTTTTACATTTAGCTTATCCATCACAGATTTATGCAATCGCTGAATGCTTCTTTTAGACTTATGTTTGATTATGGATATATCGTTAGGGGTTAAATTTTTTGTTGCCCAATAAATCAATTCCCATTCTTCCTCTGTAAAATCTAGGCTACCGTTTTGTCCTTTGTCTTGATTTGGCCTGGAAATACATTTGTAATGGGTTCCAATTTTGGCCGATTTTATCATTTCAACAAGATTGAGTTTTCCACAGCTGATGTCGGCAAGGCCCTCAACCCTATGGGTGGATTCGAAAAGTTCGAGATGTTTTGAATTTTGATAAACCAGTAATACCACTGGTGAGCGACTAGGCATATTCAAATAAGCCCAAAACTCCTTTTCTATTGTTAATTCTTCGGGCAAGTCGTAAAGAATTACGTCGGTAACAGGATTTTCTACATGAAATTGTTTCCACAAGTAGTAAGTATGAACCGTCCATTCTTTTGGTAGTTGCCTCGGTAAAACATCGTAAAAAAATTCATTATTCGAGATAAATGCCAGTTTCATTTGGATGACGATTAGACCACCCGAAATTAACCAAAATCGAAATTACGGCACTTACATTTTGCAACTTTTTTTTGCCGAATATTTCTATTAGTACTTGATATCGAGGTTATTTCACGCCAAGTAATTCATCCATAGTTTGGGTGGCCACGCTGTGGTAGTTTGGCCGAGCAATGTTGTAAATGGCAATGGCCTGGTCTTTTTTTCCAGCCGCCAGCAATGCTTTATATGTAGGAGTTAAGAATTTACGCCTTCCTACATTCACCAAAAAATCGCTCATTACTTGGTCGGCTGGCTTGTAATTATTGGCAATGGTGTGCTGAAACCAAGCAGCCAATATTTCTGAGTTGCCACTTTTGGTAAATCCAAAAGTTTCGTCCAACTGCTTCATTTGGATATAGGTAAGTCCAACTGGAAGATAGCGTACAAAATGTAGCCATTCGTGTGAGCTCCAATTGTTGGTTTCAAGCTCTGTGAGGGCCGTGCCATTTTGCCAATCACTGATTTGTTTTTCTACAATGGTGAATTTATTGCTTTCGGGTGTTGGGCAGTTATCGGGAAGGCCAGGGCCATATATCCAAGCATCCAGCTTGAGTTCATCATACTTCATATCGCCAAGCAAATTGGTTTTTAAATGGTCTACAAAGGCTTCTGTGGTCATTACCTTAAATGCATTGGTTTGAAAATAGTCTTTTAAAAAGGCATCCCACTGTTCGCGTCCTACGGCTTTTTCGAGCAAGCGAAGCATGAAGTAACCTTTTTCGTAGGCTATGTCGCTCATGCCATCATCTGGGTCGCGGTCTTTCAAATCCAGTTTGAGATGGGTATCACGAGCTTGATTTTTTTCTAGGAATCCTTCAACAGTTTCTTGCAAATCTTGGTATCCCAATTGCGCGAGCATTTCGGCATAATCGGCGCCATAAAGCGATTCCATTATTCTTCTTTCAAAATATACCGTAAAACCCTCGTTGAGCCAGAAATCGTCCCAGGTGGCGTTAGTTACGAGGTTGCCGCTCCAGCTATGCGCAAGTTCATGCGCTACCAATGCAGTAAGCGAACGATCGCCTGCCAATATCGTAGGAGTGGCAAAAGTTAATCGGGGATTTTCCATCCCTCCAAATGGAAAGGAGGGAGGTAGAATAATCATGTCATAAACCTCCCATTGGTATTTTCCATAGAGCTTTTCGGCCGCTATTAGCATGTCCTCCATTTCGGCAAATTCATTAGCCGATTTTTCCATCATGCTCGACTCGGCATAAATTCCTGTATGTGCTCCCAATTGTTTGTAGTCAACATCACCTACTGTTAATGCCATTAAATAAGCTGGCACAGGTTGAGTCATGGTAAAGGAATACACGCCGTCCTTCGATTTTGTTTGTGGGTTTTTGGCACTCATCAAGGCCATTAAACCTGTGGGAACTCGAACCTTGGCATTGTAAGTAAAGCGAATACCAGGGCCGTCTTGTATCGGAATCCACGACCTGCACAGGATAGCCTGAGATTGGGTAAATAGAAATGGAGCTGTCTTGTTAGCTGTTTGCTGAGGACTTAGCCATTGCAATGCCGCGGCCTTAGGGTTCGTTTTGTAAGTTATCGAAATGGTTTTGGTAGAAGGCAAAACCTCTACTCTGAGTGGCCTTCCTAGATGCTCAACCTCGTCTCCAATCGAAAACTTGGCTGGGGCATCGTCGGCTAATACGTCAAGGATTTCCATGTCGTTTTTTGTGTCAAAGAAAATTTCGCTCGCCTCATCTGAAGTCCAAATATTGTATTTGGCTACGGCATCAATCATTTTGTTTTCAAAATCAACATTGGCATCCCATTCTAGGTGTGTGATGCGTGCTACTTCTGGTTGGGAAAAGGTATGAACGTCGTTAAATTTCATGATAAATAAATTAGAATCAGCGTTTTGGGTACTGGTTTCTCCTTCGCCAGGAGATTGACAATTCCACATAATTGAGCTGATAACTGCGAGATAAAATATTCTTTTCATTGTGAATTTTAATGGGAAGACGAAAGTAGCAATTGTTGGCGGGATGGGCCTTGTGCTTCTGTTCTAATTGATGCTTAAATTGAGGTTTCGCTACATTCTTTTGATTCCTTAACGGAGCCATAATATTCTTCTCGAACATCACATGAGACTTTGAGTAATTTTGGCCGCCTTCAAAATAGAACAATGATTAGTAGGGAAGATGAGGAGAGGCTGCGTGAAATGGGGATTTCGCGATCTGCTTTTGACGAACAGTTAGCAAATTTCGAAGCGGGATTTAAGTTTTCCGACTTAATTGCACCTGCCAAGTTAAACGATGGAATCCAAAAATTTGATCGCACCAAGGCCGAATGGCTTGTGGAGCATTTCGAGCATTTTAAAGATTCTATTGATATCTTGAAGTTTATACCAGCTTCTGGCGCTGCTACTCGTATGTTCAAGGATTTGTACGAAGCTGCCACAATACTTGAAAACAGAAATACTTTATCGGAAAAGGGTCAGGAGTTTTTTGACAATTTGGCCCACTACCCATTTTATTCAACTTTAAAATCGAGCTTGGCATCAAAGGATAAAAACCTTGACACACTCCTCGAAAACGGAGAATATGCCTCGATTTTAAACGAATTATTGTTGGAAGGTGGCCTCAAATACGGAAACTTGCCCAAGGCACTTATTCCATTTCATTTGGAAGCCGAACGAGCTATTTTGCCCTTAGAAGAACATGTAAGAGAGGGGGTCGAATATGCCGAAACGGAAAACCTAGTCAAGTTGCACTTTACAGTTTCCAGCGAACATTTAAAGCCCATTAAAATGGCGCTCAAAAAAATAGGGCGCAGGTTTTCAACTCACAAAATAGAGGTGAGTTACAGCCTTCAAAGTGAAAGCACCAATACAGTGGCTGTTTACCTCGATAACCAACCCGTAAGAACAGAGCAGGGCGATATGCTGTTTCGCCCGGGGGGGCATGGTGCCTTGTTGCACAATCTCAACCAGCTTGATGCCGAAATGGTGTTTATTAAAAACATTGATAACGTGTGTAAGGCCGAGCTGCAAGCAAATCACACCATTAACAAAAAGCTACTTGCGGGGCGCTTGCTCGAAGTGCGGGCGGAACTCCATCACTTACTCAACAAGTGTGATACGCCAGAAGGAAAAAAAGAAGCCATTCGCTTCATAAAATTCCGTTGGGGCAAAGAAGTTTCTACACTTCAAGAGATTCGATCATTTCTCGATAGACCGATTCGGGTATGTGGAATGGTAGAAAACACGGGAGCCCCAGGCGGCGGCCCTTTTTGGATTAAAAAGGATGACGGGTCTAAAAGCCTTCAAATTGTGGAATCTTCTCAGATTGACATGGAAAACCCAATTCAAAAACAAATTTTTGAGGAGTCTACACATTTCAATCCTGTGGATTTGGTATGTTGGATCAAAAATTTTAAAGGCGAAAAATTTGATTTACTCCAATACAGAAATGATAAGGCGGGCTTTATTACCCAAAAATATTTTGAGGGTCAGGTAATAAAAGCTCAAGAGTTGCCAGGCTTATGGAATGGCGCTATGGCCAACTGGATTACTGAATTTGTTGAGGTTCCGCTTGAAACGTTTAATCCAGTGAAAACGGTTTTCGATTTATTGAACAAAGGCCATCGGTAAATTTTTAGAGGCACTCCAGCCATTGGGCGAAAACGAAGAAGGCGTAGAAATGAGCTGGGGTTTTGGGCTACAATAAGTGCTTCTGTTCCAAGTTTCAGTTTGGGTTACAATATCAGGGGTACAGGTGTTTTTTGTTTTAATATGCACTTCATAATCATTACAAACCGATGTAAAGGTATATAAAGGTTCTTCATTCCTATCGGCTATAAACTTTCCACTTTCCACTTTCCCCTTTTCACTTTCCGCTTTCCACTTTTCACTTTTACATTTTGCTGTTTTCTACTCTTTCACCCACTTCAATACTTCATACCCATTGGGCGTAGGCACAGAAACGAAGTACATTCCAGATGCAATTTTGGGTACTTCAATTTGGATTTTTGATTGAGTTGATTCTACAGTTTTTTCCAAGAGTATTCTTCCATGAATATCTGTTAGGTAAATGGTGTTTGAAGCCTCCAAGGCGTATTCCCAACTTATTGTAAGTTGATCTTTACCCGGGTTTGGGTAAAGCGTAATTTGAAAAACTTGATTACCTGCAACAGTTTCTTGTACAAATGTGTTGTTGCCCTGTGGATTTTGGTTGCCGGTATCTTTAGGGTTTAAATTAATGGTATCGGGTATGGCGGGGCCACCTGCGTTGATGGTTTTGAAGATGTTGCTCTCATAATCGATCGCATAGCCAAATTCTTTATTAAAGAAAAATATATCTGATATTCCACGTTCAGCCTCAGGAAGTGCAGTTCGTTCCCATGTCTTGCCTCCATCATTTGTTCTTATCACTACTGCGTAAATAGGTCTCATAGTGAAATTCCCGCCACAAATAAATCCCGTGTTTTCATCAAGATACTGCATATTACCTATTAAGTGATTGAATCCTGTGGTTTCTTTTTTCAATTGATTAAATTCTTTTGAAGAGCTGTAAAGATTTCCATAACCGCCTGAAGCCAATATCTTTTCTGGTAAAACATGAAATTTTCTTGGCCCATCTTCAATTGATATAATTTCTTGCCAAACAGTATCGTGAAGTGACCCCCTGTATAAATGCCAATTCATATCCTTGTATATAGAGGCCGACAAAAGCAATTCATTGTTATTGATTAGAACCATTTCTCCCCATGTGGTGAGATCGGGATGAATTTTTAAAACAGACCAGTTTCTTCCACCGTCATAAGATACCATAGTTTTAGTTCGGCTGCCGTGAGCATAAAGCGTATCTTCACCTTTGAACAAAATATTAGAATGCCCTTCCATAGTTGGGAAATTATTGGCTAGCCAAGTTTTACCACCATCGTGGCTCACACGGTAGCCCATTTGTAGAGCACCTAAATCAACCCCTGAGCAAGCTATGCTTCCTGATGAGGAAAGATCAAAAGATCGGACATGAAACGAATTGGTAATCATTTTACTTGTTTTCCAACCATCGGTTGTTTCATACAACCCTTCACTTGTGGCGGCATAACCGTGTAATGTATCAGTCATGATGATTTTATGACCAAATCCAAATAGTTTATCCACCTTATGCCACTGGCTGAAAACCACTAGTGGAAGAATCGAAAAAATTATAGCAAGCTTCTTCATAATTATCTAACTAATGAAATCGTATAAGGTGTTTGTACATAAGCCTGTCCACAGGCATACAAGGTAATATTTATATCATAATTACCAGCCATTTCAGTGCCTCCATCCCAAAGGCATATATTATTTGAAGTTATGGCAACTGAACTTGCAGAAAACACCGCAGAGCCACTTACATTTTCTTTTATCACTACATCATAATAATCCGCACCGCATACATTAATACAATATTCCTCCTCTACTCCGTCACCGTCGGGTGAGAACGATGTAGGAGTGCTTATCAACTGCGGTTTGGGTGAACAATAACTGCTTCGGTTCCATTCTTCTGTTTGATACACTATATCAGGGGTGCAGGTGTTTTTTGTTTTTATATGCACTTCATAATCGCTACATACGGATGTATAACTATAAAGCGGTGCCTCATAATGATAGGTGGTGGTATAATCTACACCCGGCTGAAGCAATCCAGTAGTTGCTACAATATATCCTGTGCCTTTATCTATTATGTAAATCTCAAGCCACTCCGATTCGGTTTGCATGGCTAAATCAAAACTCAATTCATACTCATCTTGCACCAAATTGCCCATGGATATGACAGGTATTACCTGATTTTGGCCGTAGGTTACGTCTATTGTACAAAAGGTACCCACGCCACAGGGATTTCCATAAACCACCGAATAGGTCATAACACCACTTCCTGAAGGCGGATAGAAAGTAGGATTAGCACTGTGAGGATTGTCCAAATAATTTGACGGAATCCAAGAAATGGAACCCAAGTTCCCCTGTGGATACCCACTATAAATGGTAAAAGGTACACCTCCACAATCCTTAAAAGAACTATCAGGTTGGTGTGGAAGCTCTTCTTCACACGGGTCTTCACCACATGGGGCTATGTAAGCAATAAAATTGGTATTCGGAAGGGTTTGAAAACCCGGCTCCATGATTACTTCACTTCCGGCTTTATAAACCACATGTTGGCCACTACTTACATAAACATCGCCAGGTCCATTTGGGCCACCTACACCATAGCCTGATCTAAGCGAAATTTCAGCATCGTAAACATGCGACGTGATGTGATTTGCATTTGAAATGAGTTTGTGCGTGTTACATTGGTCTTCAATTGGGCCAAGATCAATCAATTCAAAGTTTTCGATGTACAAGTAATCACCGCCATCTATTGCATTGTATTTAGCATAATGACCAAACGTTGCATATTGGTATGAAAACATTGAAGGCGTTTCAAATTTTCTGGTTGTTTTATACCACCCAGAACCAAGATATAAACTTTCCGAATGGACAACATAGAAATCGTCCATAAAACCCCAATCAGATAGAGTTGATCCCTTTTTAATTTGTTCTATTGAAGGTTGATCTGTGCTAAAAACAATTCCAACTTTGTTTGCATCAAAATAATTCTCGCTATTTCCGAGTTTATATATAAAAGTGTATTCATACACATGATTTGGATTTAAATAGGGTAATTTATTTATCGCATAACTTCTCTCATCTTTATCCCTTAATAACGTCCGCTCTTTATAATAATATGAAAGCCGAACAGCATGCTCACCTTGATACTTAATATTCTTCGCAACTTCTCCAATTGGCCAATTTGATGGATTTAGGACACTCCCCTTTTTAACTGGATTTCCCCAATGGGGTGTTTCATTATTCGAATTAATAGTTCCATCCTTTGGGAATTCCCAAACTGCGGTCGGAAAACTACAATTTTCTAAATCCCAATTATTTATAATATTTACCTGACCTTGAGTCAGATGTCTGCTCAGCATTAGAAGGATAATGATAGCATATATTTTCATAGAATTACATTTAAAACTCGAATCCAACACTTGTTTTAAAGACAGATTTCAATTCTGGATTTACCCTAGAGTAATGAAAACGCCCATAAAAGGCACCTACCTGAGCCCGAATTAAAAGAAAATTTAGAATCTTAAAAGTAGGTCCAGTTAGTAAAGTAATGTCGGCTTGAACGTATTTAAAACGAACTTTATCGAAATCTTTATATATTGGATTACCATGCGGATCTGTGGGCATCCTGTTGAATAAAACAGTTTGGCTTCCGACAGTAAAGTTCCAACGAACAGCGTTAAGACCAACTTCATTACTGATAAAAAAATTGGCCAAAACTCCGTAGTCTTTGGACCATCCCAGTTCAATTTGGGGCGATACATGTATATTCTTAACCACTAAAACTTCACGTGAATAAGAGGCTAAATACAACTTGGGATACAGAAATGTGCCATCTCCTTCATGGAACTTAGTATCGGTAAGATTTATATAATGAATCAAAATTTGATTTTTTCTAATCTCTTTTTTTGGCTTTAATTCTTGTGAAATCAGAGATGCGGGAAAAGACAATGTCATAAAAATGATACTAACCAGTATAGTTGTTTTCATAATTAAAATTCAAATCCTGCCGAAACTCTATATATAAATCTTAGATCCCATGATGTATCAGAATAGTTTTGGCGACCATAAGTAAACCCAACTTGAGGCCTAATCAGTAGGTATTTTAAAAGCTTAAAAGTTGGGCCAGTAAAGCCCGACAAATCTGCGGTTACTGGGTAAAAAGATTGCTGTTCAGGATTGGTATAAGGTTGAGAAAATTTGTTTGTATCTCTAAGGGTACTAAAAAGTACCGTCTGAGTTCCTAATGCCAGATTCCACCGTACATTATCACCACCAATTTCAAATGATCCAAAAATGTTACACAATAATTTGTAATCGTTTTGCCAACCGAATTCAATTTGTGGAGAAACACTATAGTTTGACGATTCCAAGATTCTCCTGGCATACGATATTACAAATGGCTTAGGATACAAAAAGGTGCCATCTTGGTGATAGTAGTTGTAATTTGGCATTGCTATGTAACTGTACATAATTTGGTTCTTTCCTCGATAACTTTCTTCGTTCATTTTTTGGCATTTTAGACTAAATGCATAGAGAATAAAAAATGAAATCCAAAGGATAGAAGAATAGCAGTTTCTCATTATTTAAAACATAATAATTCCACGGATTGCTAGATTTAACGGTGGGATATCTTGATAATACCCGTTAAAATTATAAGTTGCCAATCTCTCAACAGGATGATAATTGCAACCCAATAAAAGCGATAGGTGAATGTTTTTTAACAAGTTAAATATGGGCCCACCTCGCATAGCATAACTTACATAAGGATCATTTTGAGCGAGCATGATCCCACCTTCAACTCGCCATCTTAGTTTATTGGATCCAATCTCACTTCCGGCAAATAAATCAACCAGTAAACCTGGTATATAATATTTATCGCTACCAATTCGATTAGCTATGCTTTTTCGAGCACCATAACCAATTCCAATATGAGGATAAAATCGAACGGTTCTGAGGTTTACCAAGAAGCGTTCATAGATCAATGTAAATTTTGGAGAATAATAATATCCACTATTAACAGATATATCCATATTAAGTCCTATAGTGTTTTTATTTTCAGGGTTGCTTTCCTTAGTTGCCAAAGTTTCCTGGGCATTAATTTGCATTGACAAAAAATTAAACATAACCACCATATAGAACAAACTCAATTTCACGTTTTACTTTATTCTCTTCTCCAATTCAATAACATAGAGTGTAAGTTCTTCAATTTTTTGTAGCAAGATACGGTTCATTTCACCAAGGTCAACACCTTCTTTTTCAACATCAGTTGAGGAAGGTACATTAGGCAAATGGCCATTGTTGTTAATGTATTCTTCAAGTTTCGGTAAGCTCATTAAATCGTAATCTCTTTGGAAAACGTAATCGGGCCATGAATTTCTTAATCTTACTTTAACGAGTTCTGCTATGATATTTCCGTTCACAGCAAGTTTGTATGGTTCTGATGTTTTGATGGAATAATTTTCTCCAATTACAACATTTCCATTCCAGTCCATTCTAAGCCCATTTGTATTGCCGTTTGCTGTATTTCGTGCTGCAATTACAAACCCTGGTTCGTTTTGAAACAGCTCTCCTGGTATTTCTTCAGTAGGACCAAAGAAAATCCCTACATCCCCTTCCTTTACTATGTTACTGTAAAGTAACTCTGAACAATATGGACGAAAAAACATGGCATATGGTTTTTTTCCGATATGTACTTCACCATTATCTAAATTCATGATGTGTCCTGATCCAGGAGAACTCATGGTCATGGCTTGCCAAAACCCTCCAATTCCTAAACTCGATGGACTTTGCCAGCTCATGGTACCTACATTATTACTCACAGCAACGTATCCAGCTTGAGCTCCAGTTCTCATTCTTATGTGCCCATCTACATCGAGGTCTTCAGTTGGGTCCAGATTGTTTCCTATGCCCAATTGCCCATCGGGGTCTATGGTAACTCTTCTTGTAGGTGCAAAATTGTTGGAACTAAATGCTATTGCCGCTTCAAATAAGTTGGAAACGGGAGATGGAAAAGGATCACAGCTGTAATTTCCAACGGGAGACTGATTCCAAGTTATACCAGATATCTTGAGAGCTGGCGGGCCTGCAAAGCATACGAATTGCCCATTTTCTTGAGCTTGGTAATCAAACAATGAAGTTTTTATTTCCAGCTTTGCATCTGGGTTTTGTTCGC
>JAGQYO010000082.1 GCA_020435995.1 Flavobacteriales bacterium | reverse complement strand
TAAAATATTCATTGCTTTTCGTTTTATAAAGCAAAGAACCAATCCTACTCCTTATCCTATTTACGTTCTGGCACAATTAAGGGGAAGCACAATATGTTTCTCCACTAACCGGTTTTGGCAATAAGGTTGAAACGCCGTATTGATCAATCAACTCAATTTTATTAATCTCATTTTCCAAATTTCCAAATTCAAATTGAATTGGGTTACCTAACTTGCAGGGAACGGGAAAGACTTTAATCTGATTTTCGCTAAGAGACAATTTGTCAATGCCCAGAATAGCTTTCCAACCTATATCATTCATCATTGCCACACCAACTTCTCCCATGTGTTCGTAAAAATAACCTTTTGCGATATCAGGTTCCATGAGGCTATTATTCGATCCAATAGGATACGTTCCTTCTTTTATATGTTGACAAGATTTCCCACTAACAAAAATAGGAGGGGCGTGAATAGGCACAGGTACCCCAGAATTCTCCCGCTTTGCAGCATTTCCCGTAAAACCAAGGTCATCACTTTGGACAAAATCCTCCAAGGATTGCCCTGAAACAGGTCTAGAAGCCATAGCTCCTCCTGAACTATTCTTAATAAAAAACTCCATAGGGTCCTTGCCATACAGTGATATTATGATATCACGATCTCCCCTTTTAGCGGTAGTTCCGAAGCCCATGACGTGCAGAATTTCGTGCATTGCAACTCCCACCAACATGTAATTCAATCCTATAAGTGGCGGGCTTAACGCGAACGAAAAATCTTGATCTACATTAAAATATATTAAGGCAGGCCCCCAATGACCAGGTGTGAATTCGGCTCCTTGTAGTCTTTCAGCAAGGCATCTTGGATACCAAGCATCCTTAATCATAAATGAAGTAGTAGTATTATTGATAACGTTGCCCCATTTTCTATTTCCATCATTAATTGTATAAGCCAAAACGCTGCTAAAATCTTTGCCTTTTTTCCATTTTTTAAAACTAAACAGGCGCACTTCGATTTGAATCGGTACGGGAGAATGGAAAACTAACTCTAGCGTTTGTTTTGCTTTTTCAACTGCCTGTCGTGCACCAGGTTTATCACTCCACTTACCATATGTAGGTGAATCCATGAATCTGATATCAAACAGTGAGTTTTGCCCATTGGTAATCTTTGATAAACTAAAGACTAATATTATTAAAAAAAGTAATTATTTCACGTCGTGGATAGAATGAAAATAATTCTGCTAATATATAGTATGTAGCTTATATTTTTTCTTATACACATTATTGGCTTGTAAGTCAAGAAGTTTTGAAAAAGAAAGAGTTGGTACTTAAAATTGGCCTTAATATTAGGCGAATAAGAATCGACAAAAAACTTAGTCAAGCTGATTTAGCTTACAGATGTGATAAGAACCAACAACATATAGAGCTAATAGAAAACGGGAAAATAGTATGTACAGTTCACACTCTCTTCTTGATAATTAATAGTTTAAAATGTACCCCAAATGAATTGTTTGAGGGCATTGAATTTAAAACTTAAAACGCCTTTAATTCTTACCAAAAAGAGAATCCACAAATTCACTTCGGTTAAATACCTGAAGGTCTTCCATTTTTTCCCCTACACCGATATATTTTACTGGAATTTTGAATTGATCAGAAATTCCAATCACAACACCACCTTTAGCCGTACCATCAAGTTTGGTAAGGGCCAGAGCGTTTACTTCAGTTGCTGCAGTAAATTGTTTGGCCTGCTCAATGGCATTTTGACCTGTAGAAGCATCCAATACCAATAAAATTTCGTGAGGAGCATTGGGAACAATCTTATCCATCACCTTTTTGATTTTGGACAATTCGTTCATGAGGTTTACTTTGTTGTGAAGGCGTCCAGCCGTATCAACAATTACCACGTCGGCCTGTGTTGCTTTCGCACTTTCAAGGGTATCATAAGCCACTGATGCAGGGTCTGAACCCATTCCTTGGCTTATTACAGGAACCCCCACACGATCTCCCCAAATCTTAATTTGATCAACCGCAGCTGCTCTAAACGTATCTGATGCACCAAGCACCACTTTTTTACCCGACTTTTTGAAATGATAAGCAAGTTTGCCGATCGTAGTGGTTTTACCCACACCGTTTACACCCACAACCATAATCACATAGGGTTTTTGGTCTTCTGGCAAACTGAAGTCGGTAGCATTGGCGTTGTTATTCTCTTCGAGAAGCGCACTTATCTCTTCTCTTAAAATTGAATTCAATTCAGAAGTGCCCACATACTTATCGCGCGCTACTCGTTCTTCTATTCTTTGAATGATTTTGAGGGTGGTGTTTACACCTACATCCGATGTTACGAGCGTTTCTTCAAGGTTGTCAAGCACTTCGTCATCTACCTTCGATTTACCAACAACGGCACGCGACAACTTGGCAAAAACATTTTCTTTTGTTTTTTCCAAGCCCTTATCGAGAACTTCCTTTTCTTTTTTGTTGAATAAACCGAAAAAACCCATAGTGCTATTTATCAATTTCCCTTTGTTGCGAAAAAAGGTATGGATTGGAGCAAAAAAAAGCCCCCCGAGGAGAGCTTTCTACTTGCGGTATTTTATTCTAGTTAGACTTCAAGAATTCTTGAACTTTGTCTTTCGGTACAACTTCTTCTCTAAAAGCATAAGCACCAGTTTTGGTTGACTTCACCAGTTTAATCACCTTGGTGAAATCCTTTGCTCCTTTCTTCTGTAAACCTGCTACTGTTTTCTTAGCCATGATTCAATAATTTATAAATCAATTACTTGATTTCTTTATGAACTGTATATTTCTTTAAAACTGGATTAAATTTTTTAATCTCAATTCTTTCTGGAGTATTCTTTCTATTCTTAGTGGTTATGTAACGAGAAGTTCCTGGCATGCCAGTTTCTTTGTGCTCAGTACACTCTAAAATAACTTGAACTCTGTTTCCTTTTTTAGCCATTGCATCTTTGTTTTACCCGTTCCTGAAAACGGACGGCAAAAGTAGTAATTTGATTTAAACTCTCAATGCAATATTTTGCAATAATTATTTCAAAATAATTTGTTCCATTTCAAACATCTTATCTTCAGAAAACCTACCCTTGGTTTTCCATACGATTTTTCCGGTTTTATCCAACAGAAAAATATATGGAAACTCCTTGTTTTCTAGCTTAAGGCTCGCCTCATAGGGCTCTAGTTCACCTTTGTAAAACAACACATAAGGGAAAATCTCTTCCGAAGATTTTGCCTTCATCTTGTCCATTACATCGTCCATCGCTCCTTTTTTCACTCCTGTAAACATTGGAATAAAAAACACATTAATATCGTATACGTCGTCCATCATGCCCGTTTTGGCAATAAACTTATTGTATACAGGATTTATCCAAGATTCAAATGCAGGTTCTGCTTTTTTGCTCCAAGCCATTCCAAGTAAGGTAAACTTACCTTGAGTCCCCTCTGGAAGATCCACTGCCTTTCCATCTATTTTTTGACCAATAAGCATGGGAAATTGATCGCCCACCTGAGCACAAATAACAGTGCCAGATAACATGGCTAGGGACAGGATAAAAACTTTCATCATAAAGTAGGAATTTTGGCTGTTACCATTTCTGCATCCTTATATACTTCAAGCGCTTTGCCCAAAATTTCTGCCGCTTCTTTCAAGTGATTTTTTTCAAGTACATAAGCCAGTCTTACTTGGTTACGGCCCGCTTGGGGCATTGAATAAAAACCAGAAGCAGGAGCCATCATCACCGTTTTACCGTTGTATTCGAAATATTCCAAAATCCACTCACAAAATTTGTCCGCATCATCAATGGGTAGCTCCGCAATCACATAAAAAGCACCGCTCGGCCTGGGACATTTTACTCCTGGTATTTTATGAAGTGCATCTACCAAGGTGTTTCTTCGTTCTACGTATTCTTCTATTACCTCATCGAAGTAAGACTGAGGCGTATTAAGCGCTTCTTCGCCCGCTATTTGCCCCAAAGTAGGTGGACTCAACCTAGCTTGAGCGAATTTCATCACGGTTTCCAACACGTACTTGTTTTTTGTTACCAAAGCTCCCACTCTAGCACCACACATGCTGTACCTTTTTGAAACCGAATCAACCATAATAGCATGTTGCTCTAGGCCCTCCAAATTCATAATGGAATGATGTTGTTTCCCATCATAGCAAAACTCGCGATACACTTCATCAGCAAAAAGAAACAAATTGTATTTTAGAACCAGTTCTCGAAGTTTTTCGAGTTCCTCTTTGGTATATAAATATCCCGTGGGGTTTCCTGGATTACAAATCAATATTCCCTTGGTACGAAGCGAAATTCTTTTTTCAAACTCTTCAATCGGCGGAAGGGCAAATCCATTTTCAATTTTAGCAGTAACTGGAACTACCTTTACCCCAGCCATGATCGAAAAACTATTGTAATTCGCATAAAAAGGTTCTGGAATAATTACCTCATCACCGGGATCAAAACAAGACATAAACCCGAATTGCAAGGCCTCTGAACCTCCAGTTGTTACAATAATCTGCTCATGACTTAGGTTTATTCCTACGCCATTATAATATTTAACTAAGCCTTTTCGGTACGACTCAAATCCAGCACTATGAGAATACTCAATTACATCGAGGTTATGATTCGAAATTTTGTCGAGTACATTCTTTGGGGTTGCAATATCAGGTTGTCCTATATTGAGAAAAAAAACTTTTTTTCCTTTGCTTATGGCCGTTTCTGCATACGGAACTAATTTTCGTATTGGTGAGAAAGGCATTTGTCTAGCTTTATTCGATATTCCAGGCATAACTACATTATTAAGGCTGGCAAAATTAGCCTAATTAGGAAGTTATAAAAACAAAAAAGGCCGTCCCATTTCTGAAACGACCTTTCCAGTTGTAAATACTCACTATTAATTACTCTTGGGTGCCATTGGCGAAGCCTCTTTTACTGGAGCAGCATTCGCAGGTGGCGGTGTTATATTACCTTTAATTCGAATTACCGTAGATGGAGAGTTAATTCCATTTGAAGTAATTGTAACAGACTTGTTAATTGGACCTAAACGCTGAGAATCGTACTTAACCTTAATTACATTGCTAGCCCCTGGCGCGATTGGCTCACGTGGCCAAGAAGGTACGGTACAACCGCAAGATCCTTGAGAATTAGAAATGATTAATGGCTCATTTCCCGTGTTGGTAAATTTAAATTCTGTGGTAGCATCACCACCTTGGGTAAGATTGCCGAAATCATGTACTTCTTTTTCAAATTCGATTTTTGCTCCACTTTCAATGTTTAATTGTGCTTGAGCGCTAAATGCACCGGCAAAAAATACGGCTAAGGCTATAATTGCATTCTTCATATCTATTCTCTTTTCTAAATTTTATGCAAACAAATGTAAGCTAAGCGTTTTGTGTTAAAAGTGGCTTAACAAAACTTTAACGGGGGGATGGGGGATTTTAGATGGGGATATTGGATTTTGGATGGGAGATATTGGATTTTAGATATGGGATACTGGTTGTGCTTCCCGCACGTAGGGCTTGGCTTGAGCTTGCTTGATGCAAAACAACTAGGAACAGGAATCTCACAAGTGGAAACTCACAACTAATAGCCCGAAACAAACCCCTTTTAAAAGAAGGCAAAATCATCATCTAATCCTTACTTTTGCCGCCCAAATTTTAGGCAGTAAAACATGGAAATCTCATCGACATATTCTCCGTCATCAATCGAAGAAAAATGGTACAAACACTGGATGAAGGAAAGTTTTTTCTCCTCTACTCCTGACGAAAGAGAAGCCTACACCATCGTTATCCCTCCGCCTAACGTAACGGGCATTTTACACATGGGCCACATGCTCAACAATACCATTCAGGATGCACTCATACGCAGGGCTAGAATGAATGGTAAAAACGCCTGTTGGGTACCAGGCACTGACCATGCCTCTATTGCTACCGAAGCCAAAGTGGTGAAAATGCTGGCCGAAAAAGGAATTATAAAAGAGGAAATAGGTCGAGAAAAATTCCTTGAGCACGCCTTTGAGTGGAAGGAAAAATACGGCGGAATCATCCTCGAACAGCTCAAAAAACTGGGTGCATCATGCGATTGGAACCGAACCCGTTTCACCATGGAACCCAAGCTGAGCGCTGCAGTAGAAGAAGTTTTTATCGACCTATACAACAAAGGCCTTATTTATCGAGGTGCTAGGATGGTGAACTGGGACCCAGAGGGGCTTACCGCTGTATCCGATGAAGAGGTAATTTACACCGAAGAAAACTCGAAACTTTACCACGTTAAATACCAAATAAAAGATAGCCAAGAATTTATCACGATTGCCACTACCCGACCCGAAACCATATTGGCCGATACTGGGGTTTGTGTTCATCCGAATGACCCTCGCTACACCCATTTGCATGGCAAAAAAGCCATTATTCCAATGGTTAATCGCGAGGTGCCCATAATTGCCGATGAATACGTGGATATGGAATTTGGAACTGGTTGCTTGAAAGTAACGCCAGCCCACGATGTAAATGACTATAACCTTGGTTTAAAACACAACTTAGAGGTAATCGACATTATTGATGATAAAGGCAGGCTGAATGAAGCCGCCACAAAATACATTGGTGTTGATCGTTTTGATGCCCGAAAAGCTATTTCGAAAGACTTGGATGCCCTGGGCCAAATGGTGAAGGTTGAAGAAATTCAGAACAAGGTAAGCAGGTCAGAAAGAACTTCGGCGATTATCGAACCCAAATTGAGCACGCAATGGTTTGTAAAAATGGAAGCTATGGCCAAACCAGCTCTGGACGCCGTGCTTTCAGGCGAGATTAAATTTCACCCGAAAAAATTTGAAAATGTGTACCGACACTGGCTCGAAAACACCAAAGACTGGTGTATTAGCCGGCAGCTGTGGTGGGGTCAACAGATTCCTGCGTGGTATGCACCCAATGGCGAATTTGCCGTTGCAAAAAACGCAGACGAAGCTCTAGTTATTCTTCAAAAAACTCAGCCTACGCTAACTTCATCTGATTTGCGACAGGATGAAGACGTAGTGGACACGTGGTTTTCGAGCTGGCTTTGGCCTATTTCTGTTTTCGATGGTTTTGAAAAACCCGAAGGTGAATACAAGTATTACTACCCGACGGCCACCTTGGTAACAGGTCACGATATTATTTTCTTTTGGGTAGCTCGGATGATTATGGCTGGATTGGAATTTAAAGGTGAAATTCCATTTAAGGATGTGTATTTCACAGGTATGGTTCGGGACAAACAACGCAGAAAAATGTCTAAGCAATTGGGCAACTCACCCGACGCACTTGAATTGATCGAGCGATTTGGAGCCGATGGTGTAAGAACCGGGCTTTTGATGTCTTCCCCGGCGGGTGGCGATTTGATGTTCGACGAAGCCCTATGCGAACAAGGACGAAATTTTGCCAATAAAATTTGGAATGCCCTCCGACTGGTAAAAAATTGGGAAGTAGATCATGCAATTCCTCAACCAGCCCACTCTGCTCTGGCTATTGAGTGGTTCGAAAACAAATTTCAAGAATCCTTACAGAGTATCAATTCAGACTTCGATCAGTTTAGGCTATCAGAAGCTCTTATGACTACCTACCGATTGATTTGGGATAGCTTTTGTTCTTGGTATTTAGAAATTATTAAACCAGCTTATCAGAAGCCAATCGACGCCAAAACACTGGAGTCTACCTTAAAGATTTTCGAAGACTTAATGCGGATTTTACACCCATTTATGCCTTTTATTACCGAGGAAGTATGGCATACGGTAAGAGATCGAAAAGAAGGCGATTGTGTGATAATAAGTGCTTGGCCTGCAGCAAAAAGCATCAATGAAGCGCTATTGGCTGATTTTGAATTGGCCGCATCAGCTATTTCCGAAATCCGCACATTTAGAAAGTCGCAAAATATTGCACAAAAAAATTCTTTAGAATTATTTGCCAAAGAAAACGAGCCCATCAACAAAAACTTGGACGTTGTGATTTCGAAACTTGGCAACCTCGAATCGATTGAATATGTTGCGGACAAGCTCAGTGGAGCTTACGTTTTTATGGTAAAAGCCAACGAATATTTTATTCCACTAGAAGGCAACGTAGATATCGAAGCCGAAAAGCAAAAAATTGAAGAAGATTTGAAATACACCAAGGGCTTTTTGAACAGCGTGATGAAAAAATTGGGGAATGAAAAATTTGTTGCCAATGCCCCAGAGGCAGTTATTGCTGGAGAAAGGAAAAAACAAGCCGACGCCGAAGGAAAAATTAAAATCTTGGAAGAACAATTAGCCTCATTGAAATAAGATGAATACAGAGCAAACTATAGGGCGCGCCAAACAATGGCTTAAAGCTGGTTTTGATGAAAAAACCAAAAAAGCAGTGCAACAACTCATCGATGAAAATGGGACGGAACTTTCCGAGTGTTTTAGTCAAGACTTGGAATTTGGAACAGGTGGAATGCGTGGTATCATGGGCGTTGGAACCAACCGCATCAATGAGTACACGCTTGGTATGGCAACTCAAGGACTGTCTAACTACATCAAAAAATCATTTCCAGATGAGGCTATCCGTGTAGCCATCGCACACGACAGCCGAAACAACTCATTGGAATACGCCAGAAAAATTGCTGAAATTTTTGCAGCCAATGGATTTGAAGCCTACTTATTTGACAGCCTTCGCCCTACCCCAGAATTATCCTTCATCCTCAGAAAATACAAATGTAAAAGTGGTGTAGTAATCACAGCTTCTCACAATCCGCCAGAATACAACGGATACAAAGTGTACTGGGACGACGGCGGACAATTGGTGCCTCCACACGATAAAAATGTAATTGACGAAGTGCGAAAAATTACCTCACCACTTCAAGTAAAAACTGACTATCGCTCATACAACATCATTCAATTGGGAAAGGATGCCGATAAGATGTATTGGGAGAGCATTGCCTCCGTTTGTAGTGAACAACACGACTCAGAGTTAAAAGTGGTTTTTACGCCCCTACACGGCACTGGTGTAAAAGCAGTACCTCAAGTATTACAAATGCTTGGCTACCAACACATCAATGTACTGGAAGAACAAAAAATACCTGATGGAAACTTTCCAACTGTTACGTCTCCTAATCCAGAGGAAGCAGCAGCTTTGAAATTGGCTATTGATAGGGCAAAGCAGCTAGATTATGACATCGTGTTAGGCACTGACCCCGATGCCGATCGAGTTGGTATAGCGGTTAGAGGAAATGATGGCGATTTTGTACTGTTTAACGGCAATCAAACGGCTGCGATCTTGTTCAACCACATGCTGAGCAAATGGAAAAACGCCGACATGCTCGATGGAAACCAATTTGTATGTAAAACAATTGTAACCTCCGAACTCATGGCCGACATAGCCAAATTTTATGGCGTAAAAAGCTATGACACGCTCACAGGTTTTAAGTGGATTGCCGAACTCATTCGCAAAAAAGAAGGCAAGGAGAAATTTATTGTTGGTGGTGAAGAAAGCTATGGCTACCTCATCGACGATTTTGTAAGAGACAAGGATGCAGTGATTTCGTCCGTGGTCATTTGCGAAGCAGCCTCAGAAGCGAAAAAAAAGGGCAAAACCCTTATCGACGTTCTTTCAGAAATTTATGTGAATGTTGGGTTTTACAAAGAGCGGTTGGTTTCGATAACTAAAAAAGGATTGAGCGGTGCCGCCGATATCAAAAAAATGATGGACGATTTGCGCAGCAATACGCCAATGGAGCTCGCCGGCCTTAAGGCCGTCACACTCAACGACTACCAAAGCCGTGAATCCAAAAACCTATTGACGGGTAAAATTACGGGCATCGATTTGCCAAAATCAAATGTGATTCAATTGGTACTAGAAGATGGAAGTAGGTTTACTGCTCGCCCGTCGGGAACGGAGCCTAAAATCAAATTCTATTTTAGTGTAAAAGGATCCATGAAACAGCAAAATGATTTGGCAACCACCGACAAAGCCGCAGAAACCAAAATAGATGCCCTTATCGAAGCCTTGAAATTGAATGATTAATTAAAAAGAAAAAACAATGAAAAAATTTAAAATTTGGGCATCAATTATTGGCATTTTGGTTGTTGCAGGAAGCATTTACATTGTGTTTTTCGCCAATTACAGCACCGGCTATCGAGTAGGTACCATTATCAAAATGACTGAAAAAGGTGTTTTAATTAAAACAATAGAAGGTCAAATGCATACCGGCGGCATTTCGGGTGACTCCAGTGATGGCGATGCTACTTCTATGTGGGATTTCTCTGTAAGAAAAAGCAACGACGAAGTGCGGCAAGCTATCGAACAAGCAGTGGATAATGGGGTTCGGGTTAAACTTTACTACGAAGAAAAATTCTATCAATGGTCTTTCTTTGGGGATACCAAATACTTTGTAAACAAGGTAGAAGAAGTTCGCGATAAAGAGAACTAAACTCGCTCCTTTTCTGGTTTCCGTTAAACATTTTGTAAAGTACATTTTACATATTCGCAACGTGAATCCGTTTCTAACATCTGGATATCAACCCACTACTACTTTTTGTAAAACCGAATTTGCAGCACTGAAAAAAATCATGGAGCTGTTTCCAAACAAATTCTAATTTCCGATTTTGGACTAAAATTTTGGTTTTTTCAAATCAAATAATGTCAATTTTACTACCAATATTTTAACATTTGTCGCAAAACGACAAAAATAAACACCACTCAACTTACTGTAAACCTGCTATTTAAACCCATATTTTGATTTATTTGGAAAATTCGTTTGACATTTGGAAAAAATTTAATTCCAAATGAAAAAACTAGTTGTCGTACTTATATTGATAAGTACATTTTCTGCCTCGGCACAATGGCTCCAC
>JAGQYO010000081.1 GCA_020435995.1 Flavobacteriales bacterium | reverse complement strand
AGGGGTGGGTCGAAGGGAATACCTGGAAAGAACATTAAGTTGTTAGGAGGAAAACGACTTGTAGCCTACAGCATTGAGATGGCGAGGAAATTTGTACCTGATGAGCATATTTGTTTTTCTACGGATGATGATGCCATTGTGAAGGTGGTCGAGGGTCTTGGCTTAAAAGTTCCCTTTAAGCGCCCGGATTATTTGGCAAGCGACGAGGCAGGGAGTTTTGAAGTGATTCAACACGCCTTGGGGTTCTACCAAGCCCAAGGGATTTTCTACGAAAAGGTGATTCTGCTACAACCTACTTCTCCTTTTAGAGCCAAGGAAGATGTAGAAAAAACCATATTGGCTTGCGAAGCAGCGGTCGATATGGCATTAACTGTAAAGGTGGCGAGTTCAAATCCCTATTATATTCTGTACGAAGAAGACTCACTCGGCTGGCTGCAAAAATCAAAGGCGCATCATGCCACACGAAGGCAGGATGTTCCGGTGGTTTATGAGGTAAATGGTGCCGTTTATGCGATTCAAGCCAAGAGCATTGTAAATGCTAGTAGTTTTGCAGAATTAAAACATCTAAAGAAGGTTGTGATGCCTGAAGAAAGGTCTCTTGATCTTGATACAAAATTAGATTGGGAGTTTGCCGAATTTCTTATACAAAAAGGATATATTACATTTAATGACTAAGGACCAAAACATAATGGAAGCAACTGATTCACAGATGATCGATGATTTCCTATCCAACAACAAGGGAAAAAAGGTGGTGGTGGTGCAAGGTTTGGGCTTTGTAGGTGCCGTAATGAGTTTAGTATGTGCCAATGGAATTACCGAAGAGTATGCCGTGATTGGGGTTGACTTACCAACGAAGGAAGCCATTAAAAAAATCAATGCGCTAAACCGAGGTGAGTTTCCTATAGCTTCTTCTGATCCAAAGGTGATGGAGTACTTTGAAAAATCGCGGTCAAAATCCAATTTTTTAGCCACCCACAGTACCTATGCTTACCAAAAAGCGGATGTAATTATCATCGATATCAACCTCGATGTAGATAAGGTATCCAGTGATGAAAAAGTACTTCAATCCTACGATGTTAGTTTAAGTGGTTTTAAAAAGGCCATTCAATCCATCGGTAGGGCATGCCAACCTGATGTGCTTATTTTGGTGGAAACCACGGTTCCTCCAGGCACCTGTCAGTTCGTTGTAAAACCAATTATTGAAGAGGAGTTTGGTCAAAGAGGGATTTCTTTTAATGGATATATCGGGCATAGCTACGAAAGGGTAATGCCTGGCCCAAAGTATATTGATTCGATTCAAAATTTTTACCGCGTTTATTCTGGGATTGACGAGCCAAGTGCCAACAAAGTGGAAGCATTTTTAAAGACCATAATCAGAACCGATGAGTATCCGCTTACAAGGCTTTCGAATACCCATGCTACTGAAATGGCCAAAGTTTTAGAAAACTCATTTAGAGCAATGAATATTGCCTTTATTCAGGAGTGGAGCAATTATGCCGAAGAAGCTGGAGTAAATATTTATGAGGTTATTCAGGCCATTCGCATGCGCCCAACACATAAGAACATTATGATGCCGGGTTTGGGTGTTGGGGGTTATTGTTTAACCAAAGATCCCTTGCTGGCAAGTTGGTCGAAAAAGACCATGTTTAAAAGCGAAAAAGGACTTTCTAATTCCGAGCAAGCTGTTCAAATTAACGATAGAATGCCGTTAAGAGCCTTCGATATTATTGAGAATAATGTGAAAGGTGGCCTATCTTCAAAACGCGTATTGTTGCTTGGTATAAGCTACTTGAACGATGTAGGCGATACCCGCTACACGCCTGTTGAACTTTTATGTAGAAAACTGTTGGCAGCTGGAGCTCAATTAACCCTACATGATCCATTCCTTGAATATTGGGATGAACTTGAACTAGCGATTGAAACTGATTTGGAGGAAATATTTCAAAAAAAATACGATGTAGTTCTTATATCTACAGCCCATTCCTCTTATAGAAATAATATTGGTTTGATTAATTTTTTTGAAACAAAAAAGGATTTATTTGTACTGGATTGTTGGGGCATTTTGTCACCAGAAGAAATTATACGAATCGCCCAGAAGAATACCGTGAAGGTCATCGGAAGAGGTGATATTTGAATAAAATTGAGTGAAAATAGGGAGAGTAAAATAAAATGAAGAAAGTATTATTGATAGGCGGAGCAGGTTTTATTGGATTAAATATATGCCAACATCTTTGTGAAAAAGGAGGGTACAAAATCACTATTTTGGATAATTTTTTTCGCGGAAAAAAGGATGAGGTTCTTTCGGCTCTGGTTGATAAATATCAAATTGAGGTTTTAACTGGGGATTGTACCGATGCTGAAACATATCGACAACTGGAACTTGACTATGACCAAGTGTATATGTTGGCTTCTGTAGTCGGGGTGGAATACACCCAAAAAATACCTGAAGAACTGATTAGAATTAACACAGCCCTTATATTTAATACACTTGAGTGGCTGAGAGGTGCAAATGTGGGCAAGGTTGTATTTACATCTACTAGCGAGTGTTACGCAGGTACTGTAGAACAGTTTAACTATACCGTTCCCACCCCAGAAGAAGTGCCACTGTGTATTGACGACATTAGACATCCAAGATTTACCTACGCCGTAACCAAAATGCTTGGCGAATCGGGCTTTATTCAGTATTCAAGAGCTTATCATTTTGAATGTACCATTGTTCGCTATCACAATGTATATGGACCGCGAATGGGATTCAAGCATGTGATTCCACAGGTTGTTCAGCGCTTTTTAGCCAAGGAAGAACCCTTTAAACTGTTCGGCCATGACCAAACCCGTTCCTTCAATTACATCGACGATGCTGTGAATGGGACTGTTGCCGCCATGGAAACAAAAAACACCGATGGTGAAATTTTCCATATCGGCGATGACGTTGCTGAAATAACCATTGGAGAATTAGTACAATATATGGGATCATTAATGGGCTTTGAAGGCAGTTATGAAAATGTAGAAGCCCATTCGGGTTCAGTCTCTAGGCGATGCCCAGATGTATCCAAAGCAAGAAGAATGCTGTCGTATGCGCCAAAGACAGATTGGAAGGTTGGGGTGAAAAAGACGGTAGCATGGTATGTTGATTATTTAAAAGCAGGAAAAAATGTCTTCGAATAATTTTATTCCCCTAAGTGTTCCCAATTTATCTGGAAACGAATGGAAGTATGTGGAGGATGCCATAAAAACAGGCTGGGTTTCCTCTGTGGGTAGTTATGTTGATGACTTCGAGAAAAAGTTTGCGGAATATGTTGGTGTAAAAAGAGCCGTTGCAGTTGTTAATGGAACGGCTGCGTTACATATTTCCTTGATCTTGGCGGGAGTGGAATCAGGCGACGAGGTCATTGTACCAGATTTAACCTTTGTTGCTCCTGCCAACGCCGTAACTTACTGTAACGCAAAGCCCATATTTTTGGGTTCCGATTGGAAAACCTTGGGTCTTGATCCACTGGTTTTGAAAAGTTTTGTTACCGAGAAATGTAAGATGGTTGATGGGAGAACTTATAACAAGGCAAGTGGAAAAAGAATTTCGGCCATTATTCCAATGCATACATTTGGCAATCCCGTGGATATGGACCCAATTTTAGAGATCTGTAAAACCGCTAATATTGCCGTAATAGAAGATGCTACGGAAAGTTTGGGCAGTTTGTACAAGGGTGCTAAAACGGGAAGTTTCGGAATGTTGGCATGTTTTAGTTTTAATGGAAACAAAATTATGACCACTGGTGGAGGTGGAATGATTGTTACCAACGATGAAAAACTAGCAGATAGAGCCAAACACATAAGCACTACGGCCAAGTCTGATCCCGTTGAGTATGACCACGATGAAATTGGTTATAATTATCGCATGGTGAATGTATTGGCGGCCATTGGTGTTGGACAGTTGGAGCAGATGGACGAATTTGTTGCCACAAAAAGAAGAAACCACGGGTATTATGTAAAGGGCCTGCAAAAAGTTTCTGGAATGAGCATGTATGAAGAGCAGGAACATAGCAAGTCCAATTATTGGATGTATCCCTTGATGTTGGATGCCATGCATCCCATGGACTTAACCAGGAAATTGAGTGCACGCGGAATTCAAGCGCGACCAGTATGGAAATTGATGCATACACTGCCTATGTTTAAGGATTGCGAAACCTTTGGAATAGAAGTTTCTGAAGAAATATATAAAAGGGTTTTGTGCATTCCTTGTAGCACTGATTTAAAAGAAGAAGATGTGATGCGAGTTTGTAAATCACTTGAAGATTTAACGAAGAATGAATAACAAAACCTTGATTATTGCGGAAGCTGGAGTAAACCACAATGGCGATATTGAAATAGCCAAAAAGCTTATTGATGTAGCGGCAGAAGCCGGTGCAGACATCGTTAAATTTCAAACCTTCAAAGCTAAAAATCTGGTATCCAAATTTGCGACAAAGGCAGATTATCAAAAAAACAATACGAATACACATGAATCTCAACTAGAAATGCTTCAAGCATTAGAGTTAGACAATGAATCTCATTATCTTTTAAATGATTATTGCAAAAAAAGAGGAATTCAGTTTTTATCGACACCGTTTGATCATGAGAGTTTACACTTTTTAATGGGAATGGGAATGGAAACAATAAAAATTCCATCGGGCGAAATTACTAACCTACCTTTGTTAGAGGAAATAGCTTCTTTTAATAAGAATCTGATTATGTCAACGGGAATGTCGACAATGGCGGAAATTGTTGATGCCGCGAACGTTCTAATTTCAGGTGGAACGGAGACAGAAAAAATAACTGTACTTCATTGCAATACAGAATATCCAACACCCTTTGACGATGTTAATTTGAATGCAATGAAAACCATTGCGGATTTTACTAAGTTGAATGTAGGTTATTCAGATCATACGCTTGGAATTGAAGTTCCCATTGCTGCTGTAAGCCTTGGAGCAAAAATACTTGAAAAACATTTTACACTAGACAGGACACTGGATGGACCAGATCACGTTGCATCACTTGAACCACAAGAGTTGAGAACTATGGTTCAATGTATTCGAAATATTGAAAAAGCAATGGGTAATGGAGAAAAGAAACCATCGCCTTCCGAGCAGAAGAACATGGTTGTTGCTCGAAAAAGTATTCATTACAGCAAAGATTTAAAGTTGGGTCATATCTTAGAATTGAGTGACTTTGTTATGAAACGACCTGGAAGCGGCATTTCACCTATGGCTTATAAATCTTATGAAGGTAGAGAGTTAAAAAATAATGTAGCGGAAGATGACCTGCTCAAAGATGGTGACTTTATATGAAAATCGCTTTAATTAGTTGCGGACGATCCGATTTTAGCATTTATCTTCCATTGATTAAAAGGCTAAAAAAAGATTCTTTTTTTAATCTTGAGATAATTGTATTTGGAACTCATGTTTCGTCTTTTTTTGGAAATACATTTAAGTTATTTGAAAAAGAGGGGTTTAAGGTCGCACATAAAATTGAGTCATTGGTTTTGGGAGACTCAGCAGAGTCGATTGCCAGCGCAATGGGCCTTACTATGATCAAATTTGCATCACTTTGGAATTCTAACTCTTATGACCTTATTATTGTTTTAGGAGATCGTTATGAAATGTTTTCAGCAATATCGGCATCGGTTCCATTTAATATTCCAGTGGCACATTTGCATGGGGGAGAAACTACACTGGGTGCCATAGATGATAAATTCAGACATTGTTTGTCTTCACTTTCAGACATTCATTTCACGTCAACAGAAGGGCACAAAAGCCGAGTGACAGAAATAATTGGAACCAGCCGGCATGTATACAACGTGGGGGCCCCTGCACTTGATAACCTAAGTGAAATTGATTTATATACAATTTCAGAGTTTAAAAATATCTTCAATATTGATTTATCAATACCGACAATTTTATGTACGTTTCATCCAGAAACCGTACTCTTAGAAAAGAATCATGAATATACCTTGGAGTTGATTTCAGCATTGGAGTCAGTCGAGAATTTCCAAATAGTGATAACCATGCCAAACGCAGATACGATGGGTTCTCATGTTCGAAGTTTATTACAAGATTTTATTCGGAAAAACGAAAATATTTGTGGGGTTGAAAATTTTGGAACAAGAGGTTATTACAGTTGTATGAATTACAGTTCATTTTTATTAGGCAATACTTCTAGTGGAATAATTGAAGCCGCATCCTTTGGGAAGTATGTAATTAATCTTGGAGATCGCCAAAAAGGCAGAACTCAGGGCGATAATATTGTCAATGTCGAGATTAAGGCGGCGAAAATATTAGAGGCCATAGAAGCACTTCATTTAAAGCCAGAATTGGACAGAAAGAATATCTATGGAAACGGTACAGCCAGTGAAAAAATCGTTGATTATTTAAAAGACTACCATTTACAGCGTAATTCGAATTAGGCAGAATAATGAAAAACGACTTATTAATTATTGGTGCTGGAGGACATTCAAGGGTTTTAATTGATATTGCTATTAAAATGAACCATTTTAATTTAATTGGTTTAATTGACAACCAAGTTTCAATAGGTTCTAAAGTTTGTGGCGTACCTGTACTTGGAACGGATTTAGATTTGCAACAAATGTTCGATGATAATCCAAACTTGAAGATCATTGTTGGTATAGCCGATAATAGCATCCGAAATAAAATATTCTTGCGACTAAAAGACATTTTCCCATTAAATTGCTTTGCGACGTTAATTCACCCATCGGCCCAGATTGGAGTTGAAACTAAAATCGGTGTTGGTGTTGCGATAATGGCTGGATGTGTGATCAATTCAGATTCTCAAATTGGAGATTTTACCATCGTTAATACGAGGGCGAGCTTAGATCACGAAAATGACTTAGGAGCTTTTGCTAGTGTCGGGCCTAACGTCGTAACAGGGGGAAACGTAAAGGTGGGAAAAGGAACAGCTATAGAAATCTCAACTACAGTTGGACATAATGTTATCATTGGTGAGAATTCAGTGATAGGCGCAGGTTCGCTTGTACTTAAGGATTGTAATTCGAATTCAGTTTATTATGGTGTGCCGGTTAAGTTTGTTCGAGATAGAATAAAGAATTGCAATTTTGATTGAATCTGTGTAGGAAGAGTTACGATGAGCGTTATTAGAATAATTCCGCGGCTGGATATCAAAGGGCCGAATTTAGTGAAGGGAATCCACCTAGAAGGACTTAGGGTACTTGGGAGACCAGAAGAGTTTGCAGAGTATTATTACGAGAGCGGCGCAGATGAACTTATGTTTATGGATGTGGTTGCAAGCCTTTATGAACGCAACAGTCTAAGTGAGATTATTTCAAAAACCGCGAAAAAAATATTTGTACCACTCACTGTGGGAGGTGGACTTAGGAGCATTGAAGACATCAACCAGGTGCTGAGAGCGGGAGCGGATAAAGTGTGTTTGAACACAGCGGCAATTAAGAACCCCGAAATAATAAAAAAAGCTTCCAATAAATTTGGGTCTTCTACTATTGTTGTTGCTATTGAAGCCATCAAAGAAAGCAATGGAACATATTTGGCCTATACGGATAACGCACGAGAATATACCGGTGTGGATGTTTTTGAATGGGCCGAAAAGGTCCAGGACTTGGGTGCAGGTGAAATTCTCATCACATCGGTTGATCGAGAAGGCACGGGTGAAGGTTTTGACATAGATTTGATAAGTAGAATAGCCATGCAAGCTGGAATTCCTGTTATTGCCCACGGAGGAGTAGGTACAATAAAGCATATAATAGAAGGTATACAATCTGGCGGTGCAGATGCAGTGTCTGTTGCGTCACTTCTTCACTACGAAACCATCAAGCAATTAAAATCACCAATACATACCGAAAATAAAGAGGGGAATACCGAATTTTTGCGGAATTCAAGAAGTTTTAATAACATCCAATCTACCAATATTCAACAGATAAAAGGTGAATTGAGGGATGCAGGAATTCACTGCCGACAATAACATAATATGAAGGAAAAACTTACTGTTATTATAGATTATAAGCTTGGCAATTTATTTAGTGTTAAGCACGCTTGTGATCATGTAGGTCTAAGAGTCATTACTTCAAATGATGTTGAGGTGATTAGAAAGGCTGACGCTTTGATTCTTCCAGGTGTTGGAGCATTCGGTGAAGCGATGAACAACATCAACCAATTAAACCTTCAGCCAATTATCAAGGAAAGAGTGGAAGCGGGTGTACCCTTACTCGGCGTATGCCTTGGGTTACAGCTTTTATTTGAAGAGAGTGAGGAGTTTGGTAATCAATTGGGTTTGGGTTTGTTGGCAGGCACAGTTAAAAAACTTCCAAATGTTTCAGAGGGTGGAGAAAAATTCAAAGTGCCTCAAATTTCTTGGAACACAGTTCACACAGAACGGGTCCCTTGGAAGGATACCATATTGGATTCAGTAACTGAAGGTGAATATTTTTATTTTGTTCATTCTTACTATGTTTCTCCGAAAAATGACTCGGAAATTCTTTGTTCAACAAATTATGCTGGGTTAAAATATTGTTCGGGTGTAATGAAAAACAATATTATTGCCGTTCAGTTTCACCCAGAAAAAAGTGGGGAAAAAGGAATTTCGCTATATCGAAATTGGGCTAAACAAAACGATTTATTATAATGTCAGAAAAACTAGAAGCATACTACGGCTTGCCCCAAGAGGTGAAGTTTTGTACCAAGTGTGTCATCAGCAACCAAAGACCTGCGTCAGCGGTTGAGTTGAAACATCAAAAAGACAGCAAAAAAACAACGATGAATCTCGATGAAGATGGGGTTTGTGATGCCTGTAGAGTAGCTGAAAACAAGGAAAATATCAATTGGAAGGAAAGGGAAGATAAACTGTTAGAACTTTTGGATAAGTATCGCTCCAAAGATGGAAGTTATGATTGTTTGGTTCCTGGTAGCGGAGGTAAAGATAGCGCCTACCAAGCGCATGTACTCAAGTACAAGTATGGGATGAATCCTTTAACCATTACTTGGCCTCCAATTCTGTACACCGATTACGGTTATAAAAATTGGAAAAATTGGATTGACAGTGGTTTTGATAACATATCATTTAACCGCAATGGGAAAGTGATGAAACTCCTTACCCGCCTTTCAATAGAAAACCTATTCCACCCCTTTCAGACTTTTATGCTGGGTCAAAAAAACTTGGCTCCCAAATTGGCGGCAAAGTATGGTATTTCCTTGATTTTTTACGGTGAAAACGAAGCGGAGTACGGAAATCCTATTGCGGATACGAGTACTTCTCTTCGAGACAAATCCTTTTTTAGCTATAAGCATTTGGACGATATTTTTTTGGCAGGATTGTCATTAAAAGAATTGCGTGAGAAATACAACGTTGAACACCAAGATGTGATGTCATTTTTACCACCTACGGAGCAAGAGCTCGCAGGGAGTGATATTCAGGTTCATTATTTAGGATATTATTTAAAATGGACACCACAGGAGGTTTATTATTATGCTGTGGAGAATACAGGATTCAAAGCGCGCCCTTTCAGAACCCAAGGTACCTACAGTAAATACAACAGCATTGATGACAAAATAGATGACCTCCACTACTACACCACCTTTATCAAATTTGGTCTAGGGAGGGCAACTTATGATGCATCTCAAGAAATTAGAAACAAGCACATTACGCGTGAGGAGGGGGTGGCCTTGGTCAATCGTTTTGATGGTGAGTTTCCAGATCGTTATTTCAGTGAAATAATGGAATACATTGAAATGGACCCAGAAAAATTCCATCGTTTGGCTGATGAGTTTCGATCTCCACATTTGTGGGGAAAGGATGATTCAGGGAATTGGAAACTAAGACACAATGTATCCAAAAACGGACTTGAAGACTAGAATGGGTCATGGTCGATATTCTCAACGTAGAACATCCTAATTACGATAGGGACAGACATATCATTACCCCAGTTTATCTCTCTCTAAGAAAACGCTTTAAACTCAAGGTACGTACCTGCTACCACGAGCAGGCCTTATGGAACCTGTTCTTATACAGGCCCAAGGTATTGTTGATGTCCTATTTTCACGGTGCACCACAAAATGTTTTCTTAGTTGAGTTGTGTTATAAGCTCGGTGTAAAAATTGTCACCTTAACTACCGAAGGGAACTACCAAAGAGAGAACTTAGACGGTTATTTGTGGGGGTGGAAGCAAGATAAGATCCTGTTAAATGATGTGTTGATCTTGTGGAACCAAAGAAGCAAGGGTTTTGTTTTAGAAAAATACCCCGAACTTGAAGATAAGATTCAAGTTTCGGGAGGAACTGGGTTTGATCGCTACAAGTTGTTGAGCTATAAATCAAAGGGTGAGTTTCTCAAAGAAAATAACCTGAACAATTACAAGAGGGTGATAGGCATTGCCTCATGGGGCATATTCTACCACATCGAAGACGAGGCATATTTTAGCGCATTTAGGGATCGGTTTTTAAGCAATTATACCGACGTACAAATCGAAATGCACCGCAATGACCTAAGGATGATGCGCAGGATTTACAGGGAGTTGATTGTAGCAAATCCTGACATACTGTTTATTTTAAGGTTTCATCCTTTGGTGAGACATGTTGACCAATCCGAGTTTAAAGGCTGCACGGACTTGCCTAATGTGTTCGTTTCAAACAAGGAGGTAAATACCCAGTATAAAATTGATGAGCTAATCGCGATATCAGATTTGTGGATAGCCTACGATAGTGGAACTGCCATAGAAGCTTGGTTGTTGAATAAAACCACCATATTGCTCAATCCTTCGGGTATAGATTTTATCAGAGAATCGGCATTTGTAGGTTCAACCATTGTTCAATCCCAAGATGAACTTCAGCAGTCCATTAAGGAATACTACGAAACCGGTAAAATTGACGATTTTGGCCACAAAAAAAAGGAGCGCGAAAGAATAATTGAAGAGGTGATTCAATATTCGGATGGCAAAAACCACGAGCGGGCAGCGAAAATAACGGCCCAATATGTTCCAGATTTAAGACCCGCCTTTGTCTCTTATTATTGTGCCTTTCCTTATAAAAGGCTTTTTTTTCAGCGCGTGAGGTACTTCTTATACAAAAGTTGGATTTATAACCAATTTCGAACATCAACTGCCTTAGAATATTGGTATCCAAAGAACAAAAACGAGATAA
>JAGQYO010000080.1 GCA_020435995.1 Flavobacteriales bacterium | reverse complement strand
ATGTAGTTTTGGAAGTGCAACCTTCAATAGGAGCGCCGTATGTACCTGTGGTACTAAAACTAAGAGCCAAGGTCTTTGCTGCCGTCATAGAACCGCATATATTCCACCAATTAACGTCTTCGGCCGCAGCAATAGTAATGTCAGAAAAGTTAAAGCCTGACGATCCTGAGCAAGTATTTAAACAAATATTGGCTCCTGCAGGTAAAGGAGTGTAGCCCGTACAAAGAAATGGAAAACCAGATGGGGTATTTGGGCAACCTGTATTGATTGCATCGTCAGAGCGGTAAACAACGAAATTGTCCGAAGTGGTGTTGTATAAATTAATATCTGTTCCTGTACAATTACAAGTTTGACTAAATGCTGCTGAATAAAGGAAAAGACCTAGGGCAGCTGTAAAAAAATATTTCATTTTAATTCGATTTAAATTTTAATTACTATTTAATTTTCATAGGTAAAGTTGAAGCCAGTTGGTGGAAGTCAGAAAAGATGGAGAAGATAAAGCCAGTTAATATTCATGGTATTTTATTTAACGAAAGGTTAGGAGGTTTTAGGAGGTTTGCAATAGTACTTTAGTATGAAATTTTGAAATTGAAAACCGTCCTAAAGTACTATTTTGGGATGTGCCCCAATAGTACTTTAGGACTACTGGAGGTATCACTAAAAGCGTATTAAAGAATGGTTGAAGTAAGTGTAACTAGCAGTAAAACAGGTAAATAAATAAAATCGGGGGGGGGTAAAACCTAAAGATTTTATATTTGGAGCAACTAATTCTACTTGCGATGAAAAACACTCCTTACGAAGCTGGCCTTATGCTAAGCACAAATTCGAATTACGACCAAATTAGGAACCTGATCAAACGAAGTTCAATAGTTTCTGAAGGATTTACTTCCTATAAAATATCTGATATAGAACAAAAAATAAATGATTATCAGGTTGACATTCTGTTCGTGAGCGATTACCAACTCTCGAATCACAATTTTCAGCTTTTGAGAACCGTGGCGGCGAAGGTTGAAATTGTAATTATGTTAGAAGCCCATGAATTAAATTTTCCAACCGCTTTTTTACCTTTTCACCTGCTTCATCCAGTTTTATCCTTTAGTTTGTTCGAATCAATGATGGGCCTTATTGCCAACGGTGGTCATGCTTATGACAATATCTTACACCAAGCGTTTAGAACGCACGCCATCGACTTATCCGCCCCTTCCGATTATGGCCTAACTGGCCGACATGTTGTTATTTTGAATTTGTATATTTCTTCGAAGAGTCAGAGTTTGATAGCGAAGGAGCTAAACATAAGTTTATCCACCGTCAAATCAACTCTTCAAGCCATTAAATCCAAACTAGGACTAAAATCTTTTTCAGAGTTTGTTCCATTTTTAAAAACAAAACATTGGTGTCATTTCGAAACTGGAGAAATCATTTGGTTTTAAACAACATCGAAATTCTAAGGTTGATTTGAATGGATTGTGAATCTTACATTTTACCTTTTTCTGTTTTACCTGCCTGCCGGTAGGCACTGCATTTCCTAGTTATTCAATCACCAGCCTCTCAGGAACGGTTAGGAGGTTTTAGGAACTTGTCAATAGGGGTACTCTCAATTATATAAAAGTGTGGCAAACGCAGCGTGAGAAATTGGCAACACCCCACTTTCTAACCTTAAAAATGCTGTGTCTCTTATGAGGTGATTATGAAATGCTTGGTGTTGGATTAGCAAATGATATTCAGTCTATAAAACTCCTATTCGTCAACCAACTCGCCCCTGTGAGGTTTGAGTGCATCGCGCAAGGGTATCGTATGTTTTTCATCAACTATAATAAACGCTATGGAGAACATTTCACTGAGTTGTTCCACCCCCGTTTCGCACCCTTCGAGGTGTTTGGTTAAGATGAACTCATTTAAATGAATTTCGTGATGTTCGGCAATTTTATCAGCGTTTGGGCCTCGGAAATCCCAGATCAACTTTACTTTTTTCATAGTCTGTAAAATTGGGTAATTGTAAAAGATAAGAGAAGAATAATTTGGAAAGATATTTTAAGTATGTCACTTCCCCGCCTGTAGCAAAAGTCGGGCAGGCCCGCCTGTACCAAAAGTTGGGCAGGCCCGCCTGAACTCGGGCAGGCCTACCAGTCGCTAGGAGAGGAAGTGACAAAGCTGCTTAAATGTTTCTTGAATTTCAGTAAAATACATTTCTACTTATCGGGTACTCCTTACATTTGGCCCAACATGCGCGGAAGAGTTACAAAAAGCACGGGTACTTTAAATATGGTCAGGACCGAAGCGGGGGATTTGGTGCAGAGTAAACTGAAAGGCAACTTTCGGGTAAAAGGAATAAAATCGACCAACCCCGTTGCGGTGGGTGATTGGGTGAAGATTGAAATTCAACCCGATGGAATTGCCTACATTGTTGCCGTAGAAGAGCGACACAACAGCATTGTCAGAAAATCGATTAACCTTTCCAAAAAAGCACACATTTTGGCGAGCAACATCGATCAGGTTTTGATATTTGTAACGCTCCGAGACCCCGAAACATCTATGGGATTTGTAGATCGGTTGATTTGTAATGCAGAAGCGTATCATATTAATCCCATTCTGGTATTCAACAAAATAGATTTGCTGAGCACAAAGAACCAAGAAGACCTTTTGATTTGGAAGTATACTTATGAAAAACTGGGATATCAATGCCTCGAAATGTCCCTTGTAAATGAACATGGAATTGAAGCCGTTAAGGAGGCGATGAAAGGAAAAACCTCCATGCTTGCTGGTCATTCTGGTACGGGAAAATCCTCGATGATTAATGCTCTAGATTCTAACAAAAAATTAAAGATTGGAGCTATCTCTGACTACCACAGACAAGGAAAACACACAACGACATTTGCCGAAATGCATCACTTGAGTTTTGGAGCCGATATCATCGACACACCAGGAATTCGAGGATTTGGAATCATCGATATGAATAAAAAAGAGCTCTCGCATTATTTTATAGAAATGCGAAGGTTATTGCCCAATTGCAAATTCAACAATTGCCAGCACATCAACGAACCCCATTGCGCTGTAAAGGAAGGCCTCGAAAACCTTTCAGTAATGGAATCGCGCTACAAAAGTTATTTGAGTATTTATTTCGAGGAAGAGGAACAAACTTATCGGGGGGTGGATTATTAATTTGTCACTTCCTCGCCTGTACCATCTGTCGGGCAGGAAGTGTTTTGCTTTTTGATGCCAATCAAAAAAGCAAAATGTATCGAGAAGTAGATTATTTAACGCTAATTTCGGGGCACAAAAGAGAAATAAAGAGATGCCAGAAACTGTAAGCTATGAATACCTTGAAGGTGTATTCTTTGGTGACACCTACACCGAAGAAAACATGTCCACATTGGATTTTGTATTGTACGAACTCAAACAACTCGAGGATGCCGACATGGTTTATTCTCAGAGCTATTGTATGATGCTTTGGACGGGAATTGATCTTATGTCAAGGTTTTATAGCGGCCAACTGCTTAATCAAAAGTCATTCAAAAGAATCAAGTCTTTTCTTTTTGAGTTTTTTCCTATTCCAAAAGAGCGATTGCGTGCCTTTATTCAATTTCGAAATTCTTGTATTCACTCCGTAGGTTATTATGCCTATGACGACCTCACCAAATCGGAAAGCCGGTTTTATTTGAGTTCTATTTTCGATCAGGTGATTGAGAAAGATGAATTTGGTAAAAAGCTGGTGAACCCAATTGAGTTCAAAAAAGGATTTGTTCAAGCTGTTTCTTCCTATCGTGATGCACTCAAGAAAGACCCAGAATTGCAAGCTAAGTTTGTAAAAGTGTACCGAAAGCTGGGGTATATAAATTATGAGAAATAGCGAGTAGTGAGTTGCCAGTAGCGAGTTGCCAGTGGTGAGTAGTGAGTAGTGAGTAGCGAGTTGCCAGTAGCGAGTTGCCAGTGGTGAGTAGTGAGTAGTGAGTTGCGAGTAGTGAGTTGCCAGTGGTGAGTAGTGAGTAGTGAGTTGCCAGTAATGAGTTTTTAGACACAAGACACAAGACTCAAGACACGAGAGGCAAGACCCAAGGCTCAAGACCCAAGACCCAAGACTCTTGAGGTAAGACGAAAGACTCTAGATTCAAGGATATGGACTCAATAATTCAATATTTCTTCTTCATCAACAGCCGTCATTCGTTCAAGCAATTCCATTAATCTTGCAAACGCAAATGAATTATCTATCTGTAGAAAATATATCGAAGCGATTTGGCGATCGGGAGATCCTGAAATCGCTGTCGTTTGGCATGGCCAAAGGTGAAAAACTGGCCCTTGTGGCCAAAAATGGAACTGGAAAATCAACGCTTCTCAACATGATTGCCGGCTTAGATGAACCCGATTCTGGTCAGGTGGTTTGGCGGAAGGATATAATGGTTCGCTTCCTTTCTCAAGACCCACAATTCGATAAAAACATATCGATTTGGGATGCTGTTTTTCAAGGTGATAACCCAATTTTAAAAGCAGTTAGAGATTACGAAGATTGTTTGGAGCATGGAATCGTTGATGAGCGTTTTCAAAATGCAATTGACAAAATAGAAGAACTCAAAGCTTGGGACCATGAAGTGAAGGTGAAGTCTATTTTGAGTGAATTGAAAGTAGCCAACTTCGATGCAAAAATATCAACCCTTTCGGGCGGTCAGGTTAAGCGATTGGCATTGGCTAAAGTGCTGATTGACGAGCCTGATTTTTTGATCTTGGATGAGCCTACCAACCACCTCGATCTAGAAATGATTGAGTGGCTAGAAAACTACTTAGTAACCGAAAAAATCACCTTATTGATGGTCACGCACGATCGTTATTTCCTCGAAAACGTGTGCAACGTGGTACTTGAGATGGATGATTTTGGTTTGTACACCTACAAAGGGAACTATTCTTATTTCCTTGAAAAACGTGATGAACGAAAAGCCAGCGAAGCCAGCGAAATTGACAAAGCAAAAAACATATTTAGAACCGAGCAAGAATGGATGCGCCGACAGCCTAAAGCTAGGGGAACCAAGTCAAAAGCACGAATCGATTCTTTTTATGAAATAAAGAAGATTGCCAAAAAGAGAATTGAAGACGGTCAAGTAGAATTGGAGATGAACATGGAACGATTGGGAAGTAAAATCCTTGAGTTTCATAATGTGTCGAAGACTTATGGCGATAGAACCCTGTTTGAGAAATTCTCTTACAAATTTCAACGCGGTGAAAAGGTGGGCATCATTGGTCCGAATGGGGTAGGGAAGACTACTTTGTTGAATATCATTACCGGAAACGAAGAGCCAAGTACGGGTAAAGTGGTGTTGGGTGAAACGGTTTTGATGAGTTATTATAACCAAGACGGTTTGGCGTTCAAACCCGATGATCGGGTATTGGAAGTTGTAAAAAAAGTGGCGGAATACATACCGCTTGCGAGGGGTAAAAAACTTTCTGCAGCTCAGCTTTTAGAGCGCTTTCTTTTTCCAAAACACATGCACTACAACCAAGTAGAAAAGCTAAGTGGAGGAGAAAAAAGACGGTTGCATTTGCTGAAGGCGCTTATGAAGAACCCTAACTTTTTGATCCTCGATGAGCCTACCAATGACTTGGACATTATGACCCTCAATGTGCTGGAAGATTTCCTGCTGGAATACCCGGGTTGTGTGCTGATTGTTAGCCACGACAGATATTTTATGGATAAGTTGGTCGATCACCTTTTTGTGCTCGAAGGCAATAAGACAGTTAAAGATTTCCCAGGAAATTACAGCCAATGGCGCGAGTGGAAAAAGGAAAAAAATACCGAAATGCCTACCGCGGCAAAGATGTCGGAGAGTGGTACTAACGCACTTGAAGAGGTGAAGGAAGTACAGCAAACCAATCCGGTGGATAAGCCTAAAAAATTTGGGTTCAACGAAAAACGAGAATTTGGGTTACTCGAAAAAGAGATTGAAAAACTCGAAAAACGCAAAGCAGAAATCAATCAGAAGTTTGATGCGGGAATAGAAGATTCGAAGGAAATGATGAAACTTTCAGAAGAGCTTGGAAACGTGATTGAATCATTGGAAGAAAAGGAAATGCGCTGGCTGGAATTGAGTGAGATGGCGGGTTAATTATCAGGTCCTTTTTTAATCATTTATTCCAACACTAGGTTCACCTATAGGTTTTCATGAAGTTCTTTATATTCACTCGTAGCACTGCATCTCAAAGCCCCTTAGGGTGAATTCGCCTCGCAGTGGGCCATCTAAAAGTGAATTGTTTTTTAATTCAAGCAGGCTTTGGATTTCTACTTTCAACGCCTTTGACTTAGTTTTTTTTACTTCTAAATCCAGTGTTCCTTCGCTCAAATTGTTGTAGAAGTAGCGTACTGAATTCAGCGCGGTATCTGCAATCAAGGTTATGCTTAACTCGCTGTTTCGATCTTCGGGGAAAGCTTTTGGTAGGGAGAACCTAAAGGAATAGTTGTTCCAATCTATCAAACAATTAACCTTATAAAATGGGTGAAAAAGGTTGGAAATTCCTTTTAATTTCAATTCAATTTTTGAAAGGTCCTTGCGGTAAAGAACTGGCTCAAAATACCTAACAGCAACCCCCATAAAATAATGAACAGGACAGTTCCGCAGGGTGAATTGGGAATTTACAACCAATCCTTTTTCGGAAACTAAGCCAACAAAATTGGAGCATTTTTCATCAGAAAAGTTATTGAAAGCTCCTGTCTGGCTTCTGCCTTCGACTCGCCATAATGCTGTGTCATTTGATTGTGAGCCAAAGTCAATTCCATAGGTGTAGTAAGGTATGGGTTCTGTGAACTTTGAAGAGTCAGAAGTGCTTTTGGTGTTGATTAGTTCATGTTTGGCTTTGTGGCATGATGCATTACAAAGGCAGATAATTATTCCTGCTATGAGAATACAAGATTTCATTCCCAGAGATTCATTTCGATGCCAGAAAAATAAATATTACTCTTATGGAATTCTGATTCTTTTGACTCAATTTTTAATTCGCTTTTGAATTGTAAATTCAATGTGGAAGAGCCTACTTTATTAATCGTTGCAACAACATCATGATACACTACACCGTCAAAAGTCACCGACACAGGATTTTCCTTATTCCTCGGTTCCCAAGAAATAACAAGAGGTGAATTGTGATGAGCAGGAGATCTGGTTAGCACAAGAATTAGTTCTGCTGAATCTTTCTGAATCACAAAACTTACCGTTCCAGATTCTGTTTTGTCTATTTCTAATCCAAAAATCGAAACAGTAGTTTTGGAAAAATTGGGTTTGGCTAATTCTGGGTCAAATTTTCGAGTAACTGGAAGGACAATGTGCCGCGTAGAACAAGGTGGATAAAAATATACAAGTAAATGAATTCCCGGTCGAGTTGATGTAGGACGATTTTTTGGAACATACAAAGTCATGTTGGTCCAGCATGTATTGTAATTTGGACGAGGTGTGAAAATCCAATTCTCTTGATCGTCATAAGTTGAATCAAAATGGTTTCTATAAACGAAGTAAGGCTCTATGACTTTAGGGGTTGTATCGATCACCTTTGGAATTGGTTTAGTTCTGATGTTTACTTCTTCAATTACTTGCTTGTGGCAGGATGATAGGCCAAGTATTGAAACCAGGAGAATTGTTAAACGGTTAATCATAAGGTAAATGTAGGAAGAAAACTGATTAATTGAATGTTGTCTTTGAAAAGATAAAATGTTAGTTGGAGTTGTATATAACGTAAAGTATGTGACGCAAAGTGCGTGATAAAAGATTAGAAGGCAAAGGCTGAAAAGGTCAACTCCTCGATTCACTTCTCCTTTCGGTCGAAGCACTCCCTGCCCGTGTTCAGGCGGGCCTGCCCGACATTTGGTACAGGCGGGGAAGTGACATGCCACCGAATACATTTTGCTTTTGCAACCCAACCGAACCAACCCCAACCAATCAAAAAAGCCCCGAATTTCGGGGCTTTTTAGTCTATCTATTGATGTTCAATCTACCAGAGTATTTACCCACATCGCTTATCAATTCGAAGTGGTAAATGCCGCTCGGCAGGTATTGTAATTCGTACTCGCGTTTTACAAAGAGTTCTGTGGGTTTGATGGATTCACGATGAACTTCCTGTCCTTGACTTGAATAAATCACAACTTCTAGATTTTTCAATTGTGCCATTTGCAAATCCATAGTAAACGATCCATTAGATGGGTTTGGATAAAGTTTGAAAGATTCAACCAAGTCAGCCATTTCGATACCCACCGCATTAAAAGTAAATGGAGCGGAAGTGGCTCGGCAGCCATTGCCGTCAGCAATACTTACTTGATATACACCATTGTTTTGTGGACGATGAGTTTTACCAATAGCACCAGCAAGTGGAGTCCCTCCAAACGACCATTGGTAACTCGCTGCAGCGCTAGATTCAAGATCAAGTGCATTTTGAGTCACCACAGGCTTGCTAGGCGCAGGCAGAATAGAAACTGAAACCGAATTTGAAACAATGGAACAACCGTTTCCATCCGTATGGGTAACAAAGTAATTGCCCGCTGAGTTCACAGTGAGCGTATCCATCCTGCTTTGATTCGAATTCCATTCAATTCCATTTGTAACATCAGATTTAAGGACTACAAAATCTCCTTCGCACAAGTCAACCGTTCCACTTGGTGAAACATAAGGGGCTTGAGGCGCAGCAAATTTTCGGGTGCTTATTGCTTTTGAGATCGCAAAACAACCATTGGTATCTGTATAGGTTACTTGGAATAAACCAGTTTGCTTCACCGAAATTGAATTAGCTGTAAATCCACCTGTCCAGCTATTACCAGAAGTATAAGAAGAATGGAGCATCACACTATCCCCAGGGCAGAAAGTTGTATCACCTGTAAATGAAACAAGTGGAGCACTTGGTTTCGAATTGACCACAATCGGTTGCGATGCTGCACCAGAATAACAACCATTCATTAAGGTTCGGAGAGAAATAGTACCGGGCGTTTTTACAACAATGCTGTTGCTCGAATCTCCCGTTGACCATCGGTTGCCGTTGCTTCCATTGGATACTAAGGTTACACTATCTCCGAGGCACATTTTGCTTTTGCCAATCAAACTTATTGATGGTGTACTAGGGATCGCTTTTGCGTTGACCAAAAGCGCATCAGAGGTTGTTTTACAACCAAAAGCATTTCGCACTTCTACACTGAATTGACCTGTGGTTTTAACCAAAATAGTTGATGCAGTGTCATTTGAATTCCAGCGGTTTCCAGTAGAAGAGCTAGAGAACAATTGAACGCTGTCTCCTTGGCAAAAAGTAGTAGAACCTGTGTAAGAAATCGTAGGCTTAATAGGATTCGGATTCACCGTTACAAACTGGCTTGTGTCCTTGCTAAAACATCCATTTTGAAACCTCCTTAAGGTATACTTTCCGGGGTTCTTGACTATGATAGACTGACTTGTGTCATTTGTAGACCAACGATTGCCGAGGGAAGCCGTTGACACCAAGGTAACGCTATCTCCCTGACAGAATGTAGAACTTCCAATCAAGCTAATGGAAGGTTGATTGGGCAGTGATCCTACTGAAACCGTGATGGAATTGGATAATGCCTCACAACCATGTTGATTTACCAACTTCACAAAGTAACTACCTGATGATTTGATGATGGTAGACTGGTTCGTATCGGCATTGTTCCAGATATTTCCATTTACCGAATTAGATGTTAAGCGAACGCTATCTCCCAAGCAGAAGCCAATAGGCCCATTTGCCGTAACCACTGGTGCACTCGGAATAGGATTAACCGTAATGCTTACATTCTCCAATGGCGACTGACAACCGTTTTGGTTGACAATTCTTAAAGAATAAATTCCAGTGCTTTTTACATAGATAGTTCGTGTGGTATCCGTGGTAGACCATTGGTTGCCACTCAAACTACTCGAACCCAGAATTACACTATCTCCTTGGCAAAATGCTAAAGGACCATTTGCGGTGATGGTGGGTTTGCTAGGCAATGGATTAACCTGAACCAAAATATTTGCCGACGTTGCAGTACAACCGTATTGGTTGTACGCTGTTACAGCGTAATTTCCACTAGTAGTTACCAAAATGGAAGCCGAGCTATCACCCCTCGACCATTTGTTTCCAGAAGATGCGCTTGAATTTAGAGTTACCGAATTTCCATCACAAAAAGTTAGGGGTCCAGATGCAGTAACCGTAGGAAGCGAAGGAATTGGGTTAGAAGTTATTCGAAGTGATTTTGAAGTAGCGCTACAATTGTTTGTATCGGTATAAGTTACCGAGTAAAAGCCACTGTTTTTGGCTACAACCAAAGGAGTTGTTGAACTATTTGACCAAACAATTCCAGTTGTGTAACTCGATTGAATAATGGCGCTATCACCTTGGCAGAAGGTGGTGTCACCAGTAACCAATAAGGTAGGCTTCGCAGGGTTTTGATTTGCTTTTACAAACACGTTGGCCGAAGAAGCTTCACATCCAAATTGATTTCGAACGTTTACACTGTAGTTACCACTAGTGGACACGAGTATAGAATTACTCGTGTCATTACTCGACCATTTGTTGTTCGTTGCCGAACTTGAAGTAAGCAATACACTTCCACCTTGGCAGAAGGTAAGCGCTCCAGTATTTGTTATGGTAGGAATACTTGGGTTTGGATTCGCAACAATGCCCTGAACCCTAGATGTACTTGCGCAACCGTTTCCGTTTGTATAGGTCACGGAGTAAAATCCAGTATTGCGTACAGTCACATTACTTGCTGAGCCACCATGCGACCAAGAAAGCCCAGTAGAATAGTTTGTACTCAATTGAGCACTATCACCACTACAAAAAACACTGTCACCTACGAGGGTAAGTTGAGGTTTTGTTGGAATTGGATTTACGGTAACCACTTGGTTTGCTGATGAAGTTTCGCACCCAAATTGGTTGCGGACTTTTACAGAATAATTACCCGAACTAGCGACTAAAACCGAAGCGGATGTATCCGCAGTTGACCAAATATTTCCAACACTAGAACTAGAAGTTAGAAGCACATTATTGCCTTGGCAAAAAGTGGTTGCACCGCTAGCAGTAATCGCAGGAATTGATGGTTTGGGATTAACTTTTATCTGAACCTGACGAGAAGTAGAAGAACAATTGTTGCCGTCTGTTTTTGTCACAGAGAAGAACCCAGAAGTTTTCACAACTTGACTTGCCGTGGTTGGGCCATTACTCCACAACAAACCGCTTCCGTTTGCGGTAGAAAGTATAACGCTATCGCCTTGGCACAGCACAGTGTCACCGGTTACCAAAAGAGAGGGTTTCGTTGGTTTTGAGTTTTTAATAACGGTAACGGGTGTTGAAGTCTTTGCGCAGCCAAATGTATTTTTAACGGTCACGGCGTAGCTTCCAGAAGTGGTAACTGAAATTGAAACATTCGTGTCATTATTCGACCATTTGTTGTTTGCGCCTACCGATGAGCTTAACAGCACACTTCCACCATCGCAGAAAACGAGTGGACCATTTGCGGTAATTACCGGCGTTGCAGGCACAGAATTTACCACAATCGACTGATATTTAGAATACGAAGTACATCCATTGGCTTCGGTATACATGACACGGTACGAACCTGAACTTCCAATTTTAGTAGAAACCGAAGTTGCACCATTCGACCACAATAGTCCAGAACTGAGGTTTGTACTCAACGTCGCGGAATCGCCCGCACAAAGCACGCTGTCGCCCGTCAAAAGAAGCGAAGGAACTGGTGTAGCTGGATAAGCCGTCACCTGAATCGCGTTTGAAGTGGCCTCGCAACCATAAGAGTTTCGAACGGTGGTTTTATACAATCCACTTGAGCTGAC
>JAGQYO010000007.1:99268-102425 GCA_020435995.1 Flavobacteriales bacterium | reverse complement strand
TATCAGAAGAAAACGGAATAACAGGTTTGGGTAGTTCCGATACTAAAACAGAATCAACCCCAACTCCGCACTGGTTAGTTACTAAAACCGAATAAATCCCAACATCTTTAGCCATAAAAGCGCTGGAACCAACCACAGTTGAGTTCCATAGGTAGGTTGCCGAATCGTGCGAACCAAGCACAAGCAATTGGATAGAATCGGAAGCACAAATGGCCGTATCGTTGCCTAAGCTTACTGAAGGAGATTGAATAGCCCGAACCAAAACCGAATCGATAACCAACCCACATTCATTGCTCACCGCCACGTGATAAAGCCCACTTGCGGCAACCGAAACAGCAGAATCGGAACTCCCCGAATGCCGCCAGAAATACGAAGTAGCATTTGAATCATAAGCATTAAGGACCAAGGGTTGATTTGCGCAAATGAGGGTATCGGAAAAACCAAGTTCGACTTTGGGATTAGCTTTTGAAGCTACCAAAAACGTATCTGAAAAAACACCACAAAGATTGGATGTGCGAACCCAGTATTTGCCAGGAGAATTAATGAGAATGTAGTTGCTGGAAGTCCAATTGGACCAGATGTGGGTTGTAAAATCGAATGGAGCAGACAAGCGAATGGTTTTACCCACACAAACCGAAGTATCGGGAATATTGGGTTGGGGGATAGGATGGAGGTTTACCCGAATGGTATCTGCGCCAACACCACAAATGTTGGTTGCAGTTACCCGATAAACTCCCGAAGCAGTAGCTGAAATAGAAGCTGTTGTGTCTAATGTATTCCAGCGGTAAGAAGCCAAAGGCCATGTGGCATTTAATGGAAATGAAGTGGCGCAAAGGGCAGTATCCTTGCCTAGCATGGAAGTATCAGGCGAACGAATATCCTGCACATATAAAGAATCTTCGGTGAGGATACATTCGTTAAATGCTTTTACCCAATGCCAACCAGAATCTAAAGTTACCAGCAAAGAATCGGTAGAACCATCTTGCCACAAAAATTTGTAATCATGAGTTAGATTGGTAACCAACCCAATAGAATCTCCCCGACAAAGAATGGTATCAGCAGCGAGGCGAACGGTATCAAAACCCTCGACGGTAATGGATTTATACAAGGTATCCTTCAAAGTACCATTATTGAAGCGAATGAGTTGAATGGGATACGTACCCAATTGGTTGTACACATGCGGCACTTTAAAGCCCGTAGCAAAGTTCAAACTTCCCGAACCCGAATCTCCAAAATTCCATTGAATGCTATCCAAACAGGTTGAATCGGCCACCCACAAAAAGGTGGTATCACCTGCACAGGCTTTGGTGTGAAAGAAGTAGGCTTCCGCAATTTGATCGGGAGAAAGACGAGGGAAATATGAGACGTCAAGAGGTAAGGTATCTTTAGGGACCGCTCCTATCAAACAATTTATTCCTCTTGCATTTGGCGCGTGCATGGTGAGTAACTTGCATCCACTAAAACTGAAGTAACCACCAGAACTGGCATTCCCAATAAGAATGTGTATTTTGTTATCTGGCCCACGAGCCATGTCATGAAATCGCGTACGCTGATTATAAAATGAAGCTATAAGCCTTGGGCCGGCATAGCTACCGTTGATGAGTTCGAATTGAAAAAGTTCGCTGGAATCTGTGCCATGCGTATTGGTGTAATTCCCACCTGACCTAATATATCGATGGCCGTTTTCAATATGGTACAAAAACCGTTGGTCAGGAGAAAAAGCCAATGAGGCTCCTAATACCTCTCTGAGATAATTATTTTTGTGATAGTGCGAATGCATTTTAAATGAATCAAAAGGATGTATGGATGTTACCAAACCCGTAGAGTTGTCAAAATGAGCCATAGCCAGAATGGCAAAGGAAGAATCATACTCCATTTTCATGCTCAAGCTGTCGAAGTATTGTGTGGTGAGGGTATCCACTCCTTTAAGTACCACCTGCTTGCCATCGGGTGAAACCAAAATATCCAGGACAATGTCTAGGTTGCTAAAAACTGGAGAAATTATTGGAGCGGTATCCACACCATTTTTTGTAATCAAATGACTGTAGAAACGTCTTTTCGATAAATTCCACCTCACGTACCAATTATCTAAACCATTGCAATGCTTAAAACTAAAATGATTGGTTATATGTGATTGATATGTACCTGCTCCAACGCCTAACATCGAATCGAGTAATAAACGGGGCCCAATCTGTTGTAAAAAGCCTAAACTATCATTAAAATTTCGAAGGTTAAATCCTGGACCACTTACATTTGATCCGAAAAAATAATGAATAATTGTATCATTTAAGGGATTTCTAATTAATAGGGAGCTAACACGGCTAGTGGAGGCACTATTTGCGGTGTCGGGTAGCCGTATAAATGTATTTTTAGAAAACAATGCACCATTCTTAAAAATATCAATCCCTCCATTTTTGTTGGCTAGGAAATTTCTTGAACTAGACGATTGGTTACTACCGAACCAAACTTGACTAAACGTATCCAACCTCAAATGTGTACTTTGGAAATTCATTTTAATAAAAGTGCTTTTTCCAGTTTGAAGAGATAACGGGACAGAATACCCTATTTCCCATTCTTTAGCAATTTGGGCATTGGATACCAATAACCAGCCGCATAAAAAGAACAGAATTGAAAAAAGTCGAACCATACTAAATAAAGCCCGATGCTTTTGCATCGGGCTTATGTAATTTATATGCTAATTTACGACTAATTTGATTTGGGAGGATTGATCTTGGGATAGTATGTTCAATATGTAACTTCCCTTTTGTAAATCAGAAGGATGAAGGATTAAATTGTCTAACACGTTTTCTACCTTTTGAATTTCTCTACCATTCATATCCAACAATTGAATCGATACCGACTCTAAATCGCGTACTCCGCTTAGATAAAGTGTTCTATTGGAGGCCTGTAAAGGGTTTGGATAAACAAAAATCTTATTTTCACTATATAATTCAATCTCATTTACCGATGTTGTCCGTTGCCCCATTTCAATTAAATTAGGTTTTTGGTGTTCTTGAGGAAGCAATAAATTAGGACTCGAATAGTCGCTGTAGATGTCTTCCATTTGAGCAAAATCTAAATCAACATAAGAAAACAAAAGATCATTCGGATTATTTCTACTCAAGCTGATTCTGTTTTTATTAGTAGTTGTTCCCGT
>JAGQYO010000007.1:0-99169 GCA_020435995.1 Flavobacteriales bacterium | reverse complement strand
ATACCTGCATCATCACAAAGTACGGCCACAAGATTTACATTGTTATTTGTGGGGGTATAAGCATTCCATGGTGAAGCAGAATGATCTTGAAATTCCCATGCTATTACATATTCGTCAGCCCAGTCTTTATAAGCAACTACGGGTCTCGAATGATTATAATCAGTTCCCTGAGCTGGGTAACTTGTAAAACCTGATATATTTGGAAGGTTAATTACGACCCATCCTAGTCCGTATGTTCCTTGATCGTGCGTTATTGCATATATGTCATCTACAGAGGTTGTATTACTAAACACGACCGTGAAATCGTAAACAGATCGTGTACCTGTAATTTCAGAAGGACAAGCAATGCGTGGCGGTCCTGGGTCTTGAATGAGGAGACCATAGTTGTTTATATTATAGTCCAAGGTCATGTGTTTGATTCCACAATTTACCGAAGGATAATTTGAAAGACCTGGCGTAACTTGATTGGTCCAAACCCTTCGCATGGCAATAGAGTTGGTTGCATGGATATAAGTAACATTGATGAGTGAAAATCCACCACCAGTGGCATCGTGGATGATACATACATCAGGTTTTTCTTCATCTCCGCCAGTGTTGCAACCATTCGATATATTCATAAAATTGGTTGGAGCAGATCCCCAATTTCCGAGACCATCATCTGTGGCAATATAAATATTGTGAGCTTCCTCCCATGTCACCGCATAGTTTCCTTGGTAGTCTGCATCAATATTGGGGTTGTTACAAGGTTCTGTTCCTCCATTAATGCTAATGTTATGTGTAGAGTTGGATGTGAAAATAGTTCCATTCCACTCGAACATTTCTATATATACATCCCAAAAGGGGTCAGTGCTACTTACTTTACCTAAATATGTAACTAGTAAATGCTGTCTTTCGGTGCCTAAACCAATTGATGCACTTACAATGGAAACAACATCTGGATCTTTGGTTACACCTAACCCTATTGCCAACCCAAGCCGATCGGTACCAGCGCACAATGTTCCGCCTTTTGGAACCCAACATATTTCTGCAAGTGCTCCTACGTCACCAACAGATATTCTATACTCCGTTAAAACACCCGAAACATTGACCAAGGCATAATCACAACCGGTATTGTCTGGTGTACCTCCTAAAGTGCCTTGTTGTGTTGCCTGTGTAGCCGCACTCATTGGATTGATTACTACCGGCTGTGCAATAATTTGTGTTGTTGAAATGGCAATAGCCCATCCCAATGCTAATTTTAAAGTTTTCATAATTGTTATTGTTTTTTTAATGAATAAATAATTTGAGTTTTCAGGAAGGTTAAAAGCCAGTTAGCGCAAGTCAGAAAAAATGCAGTAGGTAAAGCCAATTAATATCCATGGTATTTTGTTTCAAGAAAGGTTGGGAGGTTTTGGGAGCTTGTCAAGTGGCTAAAAGGATAGTTTTTTGAGTTTTCAACTAGAACTTTTAGCTTTTTATGGGCATGTTGGGGTAGCTAAAAGTATAGTTTTGATAGGTTAAAGGGTGTCTAAAAGGATAGTTTTATGCTTGTAACACGCACTAAAACAGACTGTTGGCAAAATGGGGGGGGGTAAAATGTCATATTTATCAAGTTCTTTGATATTTTTAGACTTTCATTTCAAATCATCTAACTCAAATCACATGGTAGCCATTCTTTCTTCAGATTCAGCCTTCACTTACAATACCGCTGAGATTATTAAAAATTCTTCACAAATTGAAATTGTACATGCATTCTCGGATTTCGACTCTCTTTTTAGTTTTGACGATGAGTCCTCACCAATTATTATTTTGCTAGTTCATATCCCGAATGACACAAAGGCCTTTCAACGACACTTGTCAAAAATTAAAGTAGGCACTGAAGTAGCGCTGGTTTACAAAACCAATCCTTATAAAAATCTGGAAATCCCGTCAACCAACCTTAGTTTCAATCTTCTGACAGAAAATAAACTCGTCCTTGAGCTGCCTCTTGCAATTGCTTGTATGAGAATGGGTTCAAAGTTCGTTGGATCGTATTTTAATATTGGCTTTAAAAAAATGCGGCCCTATATTAACAGCCCAAGTAGTTTTGGAATTACCTACAGAGAAGTGGATGTGGTTAATTGGTTTCTTGAAGGCCTAACTCAAGATGGCATTGCCGCTGAAATGAATCTCTCACCTTCCACCGTAAAAAAACATCTTGACTCGGTCAAACAAAAATTGAATCTTAAACACGTCAAAGAGATTATTTCATGCGTAAAAAAGTATCATTGGTGTGTGATTATCTCACAGGTAGAATTATTTGGTTTTGAACGAATGCTGAATTAATGATTTTGAACTCAATATTCAAAATATTTGAGCCTTGCCTCTCGCCACTCCCGTCTGGTAACTAATAACTCACTTCTGGCAACTGAACCCTCCTTTACCCCAAATGTCTTTCTTCGAGTTCAATAGTTTCTCCAAAAAACTTGGCAGCCATTGATTTAAATGAGTCGGTATAGTCAGAAATAAAAAACTTTTGAGTTCCGGGTAATTGGGAATCGCTCATCAGGCTTAGTGCTTCAAGTTGAGCTTTTACAGCTTGTGCTACAATTTCGGAGGAATCCAACACGACTACTTTTCCACCGAGCAGATGCTCAAAGTCTTTTTTGATTAGCGGGTAGTGTGTACAACCCAAAACCATCGCTTGAAGTTCACTCAGCTTGGCGTCGTTCATGTAAGATGTGATAACTGCTCTGCTTACCTGATCCTGAATAAAACCTTCCTCAATCATGGGTGCGAGCAGTGGTGTGGCTTTTCCGATGATGTTTGAAATACCGACCAATTTATTTTCATAAACCTTAGATTTAATGGTTGCTTTGGTTCCCACCACACCTACATTTTTGCCATTGAAATGGTTGGCAATGTGCTCCACCATAGGGTCAATTACATTAATTACTGGCAGTTTGTTTTGAATATGGATTTTGGTCGAATCGTATGCAGTGGCCGAAGCAGAGTTACAAGCGATAACTATTATTTTACATCCTTGAGCCATCAGGAAGTCCGCTATTTGTGCGGCATATCGCTGTATAGACTCCGCCGATTTTTCGCCATAGGGAAGGTGTAGGGTGTCTCCGAAATAAACGAGGTTTTCATTGGGCAAAGATTTAGCAATAGCATGGGCTACGGTAAGGCCACCCACCCCACTATCAAATATTCCTATGCTATTGTTTTTAGACATAAAAAAAACATCCCGAAGGATGTTTCAAATTTATTTACTTGCTGTAATTCCCATTTTGGTTTTTACGAGTGGAAGTAAATCATCACCTTCTGGGTAATGAAGCAGGGTGCCTACACTCACATCAAACACATAATTATACCCGTTTTCTTTGGCTACCGCCGAAATAGCATCCTTTGCTTTTTTGATCAAAGGTTCCATCAAAGCACCTTCTTTCTTTTGAAGCGACTGTTGTGCCTTTTGCTGAAATTCTTGAATTCGAGTTTGAAGGTCCATGATTTCTTCTTCCTTCGAAGCTTTAACTACGTCGTTCATTACAGCCATATTTTGCTGATACTCAGTGTATTTTTTCTCGTATTCACCGGTCATAGAAGTAAGTTGTAATTCTAATTGCTGTGCGAATGCTTTCAATTGAGCTTCAGCGGAATCTCGTTCTGGCATAAGTAAAAGAAGATCGTTTGAATTGATCCACCCCAATTTATTAGCTTTTTGTGCCGAGGCATTAATTCCGATGGTCAATGCGCTGAACAAAAGAATGGTATGAAGAACTTTAGTCATTTTTTCTGTTTTTAAAAGGTTTGCAATATTATGTTTATCATTTAGAATATCCTAATTTTTTGATGACCTCATCGGTCTTGTCATATCGGTCGTGAGAGTAAAGAATGTTGCTGGTACTGGCCAAATCAAAAATAATGGCATAATTGCCTGCCGTGGCCAAATTTTTAAGTGCATCATAAATTTTATCTTGTAAGGGCTTAATGAGTTTTTGTCGCATGGTGAATAACTCACCATTAACCCCAAACTTTTCTTTTTGATATGCTCTCACAGCAGTTTCTTTATCGGTGATTTCTTTTTCTCTTTTTTTCTTGAGTTCGTCCGTTAACAATATCTGTTCCGCTTTATACGCTTGGTACAAACTTTCAATCTCGGCAAACTGGGCTTCAATCGATTCTTGCCACTTTTTCGATTGTTTATCAAGCTCTTCTTGTGCTTCGGCGTAATCGGGCATACTTTCTAGAATTAGCTCGGTATTTACGTAAACAAACTTCTGACTAAAGGCAACCGATGTTGCGAAAAAAACGAAAATTAAAGTGATCCAACTTTTCATATCCTAGTTTTATAACTGACCCAAATTAGCACCAATGGTAAAATGGATTTGAGATTTTTGCATTCCAGGTCTACCTGTTACGTCATCTAACCTATAGCCCCAATCTAGACCCAAAAGCCCAAACATAGGAAGGAAAATACGGACTCCCAAACCGGTAGAACGTTTTAGTTGGAAAGGGCTGAACTTAGAAATATCGTTCCAAGTATTTCCAGCCTCTGCAAATCCCAGCACATAAATAGTTGCACTTGGGTTAAGGCTGAGCGGGTAGCGGAGTTCTAAGGTGTATTTGGTAATGGATGTTCCTCCTGTTACGGGCGAGATGGAGCCGTCGTCGTATCCTCTTAGGGCGATAATTTCTCTACCATCCAATTGAAACCCAGTGAGGCCGCTACCACCTAAGTAAAAACGCTCGAATGGAGCTGGTCCAATGTCGCCGTTATAATATCCCAGAAAGCCATATCCGACTTTGGCCTTTAACACGAGGTTTTGAATAATGGGAGTGTACCAATCGCAGGTAAATTTCCACTTGTAATATTCAATCCATTTATACTTTTCGGTGGCCTGCAAAATTGAGTAGTCCTTACCACTCATGGAGCTATATGGAGGTGTTGCTTGGAGGGATACCTTTATATCAGAGCCCATTTTTGGATAGATAATCTGATCCAAAGAATTTCTGTTAAGGGTAATTCGGTAAAAAAGGTTATTGGAAAAGCCATTGTCAAAAATAAAGGCTTGCCAGTCCTTCATTTCATAGGTCTGAAGGCTTACTTCATGCCGGAGTATAAAGTAATCGTCGGGCCATTTAAGCTGCTTGCCTAGGCCAACTGATACACCGTGTATTTTAATGTAATTGCGATTTGGGTTTTCGATTTTTTCCCCAAAGTCGTTGGTGATGTTTTTCTTTTCACCGTTTGTTTGAATGGAGTAGTAACCAGATACAGAAAACGAAAGTGGTTTTTTGCCGCCAAGCCAAGGCTCAGTAAATGACATATTTATAGAGCTGAACCATCTTCCACTTGTTTGGGCTCTTAAACTTAGGGATTGCCCATCTCCAGAGGGTAAAGGCCTCCATTCGTCAATTTTACCCACGTTTCGCAGCGAAAAATTAGTAAACACAATACCAGCTGAACCTACAATACGCCCGCCTCCAAAACCACCCGATAACTCAATTTGATCTGAGGGTTTTTCCTCTACAGTGTATTCCATGTCAACCGTGGCGTCCTCAGGATTTGGAATGGGTGTTACATTCATAGCCTGCGGGTCGAAATACCCCAACACGGAGAGCTGTCTTTGTGATCGAATAATATCAGAACGGCTGAAAAGTGTTCCGGGGTAGGTTCTAAGTTCTCTGTAAATAACGTGGTCGTTTGTTTTGGTATTTCCCCTTACCATTACCTTGTTGATGGTGGCCTGTTGTCCTTCGTAAATTCTAATTTCGAGATCAACAGAATCATTTTCTACATACACCTCAACCGGAGTAACTTGGAAAAACAAATAGCCGTCATCCATATACAAGGATGAAACGTCCTTGCCATTTGGATCCATAAATAGACGTTGGTCTAAGAGGTTGGGGTTATATATGTCACCTTTTTTAACGCCGAGAATGCTCTTGAGAATGTGTGTGGGATACTTGGTGTTTCCAACCCACTTAACACTGCGAATAAAATACTGCGGCCCCTCCTCAATTTTTAGATCAATGTTGATGCTTTTGTCGTCAAAATCGTAGATGCTATCTCGACCAATTCGCGCATCTCGGTATCCTTTTTCCTTATAAGCTGCTATAATTTTTGCCTTGTCTTCTTCGTAGGTTTTTTCAATGAATTTGGAAGACTTAAAAATATTGAGATGAACGTTTTCGTTGGCATAATCCCACATAATATGCCCTGCATGAGCTGAATCTTCCGTGGGAAGAGAGGCGGTAGTTACGTCTAACATAACTCCGTCCATGTCATAGAAGGGCTGGAAAGAAGATTTTTCGCGAGTATCCTTCATTGATTTTTTGAGCTTGTAGGTAGAAATTTGTGAGTTGTCGCGAATGATAATCTCGTTGATTTTTACCTTTCTATTTTTATCAATATCAAGGATGAGCATTACCCTATCTTGGTATTCATCATCTGCTTTTTGCGTGATCTTCACTTCTGTATTTAAATAACCCTTGTCGGTAAAATAGGTCAGTACCTTTTTCTTTGTAGTTAGCAATAAATTTTCGGTAACAATTTTTTCACGATAGAGATCAATTTCTTCTCTTAGGTCATTGGCTTCCGATTTTTTAACGCCATTGAATTTAAACCTTGAAAGCCGGGGCTGCTCCTTTACCGTTATTTCAAAGAATATGGTATTTCCTGTAATCTTTGTGTAAGAAACTTTTATGTCTTCAAAAAGCCCCTGTGCCCACAATTTTCGGATAGCCTTAGCCAAGTCATCTCCTGGCACCGTTATTTTTCTTCCGATTTTTAGTCCAGAAATGAGAATAAGGGCGCCTTCATCTAGTTTTTCGGTTCCTTTAACGGTAATTCCACCTAGGATATACTCCTTGGGTTTTGCGTAGTTTATTTTTTCCTCATCACCTCCTAATTCAATCTGCGCTTGCAAAGGCACCGATAGAAAAGAAGAAAGTAGAAATAGGGATAATATTCTTAGCATCTACGATTGCAGTTGTTCACTGGTTTTGCCAAAGCGTCGTTCACGATTTTGGTAATGGTAAAGAGCTTTATAAAAATCTTCTTTTCTAAAGTCTGGCCATAGGGTTTCCGTAAAATAGAATTCGGTATAGGCAGATTGCCATAACAAAAAATTACTAATGCGTTGTTCGCCACTTGTGCGTATCATGAGTTCGGGGTCTGGAATTCCCTTTGTGTTTAAATAGGATTCAAAATCAGGTTCATTAAACTCTAATTCGGTCAATTTGTTGTTTTTAGCATCGTGAATAATATTTTTTACGGCTTCAAGAATTTCCCATCTCGCACTATAACTCAGCGCAAGTATGAGTGTAAGCTTATCGTTTGAACTGGTTTCTTTAATGGTTTGGCTCAAGGTTTTCCCACATTTTTTTGGAAGAGATGCTACATTTCCAATGGTTTGGAGTTTAATTCCATTTTTCATTAAGGTTGGTAGCTCTTTGTGCAAGGAAGTTACGAGCAATTCCATGAGGGCATTAACCTCAAATTTGGGGCGGTTCCAGTTTTCGGTAGAAAAAGCATACAAGGTGAGGAACTGCACGCCTATTTCTGCAGCAGCTTCCACGGTATCCCTTACAGATTCAATGGCGTTGCGGTGTCCAAAAATCCTTATTTGACCTTTTTGTTTTGCCCAGCGACCGTTTCCATCCATAATAATAGATACGTGCTTAGGTAATTTTGAAATATCAATTTTTTCTTTGAAACTCATAAACGAAAAAAGCCTCTAAGAAGGCTTTTGAACATCGGGCAAATATACTTTATTAGTGGGTGTTATATTTACAAAGATTAGGGTTCTTTCCGATTCTAATTAGTAAACTAAACTGGGTTGTACTGTACATATCCTTTCGTTGAGAATTGCCTCTTTGCATTCCCCATTCATTTTGTCTATTCTCGGTATTTATCGCCCTATTCGAAAGCTCTTGGGAGACCGTGCCAATTTCTCGCGGGTCATCTGGGTACGAGGTACTCACATCGTCTATATAATCAGTAAAAGTTTTTCTTAAACCATACTCCAAGGAAAACATAAACCGGTGTGAAAACTTGAATTTGATACCTAATCCAAACGGGAAGGCAAACTGCATTTTAGGGTATAACTTTCCTCTTATTTCGGTTTCATACTCCCTCAGTTCGTATAGATTTCCATTGAGTTCGGTTTTTGGATTGATCCAGAAAAATCCCAGCCCACCGTACAAATAGGGAGTAATGTATTCATTTAACACAAAGGGATGGTACTTAAAGAAATTAAATTCGAATGTACTGGCAAATTCAACCAAAGTTGTTTGAAAACTCAAGTTTCTGTTTTGCTGAATTTCGGAGCTAGATAATTCATCTTTTGCGCTTAACTCACCAAAAAGTAGGTTATTTTTCCAAGCCCATCTGTCATTTAATGGTTGTCGGTGAATAATTCCTCTGGTAAAATGTGTCATTTGGCTGGGGAAGTGTTTGTTTACATTTAAATCGCCCAAATAATATGAAACTCCTGCGGATAGGCCGAATTGCGTGGTACTTTGACTGAAGCCAAAGGCATTAATCACTAAAAATAGAGTTACAATTAGATACGTTCGCACAGTAGCAAATGTAGAAGGAAATTAGAATCGTGGTTTAAACGATTTTCCTTTCAATATCTTGTAGTTGGCTGTAAACATAAATGTTCCGTAAAAGTCCTTGTTTTTTTCACCACCTCTGCGTTCTCCAGCGCCCGTCCAAGTGGGATTTGTCCCATCATTTGGATCGGCCAAATAGCCCGCTTTTTCTCCGTAAGCATCTGAAATAGACTTGTTGTCGTAATAAACTGTACTTACGTCATCCAAATAATCAGTAAAGGTTACGCGTGCGTTAAACTCTGCACCAACACTTAATTGACTTGTAACCGCAAATCTGGCACCCACACCTATGGGTACTACTAAACTCAATCGCTTGTATTTGTCTGGGCCGCCTGGCAATCCCTGGCCTTCTGTGCCCAAAGGTTGTAGCGCGTAGTATTTACCATCGCTATGCAATCCAGTGGGATTGAAGTATAAAGCGCCAACACCAAGGGTTACATAACTCGAAATTGCTGACAGAATCGGAGCCTTGGTTCCCCTGAGCCTAAAAGCATGTCCAAATTTGTCTTTAATAAAGAAGTAGCGATAATTTATTGCCAGTTCGAAGGCGTGTGTTCTGATATTAAAATTTCTATTTCTTCGGGCCTCATTTGCAGCAAATTCATCTTTTGCGGTAAGCATGGCATATCCCAAGGACGCGTTAACGGCCATGTCTTGGCGAAGGAAATAACTAAAATTTCCTCCCATGGCCATTCTAGTTGATTTAAAATTGATATCTGAAATGTTATTGGACGGAACGTCTTTGTAACCTCCAACGTCGCAAAGAAAAAACGAAGGCCCGATGCCTCCACCTACTTCCATACGGTATTTTTTCCACCGTTGAGCCGTAGAGGTTAGGGGAATAATACCCAATAAGAGTAGAAAAATAATATTGCGTTTAAAGGTCATTGTCGTTAACATAGACAGAGCGCAAATATAGGAATTTCACTTCCGAAATTTAATCTCATTCGTAAATTCAGTAAACTGGCGTTTAATTTCGTTGATCGTAGCCCCAATGCAGTTTTTTATTTATCGTTCTCAGGAAGGAATGTTCTTTTAACCGAACAAAATTCATCGGGAAGTCGCATTTGCGAATCAACATTTCCACATTGGAGTCAATTGTTTCTTGCCGGCTATCCAATGATGCCAAAAAGTACTTACTTCTTCCTTCTATTTTAAGTTTTATCGTTTTGTTGTTGGAAATTACCATAGGTCGAGAATTTAAATTGTGCGGCGCAATAGGATTTATAATGATGGTGTTGGCATCGGGTAAAACAATGGGTCCTCCGCAACTCAGCGAGTAGGCCGTTGAGCCAGTAGGCGTTGAGATGATAAGCCCATCGGCCCAGTAGGTGCACATGTATTCATCATTCAAATAGGTGTGTATGGAGATCATAGACGAAGTATCCTTTTTATGGACAACCATTTCGTTCAATGCGTAGTTTGTATCTCCAAATAGCCTCTGCTTGGTTTCGAGCTGAATCATATCTCTTGAATCAACTTCAAAGTCGCCAGCCAGAATAGAAGGCATGTAGTTAGAAAGATCTTCCATCTGCAGGGTACTCAAAAAACCAACCCTACCAGTGTTAATTCCAATGATTGGAATGAGACTTTCCTTAACCAATGTGGCTGAATCTAAAATGGTACCATCGCCACCGATACTCACAAAAGCATCGACCATACCTATGAGTTCGGAAGACCGCTGAAATATACCAACCGTGGGGAGGGTTATTTTATTTTTCAAAAATTCTCTGAAAGCGCTGTACACAAAAATTTGCACGCCAGCCTCCGAAAATGTGTCGAACATGGTTTGGATGTGAGGAACGTATTTTTCATCACACATTCTACCAAAAATTGCTATGCTTTGGAGTTTTTTCAAATGTTGAGATAGTTCATAAGATTATTGTAGTTATCAAACACATCATTTTCTGAATTGGTTTGGTCGTATGAGGCAGAAATTTCATACCCAAATTGCTCTAAGTTTTCAGCAATACCACTAATATTTGATTTATCCAATTTAAGGGTTAATTCAAATTTGTAATCATCAATATTACGGGTGACAAATGCGCCTAAAATTTTGGCATCACTGTTTTCTACCAACTTGCTGATCTCAGTTAGGCTATAATCGGTTCGGTTGATGTGCAATATAATGATCCCGCCGGGAGATTTTACAACGGGCATGTCAGCTATCATTTCCATAAGATTGGCAACGGTGGTGATTCCGACAAATTCATCTTTGATGGAAAGAACCGGAATGAGGCTTAAATGAAACTCCTCAACCCTTTTTACCACTTGAAAAATATGTTCGTTTTCGTATACAAATGTGTTTGTCAAGTTTTGGAGATGGTTTTTAATAGGTTCGGTAGGATCGGCAATGTTTAAAAGGTAGTCTTCTTGAACCAATCCAAGGAAATTTGATCCCTTTGCCACGGCTAGGTGCGTAACTTTAAATTCATCCATCCATTCGATGGCTTGGGCTACAGACTCATTTTCACTCAATGTGGGAATTTCTGAAACAAGTATATCTTCTGCTAACATTTAATCCTTTTGTTTCTCTTTATTTTTGGCCATCCTTACAATTCCAAATCTACATCTTTATATGTGCAAACTTAGTGTGAATGTGAACAAAATTGCTACCATAAGAAATGCTCGTGGTGGCAACAATCCAAATTTATTACAGGTTGTAAAGGACATTGAGTCTTTTGGGGCAGATGGTATTACTGTACACCCACGACCAGACGAACGTCATATTCGCTATGCGGATGTTTATGAGATCAAAAATATTTGTAAAACTGAGTTTAACGTTGAGGGTTATCCCGATAAGCGATTCATGGATTTAGTGAAGGAAGTACGCCCCCATCAGGTAACCTTAGTGCCAGATGACCCCAATGTGCTTACGAGCAATGCGGGCTGGGATACTATCCAACACAAAGCTAAGTTGCGCGATATCGTTGACGAGTTAAAATCATTTGGGCTGAGGACATCAATATTCATTGAAACGGATTTAAAATATTATGAGCCAGCCAAAGAAATAGGCACAGATCGGGTGGAATTGTACACCGAAGCTTATGCTTCAAATTATCACTCAAATAAAATTGATGCTATTAAGAACTACAAAGCTGCCGCCCTGAAATGTAAGGAATTGGGTTTGGGAATAAATGCCGGTCACGATTTGGACCTCCACAACCTAAAGTATTTTAATACTGAAATCACCGGATTATTGGAGGTATCAATAGGCCATGCGCTGGTGTGTGATGCACTCTATTTCGGCTTGGAAAACACGGTTAGAATGTATAAACAACAATTGCAGCCATGAAGTTGAATTATAAGGAATTGGGTTCGGGGCAGCCGCTTTTAATTCTTCACGGCTTAATGGGAATGTTGGATAACTGGCAGGGTCCAGCCAAACATTATTCTAAGCATTTTCGAACCTTTATTATTGATGCGCGAAACCACGGTCACTCAGAGCATTCTGATGAGTTCAGCTACGAGTCCATGACCAGTGACCTACTAGAGTTTGTGGAAGATCATCACTTAGAAGCTGTGCATCTTATGGGGCATTCTATGGGCGGCAAAACGGCTATGAAATTCTCTCAGAACTATCCTGAATATGTTTCAAAACTTATCGTTGCGGATATAAGTCCAAGGCAGTATGAAGTACATCATCAAATGATTTTGGCAGGTCTCAATGCCATAGATTTTGAAAAAGTAAAGAGCAGAGGCGAAGTTGATGAAATCCTGAAAGGTTATATTCCCGACCAAGGCACACGCCAATTTTTAATGAAAAGTATGTATTGGAAAAGTAAAAACCAATTGGCTTTGAGGTTCAATCTTTCGGCCATTATGAAGAATATTGAAATAATTGGCGATGGTATTCACGATAGAATATGTGAAGTTGAATCGCTGTTTATTCGAGGTGCGAAATCAAATTATGTACGCGAAAAAGACCTTGCCGAAATTGCGATAGGTTTCCCAAATTCAACCATTGCTACTATTGAAGGTGCGGGTCACTGGCTGCACGCCGAAAAACCCAAAGAGTATGTTGAAAAAACGCTCTCTTTTCTTTTGAGTTAGTCGAAGTCGGTGGTGAGCTTGAAGCGAAGTACCCTTTTGTTTCCTGCATCCGCCACGTATAAAATCTGATTGAGATATGCAACTCCCGTTGGGTTATTAAATTGATTGAGTTCGGAGCCTGTTCCGCCAAATGATACTTTGATTTGCTTGCTACTTCCCGATGCTAATGTGGGATTTACACCTTCCAAACCCTCCTCTGTAAATTGAAAAACAGAATCTTTTTCGGAATCAACTACGAAAATATAATTTGTTTTATCCCCGGCTACTGTTACTGCTGTGGGCTTTGTAAATTTATTGGGCTCATATAAAAACCCATCGGCTTTGGCAGTATCCGTCGATTCCAAAAACTTAACAGCGAACGAGCCTCCTCCTTCATCTATTTTATATTCGATGTACTGCACTTTTATCGACAAATCAGGGGCTAATGAAGAGTAGATGAAATTTCGAGAATCTGTAATTCGCGCATCTTGAGGCGGTTGGGCAAAGGTGCTTATGCCACTAGGATTTTTAAAATAATCTTGAAATATTCCTTGGCCAGTGGTAACGCTCAAGGTGCTCACAAATTTGTCCGGCTCACCCGTTACGAGGTCAGGGAGCACTTGAAGGATGGCTTCATCGGGGCCTCCCAATTGATCGGGGTTGTTTTTAGGCCCTGAACGCGCCACGTACCACGTGTTGTCGGCCATTATACCAATACTCGTAAATTTCACTTCTTCATCAGTAGCCACCGCCGACTTAATTCCTTTGTAATAAGGATGAATGATTACAGGTTTGATTTTCGCGAACCTTAATCCATGGGCAGACCCATTGCTTTGCGTGATTTTATAGACGCACGCCATTTTTAGTTGCTGATTGTTTTGCAAGGTGTCATAGGTTCCAATTGCCAGTATATCGAGGTGGCGATTCATGGATGCATTTACCAAACCTGGAACCGAAATCCGGCTTAGTTCCCGACCTGATACATCATACGAAATGATATGCGAACTTCCTTGATCTACCACATAAAAAAGTTGATCATATCCCGCAAAAACATTTACTGGATTTACAAAACCTGTAAGAGCTGGCTGTATAGGTACATAGGCTATTTCTCGTTGGGTAAATACTGGTTTATCTATAAATGAAAGGTCGGTTTTTTCACCAAAAAATCCTTTACATGCAAGGAGAAAAACCAAGGGTAAAATCAATAACTTTTTCATTGTCGTTCTTCCGTTTTGTGTAAACTAAATGAAATACCTGCTTGATGTTGCCAACCCAAAGCAAACATAGGAGCTACCGAATAATTGATTTGAATGGGATGATTCCCTACTCGCCCGTTTACTCCGGCACCCATAGTTGGTGCCTTCTGAGACAAACGTCCCAAGACGATTCCTGTTCGCAGAAAGAGCAATTGACGATATCCGTATTCTATCCCAATTCTAAAATTTTCTGCATTGTCGTTTGGATGGTTTAGTTGGATAGCAGTCATGATGGCGTGTTTGTCGGTTTTATAGGGTATCATGCTCACACCAATTTTAAATTCGGTAGGTAGGGGGTATTTATCTGGAGTAGGTGTAGTGGTATTGCCAAATGTAACTTCTTGGTAATCGCCTTTGAGCGCAGAGCTACCGCCAAAGTTGGAAACAGCAACTGCAAATGCCAAGTCTTTTACATCAATATGATAAATGAACCCAAGGTCAGCCGCTACGGTGTGGCTCTGGTATTGTACCATAAATTCGTACACATATTTAAGGTTCAGTCCGAAGCTAAATTGATCACTCAATTTTTTGGAATAACCCAAGCCAGCCGATCCCATGTTTACATAAAAGAGCTCACCTGTTCCCTCGGGTTGAAATTCCGTTCTTACTTTTTGCTCACCGCTATTAAAATTATTGACACTGAACGAAAAGGCCGAACCGCTTGATGGAAGGGCATAAACTGCAGAAACAAAAGTTTGATTGGCACCTGCCCCAAAAAAATAATTACTCATTCCAATGCCAAACTTGTTGATGCTCGTAGTAGTGGCGGGATTGGTAAATGGCGTAAATCCATCATTGTCAAGGGTGAGGTTAGCTCCAGCCATTCCCAAAGACCTTGGAGAACCGTCATTTTTTAAATATGTCATGGCAGCAACGCCAGTTCGTTGACTTCCCAATTTGGGCAATACTTGGCTTATACCTACAATGGGTATCAAAAAAACTAATATGTGAGCCCAGATTTTCATTAAAATTTCAAGGCTATTCCGTATAAAATTTGAGTGGGTGGCCTCCATCTAGCGGGGTTGTTGGGAGGTGCACCATTGTTCTGTGGGTCCTTGTATTTTGGATCTCTCCAACTGTAGGGTACGTCGTCTCCATCGCGGTAGCCATCACCGGTTACTGGATTTACAATCTGAGCATTCAGGTTGTTGAATACATTCCTCACCTCGAAGCTGAATACAGCTGCCATGCTACGCTTTTTATTAAAGTAGACATCCTTCGATAATTTCAGGTCGCACCAAAACCAAGGTTTGGCAAGCTTGGAGTTAGGCTTATCTGTTTCAAACTCATAAATCACTCGTCCAAAATCGTCAGTACCTGTTGCAGCCACAGGCGTGTACCTAAATCCTGATTTGAAATTTGAACTAAAAAAGAAGCCCCAATCGTGAAAAAATTTGGGAACCGACATGGTGCTATCACTCCTAAAAATTACACCCAATTTAAAATCCCAAGGGCGATCCCATGCGAGGGGTTGTTCGCGCGTGTTGTCTACAAATCCTTGCTGGCGTATTTGTAAGGAACTTTCTCTTGCTGTATTTGATTTACCTCTGGCAGATTGAAACGAGCCATTAAAAAAGATTTTGAAGTATTGAGCAATTCGCTGCGTAACCCCAACTTCTACTCCCGCAATTCGAGCATAATCTTGGTTGTAGTAAATGAGTCTTTCTACATATTTTCCTGTTTGGTCTTTTACCACTGCATATCCAGATACTATGTAGTCGTATTTATCATTGTTATAAGCCGCCACAGTGAACCCCAAGTCTCTGGTTAATTGCGCTTTGTAGCCAATTTCATAACTCACAGTTGCCTCGGGTTTAATTATAGGGTTACCAATTACTGAGAGGGGAGATCGATCTAGGTAGTCGGGATCGAGGCCTGCGTAAATAAACCTTGGATGCGGCATTTGCATGCTGTGTCCATAATTAAAGTAGAGTACGTTGTTATCTGTTACCGGAAATGAAACATTTACCTTGGGTAATAGCCGAGCATCGTATCTTTTTCCAAAAATAGGGGTGGTACTTTCTACATATTCTTCACGCACGTACTCTTGGAGGGGAACATCGGCGTTTTCTACTGCTTTGTCTAAATCTTGGCCATAAGCCCAGTAGTTGAATCTGACGCCCAATGTGGCAATGATTCCCTTGTATGAAATTCGATCTTCAAACCAAATTCCACCTTCGTTTGGTCTGGTTTTCCATATTTCGCTGGACGAGCCCACCGAAATTGAAGGTGTAGTGGTGGAGTCATTAATTTTAATGGGAGCGCCCACCCAAGGCCTGCTTACATCGGCCCATTGGTATTCTTTTTCTTTGTGTTCCCATCCAAAATTCATTTCGTGATGTTTGTCGCTGGGGAAGTAACTGAATTTGGCGCGCCCAGAATACTCTGATGCGTAGTGATCGTGCCAGCGGGTTGCAATTCCGTTGTTGTTATAAAGCCCAGGTCCAGGCAGCACGTACACCACAGTGTCCTGTGGATTGAACAATTCAATAGGTGAAGTAACAATGGAAGCAGGGTCGTAAATCTGATCTACAGTTTCCGATCTAAATGGCCTTCCATTGGCATCAGCTCGTAAGTTGGTGAACAGCCTTCCAAGCGAGACCTTCATATTCCATTTATTTCCCAAATTGTGCTGATAATTGAATGCCGTAAGGTTTGATCTATGGGTATAAGTGTTCGCATTGTCTGGCTGATTAGAAAACTCCCATTGAAGGCCAGGTTGAACTACCGCATCGAACCCAACAATCTGTAGGGTTCTTGAATTTTGGTTTACCGCAATGCTGTTTTGGTTGGTAAGCGAAATTTTTATCCCTGGCTTTATTTGGTATGAAAACTTAATGGTGTTGCTTGATTTGTTGTTTTGTCTAGGTGCAAAAGCTGAATCGTTTTCTGAAACAAGTTGATCGTATATTGGGTCGTTAATTACTTGGTTAATATAATATACACTAGAATATCTTTTAGCAATTGAACTATGAAGTTGTTTGGCGTAAACACGGTAATAGTCATCTGACAGAAAAACGTTTCCACTGGCAAAAAATGTGAGTTTTTTCTTGGTAAATGGTACTGGGCCTCCAAGTGAAATATCTACAATATCCGTATTCCAATTGGTGCCTTGGTTGAGGTTGAACCCCATGTTATCTCTTTGCCAAGATCCTGCAACGAAATAATTTTTCCCACCTTCGCGAATGGAAGTGGCAATAACACCCGCAGCGCCGCCACTGTACTCTGCTCCAGCTCCACCAGTAATGACCGATACATCGCTCACTGACGAGCTCTGCACATTTACCCCACCTGTTCCCGATAGTGGATCTGCAGCTGTAATTCCATCAACAATGTATTGGGTTTCATAAGTTCGTCCCCCGCGTATGTTCAATCCATCAGGCGTTTGATTCACTCCGGCCTGCATAGCCACCACTTCAGTAACGTTGCGCACGGCCATTTGGTCAATGTCTTCACTGCTGATTTTAATTTCCGAAGTGGCGTCTTCGAGGTTAACTAAGTTTTTTTCGCCTACCACAACTACCTCATTCATCAGCTGGCTCCTGAGGGTCATGGCGGAGTTTAGGGTAACTGTTTTTCCAGCTTCAATACGAATACCATTGTAAACCACATCGCTGTAACCCATGAAGGAGAATTTGATGGAATAATCTCCTGGTTTTATGTTATCCAACTTATAATTTCCATCTATATCACACGAAGCACCTACATAAGTACCCACTAATTGAACAGTAGCACCAATCAGGGTTTCTTTGGTTTCCTTATCGGTTACGGTGCCCTTTAAAGATCCGGTTTGTGCGGCTGCGGACATCACCACCAAAGTGAGCAATATGGTAAAAAGCCGTCTTACCAATTGAATTCCTTATTAAGTACGTGATCAAATAGTTGTTCGAGCTCGGTTGGTTGATGGGAGAAGTTGTACATGTAAACGCCCATAAATACCTGAGAAGTATTACTCCCAGCGCCTCTTTTAGTGCCCAAAATTTCTGGACCTTCCCAACCACCTCTTTTCTGTAAGTCCCCCTTATAAATAACACTGGCGTCAGTACTAGGGTAGTAGGGGAAGATTGCGGGAGAGCCAGCTGGTTGGAAACTTGGGTATCCAGATTCTTGACCTATCAACGAAGGAATTCCAAAAGTTAAGATTGCGCTTCCTTTGCTATAGCTCACTCCACTTATCGGATGTGCGCCAAAAATGGGAGAAGTAACGCTTAGCGAAGAGTCTACCGATAAAAAGGCTATGGTAAATATTTTTCCATCGTTGTTAAAGTAATTGAGGATTGATTTTGCCGTGGCTTCAAGCAGAAAGTTGGAAACACCTGTGCTGGCGTTTACATACTTTTTGTTGTCACTAGTAAAAACCACTTTGTCATATTGGTTTATCAGCAAGGTAAAAGTTGGATCCCACTTAGCTGGCTGTCTCGCGCCGTCATTTACGGCTAAGTTCAATACATCAAGGCTTTTATAGGTTTTGCTAATTAAGTTTCGGTAGAGGGTGTATGCGGTTTCGTCGCCACTTACAAAAAGTAGGTCACTGGTTTTTGGGTAAATGAAAATTCCGCTAAGTGTATCCAACTCGCTTTCGGCTAATGCTAAGTCCACAGCCTTTATATGAAAAACATTGGTGTCGCCAATTTTAAGGTTTTCAAGTTGTCCAGAATACGGAACTCCACTTCCATCAAATAGCTTCCCAGTTGTGGTCCCCACCTGGTTAGGGTTGGTAGGAATAATGTGGACTTCTTTAACGGTTTTGCCAAGGGCAGTCCAAGGCCCGTTATTGGCTCTTATTTGAATCTCTCTTAAGTTATCGTTTCCATCGGGGTCGCTTGCCGTCCAATACAAGGAAGTGATGATAATGGTTGAATCCTTGGTGCTGAATTTGAAATCGAAATCTATGATTGGGTTTGTGTTTCTAACCGGAACGTTCAAAACCGCTGGTGTAGCATCCTCAACCTGCGAATTATCGACTGCTTTTACTGTAACCGTAATTTTTGAATATTGATGTCCTTCGGGAATGGTAAACAGGAAGGTGCTATCTGTTTTTGTGGTAGAAAACCAAGGGTCATTTCCCACTTTAACGAGGTAGTGGGTAACATATCCATCAGGGTCGGTACCCATCCAAGCTAGGCGAACTTTGGTAATTAAACTTTGGTCTTCTGAGAGGTTAATCATTCCCGGTACTATGACTGTTTCGGGAGCTAAATTGCCAGTTTTATCTCCTTTTTTGCAGGTCACAAAAAGAAACAGCACCGCCACGAACAAACCTAAATTTATAAGTAGTTTGACCATAGCGGTGCTTTTCAAAATGTGTTTTTTAAGAATTAGAATTATTGAATAACCAACTTTCTGTAATCCAACAATTCGCCATCAGGAGTTGTGATGTTTAAGATATATGTTCCAGCTTCCAAATGGGCTACATTGATCACATCTTCTCTCAACTTGGTGTTTCTTCCAGCAACTGCTTTACCAGTAATATCATAAACAGTAGCTTCAATCGATTCAACCTTTGAGAAGTTTCTGAGGTTAATGACATCTTGGGCTGGGTTAGGGAAAACTAAGAAGTTTTGATTTCTTAATTCGAATGGGGAAGGCGCAATGGCATTGGCAGTATCATCCTTTGCGCAAGGCTCTTGGGTTGAAGGTTTGGCGTTGATACCCTTAAAATCCCTATTGTTACGTGGAAGCAACTTCATGTTGCTGAAAGAATAATACATGATACCGATTACCGTATCCATGCTGATGGTATCAGAAACAATTAATTTTTCAACCCCAAGAGGATCTTTAACACCATTGCTAGCATTTACATAAGAAACATAAATAGAAGATAGTCCATCGCGGCCAGTAAGTATCCTACAACCACTTGATGGATCGAGAGGATCTCTACCTACTACCCACTCTGCGTAATTGTTTCCGCTTCCAGAGTCAGCGTTGGTGTCAACCACATGAAGTTTTCCTCCACCTACTGTGGTTGGATTAATTAAACCTACGAGCATTCCTTCGTACTTTTCATTGCGAACAAAATCGTAGCTGCTTACGCTATCAGGTGTGATATACACAGGTTCAGTAGTTCCTATACCATCTTTCGTTACATTATTAGCTCGTAGCTGGGTGCCGCCAAAATTTTCCATAACAACTCCGGTAACTCTAATTTTTTCACCTTTTTTCAATTGGGTTCCAGGTTGTGTAACCTCTATACCCGACCATGCAGAATTACTTCCTTCATCTTGCATGTGAACCACAGATAAATCGCACAAATCCCCAGAAGCAGTTACGATACCGGTAACGGTTACTTCTTGGTCTCTGAAAATAGAATTTCCACTTGAAAAAGGCGTGTATTGTATATCGTAGATCTTAAGACCATTGTCTCTTACCCTATACGCAGCACTGTTGGCGGTGGGGTCAGAACTGGGGCGATACGTTTTATTTCCCAAATTGTCTTCCGCCATGATGTAATATCTCACAAAGGTGCCGTCACCTTGTGCCGCAATGGTTGCTGCATAATTGTTACCCGAAGCTACCATAGGCACAGTTGTAAATGACGAGGAGAGATTGGTGCCAGTTGCCCAATACAATTCTACCTTAACTACCGTACCATCTAAGTCAATAACATCCGCCGAAATGGTAACTACATCTGTGCTTTTTGGCGCAGCGTGACTTCTTTTAAAATTCGAAATTCTTGGAGCTGCTGGACCGTACGCGTAGTGGTTTGCGTTGTATGGGTGCATTTCGTACCCTCTTCCATTATTACCAGTACAGTTGTTTTTGCTGTGAACAATGATACCTGCTATGGAGTCAAATTTATCTCCTACCGAAGGAGGTGTAAAGGTTCCATTTTTCGTTGAAGTGTGGCAGCCACCATTCACTGAATAAGCTGGAGTTTTTTGAGCCAAAAAGTAATCACTAATGTTCACTTGATTTCCGTTTATATCTTTTACCACAAAGCTCACTCGGTTGCTAAAAGGATCTACTGAAACTACCTCCAAATCTGAAAGTCTAGCCAAAGCTCCTTCATATTTTTCGCCGTCAACAAGGTTGTTGTTTCTCGAATTGTCATTCAAATCTCCGGCGTTAACTTTTACTGTGCTGAACTTAACATTGCTTTTGTAAATCTGAATAGCATCGTTGCGCTCCAAGGGAGTTATTTGGGTTTCACCTTGATATTGATTCACGTAACCTAATACATGCACCGAATCTCCTTCATACAAATCGCACATTTTGGTGCTGTAATTTGCCGAAAAATTACTTCGCAATTGAATACATCCAAATGGCGTATAAGTTGACGACTGACAAAGAAAAATGTTGTGGCTTGTAGAGCCGTATTTTTCTCCATCAACAATGATGATTCCTGAAGTGAAAACTGTATCTCCATCAAATGAAGAAAGATCAATACAGTTACTGAGGTCGGATGCACTTACAAATTGAATTGAATCAATTTTGACTGTATCCACCGCGGCATGTGCAGCATGCAATCCGGTAATGAATAATAAACTGAGTAGTAATTTTTTCATAGCGTTATTAATTTAGAGTTATCGAATAATTGTGAATTTTCCTTTGTATAATTTTCCTGAATTTTTGTCCTCAACGGAGAATAAATAAACTCCCCTTGCCAAAGTTTGCCCTTCTTCTGAGAGAAGATCCCAACTGTGTTCTCCTCCCGAAAAAATGGTTTTTTCTATGTCGCTGTATGTGTCAAACCACTCCATATCATCTCCCGAATAGCCTGAGTTGTGTTCGATAGTTTTTACCAAATCGTTGGATGTCGAATATATTCTAATCACGGCTTCTGCCGGAATGTTGGCAAAAATGAGTTTGTTGGTAGTTTGTCTTTGGCTGGCTCCTTCCCACGCTGCATTTAAGTAATAAGGGTTAGGGTAGGCGTAAGGTTCGGTTGTTTTCATGTCTTCATTGGGTTCTGTGCCGCAAAACAATCTTTGCACTCCTGCTACTGGGCTCGATTCTAGAGATTCTAGCTTGTTTTTTTCGTCACCGCTATCAAATGAAGTAAGTGACACAGCGTATTGCCAACCATTAACTAGGCCTGGTATCTCATATTTATAGAAGTAGGGCGTTACATCGCCATCCAAATAAATCGGTTCGGCAAGTTTTATGGCAGAAAAGCCTGACTCATAAAAAACACTATCACCTATTAAGTCCCATACACCTACTTCCTTTAGTGACTTTTCGATTCTAATATTCTCTTGAACATCAAATCCCAATTGAGAAAGATAAAGGCGGTAACCTGCGAAATCTTTTTTTAAGCTTATTGGATCAACTGAGTTTTCTGAGTTATTATTCCAGTAAACGGTAATTTTTTTATCCCCTGCAACTGCTTTTACCAGCGGGGCATCTGGGGGTGTGGGAAGGATATAACGGGTTATTTTTCCATCATCATCACGGTCCTCACCATCGTCCAATATGCCATTTCGGTTGATGTCTTCACCATAATAAGCTGTTTCTGCCCATTCGGCATTCTCTATTAAAATTTTTTGTTGGGCTGCATTGTTTTCTGAATTTGGGAATCCATCTTCGAATTTTTTACCGCATACAATGGCGAAGTTTATGTTTATACTTTCATCTGGGCCAAGGGTTTTAAATGGCCCAACAGCTACCAAATCGCTTCGGTTTCCTGGTGTTACCAACTGCGCTTTAAATTTGGTTTCCCAGTCGGGAAAATGATTTAAGCCCGAGGTCATTTTCCTGTATTTGGCCAAATCATCGATAGGAGAAAATAAGAATGGATCGCCAGAGCCGTTCCATGTCCATCCGTTATAATTTGCTTTGAAGTTACTATCAAGAGCTGGGGTCACAAATCCGTTTTTGGATTCTGCTCCTAAGAATTTGTGTGCGAAATAACTTTCTGTAAATCCTAAATCGCCTTTGGCATCAAAACAATAACCCATGTATAGAGAATCGTTGTAGCCGTTGCCTCCTTTGTTGTAGAATGCGGTTCCGCCACTACCAGCGGGACTTACATTGGTATTTCGCACCACAGCATTGGCAAACATTCCAATAAAAACTGAATCAATGGGTTCTTTTCCATGGTTGGTAACTGTGTAGTTCATAATGACAAAAAAGTCGCTAAAAACATAGTTCCAATTGTAGGACTCTAAATGCACGTCAACTCCAAGCGGAGTGTGATTTGGGATTTGTATTTGAGTACCGGGAATGGTTAAATTTTTATCGGTGTAGTTCATTATAAAATCTTGGTGAGAAACAGCCTTGGGATCGAATAGCTTGCTGTTAAACAAAGAAGATTTTTCGTTGATGGAAGCACCCTGCTCTGAGGTAAATTCATAATTAGGAGCCCCCGTTGAAAACCCGCGAGAATTATCCATAGCGGTGGTGCTCACCCTTACTTCACCTCGCACCGTACCTCCAATCCACAACCCAGCTTCAAACAGATGTTCTACTCCTGAATTTCTCGGGTATTCGCAAGACTTAAAATTATTGATTTGATAACTGCCTTTAAATGCATTACCCAATATGCCGAGGTTATTTATGGTCATTGAAATATTACACATGCTGGTTTGCTTTTCAACTTGGGCATTCAAGTGGAAAGCAATACCAACCAGGGCTAAAATAAGGAGTATGTCTATTCTTTTACCCACTTATAAGTTTCTTGAGTTTTGTTGTTCTCAAATCTGAGCAAGTAAATTCCCTTGGGAAGGTTGCTTCCGATATTTTTATCGGCGCTATACACACCAGAGTGAACCACCTGTCCACTTAAATCAATTAATTCAATGTGAACATTTTCGGCCAAACCTGAAATGGTGAGTGCGTGACTTGGGTTAATTATGATTATAGGCGACGTGGTTAATGCACTAATAGAGGTTGAAGTGTCTTTTGTTTCTGATGAATAGGTGATTTCTAAATCGGTTACAACAGGCAGATGATCGCTTAAAGTGGCTAATGCCAGTACCACCGCCGATGGAACCGAAGTGTTGGTTGGGTTATCAATTGATTGGTTGTATCGATTTCCATCTTGACCTAATGCTTGGTAAGTTTCGGGCAATATTTTTACTTTGTTGGAGCCATTCATGACCGAGGTCGAAGCCAAAATAAAATCAAATCTGTCATCCATTCCGCCTCCGCTTTGGCAACCATTGCTGCTTGTGGTTGTGCTTTGCGTATGGTATTTGGCATAGGATGAATTTGAAGTCCAACTGCCAATTTGATTAATGGGGTCTTTAAAATTAAACTCGGCTTGGGTGTAATTGGTAAAATTCGACCAAGCCGTTTCTGAACTGCGATAGAGGTTTAAATCTCCAGCCAAAATGTAATTGGCATTACTAGGGTTTGCCGAAACGGTTTCCATAATAATTTCTGCTTCCAAACCCCGAGTCATCGATTCACTACTTCCGTTTCCGGCTTTAAGGTGGGTGGTAATCACCCTTAAAGTTGAGCTGTCTTTATGTTCAGATAATCCTGGTGATTTGTAATAAAGACGATAATCACCAGCAGATCTTATCATGGATTGATTGGCTGCATTTTTATTAATTTCTTTTTGATCAACTAATTCGAAAAGCTCACTGTTGTAAAATATGAGGTTACAAAGGTCTTGCCCGGTACTGGCGAACATTGTTCCTGATTTGTATTTAAAAGTTCCAATGTTCATACAATTGGTTAAAATTCGCCTGCCGTAAACCGTATTACATCCCATTTCATTTACAACCAAAATATCGGGTTGCACATGTTGGATAATTACCTTGAGGTGCTGATCTTTCGTGGCTATGTTGTTGTTTCCAGTGGTGCAGTAGGTAGTTGTATTTCCGTAGTTGAGCAAGTTATAGGTCATAAATTTAACGGTGTCCTTCAGTGTAATCACCTGAGAATTAAGATGTCCTATACCCGCATACGATAGGAGAAAAAGAAGGATAAATTGGCGTAAAAAAAACCTTTTAGAAAAGGCCTTATTTTTTTGTTTCCACATGTGGCAAATGTACTTTTTAAAGAGGTAATTTATTGAATGAAATTTGATTTTATCGTTATATCCACGTCTTTAATGGTCATTTAGCGTTAACATAACTTACTGATTCTAGCGTGGCATATTTTATTCCTGTTCATTTATATTCGTGGGCTCAATTATAATCGTGTCAGATAGCATAGTCATAATACCCACTTTTAATGAAATTGGAAACATCGAAAAAATGGTGAGAACCGTATTTTCGCTTCCGAAAGAGTTTCATATTTTGATTGTGGATGATGGCTCCCCCGACGGAACCGCCCAAAAAGTAAAGGAACTTCAAAAAGAGTTTGGCGAAAAACTTTTGCTCAGCGAGCGTGAAGGAAAGCAAGGATTGGGTACCGCATATATTCATGGATTTGGTATTTGCCTCGAAAAAGGATACCAATATATATTTGAGATGGATTGCGATTTTTCTCATAACCCAAGCGATTTGGTCCGTTTGTATGAAGCTTGTGCAAAAGATGGAGCCGATATGAGCGTGGGTTCACGGTATGTTTCTGGGGGCAAGGTGGAGAACTGGCCGATTGGGAGAATTTTGATGTCTTATTTTGCCTCAGTTTATGTAAGGCTTATTCTGTGGTTTCCAGTTAAGGATACCACTGCGGGTTTTGTTTGTTATACAAGACGAGTATTAGAAAAAATTGATCTACCATCTATTCGATTTGTTGGTTATGCCTTTCAAATTGAAATGAAATACACTGTTCATCGGCTAGGATTTAAAATTAAAGAAGTTCCCATCACATTTATCGACCGAGTGATTGGTGAGTCGAAAATGTCAACCAAAATTTTCAAAGAAGCACTTTATGGAGTGCTCATCATGAAAGGAAAAAAAGTGTAATTCCCATGAGCATATTGCTAAAAGGTGGAAGAATTGTGAATGATGGAAAAATCATTGAAGCAGCCATTCTTCTCAATGGAAAAATTATTGAAAAAATAGGCCCACTTGCTGAATTGGAGCCGCGAGCAAGTAAAATAATCGATGTTTCGGGTAAGTATATTTTCCCTGGGTTAATTGATGATCAAGTGCATTTTAGGGAGCCGGGGCTCACACACAAGGGTGATATTCATTCCGAATCGCGCGCTGCAGTTGCGGGTGGAATAACCTCTTTTATGGAAATGCCGAACACAGTGCCAAACGTACTTACTCAAGGGTTGCTTCAAGATAAATACGATATGGCGGAAGAGCATTCCATGGCGAATTATTCCTTTTATATGGGCGCCTCTAATGATAATTTGGATGAGGTGAAGAAAACCGACCCTAAAAATGTGTGTGGTTTAAAAATCTTCATGGGCTCGTCAACCGGAAATATGCTCGTTGACAATGAAAACACATTGAGGGGTATCTTTGCAGAATGTGAAATGCTAATTGCTTCGCATTGTGAGGATGAAGCTACAATTCGGGCTAATTCATCAGCTTATAAATCCAAGTATGGCGCCGATATGCCTATTAGGTATCACTCAGAAATAAGAAGTGCCGAGGCCTGCTATCGCTCATCTTCCTTTGCGGCCTCATTGGCCGATAATTATGGTGCTCGCCTGCATATTTTGCATCTGAGCTCAGCCCGTGAGATGTCCATTTTTGACAACAACAAACCCTTAGAGCAAAAAAAATTAACGGCAGAGGCCTGTGTTCATCATTTGTGGTTTTCTAATGAAGATTACGATACCTATGGAACAAGGATAAAATGGAATCCAGCGGTTAAGTCAAAAGAAGATCGGGAAGGTATCTGGCAAGGAGTTTTAAACGACAAAATTGATATTATCGCCACCGATCATGCGCCCCATACGGCAAAAGAAAAGTCACTGGACTATTGGAGAGCGCCATCTGGTGGTCCTTTGGTACAGCATGCGCTGGTCTCCATGCTCGATCACTATCATAATGGTAAAATTTCCTTAGAACGAATTGCTGAAAAAATGTGTCATTCGCCCGCAAGGTTGTTTAAGGTACATCGGCGGGGATATATAAAAGAAGGGTTCAGCGCCGATTTGGTTGTAGTTGATTTAAACAGCTCTTGGGAAGTTTCTTCATCGAATGTTCTTTATAAATGTGGCTGGTCTCCATTTGAAGGTCACAGTTTCAAATCAAAAGTTGTTCGAACTTTTATTAATGGACAAGAAGTGTATACCAATTTAAAGGGAGCCGAAGTAGGGAGCTTTAATGAAGAATTTAGGGGAGAACGCTTAGTATTTGAAGCATGAAAATAGCAGCTATTATTTGTTCGTTATTGTTGCTTTATTCGTGTAAACAAAAGGTAGAACCGTATTCGAAGCCCTCTTCATTTATTAAGCATGACCAAATGGTTGAAATTCTCTTTGAAATGGAGCTTGTAGAGGCGGAGTATCAAGGGATTAAAAATCAAGATACCCTATCGCTTCCTCGAATGAAGGCTAACTTTGAAGGCATCTTTGCGAAGCATAGCACTGATGTGGAAAGTTTTAAATCCAATTATGAATATTACCTACGAGCGGAGAAAATGGATGCCGTTCTCAACGATGTGCTGACTAAGTTAAACACCACCCTCACCGAGGTAGAAGCCGAAGTAGAATAGTTCGTTTATTTTTTACGCTCTTGTAAAAAAATGGCTGCGGTGTCGGCAATGGATTGTTTTACTGGAATAAAGTCAATGCCAAGTGCATCTTTAATTTTTTGGTTGGTGTATAGCTGTTTTGAATTAGCAGATTTAGCTGTTTCTCTGGTGATTCCAGTAGGTTTTCCTGAAATTTTAGACCAAACCCAGGCCCCTCTCCAAGCCAAGGCCGTCATAGTTCTATTCGCCTTAATCGATGGTTTTGGTTTGCCAAGACTGTCCGCTATGTATTCGAACAATTCCTTAAAGCTTTTATTTTCTGAAAACAGGAGAAACCGTTCATTTTTTAATGGGTGGTTGATGAATATCGCTACGATTCTGGCTACGTCTCTTACATCCACAAAAGCATTGCTCCCAGAGGTAAAAAACTTTAGCCCATTCCACATAGTTATAAAAATATTCGTACTGCTTTTCCCCCATTCGCCCGGCCCAATAATTACTGCAGGGTTAAGTATCACCGTGCTTAAGCCTTCTTCAGCTCCTCTCCACACCTCAAGTTCTGCTCGGTACTTCGTGAAACTATAAAAAGAGTTTTTCATTCCCTCTTCCCAAAATAGCTTTTCATCAATGGTAATACCAGCCTTTTGTTTGCCAATGGCGGATGTGCTGCTTATGTAAATCAACCTCCGCACGTCGTTGACCAAACAAGCATTTACCAAGTTCTCGGTGCCAATTACGTTTGATTGAAACATGGCCTGATTGTCAATGCTGTTAAAAGAAACAACCGCAGCACAGTGAATCACGGTTTCGCATTCTGCTATTTCTTTTTCTAAAAACTGGGGATCGTTTAAGTCGCCATCAACCCAATTCGTTTTATCGAACAAATCAAGGGAATCGTTTCGTTCAAATAGTCTTTGAATGGCTGATAGTTGGGTGCTTGACCTTTTAAGCGCCTTTACCTCAAAACCATTAGAAAGTAAGTTGAGCAAAACATGCCCACCTAACAAACCACTTCCACCAGTTAGAAATATCATTGCGGCCAAAGGTATTGTACAGCATCGAATAGTGCCCTTTTCTTGGGTTAAATAGATGGAGAATCCTACGATTTGTATAGTGCTCCTTTTTCGGTTTAAATTTGCCGGCCAAATAATCGGGAACAATGAACTTTATTGAAGAGCTGAAATGGAGAGGAATGATACACGATATAATGCCGGGTATCGAAGAAACACTTGAAAAAGGGCCATCAGCTGGTTACATTGGATTTGACCCAACAGCAGACAGCCTTCATATTGGTAGCTTGGTGCAGATTATGACCCTTGTTCATTTTCAGCGGGCTGGCCACAAACCGATTGCTCTAGTAGGTGGTGCTACGGGAATGGTTGGAGATCCTTCTGGGAAGTCAAATGAGAGAAACCTACTTACAAGAGAGCAAGTACTTACCAATATTGAGGGTATTCGAAAACAACTCGAACAATTTTTAGATTTTGAGAATGGTGTCAATTCTGCAGAAATCGTGGATAATTACGAATGGTTTGGACAAATGGGATTCTTAGAGTTTATTCGAGATGTGGGCAAGCATATTACGGTGAATTATATGATGGCCAAAGACAGCGTAAAAACCCGATTGGAAACAGGGCTTTCCTTTACCGAGTTTTCTTATCAACTGGTTCAAGGATATGATTTCTATTGGCTTCATAAAAACAAAAATTGCGTAGTTCAACTCGGAGGTTCAGACCAATGGGGGAATATAGTGACGGGGACCGAACTTATACGGCGAATGGGTGGCGGTGAGGCGTATGCCGTTACCACTCCACTTATAAAAAAAGCGGATGGAACGAAATTCGGGAAAACTGAGGGTGGAAATGTATGGTTAGATAAGGAAAGAACATCAGCATACAAGTTCTATCAGTACTGGTTAAATTCATCTGATGAAGACGCCGCCAATTATATTCGAATTTTCACCACTCGGGCCAAAGAGGAAATAGAATCACTTATTACAGAACATGAGCATGCTCCTCATCAGAGATTGCTTCAAAAAACCTTGGCTGAGGATATTACCACGCGCGTGCACTCGAAGGAAGATTTTGAACACGCCGTTGAAGCATCTGAAATCCTTTTTGGAAAGTCTACTGGAGAGGCATTGAGAAGGCTATCCGAAGATGATTTTCTTTCTATTTTCGATGGTGTACCCCAAGCAGAAATACACAAGTCTGAATTATCAAATTCATTGGGAATTGTAGATGTGTTGTCTGGAAAAACAGGGTTTTTTAAGTCAAATGGTGAGGCAAGAAGGGCGTTAAAGGAAAATTCAATTAGTTTAAATAAGGAGAAAATCAATGAAGAAAAAGTTATTGATTCAAATGACCTTATTTCTAATAAATACCTTCTGCTCCAACACGGAAAGAAAAAATACTTTGTAGTCCACATTGTTTAAATAGCCATTAGGTTACAGCCCCGAAGGTCGCTGTTGTCAAACCTGCCAAGAATTTCGAATTGTCCGTTTTTATTGGTTTTTCCTAAGTCTTGGGTAGCGATAAAGGAGCACGAGTGTAGGTTGGCCAAGTCAATTACGTTTATTCCACCAGTTTTTCCGTGCGATTCGATGCTCAAGGGGTCATTGGTTTTTCTAGTCATTACCCGCATCCAGTTTGGGCATTCAAAAAGACCATCTTTTAAGGAATACGCTTGGCTCAAAAGCTCTGTCATTCCATATTCTGAATAAATATTTTGAGAGCCCGTTTGTTCAGATAAGAATTGATGAACTTCCTGTCGAGTCAGTTCTTTTCTTCTGCCCTTCATTCCGCCGGTTTCGATGATTTTTACGTTTTTCAATTTTATGGGGTGGGTCTCAAAAAAATCGAGTAAACCAAATGTAACTCCAAATAAAATTGTGGGTTGATTTTTCGATTCCAATTGCTTTATAACTTCAGCCAATTGTTTATGGTTGTTGAGGTAAAAACCATTGGAAGGGTGGCTCGAAATAGTCATTAATTGGTCGACCATATACAACAAAGATGACCCATCTCTTTCTAGATAAGAAGGTAGCAAGCCCAGAAAACAAAAGCCGGAAGGATGGCCAAAAAAGCGCTCGAAGCCTCTTACAAAACTTTGATGGTATATCGTGGCACTTTTTACATAATGAGTACTGGTGGTCGTTCCAGTAGTGCCCGAACTAGAAAAACTAAGCTCATGATCAAATAAACCTGTTTTTACCCTATGGGTTTTAAAAAATGATATGGGAAGAAAAGGAATTTCTTGTAGGGATTGGGGTGTGTAATCTTTTCCTAAAAGGAGAGAAACATACTGGGAATAGACGGGGTTATTTTCTTTTTGATAATGAAATATTTCGAGCGAAAAACGTAGAAACTGCTTGTTTCCTTCAACCGTGAAAATGTCGTTTTCAGAAAAGACCATGAATAAAACAAGCTCCAAAAGGAGCTTGTTCAAATTTATATTCTTGCCCGATTAAATGGCGGTGCAGACAATATTTCATGTTCGGACACCACATTGAAAAGCAGTTGGCCATCTTCGTTTTTAAAAACAACTTTGTACATTTTCTTGCCCTTTTTGTACATCCTCTTATCAATAAGCATAGGCATGTTATCTATTTTATAATAAACAACTTCACCAATGTCGTATTGAAATTCTTCTCCCTCGGGCAACTTCTTTACTGGGTCGCAGGAGGCCATGATTCCGATTAATAGCAGTAATAGAAACTTTTTCATATGATGTTCGAAGTTAGTACTTCTTCGTTTAAAAGCAAATGTAATAATATGTGTTAAACAACTCAGGACAATATGAAATTAAACTGACCGCATTTTTGAAGACTTTGTGTTTCGTACTTTTGCTGGTAGAATGGGATTTAAAAACTTGATTATAGCGTGTTGTTTACTCTTTAGCGTCATGTTCGTTGCGTGTAATAAAGAATCTTGTGAAAACCCAATTCCACAAATCAGTATCAAAAAAATCGATCTTACTTCTTCTTCAGGATTAGTTACCATTAATGTAATGGATTGTGATGGCGATATTGGGGTTCAAGAGCAGGACACCGCTGGTTTGTATCGCTACAATGCCTTTGTGGATATTCGACCGTTTTTTAATGGAGAATGGTCGCAGAATGTATGGAATTATGTTGATACAGGGTACTACGAAATTATAAATGATAGCGGGTTTGTAATTGGTTATGATACCATTATTGACACCTTAAACTACTATTATCGGATTCCATATATAGAAAACAACAGTCGCTCTGAGATTTACGAAGCAGAAGTTGACCTTAAGTTAGGTACGGGCTATTTTGGATTTGATACCTTCCGATTCGAAATTAAAATTCGCGACCGTGCTTTAAATGAGAGCAATACCATCATATCCGAGACTCAAATTGGGAGATTATAATCAGGTGAATTTTTGGGAAAAAGTACGTTCATCCCTAAATTTTGACATTACGTACCATTTTGAGTTGTGTATTCGAAAAGTTTGATAGTTTTATTTTTTAATAGCAACGCCTAATTAATTAATGGTTAAACACCAAGGACTTTCTGAAAAAGAAGTTTTAGATTCCAGAGCAAAGCACGGTTCAAATGCGCTATCGGAGCAGAAATCTGAAACTTTTTGGGATAAACTTTTAGCCAACGCTAAAGACCCGATGATTATCATTCTTATCGCTGCACTAGTGGTCGTTTTGATATTGAGCTATGCTGGTTATAGTGAATGGTACGAAGGAGTTGGAATTGCGGTGGCCGTTGCTCTAGCCACATTAGTAGCCACCTTTTCAGAATTTAAGAACGAACAAACCTTTCAAAAGCTTCAAGAAGAAGCGTCAAGAATATACCTCAACGTTTATCGCGGTAAAGATTTAAGGCTCATCGGGATCAATGAGATCGTGGTGGGCGACAAGATTTTTCTTCAACCCGGTGATAAAATACCATGTGATGGTTTTATCATCGATGGTACAATTAAGGTAAATCAGGCCATGCTTAATGGAGAGGCTGAGCCAGTGAGGAAGATGGCAGGTGCTGGAAAAATAACAGATCTTGATGATGAGTTTACCTTATTTCGGGGAACTATTGTTGAGGATGGTGAAGCAGTATTCGAAGCGGTAGTAGTTGGGGATGAAACCCAGTTCGGAAAATTGGCTTCCGATCTAAAGTCAGCGGAGCGTCCTGGGCCGCTGCGCGAAAAGCTCACAAAGTTGGCAAATCAAATCGCCAACATTGCCTATTTAGGATCTCCCTTGATTGCCATAGCCTTTATGTTTAAGGTGATTTTCTTGGATTTTGATGGTGATATAGCTGGATATTTTGCCCAAGATTGGCATTTGTATGTAAAGGACATTGTTGATGCCATCATATTAGCAGTAATCATTATTGTAGTTATCGTTCCAGAAGGTCTACCAATGATGATTGCCATTGTGTTAGCCCAAAATATGCAAAAGCTACTTAAGAGTAAGGTGCTTGTGCGTCAGCTTTTAGGGATAGAAACATCTGGTAGCCTGAATATTCTTTTTTCGGATAAAACGGGCACCATCACCAAGGGCCAACTTGAAGCTGTAGGGTTTATCATTATTGACGGCAACAAAGAGAATAACCTAAATGAATTTAAGGGGTTTAAAGATCTCCCAAAAACGGTGCATGATGATTTAAATCTGGCTATTCGAGAAAATACTTCCGCTATTGTAAACCCTGAAGCATCGAAGGAAGAAGAGCGAATTTTGGGTGGAAATAGTACTGAGCGTGCCTTACTCAAATTTGTAAAGGCCGACCAAGAGCAGTTCGTTTCTAAAGTGACAAAAAGAAGAGCTCAAATTCTGTTTAGCTCGGCCAGAAAGTTTTCAGCTTCAATGGTTACCCTAGATAATGGAAGAGATGTTTCGCTTATAAAGGGTGCTGCAGAGCGCGTTCTAGAAAATTGCACATCTTATTATGATGTGGAAGGTAAGGCCCACCAGCTTACGCCCGAAATGAGGGAGTCAGTTTCTTCACAAATGGATGCTAAAGCAGACGAAGGATACCGAATAATTGGAATTGCGACAACAGAAAAGCAAGTTACAGAAACGCATTTACCCAAAGAAATGGTTTTATTGGGATTTAGTCTTATTCGGGATGAACTAAGGCCTGATGCCAAAGATGCGATTATAGAATTACGAAGTGCAGGTATTCAAGTTGTTATGTGTACCGGCGACAGACATGGTACTGCTTTGGCGATAGCGAGAGATGCAGGTCTGATTGAAGGAGATGATCACGTGGCACTTCAATCAAGTGAATTAGCTGAATTAACCGATGATGAATTACGTGAAATCATGCCTAAGTTAAAGGTGATCAGTCGTTGTATGCCATCTGATAAAACGCGCTTGGTAAAGGTCGCGCAGTCCTTGGGATTGGTTGTTGGCATGACGGGAGATGGTGTAAATGATAGCCCAGCTCTGAGCAATGCTGATGTTGGCTTTGCACTTGGGTCGGGTACAGAGGTAGCAAAAGAAGCCAGCGATATTGTGGTACTTGACGACAACATTCAGTCGATTGCCAACGCGGTTCATTATGGCCGAACGATCTATCGTTCAGTTCAAAAATTCATAACCTTCCAATTATCTGTAAATGTATCTGCTATTCTATTGGCATTTATATGTCCATTTTTAGGATTTGAGCTGCCTCTTACTATGATTCAATTGCTTTGGATTAACCTTATTATGGACACCCTTGCGGCACTGGCATTTAGCGGTGAGCCACCTCTTGCGAAGCACATGGAAGAGGCACCTAAATCGAGAGATGAAGGGCTCATATCCAAGGGAATGTGGAGTTCTATCTTGGCCAATGGATTTTTTATGACGGCACTGTGTATTGCTTTCCTTAAACTGCCTTTCTTTTCGGAGTTGTTCTCCAGAGAAGGAGCTACACCAGAACAGAACAATTTGATTTTCCTAACAGCATTCTTTACGCTCTTTGTGATGCTCAACAACTTCAATAAGTTTAATGTGCGAGTTGAAGAAAAGAACTTATTTCTAGATCTTTCACAGAATATGGGTTTTGTTAGAATTGTGATCTTAATCTTTGTGGTGCAGTTAATACTCACATTATTTGGTGGTGAAATGTTTAGAACGGTGCCTTTGAATTTGAAAGAATGGGTTTGGGTAATGTTCCTTTCGCTGTTAGTGATTCCTTTTGACCTACTCCGCAAATTGTTTGTAAAAACCGAGGTTTAAACCACCTCAGCAACTACAAAGGTGCTTCCTCCGATATAAATGAAATCCTCTATATGTGCGGCGTCTCTAGCTGAACCTAATGCAGCCGAAACACTTTCAAATACATTGCCCTTAAGCCCTGCATCCTTGGCGTATTTGGCAAGTAGACTTGCGTTCAAAGCCCTAGGTATTTTGGGACTGCAGAAATAATATCTTCCGTCAGTCGGAAAGAGTTTTAGAAGTTGGGTAACATCTTTATCCGAGACCATTCCAATAACATAATGCGCTTGTTTGAATTTTAACTTTAGGATTTGTTTAAGTACTGACGTTAAACCATCCTCGTTGTGCGCAGTATCGCAAACCGTGTATGGATGATCAGAAAGCACATGCCATCTACCCATTAGTCCTGTATTGGTCACTACTCTTTTAAGGCCGTTTTCTATTGAGCTAGATGAAATGGCACATCCCGATTTTTTTAAATATGGCAGAGCGGCAAGTACTGTTTTTTGGTTTTCTATTTGGTATTCACCCTTCAAATCACTGGGAAATAGTTCGGTTTGTTTTAATTCTTCTGCAAATGAGATAGGTAAATTATTTAGACGAGCTACTTCAGAAAATACTGGTTTTGTATCGGGTAATGAACTACCGATTACCACTGGGGTTTTAGGTTTAATTATGCCCGCTTTTTCTCTCGCAATTTTGGTTTTGGTATCACCCAAAAACTGTGTGTGATCTAATCCAATGTTGGTAATGATGGATAGTACAGGAGAAATAACGTTAGTAGAGTCTAACCGACCTCCCATGCCAACTTCAATTATGGCATAGTCTACTTTTTGGGCGGCGAAAAAGCTAAAACAAAGGCCAACCGTCCACTCAAAGAATGACAAATCAATTTTTTCAAATTCTACCCTATGTTGGTCAACGAAACGAATTACTTCTTTTTCAGAAATCATTTCCCCATTGATTCTTATTCGCTCCCTAAAGTCCTTTAAATGTGGAGAGGTATAGAGTCCGACCTTGTATCCGTTTTCTTGTAAAATAGAGGCCAACATGTGAGATGTACTTCCTTTGCCATTGGTGCCACCTACATGTATGGATTTAAACTGTTGATAAGGATGATCCAACAAATCCATAAGCTTATGTGTGTTGTCCAAATTAGCTTTGTAGGCCGCCTTGCCATCTCTTTGGTACATGGGCAATTGACTGAATAAGTATGCTAAAGTTTCAGTGTAAGTCATTCCAGATTATAAATTCAATGTTTTCTTTTTTCAAAATACGTATGTCCTTATCTGTCGGCATTCGGTGATAGGCATAAAAATCGGTGTAAAACATACACTCAATAGGTCGATGGAAATTAAAAACTACAAGATGTTTTTTACCTTGATTTGATTGCTTAATGATGTCTATTTCTCTACGCCAATCGGGGGTTTCTATTTTCTCAAAAGGTTTGAATCGCTCAATAGAATATCTGACGGGGAGCCCAATTAAAAGAAGTACCATAAGGTTATAAATGATTTTTTTTTGGTAGAAACGGTATTTCATGAGTTGAATAAAAAGGCCTGTTAAGATAAAAAATGCGGGTGCGGTGAAAAGAATGTATCCCTGCATTTTGGTGAGGGGAATTGAAAAGAAAACTACTGGAACAATGATCCAAAGTGCAATTATGGAGAGTTTTATATTGAATTTTCTAAGACCTCTCCAAATAAGCCAAACGACAGGTACATATATCAACTCCCCGTATAATGTTCCGATTTTATGAATGAAATAATACCAGCTACCTGTTTGACCCTCTAATACTTCGGAAAAATGCCGGTAATTGAATTGGGCTTCATAAGCTGCTTCCTGGGGAAATTCTGAAAAGATATAGATCTGCCAAGGAAGGAATACCAAAACCGAAGCACACACAATAACGAATAAGCCTTTCCAATACTCAAAAGTTCGAATTGAGTTTAGGTTATAAGCCCCGTAAATACCAAGTACAATGTAGGCAGGTAGCCATTTGCAAAGGATGGCCAAGCCAACAGAAATTCCAATGAGTAGATAATTCCACCAAGTTTTTCGATGACAAACTACAATATAAATTGCTAATTCTATGAAAAAGGCAAAAGCGATATCAATGTGGTCGGTGGCAACTCTACCTGCTATAAGTTCAAGTGTAAGCCCATGAATAGAATGAAGAAATGCAGCGATGAGACTAACATGACGGTTAAATAACTTACGACCTATCTGGAATGTGAGCCATACGGAAAGCACACCTATGACAATGGAAGGAAAACGCAGTGCTAATTCATTTATTCCTAAAACGTACAATGAAATAGACATGAGCCAAAGTGGAAGGGGTTGTTTGTGCAGCCAAACATGGCTTCCTACCCACGATTGAGCGTCGAATCCCAAAGGGGCATAATCATATAAGGTGGGTGTAAGAGGATGATTAATCAAATTTTTTGCAACTAAGGCGTGAAAACGCTCATCCCACTCATGTAAAAAAGGATCGCTTGCAATTGTGATTCTCAATATAAAAGATGCCAGTATGATGAAGTTGAGGACCCAAATATCCTTTTTTGAATGCCCATTTACGAATGCAAAAAGGACAACCAAAAGTGCTAGTATATAAAGTATTGAGTGCCAGTATTCCATTTGGGTCAATAATACCAATTCTGTTGATTTCCTTTAAGATTTAAATCGCTTTAAATTAAAGAATGTGTTGGCACATGTAAATAGAGTAGGGCCTAAATACTTTTGTAAAGCGCTTAGTTTAGCTCAAAATGGTAGGTAATGCTGCCAATCTGAATTTCTGGTGCGGCGGGGTCTGGCTGCCATTTGGTTTTAAGTGCGGCTTCCTTTGCCCGGTTTACCAAACAGGGAGCTGTGTTGGAGGTGCCTTTGAGTTGAAGATTGGCATCAACAGTTTGTCCATTTCGGTTTACTCTAACGCTAATCACAACTATGCCGTATTCCTCACAAGTATAGTCTGGTTTAATTTTGGCTAGGGCGTTTCTGTCCCCTAGGTTATAATTACCACCACCGCTACCTCCCGTACCACCAGTATATGAATTGCCCTGTTTATCACCGTTTACTTTTCCTTTATCGCCGGATTTGTTTTTGTCATCTCCTTCCGACCCTCCGCCTTTGTTAAAGGCATTTTCTAAGGTGTTTTTTAATCGGGAGTCTAACTGGGGTTCTTTTTTAGGTTCTTTTGATTCTTCAGTAGTAGATTGAGATGAGTTATCCTTTGGTTTGGTTGCATTTTCAGACTCCGTTTTCTTGCTATCATCATTTTCTGGGGTAGTAAGAGTTTCTATCTCGTCTTGGGTTAAAACTTGGTCATCTTGAGCATTGCTCGAACTGCTTTCAGTAGGAGGAATAATTTCTTCATTTGGGTCGGTTTGTGGGCTTGGGTCTCCTGCTACATCAGGCTGAATTTCTCCGCTACCCATATCACTTGTGCCGAAATTTAGGAGCATGCCAGTTTCTGGGCGTGGTACAGGGTAGTTTAATCCGTAGATAATAAACAAAATGAGCAGGAGCAAGTGAACCAGTATAGTACCTGCTAACCCTCTTTTTTTATTTGTTGTATCGAAATACATAGTATTATTTGGCCTTGGTCGCCAGTACCAATTCAAATCTGTTTCTGTTTGCAATATCCATTACTTTAACGGCGTGCTCGATAGCTACGCTCTTATCGCAATGAAGTACAATCCCTGGTTTTTTCGCGTCGCCAACTGCTTTTTTTATTCCGTTTTCTAAGCTTTCGGGGTCTATGAGGTTACCATTTAAATAATATTGGATATCAGGGGAAATAGAAACTGAGACAGTTTGTGGTGATGTTGTTTTAGCAGAGCTTTTTGGTAATAGCACTTTTAAGGCATTCGGACTCACCATGGTTGACACAATAATGAAGAAGATGAGCAGTAAAAACACTATATCTGTCATGGATGACATCGAAAAGGTGACGCTTACTTTATTTCTTGAACTTATTGCCATAGCTTATCTTATAACTAGTAATTGGTGCCTTTTATTTTGCGGGTTCTTGTAATAGATCCATAAATTCTAATGAAGTAGCCTCCATTTTGTGAATGACTTTATCCACTTTGGCAACCAATAAATTGTAACCAATGTAGGCAATAATACCGATTACTAATCCAGCTGCTGTGGTAACCATAGCCTGCATAATTCCACCCGAAAGATTAGAAATTTCGACACTGTTTCCAGCGGCATACATCTCGTGAAATGTATTAATCATACCGATTACGGTGCCTAGGAATCCTATCATTGGTGCGGCTCCGGCAATGGTGGCTAATGTAGAAAGTCCCTGCTCTAAATTGTAAATCTCTAATTTTCCAACGTTTTCTATAGCAGTACTTATGTCGCCAAGAGGTTTTCCTATGCGATTGACTCCTTTTTGCAGCATTCTGCTAAATGGGGTTGAACGTTTTTTGCATAATTCTTTTGCCGCATCCATTTTTCCTTCGTAGATAAAATCTCTCATTTGATTCATAAACTTAGGATCGAGTATTGAAGCCTTTTGAATAGCCAAAAACCTTTCGATGAAAATATATACGGCTACAATAGAAAGGATCCCCAATGGTGCCATGATATACCAGCCACCACCAGCAATTAATTCAAGTATAGAAATTGTTTCAATTGTAGATGCTGCTTCTCCGGCGGCTTCAACAGTTTCGGGATCTACGCTTATTTGTAGAAAAAAGGGAGTTGTCATAAAAGTCTTTGTCTATTTATTCGCAATAAACAAAGATGATTGTATGAAGGTGAGTTAACTAGGCAGAATTCGAATTCTACTCACAAAGCCGTGTTAATACAAAAGACCAAGAATCAGGGGCGCTTAAAACATGAAATAATAAGTAGCGGCACCACTTAAATATCCTAAAAGCGCGAGGAAGGAGATATTTTTAAAATACCAGATAAAATCTATTTTTAGAATTCCCATAATAGCAACGCCAGCTGCAGACCCAATAATTAAGCAACTTCCGCCCGTTCCAGCACAATACGCCAGAAACTCCCAGAATTTACCATCCGTGGCATATACTGTATCTGGTATAATGGGGTACATACCAATTGCCGCAGCTACCAATGGAACGTTATCCACAATTGATGAAAGTAATCCTATAACCAAATTCACAAGATAGAGGTCACCAATATATTCATCTAGCAAGCCCGCCATTAGGTTTAATTGGCCCGCCGATTGCAAACTACCTACGGCTAATAGTATCCCTAGGAAGAAGAGTACACTTGGGGTATCAATTTTAGTAAGAACCCCTTCAACCGTAGCTTCATCTAAGGCATATTTTGGTTTGTTTCTATTCAATATTGCGGTTACCACCCAAAGGACTCCTAAACCTAAAAGGATACCCATAAATGGGGGGAGATGAGTGATTGTTTTAAACACAGGTACGAAAAGCAAAACAGATACGCCAAGGATAAAAACTAATTTTTGTTCCCAAGGTTGAATGGTTGTCGGGTGTTCGCTATTTTTTTCTTCCGCAGGAGGTCTGGATACAGTTCCTTTTAGTCTAAACGATAAAAATATAAGTGGTACAAGCAAACAAACTAAGCTAGGAATAAAAACCATTTTAACAATGTTGGCAGCAGTCACTTGTCCGCCAATCCAAAGCATAATAGTAGTGACATCGCCAATTGGCGACCACGCACCACCAGCATTTGCGGCAATTACAATCATACCGGCATAAAGCCACATGACTTTACGGTTTCGAATAAGTTTTTTGAGCAATGCGGCCATCACTATTGCCGTTGTAAGGTTATCCAATACAGCAGAAAAGAAGAATGCAACAATGCATAGGGTCCACATAAGAACGACCTTATTCGTTGTTTTAATTCGGCTAGTAACTACTGAAAAACCTTCGTAGGCGTCTATAAGCTCCACAATGGTCATGGCACCCAGTAGAAAAAACAGAATAGAGGCAATTTCACCTAAGTGAAACATGAGTCCACTTTTGTGGTCGTGAACGATGTAATGGAAAAAATTTCCATCAGGAATAAGGGCGGGGTCAATTATACGTGGTGCCCCAATCACAAATGCGGTCCAACAAAGTACGCCAATCAAAATTGCCGTAGCCGCCTTATCTATCTGGAGTGGATGCTCCATGGCAATCCCAAGGTAACCCACTACAAAAATTAATACCATTACTATTTCCCAGCCACCCATAATATTGACTTAAAGAATATTACACCAATTGATTAAGTGCTATTTCAAATGCAGTTTTAGCAATGTGCTTTTTGTCTGAATTTTTAGCGTAAGATTTAACCAGCGCTTTTCGGATAATTTCGGAAGTATCGCCAAAAATCGCTGCGTCACTCATATCCACGTGATCTTCTTTCATCAAGTAACAAAACACTCGTGCCATGCCACAGTTGGATATAAAATCAGGAATAATCGAAATGTGATTGTCAGTATAATCGGCTATGGGCCCGAAGAAAATCTGCGGATCAGCAAATGGAACATTGGCCCCTGCCGCTATCACTTCCATTCCAGCATTTATCATGCGATCGATCTGGTCGCGTGTAATCAATCTTGACGCAGCACATGGAATAAACACTTGTGCATTTAAATCCCAAATTTTTGCATTCACTTCGTCGAATGATAACATGTTTTCAGCTACAAGTTTGTTTCCTTCTTTGTTCAAAAACAGATGACGAATCTCCTCAAGAGAAAATCCTTCTTCTTTGATAAGGCCTCCGACCCTGTCAATTATCCCAACTATTATGGCTCCGCTTTGTGCCAAATAGAATGCGCCGGCCGAGCCAACATTTCCCCAACCTTGAACAATAACCCTCTTTCCTTTAAGGTCTCCTCCATAAATGTTGTAGTAATGCTTCACACTTTCGGCAACACCGAAACCAGTAATCATATCGGCAACTACATACTTTCTCCCTGTGTCTGGAGAAAAATATGAATCTTCTATTTCCTTGAGGACACCTCTTCTTAATTGCCCAATACGGTTTATTTTTTGTGGTTCAGTAGGTTGAAAATGGCCATTAAAAACGCCTTCTTGAGGATGCCAAACACCACAATCTTCCGTCATGGGTATAACCTCGTGAATTTCGTCAACATTTAGGTCTCCGCCAGTTCCGTAATAATTTTTTAACAATGGAGCAACAGCTTTGTACCATCTCTGCAACACACCTTTTTTTCTAGGGTCATTTGGGTCGAAATTAATCCCAGATTTGGCACCACCGATAGCAGGGCCAGCTACAGTAAACTTAACCTCCATTGTTTTTGCTAGAGACTCCACTTCCCTCTTATCAAGTCCCGCTCGCATTCTAGTACCACCACCAGCAGCGCCGCCACGAAGTGAGTTAATTACTACCCAACCCTGCGCTTCAGTTTCGGCATCTTGCCACTCAAAAACGATTTCTGGAGTTTTGTTTTCAAACTTGTAAAGGAGGTCTTTCATACCTATTTCAAAATTTTGCGCAAATGTAAGAAAGCTTCTAAGTTTTTTGGGCCTAAAAAAGGGGTATTATTTAGGGCCTACAAATCACGCCAGATGAATGATTTGACTGGGCTCCAGTAACCGAACTCAGGCAGTTTAATTCGCCCTCTAGTCGCAACACTCCTAAAAAACCAAAAATGAGCGCTTCTTTGTATTCTACGATTTTTTGGTTTGGTATTATTAACTCCGAATTGGTGCTGTGTTGTTTTATACGCTCGATTAAATAAGTATTGTATGCTCCACCACCAGTGCAGAGCACCTTTAAATCGGGTTTAAAACTACATGCAATTTGGATAGCCATGTGTTCAGTTAGGGTAGCAAGAAGATCCGAAGCATCTAGATTAGCATTCTCAAAAATTGGATTAAAACAATCGTTTACCCACTCTTTACCCAGAGATTTTGGTGCTCTTGCTTTGTAATAGCCAAGTTGATTAAGTTTCTCAAGTAGTGAATCTATTAGATTACCCGATCTTGCGAATAATCCCTCATGGTCAAAGTTTTTTCCCAAGGTTTGAGCTATCTGGTTGAGCACGATATTTACAGGACAGATGTCATAGGCCGTAATTCCGCTTTCCGATTTGGTGCTGATATTAGCAAATCCACCTAAGTTTAAACATTGGTTGTATTCCTTAAAGAGATGCAGATCACCGATCGGCACCAAGGGTGCACCTTGTCCACCAAGTCGCACATCTTGCATTCTAAAATTATTGATTACTACTCGGTTGGTTTTAGATGCCATGCGCTGCCCATTACCTACTTGAAGTGTGTAGCCAAGCTCTGGTTGGTGAAATATAGTGTGACCGTGTGAGCAAATAAATTTAGGATTGATTTGGTGCTTTTTACAAAAGAAATTGCATTTTTCTCCAAGAAAATCTCCGTATTCAATATCTAGCTGATTTAGACGTGGCGTATTTTTAATGTCGTAAGGTTGAGAAAGTTTTTTGAACCAAAACTCATCATATTTATAGGTTTCAACTTCAAGTAATTCAAATGTCCATAGCTTGTTTTGTTTTTTAAAATGGATGTGTGCAATGTCCAACCCATCAAGAGAAGTACCTGACATTAAACCTAATACTTCCCATTTCTTTTTATCACTCATACTTGTCTACAAGGGTAAATATTTATTTCAGCAAATGGATACCTTTGCGCCTCAATTTTTTAAGGAGAAAAGATGAATTTTGAGTTAACTGAAGAGCACTTGGCTGTAAGAGACGCAGCGAGAGATTTCGCACAAAATGTGTTGTTGCCAGGAGTAATTGAAAGAGATGATAAGCAGGAGTTTCCAAAAGAACAAATTCGACAATTAGGTGAATTGGGCTTTTTGGGAATGATGGTAAACCCAAAGTATGGTGGTGGCGGAATGGACGCTCTTTCCTATGCCATTGCAATGGAGGAATTCTCTAAAGTGGAAGCGGCTTCTTCAGTTTGTGTGTCTGTTTGTAATTCTTTGGTAAACTATGGACTAGAGGCTTATGGAAGCGAAGAGCAGAAATTGAAATATTTGGTTCCTTTGGCTACCGGAGAAAAAATAGGTGCATTTTGCCTTTCTGAACCCGAAGCAGGGTCTGATGCTACTTCTCAAAGAACCACAGCGATAGACAAAGGAGACTATTATTTGCTAAATGGTACGAAAAATTGGATTACTAATGGTGGATCAGCTTCTACTTATATAGTAATAGCTCAAACAGATGTTGAAAAAGGTCACCGCGGTATCAACGCCTTTATTGTTGAGCGTGGAATGGACGGTTTTATAGTTGGAGCTAAAGAAAACAAAATGGGGATTCGTGCAAGCGACACCCACACCTTGTTATTTAATGATGTAAAAGTTCCAAAAGGAAACAGAATTGGTGAAGACGGATTTGGGTTCAAATTCGCTATGAAAACCTTAGAAGGCGGAAGAATTGGAGTTGCATCTCAGGCGTTGGGAATTGCAACAGGTGCATTTGAATTAGCAACAGCATATTCCAAAGAAAGGAAAGCCTTTGGAAAGGAAATTTCAAAACACCAAGCCATTCAATTCAAGTTGGCAGATATGGCCACCGAAATTGAAGCAGCGCGTTTATTGGTTTATAGAAGTGCTTGGTTAAAGGATCAAGGATTGCCATACGGGCAGGCGAGTGCCATGGCAAAGTTATATGCATCTAAAGTGGCGATGGATACCACCATTGAGGCAGTTCAAATTCATGGTGGTTATGGTTTTGTAAAAGAGTATCACGTAGAGAGAATGATGCGTGATGCTAAAATTACCCAGATTTATGAAGGTACTTCTGAGGTTCAAAAAATTGTAATCTCTAGAGGAATCTTACAAGACTAAATAGAAACAGAAGAATGTATGGAAGAGCCACAGTTTGTTGTGGCTCTTTTTTTTTGTCAAAAAGCATAGGAAACAAATTTTACTTATTTGTAAACCTCGAACTCATAGGTTGATTAGGCTCTTTGCCGATGCTTTCGTGAAAAATAACCTCCTCTTCGCAAAGAAATTATACCAATTCAAACAAGTCTGCTATTTATTTCAAAAATGAATTCCACTTTTATCTCTTTCAAACAAAATTTCAAGTAAACCTGACAAAAGCTTGAAACAGTTTTGCCTATAAATAGTAGATCAATATTCCATCTAAATGGCCTGAGAGCAATCTCGGGCTATTTTATTTAATATAGAAAGTGTTGATACGGATATTTCGTTTCATAAACATCCTTCACCTTTTCATATAAAAGATCCCTAAATTCTTGAAAATTAATTTTTTCACTTGCCGAAACAAACAAACAATCGGTTTGTGTATTGGCCATCCAAGTGTTTTTTAGGTCGATAAGGGAGATGTTTTGCTTTTCGTTTCCAGTGTAGTCAAATTCACCTTCATCTAGATGTCTGTACTGGTCAATTTTATTGAATAACAAAATTGTTGGTTTGTCCTGAGAGTCAAGTTCTTGCAGTGTATTGTTTACTACTTGAATATGATCTTCAAAGTTGGGATGCGAAATATCAACCACATGGATAAGAATATCGGATTCTCGCACCTCATCAAGCGTTGATTTAAACGATTCGACCAATTGATGTGGAAGTTTTCGAATAAATCCAACAGTATCAGAAAGTAAAAATGGAAGGTTCTGAATCACGACCTTTCGAACCGTAGTATCTAAAGTTGCAAAGAGTTTGTTTTCGGCAAAAACGTTCGACTTACTTAGTAAGTTCATGATGGTAGATTTACCCACATTGGTGTATCCCACCAATGAAATTCGGACCATTTGTCCTCGATTTTTTCGTTGGATAAAGTTTTGTTTGTCGATTTCTTTAAGCTTTTCCTCTAGTTGGGATATTTTTTTTCGGATCATTCTCCTATCCGTTTCAATTTCTTTTTCTCCAGCACCACCTCTGGTCCCAGTTCCACCCCTTTGCCTTTCAAGGTGGCTCCACATTTTTGTTAATCTAGGCAAGAGGTATTGATAGCGTGCCAAATCGACTTGGGTTTTACTCTGGGCAGATTGAGCTCGCATTTGAAAAATGTCTAGAATAAGCAAGCTTCGATCAAATATTCTTTTTTTGGTTTCCTTTTCGACGTTTCGAAGTTGAGAAGGGGATAGGTCGTCGTCAAATATGAGAAAGTCTATTTTGTTTTCTTCTACATATTGCTGAATCTCTTGGAGCTTCCCTTTTCCTACAAAGGAGTGTACATCGGGGTGAGCCAGCTTTTGCGTAAATCGTTTTACAGTAGAGATACCCGCTGTTTCGGCTAAGAAAGCAAGTTCATCTAAATATTCAGTTACTTGTGTTTCAGATTGATCCTGTGTAATCAGCCCAATCAGAACCGCCGTTTCTTTTTCTGTAGAGGTACTATTCAAATCTAAAACAGTCTATCCCAAGGAGTGCTGGCTAAAAAACAGGCCAAGCCGAGTAAAAAGAAAACACCTTTTAAGCGATGTTTCTTCAAATCATCTGTTGCTTTTTTGGATTGGCTGTATCCCACGGTAATAAAAACAATACCAATAATCATCATAAAAGGATGCTCAATGATTTTAAAGCGCAAATCAGCATCTTTCATTATTTCAGACATATTCGACCACATTCCAACATATCCTGCTGCGAAATAAAGAGTCAATCCCGCAAGAAGTTGCAGGTGACTTCCGATAAGTGCAAACAGACCTAGTTTTCTATCGCCTTCTGTGTGCGGTTTGCGATTAATAAAACCATAAAGTGATTTTACCATAACCACAAACACTAAAATGAGTGCCAAATAAGCGATGGTTCTGTGTAAATGTAAAATTCCAGTGTACATGTGTGTAATTTTGACGGGCAAAGGTAATTTAAACGTCAAGTTCAATTCCATGTTTTCTAAGATCATTCTATTCTTTTCGCTTGTATTTGTCTGTTGCTCGTCTTGCATAAAAGAGGATGACGTATATTATGAGGTGCAATATGTTGTATTGCCTCAAGAAGAAAGTCAAGCTACTTTTTCTGTTGTTTATCTAGACCAATCAGAAGCATCAGTAAGTACTGGAGAAAGAGGGCCAGAGCGCTGGTATTCACCAATTATTGAAAATATGAAAAAAGGGAGCCAAGCGAGAATGGAAGTTACCCTGCTAAAAGGTGAGCCAAAAATGGAATTAAGGATTTTAAAAAATGGAACATTGGCCAGATCCATAATTATTTCCGATAAAAACAAACCTTTATCGATCGAGACCGTAATTTAACCCGCTTTGTAGTAAAAACTCTCGTAAATCTGGATAAAAAATACCGTACTTTCGCAGCTTCAAAAAAGCAAAGGGTAAAATCAAATTTGGATTTACTATTATTAATCGTAATTTAACAGGCTCGTTAATTCTATTTTTCGCCCATGAGACAACTTAAGATTTCTAAACAGCTAACAAACCGAGATTCAAAATCTATTGATAAATACCTAAGTGATGTTTCTAAAGAAGAAATGATCACCGCGGAGGAAGAAGTTGAGTTAGCAAAACGCATCAAACAAGGTGATGAGCTCGCTCTAAATAAATTAGTTAACGCTAACCTTCGTTTCGTTATTTCGGTGGCAAAACAATATCAGGGTCATGGTTTGACTTTGGAGGATTTGATTGCTGAAGGGAATATCGGACTGATTACAGCGGCCAAAAGATTTGATGAAACCAAAGGATTTAAATTTATTTCATACGCAGTTTGGTGGATTCGTCAGAGTATCATGCAAGCAATTGCAGAAAACTCGAGAGTTGTTCGTCTGCCTTTGAACAAGGTTTCTGCAATTCAAAAAGTAGCTTCGGCTTTTTCTAAACTAGAACAAGAGTACGAGAGAGCACCATCACACGATGAAATTTCGCAACTCTTAGAAACTAATGCGGATAGCGTAAGTGACTTGGTTACTTATTCTCAGAAGCAAGTTTCGGTAGATGCACCTTTGATTGACGGTGAAGAAAACTCACTTTTAAATGTTTTGTCGAACGGGAATTCTAAAAACCCGGCTGACGAGATGATGCGTGAATCTTTGTGTAAGGACATTGAGAGAGTTTTGGTTTCGCTTAAACCAAGAGAAGCTGAGGTTATTCGATTGTCCTTTGGCTTAAATGGTAGAACGCCTATGACTTTGGAAGAAATCGCAAATAGTTTGGGATTAACCAGAGAAAGAATTCGCCAGATTAGAGAAAAAGCACTTCGTGGTTTAAGAAAGAAAACCAATTCAAACTTTCTGAAGCACTATTTATAATAAGTAGTAGAATTTAAATTTTAAAGCCTCAACGAATGTTGGGGTTTTTTTATGGGCTATATTTTGGCAATCCAAGCCCCTTCAAGTAATTTTTGCCTTATTGGATCGAGGTCTAAAAGTGCTTCTTCCTTTGATTCGTAGGCGTTGATAGCTACCCTGAACAAGCCCTTGTAAATATCCACTATGGCCGCATCATATCCTTCATTTCGAAGTTTTTGTACATAGTGCACGGCATTAGACTCCAGGCTAAAACATCCTCCAATTATATAGTATTTCATACCTGGGTAAGATGCCGTATAGCTTCCAACTACTCGCGTTGTTGCTGCCTCTGCTGGAAAGTTTCGAAGTTTTATGGTAATTAATTTAGACGGGTCAAAATTCTCGTCATTTTCATCAAAAAATGAAACATTATAATACTCAAGATCTAATAAATCCTTGCTGGGTAATTTAAGTATATTTTCCTCCTTTGGGATTGAGATTACTTCTGGTAAATCCAATCGCAATTCATAACTGTTACAAACAGTTTCTTTGAATGGGTTAAGATCAGAAACTTGAAAGTCATCATCTTTTAATGAATCCATATGAGTGGGAATCCAAATAGCGTACAACAGTATCAACAAGCAAGCGGAAGCAACCGAAATTTGTTTCCAGTTAATAGCGCTCCTCTTCTCCCTGACTTCGGCTTCTGCTATATTAATTACTTCTCTTTCTTCTTCAGGTTTTGTTTCGGGTACTGCTAAAATTGGTGTGACGGTGCCCTCTGCTTGCTTCGTAATTGGCTCACTTTTCGACTTAATAGGAAACGCTGAAACAGAAGATAAACCAAAGGAGTTTAAGGAGAAATTAACGGTTCCATTCTGACGAAACCTTAGATTCCTGCTCATGTCGTAATACAGTAATCCTACATCTTTAAATTCAAATTGATTCGATTCGACCAAAGACTTTCGCACATTGCTTACAAATTCCTCGATTAAAGAATTAGCTTCTGGATAGGAGATATTTAACTTGTCTTCTATTTCTTTAGCAAGCAAGCCATCATTTTTGGTTAACCTCGAATTGAAACCTATTTCCTTGTAAGGAGGTGTTAATCTAAGCTTCGTTTTATTCAATTCGGCACTGTGTGGGTTTGACACAAACCCGCCTAAACCAGCCACAACCACGCAATCGTGGCTAAAGAGCAATGAGTTTATATGGGGGCTTAAATCCAGCATAAAATGAACCTGCTAAAGTAAAGTAATCTCTTATGAGCCGTGCTTGATAAAGACATATTTTTGAATCTAAATCTCAAAATTATGGCATTGATTAAAGTAGTTAGAGGATATACTCCTAAGCATGGTGAAAATTGTTTTTTTGCTGAAAACGCAACTTTAATAGGTGATATCGTCATGGGAGACGATTGTAGTGTTTGGTACAGTGCAGTTGTTAGGGGTGATGTTAATTCCATAAGAATGGGAAATCGGGTAAATGTGCAAGATGGCGCTGTGATTCATGGCACATTTGAAAGGGCCTGTACATCAATAGGAAACAATGTTTCGATTGGCCATAATGCACTTGTACACGGTTGTACCATTCATGACAATGTACTTATTGGAATGGGTGCCATAGTGATGGATAATGCCATTATCGAGGAGAATTGCCTAATTGCTGCCGGCTCGGTGGTGTTGGCGAACACCGTTGTTCCAAGTGGCTCACTATTCGGAGGAGTTCCTGCCAAAAAGATAAAAGACCTATCTCCTGAATTATTCAAAGGAGAAGTAGAGCGTATTGCACATAATTATATGTTGTACGCTAGTTGGTTTAAAGAATAGTTATTCAGCTATCTCTTCAAGAACAATTAGAGAATCATTTAGTTTTAAACTATCCGAAATCGAGGACTTTTCCGCCTTTAAATCTGGGCTCATTACTTCCTTAGATAGCACTTTTAGCTCTTCTTGACTCATGGCGTTTTCGCGATTCGTGTCTCCACATGCGGTCACCATCGTCAAGAGCGAAAACGAACAAATAATAACAATTCTGCTCATTATTCTACAGTTACAGACTTAGCTAAATTTCGAGGTTGATCAACGTTACAGCCCCTCAATACAGCTATGTGGTACGAAAGTAATTGAAGCGGTACAACAGACAAAAAGGGGACAAGTGATTCCTCAATTTCTGGAACTTCGATGGTGTAATCAGCCATTTCAGTCACGTCTTTATCGCCTTCCGTTACAATTGCAATTACAACACCCTTTCGCGCTTTTACTTCCTGAATATTACTAACAACCTTCTCGTAAGATGGGCCCTTGGTTGCAATTACCACCACGGGCATCTCTTCATCAATAAGGGCAATAGGTCCGTGTTTCATCTCGGCAGCTGGATAGCCTTCTGCATGAATATAAGAAATTTCTTTGAGCTTGAGTGCACCTTCCAATGCTACTGGAAACGAATATCCTCTTCCTAAATAGAGGAAATTACTGGCATTCTTAAATCTGTCAGCTATAGCTTGAATTTTTACATCAGATTCTAAACATCGTTTTACCAAGCCAGGAATAGACTCTACCTCTGCTAACAATTGACGATATCTTGAATCAGACATTGACCCTTTTTGTCGCGCTATACTCAAGGCTAATAAAGTCAAAACAGTTATTTGAGCCGTAAATGCTTTTGTGCTCGCCACACCTATTTCTGGGCCTGCGTGTGTATAACTACCCGCATGTGTTGCCCTGGAAATTGACGACCCTACCACATTACAAACTCCAATTACCGTAGCTCCTTTGGATTTGGCCAATTCTATTGCCGCCAAGGTATCCGCAGTTTCACCAGATTGAGATATGGCCAACACGATATCATTTTCGCCGATGATGGGGTTACGGTATCTAAACTCAGACGCATATTCTACTTCAACTGGTATTCTGGCGTAATCTTCAATTAGGTATTCGCCTACTAATCCGGCGTGCCAACTTGTACCACATGCAACTATAATAATTCGTTTTGCATTTTTTAATTTTTGATCGTATTCGGATATTCCTCCCAAAGAAACTAAGCCAGCGCTAGCCCTGAGCCTACCCCTCATTGAATCTTCAATTGACCGGGGCTGCTCATAAATTTCCTTAAGCATGAAATGCTCATAGCCGCCTTTCTCAATGGCTTCAAGATTCATGGCGACCTCTTGAATATAAGGAGATTTGCTTTCTTTTTTAATGTTGAATAAGTTGATGCTTTTTCCTGGAGAAACTACAGCAATTTCTTCGTCTTCAAGGTATACCACGTTTTTGGTATACTCAATAATAGGCGTCGCATCTGAGGCAATAAAAAATTCTTGTTCACCTACTCCGATCACGAGTGGGCTACTTTTTCGTGCCGCAATCAACTGGTTAGGGCTATCTTCCGACATAACTACAATAGCATACGCTCCTGCCACATGGTTGAGCGCTTTTCGCACTGCTTCTTCTAAGGGAATTTTTTCTGTTAAGTAAATATCCTCAATAAAGTTTACAAGCACCTCGGTATCCGTTTCACTTTTAAAAACAAATCCCTTCCTTATCAAAGCTTCTTTAATACTGGCATAGTTTTCAATTATTCCATTATGAATGAGAATAATATTACCAGATTGAGAAAAATGTGGATGTGAATTAACATCGTTTGGCTCGCCATGCGTTGCCCATCTTGTGTGTCCAATACCACGGCTTCCAGAGGTATCCTGAGTGCCAACATGAGCCTCAAGGTCAGAGACCTTTCCCTTACATTTAAAATTATTGATGGAATGATTCAGAACGGCAATTCCCGCACTGTCATAACCACGATACTCTAATCTTTTTAATCCTTTTAAAAGAATTGGATATGCTTGACGCGATCCTATATATCCTACTATTCCGCACATAAGCTATTGTTATTTAATATGTTGGAGTATATGTTACTACAAGTTTCATTGGCTTTGTAGATGCCTTGGGGCCCGATAATTCTGATCGCCCATAGCTTTCTCCAAGCTCCCTCAAAACTAATACGTTATTACTAACTTTTCCTGTCAAAATTTGCTGAAAATATCTGGTTAATCCAATGTGATACGAGTTGGTAGTGGTGTTGAATTTACCATCGTAATGTAATTCACCCTTATCAGGTGTGTCATAGAGTTTTCCAGTTTCATCTTCTCTAAAAGCGAACAGCTGACCAATGGGTTGGTATGTGGCAGTGGCATCACTCGAAATGGGTAATTCCAATTCTGCTTTATTAATAATTACAGGACCATTTCTGGCTATTCTAGATATATCGGGCGTTTGAATTTTAACATAGGTTCCAGCCAGCGATTGGATATAAATTTTTTGATCCCCAATTGACTGATCCCCAAATGCACGTTCAACTTCACTACTTGTGTAGTCATTTTGATTGAGTATAAATCGAACAGACTTATCGTTTATCAAGTAATCTAGTTTGCCTCTAGGGCCACCATTTTCAGTGAAATAAAGTGTCAATCGTGTATATTCATCAAGTAAATTAAACATTAATTGTGCGCCCGTTCTACTTGCCTGTGAGGTGTTTTCTGCTTGTATAAGAAACCCCTTGAAATTAGCCAGAAAGTTTTCATTTGTTCGGTACACTGAGGGGTCAACATCAACCAATTTTCTAGCAAAACTAGAGTCTAATCTAATTCTGATTTCAGGTCGTTCTGGTGTGTCGTAAATAACAGGGATGCTTTTAAAGTCTGGAGTAAAGTCTGTAATGCGGCCAATAGGATTTGAGGAAACAGATAAATTGTAACTTGTTGGGTATTTCCGTGTAGAGTTAAGGTCTTCAGTTATCTCATACACGCCAAAAGACTGTTTTTCCAACGTTCCATAATAACCCGAATAAACTAGGGTTAAAACGGCAGAATCTATTCTGTGATTTTTCAGAGCATCAATTTCAGTATTTTCAGAGGCTAATCTATACTGGAGGGCAGTAGCCGTTTTTGTTAATCCAAAAACGGGATCTTGATAACTACCAATAACGCCGAGTTTTGAATTATCTGCTCTACTCGAATCCAATTTTAAAGTAACACATTGAATAATAAAAGTATCCGTGGTCAACAACCCAAGTTGGTTGTTTTCGGGCTGAACTTCTATCCCAATAAACGGATCTTCTTTTTTCTTACAGGCACCGATAAAGGCCATAATGAGAACGACCCCAAGAAGGGGCCGAATCAAGTTAACCTTTGTTTTGAATTCCATATGAACTAGCCTAACTAGTCTGCTAATACTGTGTCATTTTCCAAAACCATATCATAGAATTTATCATAGGCTTCTACGAAGTCTTCAAGGCCAGTAAATTCCATTGAAGGTTTGTCTTGCTCAGTAATGTACTTTTTTACATCATCGCTGATGTCATCGCTTCCAAAAATCACGGCATCGGAAAACATAGCACCCATTTTATGCAAATTATCGTATTCAGGGTCTTTTAAACCTTCGAGGTACTCAGGATTTATATTTTCAAACTCCAATTTCTTATGAAGCTTTTTATTTACTTTTTGCTTTGGATGATTGTTGTACATAGAATACAGCACCTTTGAATTCGCGAACAATGGCTCATCCTTGTACACGTTTTTAATAAACATAGGTAACAGAGAAGAAAACCATCCATGGCAATGAATGATGTCCGGTGCCCAGCCCAATTTTTTAATAGTTTCTGCTACACCCTTACAAAAGAATATCATCCTTTCATCGTTGTCAGAATGAGCTTTTCCGTCATTATCTGTTAAGTCCGACTTCCTTTTAAAGAATTCTTCATTATCGATAAAATAAACCTGCATTTTGGCTTGCGGAATTGAAGCAACTTTAATAATCAACGGATGATCGTGATCATCAATAACTAAATTCATTCCCGATAGCCGAATAACCTCATGAAGTTGATGTCTTCTTTCGTTAATCGAGCCATATCGAGGCATAAAGTTTCTAATTTCTTTTCCTCTTTCTTGTATTGCTTGAGGCAGTTCTCTGCATTTGGTAGTAAGTTCTCCTTCCGGTAAATAAGGCTCCATGGCCTGTGTTACGTACAACACCCTCGCTTTCGTCATATTTAAGAACTAATTTTGAAAATTCAATGCAAAAGTAAGGAAAAAATAGCGAATTTTCCAAAGGAATAGGTGCTTGGTTGCACTAATTAGCGACCTTCGTAGTTGTGAAAGTAGTTTATTCAAGGTCTGAGGCATCAGAATATTGCCTGAATCAATTGAAAGAGGGTAATTCTGTTGGATTTGTCCCTACAATGGGAGCCTTACACAAAGGACATATAGGGTTGATATTAAAGGCGAAAAGCGAAAACGATGTTGTAGTTGTATCAATATTTGTTAATCCCGCTCAATTTAATAACCAAGAAGACTTTAACAATTATCCAAATACACTAGAGTCTGATGTTTTAAAACTTAAGGAATCTGGATGTGATATGGTGTTTGTGCCATCAGTTGAGGATATGTATCCGTCTGGTGTTCGACTGTTGGATTTTGACATATCAAATTATGATTCGGTGATGGAAGGAAAATTTCGACCTGGGCACTTCAATGGAATGATAACCGTAGTCGATTTGTTTTTCTCTGCCATTACACCCACTAAGGCGTATTTTGGCGAAAAAGATTTTCAGCAATTATTGATCATCAAAGAATTAGCAAAAAATAGATACCCTAGTATGGAAATTATTCCATGCGCTACTGATAGAGATGACAATGGCTTAGCTTTAAGCTCGAGAAATATGAGATTAAATTCGGATGATTATCAAATTGCCATTCAAATTCCAAAGGTCTTAGGGTTAGGCAAACAATTAAAGCAACAAAACGCACCAAATGAAACAGCCGAGCTCCTTCGTATTGAGTTAAATAAGGTCAATGGATTGAGACTGGAATACCTCGAAATTTTGGACGATCGTAACTTATTAAAGTTATCAGACTGGAAATCAGGTTGTTCTCGGGTATTTGTTGCGGCTTTTGTTGGTTCAGTTAGGTTAATCGACAACATGGCTTTGTAAGCAACAGAATATTAATTTTGCAGCCCGTATGCAAGTGCAAGTCATGAAATCCAAAATCCACCGGGTTAAGGTAACCGAGGCGGATTTGAATTATATAGGCAGTATCACCATTGATCCTGTGCTAATGAGGGCTTCGAACCTAATAGAGGGCGAAAAAGTTCAAATTGTGAATGTAAATAATGGTGAACGCCTTGAAACGTATGTAATTACTGGCAAGGAAAATTCAGGTGAAGTTTGCTTGAATGGGCCTGCCGCCCGTCGTGTATCTGTAAATGATATCATCATTATTATTTCTTACGCAATTATGGATTTTGAAGAGGCGAAATCTTTCAAGCCTTCGATTGTTTTCCCTAATGAAACCAATAACACGCTAAAATAGTTTGATGAAGAGAATAGCGACGCTTTTCAAAGTGGTACTACCGCTAGCTCTTGGGGTATTTCTAATTTGGTATTTTATTAAAGACTTAAGTGATGATGACCTGAATCAAATTTATGGGTCATTTGAAAGTGCCAATTATTGGTGGATTCTCCTGTCTTTTTTGTTTGCTATGTTAAGCCATTTGAGCCGAGCCTACAGATGGAGTTTTACCCTAAGTCCACTTGGTTATAAACCTAAATATTGGAACAGTTTCTTTGCCGTTATGATTGCGTATTTGGTAAACTTGGCGGTGCCTAGACTTGGAGAATTTACGAGATGTGGAGTAATGACCAAATACGAGAAAATTCCATTTGAAAAGCTCTTGGGGACTGTTATTGCAGAGCGAATCGCGGATTTGATTATTTTGATTTTGGTAACCATTGCTGTGGTGTTTATTCAAATGGAAGTGATTGGTGGGATGGTGTTTGAAATAGCTGAAGCTATTAAATCCAAATTTTCGATGGGTGTTTTGTTGGTGCTTGTAATTCTTCTTTTTGGTGGAGGTGGATCACTTCTGTTTTTGTTTTTTAATAAGTCATTTCAGCATCCCTTACTTGTCAAAATAAGAGGATTTATTTACGGCTTATTTGAGGGGGTGATTTCTATTTTGAAAATGAAACAAAAATGGGAGTTCATTGGACATACCATATTTATTTGGCTAATGTATGTTGCCATGTTTTATGTCTGCTTTTTTAGCCTTCCCGAAACCAGCGGAGTACCTTTTGGAGGCATTCTTACAGGCTTTGTATTGGGCGGCTTTACCATTGTGTTGACCAATGGAGGCATTGGCGCCTACCCGTTGGCTATTCAAGCCGTACTCATGCTTTATGAAGTAGATAAAAATACTGGTGGTGCATTTGGTTGGATAGTTTGGGCGGCTCAGACAGTTCTTTTGCTCTTCTTTGGAGCTCTTTCATTTATGTTAATGCCTATATATAATAGACAATTTCAAGATGAACCAGCTTGAAATAATTCATAGAAAGATATTTTCGGAAGAAGGATTGATTCGCCAGCTTTGTCGTTGGAGGTTAACTGATAATAAAATAGTTTTTACCAATGGCTGCTTTGACCTTATGCATGCGGGACACATTGATTATTTATCTAAAGCCCGCGACTTAGGAGATGTCTTAATAGTAGCCGTAAATTCTGATAATTCAGTCAAATCACTTAATAAAGGGATTGCCCGGCCAATTCAGAGTTTTGAGAGCAGGTCCTTGATTATGGCGTCATTACATTTTGTTGATGCGATTGTGGAGTTTGATGATGAAACTCCATTGCGATTAATTGAATTGATAAAACCAGATGTACTCGTTAAAGGGGGGGATTATGATGTAGGTGAATTAAATTCATCTAAAAAGAGTTACATAGTTGGTTCTAACGAAGTGAGAGGATATCAGGGCAAGGTACTTACCATTCCGTTCGTAGAGGGCTATTCTACATCGGCAATAGAAATGAAAATACTGAACTCCCTGAAAGGTGGCTAAGGCAAAATCGGTTTACAATTGCCAGAGTTGTGGCGCTTCTTTTTCCAAATGGATGGGGAAATGCAGTTCTTGTGGCGAATGGAATACAATAGTTGAAGAACTCATTGTTTCTAAAAAAGAGAAATACCACAACGAAAATTTAAAAGTTGAGACCAAACCCATCCAAATTCATGAAATTTCTCCTCATGCTCAGCCAAGGTTACCACTGCCAATTCAAGAATTAAACAGGGTATTTGGTGGCGGAATTGTTCCTGGTTCCCTGAGTTTATTAGGCGGTGAACCTGGAATAGGAAAGTCTACAATATTGTTACAACTCGCGCTTCTCTTAAAGGGTCGAAAAGTGATGTATGTTTCAGGCGAAGAAAGTGGCCAGCAGATAAAGATGAGGGCCGAGCGTTTAGAAAACGCAAATGAATTGTGTTATATCTACTCAGAAACCAACACTGAAAAAATTATTCATCAAATCAACCAAGTTCAACCTGAATTGGTCATTATTGATTCAGTTCAAACACTTGAAAGTAGCCATCTTGAAAGTACTCCTGGTAGTATTTCTCAAATCAGGGAATGTACAGCTGAGTTCATGCATTTTTCCAAGCAAAATAACATACCAATAATCCTTGTAGGACACATTACCAAAGATGGCAATATTGCTGGGCCCAAAGTGCTAGAGCACATGGTAGATACGGTTCTGTCATTTGAAGGGCAGCGCAACCACGTTTATCGCATCATACGGTCGGTAAAAAATCGCTTTGGCTCTACTAACGAACTCGGCATTTTTGAAATGACTGAAAAAGGATTGATTGAAGTAAGAAACCCATCAGAAGTACTCATAGGAAATAGAGATGAGGCATACAGCGGTATTGCTATTTCTGCGTCGATTGAAGGAATGCGACCGCTCCTTATCGAATCCCAAGCCTTAGTCAGCTCTGCAGTATATGGCACGCCACAAAGAAGTTGTACTGGCTTTGATTTGCGCCGTTTGTCTATGCTGCTTGCTGTTTTAGAAAAACGAATGGGCTTTCGACTCGGCGCAAAAGATGTGTTTCTTAACATGGCAGGAGGGCTCAGGGTGGATGATCCCGCGATCGATTTAGGTGTAATTGCAGCGATTCTTTCCTCAAGTGAGGATATTGCGATTTCTACGAAGGATTGTTTTGCAGCCGAAATCGGTTTATCTGGAGAAGTTAGGCCTGTAAGCCGATTAGACCAAAGAATTGTAGAGGCAGAGAAACTCGGATTCGAGCGTATTTTTGTTTCTGGTTATTCTTCCGTAGTAAAATCAAAAAACATTGAGGTGATTTCGAACAAGCGCATCGGAGATGTTTTCAATTTACTTTTCGCTTGACTCCCTATAGTGAATTTCTAAAAGTAATTCAAGAATCTATGACCGTAGGTTTGCCTGGCTCTGAAGCTCAGGACTTAATGTCACCTAGGGGCAGAACTTCTTTGGAAAAAGCCATGAACGATCATCCAAAGCCAATTTTAGAAAGTGCAGTGCTGTTATGTCTTTATCCAAAAATGGAAAGACCTCATTTCGTTTTGATGGAGCGCAATTGTTATAGTGGCCCTCACAGTGGCCAGATCAGTCTACCTGGTGGAAAAAAGGAAACCCACGATGTAGATTTAAGAGCTACTGCTTTGCGCGAATTTGAAGAAGAAATAGGAGTGTCAAAAAGCGAAATAGACATAGTAGGAAATCTAACACCAGTATTCATTCCACCAAGTAGTTTTTTTGTACAACCTCTTTTGGCTTATTCCCATCAGCAACTAAAAATAACCCCCGACCCAGTTGAAGTTTGCTCCATATTGGAAGTGGATTTAATAGATTTTATGGCTGACCCAAGGGTTGTTCAAGAGTCATTCATTTCGGGCAATAGAAATTACACCATCAAAGCGCCAGCTTTTAACATCAATGGTCACAAGGTTTGGGGTGCTACCGCAATGATTTTGTCTGAGTTTCTCGCATTGAGTAAAAGATGGCAATAGTCATTCGATTCTCCTTTATTTCATTGTAAACTTGCAGCCTAATTGAAGAAAAGATGGCTACAGGCGATGATTTACTGAAAAGAATAATTTCCCATTCAAAAGAATACGGGTTTGTTTTCCCTTCTAGTGAAATATATGATGGACTAAGTGCAACTTATGATTATGGCCAATATGGTGCGGAGTTGAAGAAAAACATTCGAGAGTATTGGTGGAAGTCTATGGTGCAGCTCAATGACAACATCGTGGGGATTGATGCTGCTATTTTCATGCACCCCACTACCTGGAAAGCTTCTGGCCACGTTGATGCATTCAACGATCCATTAATTGACAACAAAGACAGTAAAAAACGCTACCGAGCTGATGTTTTGTTGGAGGACTACATGGAAAAAATTCGCATTCAAAAGATTCAAAAAGAGGTGACCAAGGCCGAATCAAGATTTGGTGAGAATTTCGACAAGGAAATGTTTGTGAAAACTAACCCACGAGTGGTAGGTTACCAAGAGAAAATCGATGAGGTAAGTTCTAAAATGAGAGATCTTTTAGCTTCGGATAACTTAGGTGGACTCAAGAAATTGATTGAAGAACTAGGAATAGTTTGCCCAATTAGTGGCACCTCAAATTGGACCGATGTAAGGCAATTTAACTTAATGTTTAGTACCGAACTAGGTTCAACTACTGATGATGCAAGCAAAATCTACTTAAGACCAGAGACTTGTCAAGGAATTTTCGTGAATTTTTTAAATGTTCAGAAAACAGGTAGAATGAAAATCCCTTTTGGCATAGCCCAAACAGGAAAAGCTTTTAGAAATGAGATAGTTGCAAGGCAGTTTATTTTCAGAATGCGGGAATTTGAACAGATGGAAATGCAGTTTTTTGTGAAACCCGGAGAAGAAATGGCATGGTACGAGTACTGGAAAGAATCCCGGATGAAATGGCATAATGCCTTGGGAATGGGCGAAGAAAATTACCGAATTCATGATCACATTAAATTGGCCCATTACGCCAACGCAGCTTGTGATATTGAGTTTGACTTCCCTATGGGGTTTAAGGAGCTTGAAGGTATTCATTCGCGTACCGATTTTGACTTAAAAAGTCACGAAGAGGCGTCTGGAAAGAAACTTCAATATTTCGACCCTGTTGAAAATAAGAACTACATACCTTACGTGATTGAAACTTCAATTGGTCTGGATAGAATGTTTTTGGCCGTACTTTCTTCTTCGCTTTGTGAAGAGAAACTAGAAGACGGAAGCGAACGAACGGTTTTAAGAATTCCAGCCCCATTAGCCCCCGTTAAATGTGCCATTCTGCCCTTATTAAAAAAAGACGGGCTTCCCGAAAAAGGAACAGAAATATTAAATGAATTGAGGTACGATTTTAACCTTCAGTACGACGAAAAAGATGCGATTGGCAAAAGGTATAGAAGACAAGATGCCATTGGTACGCCTTATTGTGTAACCGTTGATCACCAAACTCTGGAGGATAACACAGTAACCCTTCGTGAACGAGATTCAATGACTCAAATTAGGGTTTCCGTTTCGGAGCTAAAAAGCACCTTGAATGCCAAGACTAACATGAATGTCTTGTTGGCGAAGTTATAGGTATGCTAATACTTCTTCAAGTCTTATTCCTCTTGATCCTTTAATAAGGACTTGACTATTTGTAATTGGACTATTTTTTAGGAACTCAATAAGCTCAAACCTGTCCAAGAAGAATTTCCCCTTTTTGGGATGTGCTAATTTCCCATATTCTTTACCTACAAAGTATGGGGTAATGGAGGTCTGATTAACTTGTTCAATGATTCTTTCGTGTTCTTCATTGCTCACATTTCCGAGCTCCAGCATATCTCCCAAAATGGCGATTCGATGCACTTTGAGCTTCTGCTTTGCAAAACTTTGAAGTGCCAGATCAACCGAAGATGGATTGGCATTGTAGGCATCCAGAAAAATAGAATTGGTTTTGGTTTCGATAAATTGTGATCGGTTGTTTTGAGGCGTGTAACTCGCGATTGCTTCATGAATAAGCTGTTCATCTACCTTAAAGTGCTTTCCAATGGAGTAAGCCATCTCAATATTCTTGAAATTATAGTCACCTATAAAATGGGTGGTAATCATTTTTTTACTAGCATTCGAATAACGAACAAAGGGATTTGATAATTCTGGTTTAAGCTCATTCCCAAGGCTAATTTTCTTTGCTCTCGGTGGGACCATTTTCACCACATCAGACTCGAATTTAGGCACAAAACATATCCCGCCGTGAGCATTTAAATAATCGAATAATTCTTTTTTGGCCAGTCTGTTTGCTTCAAAGGACCCAAATCCTTCGATATGATCTTTACCTACATTGGTAATTAATCCATGAGTAGGGTCTGCTATTTCACAAAGATGATTGATTTCGCCTGGATGGTTATCTCCCATTTCGAGCAACAGCATTTCTGAATTTGGTGGTGCACTAAGTATGGTTAGGGGCAAGCCAATGTGATTGTTGAAATTTCCGGGGGTAACGTGAACGCGGTATTTTCGGCTTAACACACGACCGATTAATTCTTTAGAGGTGGTTTTTCCATTGGATCCTGTGATCCCTATTATTGGAATGTTTAAAGTTAATCGGTATTCATTGGCTAAACTCTGAAGGCTTTTTAATACGTCAGAAACGAGAATAGTTTTTTCATCAATAAGATATTCCTCCTCGTCTATCACAGCGTATTTAGCCCCACTTTCTAATGCAGCCGTTGCGAATTGGTTGCCATTGAAGTTTTCTCCCTTTAGGGCAAAGAATAAAGAGTTAGGAATAATCTTTCTTGTATCGGTGCAAACCACGTGGTGGCACTCTTGAAACAGATTGTATAAGTTCGAATTCATATAAATAAAAAAGCTTCCCCAAAGGAGAAGCTTTTTTCAATATCAAATCATGTTTTGATTAAATCAATTTCCACCAAGACCTGTTGGACTTCCAACACGGTCCATTGCACACCTAAATCCAATATAAGAGGTACGTTGGGTTTCTTCAAGCGCTCTTCGTGTTCCAGGGTTCATGTAATAGGCTCTATCTCTCCAGCTGCCACCTTTATATACCCGAGTGTCATCTTGAATAAGAGATTTTTTACCATACTCATACATGTAGGTAGTTTCTGTAAGTTTCTCATCAGTGTTTTCAAATTCCTTCCAATGAGACTGATCAATATGAGACTCGTAATCACCATCTAAGAAGTTGATGTTGTCCGATCTCTGGTAATTTCTTCTATCAAGGTTTTCTTCTTCAGTCACGGCAACTTTCTGCAGTCTACCTAATGAATCTTTTTCCGCGATAAAACCTTCTTCATCTACAAGTAGTTTTTCAAAAACGTTACCTCTAAATGGTCTGAAATCGTCATTATCTTCACTGCTAAGCGGTCGGTAAATGTCCATAACCCACTCACTCACGTTACCTGCCATGTTGTACAATCCGTAATCGTTTGGCCAATAGGCATACACAGGGTTAGTAACATCGGCGTTGTCATTCAGCTTGCCTGCAATACCCATATTATCACCTCGACCTCTTTTAAAGTTGGCCATCATACTACCTATGTACTTTTCTTCAGGATTTCTTACTGCGTGACCGTTCCATGGCCAAATTCTTTTTTCAATAATACGCTCTCCTAATGAGTTTCCAATTAAACCATAAGCGGCATATTCCCACTCAGCCTCAGTTGGGAGTCGGTACTTAGGAAGAAGTATTCCATCTTCCATTCTAACTCTTCTATACCCAGTTCCATTTGGGCTGAAATCGGGCAATCCTTCTATTTTTTTACCACTTTCATACTGTCCAGCTAAGTAAGCATCAGTATTAAAGTTATCTTCACCTACTTGATCTAAATAATGCTCAAGAATGCCCTCACGAACCATGATATGCTCATTAACCCTATCTGTTCGCCATAGACAGAAATCACTTGCTTGACGCCAAGTAACACCTACTACTGGATAATCTCTGTATGCAGGGTGACGTAGGTAATAATCGACATAAGGTTCATTGTATGCTAATTTACTTCTCCAAACTAAAGTATCTGGCAATGCCTTCGTAACTACTTCGGGGTAATCAAAGCCGTAAACTCTTTTAAGCCAATACAAGTATTCCAACCAAAAGTTATTGGTTACTTCCGTTTCGTCCATATAGAAAGAAGAAACTGAGGCACGTTTTGGATAATTATTCCATTCATACGAAACGTCTTGTTCGACTCTTCCCATGGTGAATGTTCCACCTTCAATTAATACCAAGTTAGGACCAGTTTCCTGCTCTTCAAATGGCATTTTTTGAAAACCACCATTTTTTTGATCATTATAATTCCAGCCTGTTGAAGATGATTGCTCTAAACCACATGAGGTTAAGAGTCCGATAAGGCTGAAAAAACTAAATAATTTAAGTGTTTTCATTGTACTAGATTTAAGGCAATAACGCCGGTTCAAATATAATAGTATTTTGAAATTTAGAATTTAGGGCAAGCAATGGGTCTAAATCGCTTACGTTGTGGCTTACAATCAAATAACAGTGCTAATGAAATTTCATGAGAACCACCTGATTCATTTGTCAATTTTGAAGTAGTGATGTCGTAGCTATATCCAAAACGTAAATAATCAGTATGGATACCAACAAGAACTATAAAAGCATCCTTAGCTCTATACCATATACCACCTACTATAGGGCCTTTGTAGCCATACATACCCAGATACAATTGACGCGCATTTGGATTTCCCGAAAATTCTTGGCCTTGTTGCTGAAACAAAATATTAGGAGATATGGCTCCTTCTTTGGGATATCTTTTGTTTATTGGTAATACAAAACCCATGTGCGCCGTTAATTTTCTAGGAAGTTTTGTCTCTTCTCCCAAAAGAAATGTTTCATTGGGCTCGGTAAGATGATGAACTGCGAAACCTCCATAAAAAAACTTGGTGTAAGCCAACCAACCTCCTGAGAAGTCAACATTTTGAACACTAGAATTTACCGGCGTTTCATTTGTAGGGTATATAAAGCCATAACGCTCGTCTATCATATCTCCAAAAGTCAGCTGACTCCAATCAATGGCCTTATTGAAATAAGTGGCTTCCAATCCAAATCTCATTGAAAGTTTTCTATTAACGGCCAAATTGTAAGAATAAATTAACGATGCTCTTGTGGTTTTGAAAATCCCATTTGCTCCTTCTCGGTCGTGCAAAAGCAACAAACCAAGTCCGCCACTTAAGGCATCAACATGCTGATCGTAGGATGCGCTATAGGTAACATAATTCCCGCCGCCATTGTCTATTCCTGGCCACTGATTTCGATAGTTTAAAATTACCCTTGGACACCTCTCGACCCCGGCTAATGCTGGGTTAAGGTATAATGGGTTGGCGTAGAATTGTGAGAATATCGGATCCTGAGCAAACGCACTTTCACCAACACAAACCATTCCCGCAAGAAGAAAAAAAACTTTTCTCAAGTGACTTAACGTCATAATCCCATGCTTATCTAATTGGCAATTATACGAAATATTTTCAATCTTAAATCCCATTATTTAAGAGTACTTATTTGGATTAAAAGATTGACCTCTACGCAATATTGAATAATTTGTGGCGTTTTTCGCCATATTACAGTTTGAGTGATTACGTTTGAAACCAAATAATTATTGTGGTAAAGTTAAATCAACTTAGTTGCACATTGCTTTTTATGATGTTTTTGACGCCAGCTTCTTGGGCGCAGGAACATGTGGAAATTAAGTGGCTTGGACCGCGTTTGGATAATTCATTTGAAGGAAAATCTTTTACATATTTGGATTTTAGTGGTGCTGCGCATGACTTTTCTGTGGATAGGTTGCCGAGGTTAATTCTCAGAAAGGAAGTTTCGGGCAATGTAAGCCAAGTACAACCAAAAATTTCCAATATCCAATCTTCTAGATTAAGTTCAGATGAAATAGCAGCATTAGGTGATATTAAAAGCAGCAGTTCTTATTTAAACGTTAGCAGTAGAATATTTGAGAATAGGGGGAGGTATTTTGCCGAGGTGACTTTGGTGCCTCTAGTAAACAAAGGTCAGCTTGAAAAAATTACTTCATTCGATATATCATTCGAGTCGAGTACAGCTGCCAATAGCCGAAGTTCAAGAAACTCTTGGAAAGGCGCTTCGGTGCTGTCAGGCGGAAATTGGATTAAAATTGGTGTTTCGAAATCTCAAATTTACAAACTAGACTATGATTTCTTGAGTAAGGCGGGAGTAAACCTGAAAAACGTAGATTTTAGAAATGTGCGTATTTATGGCAATGGTGGAGGTGTTCTTCCAGAGAGAAATGGTGATACGTTTTACGATGATTTGGTCGAAAATCCCATTTTATTAAAAGGAGACCAAGATGGTCGATTTGATAAAAATGACATGATTGTCTTTTATGGAGAAGGGCCTCATAAATGGTATAAACGTGGTAGTTCGTTTAAATACGTACACAACTTTTACTCAGATACCAATTATTATTTTCTCACCTTCGATGGTGGTAGCGGAACACCAAAAAGAATAAACAACCGTTCTTCTGCAACTGGTGGAGTGAAAAACATTACCGTGTACAACGATTTTGATGTGGTAGAGTCTGATTTGTCAAACTTAATTTCTTCGGGACGAATGTGGTTTGGGCAAAACTTCGGAATTAAGAACAGCCATTCGTTTGATTTCAATTTTCCGAATATTGTAACAACTCGGCAAGCTACTGTTCACATTTCAGCAGCTCTACGAAGCGTAAATTCCGCAAGTACATTATCGGCTGTAGCTGGAGGAATTGGTTCAGGATCCTTAACGGGTGGAACGGTCAGTGGTGACTATACAGCCGATTTTGCAAGAATCGACTCGATGGACATTGTTGGTAACCCCGCTTCGTCAAAATTTGGTGTCACCCTGAGTTTTGCCAAAGCTGGTGGAGAATCCAATGCATGGATAGATAGGGTACAGGTGAACTGCTCACGTTTTTTGAGATTTGTTGGGCCGCAAATGGCATTCAGAAGTTTAGAGTCCGAAGTAGGCCAATCCAATGTAACCTATTCCCTTCAGGATATTAATTCTACTGTTTCTATTTGGGATATAACTGACCCGAGGGGGGCAATCAACCAAGGATTTTCAATATCTGGATCAAGTTTGTCCTTTACTTGTATGGGTGATACGTTGCGTGAATTTGTCGCATTTTCAGAACCCAATTTAACAAATCCAGATATGGCTTTTCCAATAGCAAATCAAAACTTGCATGCCGAGGCCGCCTCCCTGCCCGTAATGGTAATCATTTCGGCTCCCCAATTTATTTCTAATGCTGAAGACATCGCTAAATATCACGAAGAAAAGGATGGGCTTACTGTTTTAATAACAACTCCGCAGAAGATTTACAATGAATATAGTTCAGGAAGGCAGGATGTAAGTGCAATAAAATTGTTTTTACGGAATATTTATGATTTAGGAAAAATTGATACAAACAAACTATTGAGGTATGTACTTCTTTTTGGTGATGCTTCCTATGATTATAAATACAGGATATCTGGAAACACGAATTATGTGCCCATATATCAAACACCAAATTCAATTAGACCCACCGAATCTTTGGCCTCGGATGATTACATCGGTTTTTTGAGCCCTGATTATGACGGCGTGTTAGCATCTGGCATAATGCAAGTTGGTGTGGGCAGATTTCCCGTAAAAAATGCCCGAGAGGCGGCTACGGCTGTAGATAAAGTATTGAATTATAACTCAAAGGCATCCATGCACGCTTGGCGCAATAGGGTGACTTACGTGGGGGATGATCAAGATGGCAATATTCACATGCGCGATGCCAATCAACTCGCCGATACGGTAGATCGGACCTATCCGCAATATAATGTAAGCAAGATTTTTCTTGATGCCTATCCGCAGAGATCAACTGCCGGAGGGCAGAGATACCCTGACGTAAACAGAGCCATAGATGATGCAGTACAGCTCGGAAGCCTTACTATTAATTATATAGGTCATGGCGGGGAATTGGGTTGGGCACATGAACGCATTTTGGAAGTTTCTCAAATAAACAAGTGGTCGAATCCGAATAACATGCCGCTATTTGTTACAGCTACGTGCGAATTTTCTCGTTTTGATGATCCAAAAAGAACGTCAGCCGGTGAGTTTGTTTTTCTAAACCCAGATGGAGCAGGAATAGGATTGCTTTCGACTACACGATTGGTTTACTCTACGCCAAATAAGGCATTGGCCGTAGCTTTTAATAAGGTAGCTTATCAAGAAATTAATGGTGAAATGCCGAGATTGGGCGATATAATAAGAATGACAAAAGCGAACTCGACTACCCTCACCAATAATTCAAGGGTGTTTGCATTGTTAGGAGATCCGGCCCTGAAACTCAATTATCCAAAAGAAAAGATTAGAACCACTTCTCGTCCAGATACAATAGGAGCATTGCAGAAAGTAACCATATCTGGTGAGGTAATTCATCACATTACAGGAGCTAGGATGACCGGATTTAACGGAACCGTTTATCCCCTTGTTTATGATAAGAAGTCGGAAATTGAAACCCTAAATAATGACGGAGCGGGCTCTTTTAATTTTAGCTCAAGAAACAGGGTGCTTTTCCGAGGTAAGGCGTCTGTATCAAATGGCATCTTTCAATTCACTTTTGTAGTGCCAAAAGATATTGACCTGAATTATGGGTTAGGGAAAATAAGCTATTACGCCGAAAATGGAATATTTGACGCGGCTGGGTTTGATACTTTGATTACGGTAGGAGGCCAAGTTGGAGACCCAAGTGCCGACCAAATCGGCCCACAAATAGATCTTTTTATGAATGATTCTACTTTTGTAAATGGTGGATTGACTGATCAAAACCCAAAGATCTTTGCTAAGTTTTTTGATGACAATGGTATTAATGTAAGTGGTAATGGAATAGGTCACGACTTAATTGCTGTAGTTGATGAAAAAACCGAATCAGAAATAGTTTTAAATGAATATTACGAATCGAATTTAAACTCATATCAAAACGGGCAAGTTAACTACCCTTTAAAAGGCCTTTCCGAAGGAAAACATACCCTAAGGGTAAAAGCATGGGATGTGTATAACAACTCAGGCGAAGAAAAAATTGAGTTTGTGGTGTCATCGAGTGCTACCTTGGCACTCGACCACGTATTGAACTACCCCAACCCATTTACAACCAATACGTCTTTTTATTTTGAGCATAATTATCCCGATCAGGATTTATTTGTACGAATTCAAGTATTTACTATTTCGGGACGGGTGGTCAAAACAGTCGACGGGCATTTTAATTCTACGGGCTTTAGAATAGGTCCAATTAAATGGGACGGACTCGACGACTTTGGAGATAAAATAGGAAAAGGAGTTTATGTTTATCGTGTTATGGTGAAAGCACCGACTGGTGAAGTAGCCGATAAATTTGAGAAATTGGTCATACTCAATTAAAAAGCTTGATTTTATTTAACTGTATATTTGCACACTTTTGAAAAAATGAGAAACCTAAATACATTTCTAATAATACTTGGGTTCACAATTGGATCCAACCATGTCCATGGGCAGGGAAGTATTACAGCTAACGAGATTGCTGGAGGAGATAGGCTAAACACCATCACAACGGCAGTTCCCTTTTTGTTAATAGCGCCAGATTCGAGAGCGGGTGCCATGGGTGATGCCGGTGTTGCAACGGCTCCAGATGCCAATTCAATGCACTGGAATGCCTCGAAGCTAGCGTTTATCGAAGAAAAATCAGGCTTTTCACTAAGCTATACACCTTGGTTGCGTAACTTAGTTCCAGATATCAGCCTAAGCTACATGTCGGGTTTTTATAAAATGAGCGAGGTGATCACTTTGGGCATGGCTATTAAATACTTTTCATTAGGTGATATTCAGTTTACTGATGAGTTTGGAAATGACTTGAGAACTTTCAATCCTAATGAGTTTTCAATTGATGGAGCAGTTGCTGCAAAATTGTCAAAAGATTTCTCAGGATCATTTACATTGAAATACATCCATTCAAATTTAACTGGTGGCATTGCCGTTCAGGGGTCGAGTACCAAACCTGGTCAAATGGTCGCTGCAGATTTAGGGGTTTATTATCGCAACAACAGAATAAAAGTGGGAGACCGTAAATCAGAAATTGCGGCTGGTCTTTCCATCTCTAATATTGGCGGTAAAATTTCATACTCCAATACTCAGAAAAAAGATTTCCTTCCAATTAACTTAAGACTCGGACCAAGATTCACGTATAATGTGGATGATTACAACAAAATTTCGGTACACGTAGATTTTAATAAATTGATGGTACCTACACCACCTATTTACAAGACTGACGCTGCCGGACAGCCAATTCTTGATGGAGACAACTTTGTAATTGGAGCTGGTAAGGATCCAGATCGACCGGTTGTGGAAGGAATGTTTACTTCGTTTAATGATGCCCCGGGAAATCCGCTAAGAGACGACAAAGGAAACTACATCGAGGAAAACGATGTTTACAAAGTAGAAGATGGAAGTGTATTCAAAGAAGAGATGAGAGAAATAAGCTGGGGTGCTGGGTTAGAATATTGGTATGATGATTTGTTCGCCATTCGCACGGGCTATTTCTGGGAACATGAGCTTAAAGGGAATAGAAAGTACTTCAACCTAGGTGCGGGATTTAGATACAATGTTTTTGGGTTAGATTTTTCATACCTTATTCCTGCTTATTTTGGAAAAAGCGCTCAGCAATCTCCATTGCAAAATACTTTGAGATTTACTTTATTACTGAATTTTGCTCAAAACTCGGCCAATAAATCAGGTAACAGCTCAGGAACTCAAGGCGTGAATACCGGCAATTAATGGATTTTAGAATTGGATTTGGGTACGACATTCACCAATTAGTTGAAGGTAGAGACCTCTGGCTTGGTGGAATTAGACTTGAATCTGTCAAAGGCGCCTTAGGGCACTCAGATGCTGATGTGCTCATCCACGCTATTTGTGATGCCATCTTAGGAGCTGCCAACTTAAGAGATATTGGGTTTCATTTTCCAGATACCGATCCTAAATACAAAGGTGCAGATAGCAAAGGTTTACTCGCAGGAGTATATGATTTAATGAGTTCCAGAGGCTATCAAATTGGGAATATTGACTGCACCATTGTGCTAGAAAAGCCCAAAGTAAACCCACATATTCCTTCCATGATTAAGGTCATCTCAGAAATCTTGAACACCTCCACTGAACAAGTTTCGATAAAAGCTACTACCAGCGAAAAATTAGGTTTTGCCGGAAGGGAAGAAGGAATCAAAGCATACGCTGTTGTTTTAATCAAAAAGCTATGAGCCAAAAACAAATCATTAGCATAGAACTAGAAACGGTTGCGGACATTTCTGATCTTTCATCCGAAGAGAAAAATTTAGTTTTAGCGGCCAAAGATGTGGCTACCCGTGCTTATGCGCCTTATTCACATTTTAATGTAGGTGCGGCCCTGTTGCTATCGGATGGCACCATTGTAACGGGTAGCAACCAAGAAAATGCGGCCTATCCAAGTGGTTTATGTGCTGAGCGTGTGGCTATGTTTTCGGCTGGTGCTGCATTTCCTGGAAAGTCATTTACTAAAATCGCGGTTTATGCGCACTCTGCAAAACTCGATTTGTCTACACCCGTTACACCTTGTGGTGCTTGCAGGCAGGTAATGGCAGAGTATGAAGATATACATCAAAACGCAATTAGGGTACTTATGGCCAGCGATGAAAAGATTATGGCTGTCAACGGAATCAATGCTTTATTGCCATTTCGTTTCAAAATGCCTCCAAAGAAGTAAATCAACACAAACAATACTCGGATAAGGCATCCCGTTACCAACCCAATTTGTATAAATTTGCCCACCTTAACGGCAGTTTTTATGGCAAAATCAGGAGGTTCTAAATTTTCGAAAGCTCAATACCTTAAGTGGTATGAATCAATGCTTTTGATGCGAAAATTTGAAGAGAAATGCGGGCAGCTTTATATCCAACAAAAATTTGGTGGTTTTTGCCATTTATATATCGGGCAAGAAGCTGTAGTAGCAGGTACCATTTCAGCTTGTACCAAGGATGACAAACACATTACTGCATATCGAGATCATGCACATCCATTGGGATTGGGAATGCATCCAAAGTTTGTAATGGCAGAATTATACGGTAAAGCCACAGGTTGTTCTAAAGGCAAAGGGGGCTCCATGCACATGTTCGACAAGGAGTTGAATATGATGGGAGGACATGGTATTGTTGGTGCTCAAATTCCTATGGGTGCAGGTATTGCCTTTGCCGAAAAATACAAAGGAACAAAGAATGTAGCCTTTTGCTCTTTTGGGGACGGTGCTGCTCGTCAGGGCGCCCTCCATGAGACATTTAACATGGCCATGACCTGGAAGCTGCCAGTCATTTTTATTATTGAAAATAACAATTACGCAATGGGAACCTCGGTTCAGCGTACTACCAACGTTACTGATTTGTCTAAAATGGGTGATTCTTATGAAATGCCATCGGAGTCAGTTGATGGTATGACCGTAGAGGCCGTTCACGAGGCTATTGCGAGGGCTTGTGATCATGCGCGCAAAGGCAATGGACCTACTTTATTGGATATTCGAACTTATCGCTACAAGGGACACTCTATGTCTGACCCACAAAAGTATCGAACCAAGGAAGAAGTAAAGAATTGGCAAAATCAGGATCCAATAGACAAGGTGCTTGATACTATAATTAAGAACAAATACGCGACCGAAAAACAAATCGAGGCAATTCAGGATAGGGTAAAAGCCTTGGTAGACGAGTCAGTAGAATTTGCAGAAAATTCACCACTGCCAGATCCGTCGGAATTGTACAAAGATGTTTACATGCAAGAAGATTATCCTTACGTAACTGAATAAGAGAATTTATGGCTGAAGTAGTTAGAATGCCCAAATTGAGCGACACCATGGAAGAAGGTGTAGTAGCAGAGTGGCACAAAAAAGTAGGGGATGTAGTAGAATCTGGAGAGCTTTTGGCTGATATCGAAACAGATAAAGCTACCATGGAATTCGAATCTTTTCAGGATGGGGTTTTATTACATATTGGTGTAGAAAAAGGAAAGGCTGCGCCTGTGGATTCCATTTTGGCGATTTTAGGTAAAAAAGGTGAAGATATTAGTGCATTGCTAAAAGATGATGCTGCTTCAGCTACTAAAACTGAAGCTCCTACGGAAGACAAAAAACAAGAGAACACAACAGCACCAACTACCTCAACACCTGCTCAGACTGCCCCGGTTGCATCAGAAAGTGGTGGTAGGTTGAAGGCATCTCCTTTGGCTAGGAAATTGGCCCAAGACAAAGGAATTGATATTAGATCAGTGCAAGGCTCTGGCGAAGGCGGGAGAATTGTAAAAAGAGATATTGATAATTTCTCTCCGAGTGTTGCTCCAGCTTTAGTCGCTTCAGCAACAGAGTCTTATACGGATACTCCTGCCTCGCAAATGAGGAAGACCATAGCTAAGAGTTTAACAAAGAACCAGTTTTCCGCTCCTCATTTCTATTTAACAATTTCACTTGATATGGATAACACCATTCAGGCTCGGAAGAGTTTGAATGAAGCTTCTGAAGTAAAAATATCCTTTAATGATATCGTTATTAAGGCAGTAGCCTCAGCGCTCAGAGTGCATCCAAATGTGAATACATCTTGGATTAGCGAGACCAATAGCGTGAGGATGAATCACCATGTAAGTGTTGGTGTTGCAATGGCAGTAGAAGATGGGCTTTTGGTACCCGTTGTGAAATTTGCGGATCAAAAATCGCTTTCTCAAATTTCTTCAGAGGTAAAAGAGTTCTCGGGAAAAGCACAAAGTAAGAAAATAACCTTGGAAGAACTTCAAGGAAATACCTTTACGGTGTCTAATTTGGGCATGTTTGGAATCGAACAATTTACGTCGATTCTCAATGCTCCTGAGTCTTGCATATTGGCAGTTGGGGCTATCAAAGAAGAGCCCGTAGTTAGAAACGGACAACTCACAGTAGGAAACGTAATGAAAGTTACCTTAACCTGCGATCACAGAACAGTTGATGGCGCGAGTGGTGCCATCTTTCTTCAGACTTTCAAAAAGTTTGTTGAAAATCCAGTAACCATGTTGGTTTAATTGGTTTAGGATAAAAGAATACTCATTCGATTTTGAATGACCTCTTTCCATTGATTGAGGTTATTTTTTTGCCTTTTTTTGAGGTTCTCGGCAATCTTGATGAGGTTTGCCGTCATCAATTTATCTTGATAAACCACACTTATGTTTTCATTTTTTTTATTCCATTCTGCTAGGTATTCTTGCTCGCCTTGTCCTGGTGTAGGAACGAGAATTGCCTTAACTCCCGACGAATAATAATTCATGATGCTGCTGTAACCAGACCTCCCAATAACGCAATCAGTATTCTCAATAACTTCACGAATAGTTTCAGACGAACAAAAATCGATGCTATCAAAAGCATATTTTTTATTGCTCCGAATTTGAGTTCCTCTGACCAATAAAACCTTTTTTTTACTGAGGTTTTCAAAACGTGTAACAACGATTGATTCTAAAATACTTCTCTGTGGTTCAGGTCCCGACAAAATTGCGGCAAAATCATATTTGGCTATAGGCTTATCTGTAAATTCAGTGGTGAGTGATCCCAAATATATCTGAGGAACCCCTGTTTGACAATGACCTAGTTTTCCAGTGAGAGAGTCAATTGAATTGGTAAAATCTGGTACCCAAATTTCATTGAAGCGAGCAAGTAATTTGCGATGAAAAAAATTCACAAGACCTTCAAAGTATTTTGAGCTTACCCAAGTTTGATGGCAAATTATCACTGAGGGTGTACTGTGTAAATAAACACCGTAGCGATTATGAGAAATGATGAAATCATAATTTTCTTTCTCATTTAGTTCTGAAACGAATTGGTGTTCCGAGCGAATGGCACTCCAGATTTTTGGCAACTGCCATAATATTTTTCCAAACAAAAAGAATCCCTTATGCGAATACGAAACATTATAACCCGGTAAATCTATAAAACGACAAGCAGGAAATTCAATTTTTAAATATTGCATTGCGGCATCATCACTTGCTATATGTACCTCAAAATTTTGTTTAATGAGCCAATTGATAACCAATGCAGATTGCGTTGCGTGGCCTAAACCCCAATTCAACACCCCAAATAAAATTTTCTTTTTGGCCATTCGATGTCAAATGTAGAATAGCGGATGAAACCGACAGATGTAGGGACTTGGTTAATTACATTTGTGGGTATGAAAGCAATTGTGACGGGAGCAACAAAGGGAATTGGGAGATCAATCGTAATGGCGCTTGCTGGTGCGGGTTACGACCTTGGTTTGGGCTCTAGAAATTTGCAAGACTTAGAATATTTGAGTAGAGAAATTAAGGCAATTTATCCTCATTTAGAAGTTATCACCAAATCCTGCGATTTTTCACAGAAATTCGAAACCCGAAATTTTGCAGATACTTTTATTAATTATTGGGGCAACATTGATGTATTGGTTAATAATGTCGGCTCTTATGAAGAAGATGCTATTGACCATTTTAATGAAAAACGCCTCGAAGAAATGATGAACATCAATTTTATGAGCGCGGTGCGATTAACCCAACCATTTGTCCCAGAATTTAAGAAAAAAGGCAGCGGCCATATCATTAATATTTGTTCGGTTTTAAGTAAAAAAACGAGAAAAAATGCAGTTTCTTACAGCATTTCGAAGCATGCCTTGTACACTTATACCAAACTATTGCGCGATGACTTGCGAAATTTTAATGTAAAAGTTACGGCCATACTTCCTGGGTCAACCAATACATCGAGCTGGGATGGAATTGAAGCACCGGTGCAAGAATTTGTGCAGCCCGAGGATGTAGCCAATGGAGTAATGATGGCCATAACGAGCAATGGAATGGTGGAAGAATTAGAGATAAAACCCATCAACCCAAATTTGTAGTGGGACGAAAAAAGAAATTACTCCGCTTTGCGGATATGCAAAAATTCCCGAATGCCTTCGAACCCGAAATGGAGGCTTTTTTTGATAGGGCTATTGGAGGTGTAAAAAGGCATCCCTTGGCAGGAAACTGGAACTCACAAGTATTTAAAAATAACCATCCAATTGTGCTTGAATTGGGCTGTGGAAAAGGTGAATACTCGGTTGGAATGGGAAGAAAGTTCCCCAACAAAAATTTCATCGGAATGGATATTAAGGGCGCGCGAATTTGGTTTGGCGCCAAAGAAGCCTTGGAAACTGGGTTAAAAAACGTTGCATTTCTTAGAACTCGGATTGATTTTATCTCGGCCTTTTTTGCCGAAGGCGAGGTAGATGAAATATGGATCACTTTTCCAGACCCACAAGAGCGTGAGAACCGAGCCAGGAAGAGGTTGACCTCTAAGTTGTTTATTGACCGTTACCGCCAGTTTTTAAAACCGAATGGATTAATCCACCTCAAAACCGATAGCGCTTTTCTTTACAATTTCACCTTAGATGAGGTAAATTTGTACGGTTACGAATTAGTGGATCATACACCAGATTTGTACGGAAGCAGCATCGAAAAATACGATCTTGATACCCAAGAAATTCTTAATATAAAAACCTATTACGAAGGTGTTTTTACGGAAAAAGGTCACATCATTACCTATATCAAATTTCGGGTTTGAGTAAAGATCAAAGTTCTTTTTTTAATGATGTTTACGATGTAGTGAGACTTATTCCCGAGGGAAGAGTTACATCGTATGGTGCTATTGCCAAGTATTTGAGTATTGGTCGTGCTGCCCGAATGGTGGGATGGGCAATGAATGCAGCGCATGGCCAAGATCCACCTGTTCCCGCGCAACGGGTTGTGAATCGAAACGGACTTTTAACAGGTAAACATCATTTTGAAAGTCCTTATACAATGCAAGAGTTGCTCGAATCTGAAGGAATAAAGATCGAAAACGATCAAATAATTAATTTTAAAAATCACTTTTGGGATCCCAATACCGAACTGACTTTGTAAGGAGAATGAGTGTCCTTAAAGTTGAATTATATTGAAACATTAATTGAATTATGGAATTGACTACTGAAAAAGTAATGCACGCCTTATCATTTGTAATGGAGCCAGACTTAAAAAAAGACGTGGTTTCGTTGGGATTAGTTTCGGGAATCGAGATTAATGATAACACGGTGAAGTTTGTTGTACAAGTGAGCAACCCAGCAATGCATAGCCGCAAAAGAATGGAAGAAGCTTGCGAACATCAATTGAAACTTAAAATATCGAATGACCTTCAAGTGGATATAACCGTAGTTCCTTTGAACAAGGACAACCAGGCTGACCCTGTTTTGCGAAAAGTACTTCCTGGAGTGAAGCATATTGTAGCGATCGCATCGGGTAAGGGTGGTGTAGGAAAGTCAACCATTACGGCAAATTTAGCTGCCGGATTGGCTAAACGAGGTTTTAAAGTAGGACTGATCGATGCAGATATTTATGGCCCAAGTGCTCCTATAATGTTTGATGTGCAAGATCAAAAGCCTGGCGTAGCGGAGGTTAATGGTAAACAAGTGATGACGCCAGTTGAGTCTTATGGTGTTAAGATATTGTCTATTGGTTTTTTTGCTGATGTTAATCAGGCGATCGTTTGGCGAGGCCCCATGGCTTCTAAAGCCTTGGACCAAATGGTGAAAGATGTAGAATGGGGCGAATTGGATTATATGTTTATTGATCTGCCTCCTGGAACTGGAGATGTGCATTTGAGTATTGTTCAATCGGTTCCTTTATCAGGTGCGGTAATCGTGAGCACCCCACAACCAGTTGCATTGGCCGATGCCCGAAAAGGAATTAATATGTTTCAAATGGATTCGATAAAAGTGCCTGTATTTGGACTTATTGAAAACATGAGTTGGTTTACACCCGCAGAACTTCCAGATAACAAGTATTACATATTTGGAAAAGATGGCGCAAAAGAATTGGCGGATAAAATGGGCGTTCCACTGATTGCCCAAATCCCGTTGGTGCAAAGTATACGTGAAAGTGGTGATGTAGGAAGGCCAGCAGTTTTGCAAGAAGGAACACCTCAAGCCAAAGCTTTCGATGAAATGTGTGATTCTCTTATCAAGATTCTTTCTAAATAAAGAAGATACCTTACCTTAGCACTTTCAAAGTAGACTTATGAGTTCAATAGATTTGTATGCGAGGGTAAATTTGGCCTTAGATGATATTAGAACGTTTGTTCGCGAAGATGGAGGTGATTTGGAATTAGTTGAAATTACTGATGAAAACGTTGCCCGTGTCGAACTCAAAGGGGCTTGTACCAGCTGCTCCATGAACAACATGACCTTCAAGGCTGGGGTTGAAGAGGCCATTCTAAGAGCTGTACCTGATATAAGGGCTGTGGAAGCGGTGAATTTTAAGTTAGAGGTTTAACTAATTTATTTTTACTCCTAATCGATCTATAATTATCCAAATTATTTAGGATTTCATTCCAAAGTAAACATCATAATCTTGGAATAAGTTGAGCCTAATTTCGGTCACTCGATATTCGAATTGAATAATAACAGCAATTCCTTCCTTTCTTCATGAAACGTATAGAACGCTTGACTTTGGAAACTCGAACTTAATAACTCGTTTTTATTTTTGATGAAACATTTTCGATTTTAGTAGACCTACTTTATTTAAGAAATAAGTGCAACTGGTAATCAAAACGCCAATTCCATATACTGAGCTCCTTTTGAAGTTGATGCTCGAAGCCTCCTCAAAATATTTAGTAGGACAAGTGACCTCACCAATTTCGAAACCTGCGTAAAAAATCTGGGCAAGCATTTGGTTGTCGAAGACAAAATCATCTGAATTGATGTTGTAATTGATCCCCTGCAAAACTTCTTTTGAAAATGCCCGATAACCTGAGTGGTATTCCGAAAGTTTTTGGTTCATCAAGATATTTTGGAACAAGGTTAAAAACCGATTAGCAATGTACTTATACATAGGCATTCCACCTTTTAGCGCACCTTTTCCAAGTATTCGAGAAGCCAAAACCGCGGGGTAGAGGTCATTGGCAATTATGTGAGCAATGCTTGGAATAAGGAGAGGAGTGTATTGGTAATCAGGGTGAACCATGATGACGATATCGGCACCGAGTTCAAGGGCTTTGTTGTAGCAGGTTTTTTGGTTTCCGCCATAGCCTTTGTTTTGGTCGTGGCGAATCACGTGTTTGATCCCAATCTTTTTTGCTACTTCACTGGTATCGTCGGGGCTATGATCATCTACCAGAATGACTTCATCAACAATATCGAAGTCAATTTCTTTGTAGGTTTTTTCAAGTGTTTTGGAGGCGTTGTAGGCGGGCATTACCACCACTACTTTTTTTCCTTTAATCATGCCTTGTTTAATTTGAGGGCAAAGGTAAAATTATCGCTTAGTAAAATTTTGAATGTTGAATACTGAATTTTTATTTAGTGGAATTCAACATTAAAAATTAAACACACAACATCTTATTTTCAATATACCCAATCAAGGAATGAATCACCTTAATATGAATTTCTTGAACGCGATCTGCGTAATCTGATTTTGGAGCACGGATTTCTACATCACAGTGTTCTGCTAGTATTCCTCCATCTTTTCCAGTAAGGCCAATCACTGACATTCCAATAGAGTGAGCTGCTTTGGCTGCCTCAATCACATTGTTGGAGTTGCCGCTTGTACTTATAGCTAGCAAAACATCGCCTGATTGGCCGAGTGCTTCTACAAATCGAGAAAACACAAAATCGTAACCGTAGTCATTGCCTACACAAGTAATATGACCAGAATCTGAAATAGAAATAGCGGCCAGTGCTTTGCGATGATTGCGATATTTTCCAGAGAGTTCTTCGGCAAAGTGCATGGCATCGCTCATAGAACCTCCGTTTCCACATGAAATAATTTTATTTCCGGCTAGTAGCGCCTTGGCTAGTTTATCGCCAGCTTGCTCAATTAAGGCGTAGTTCTCGGGTGTAGAAAATTCACTAAGAACTTGCTGTGCTTGCTCAAATTGCTGTCGAATGAGATCCATGGCAACTATTTTTTACCTGATTTAAATTTTGCAAAGCCCCTGTCGAGCCAGTCTACAAATTTGTCTACATCAGGGTCGTAAGAAGCATTTTCAATCAATTGGTTTCCTTCGTGATCGAGAATCACATAATATGGCTGTGTGTTGGATTGGTACATTTTTATCTGAAAGTCGCTCCATTTGTTGCCTATGGTTTTAATTTTTTTACCCGTAGTAGGCGAAACATATTTTTCACTTTCAGGGAGTTCAGATTTTTCATCTACATAAAGCGATACGAGTACTACATTTTCACGCATTCGCTGTAATACAGGGGCCTCCGCCCAAACTTGCTCTTCCATTTTTCTGCAATTTACACAAGCCCATCCTGTGAAATCCAGCATAACAGGCAACCCAACTTCTTTGGCATAGGCCATTCCCTCATCGTAGTCGTGGAAGCAATTTAAATTGTGTGGGCAGCTCGAGTGTGATGCATTGCTAGTGTGAGTTGTACTTCCTCCTGCCGAAATCATCGTAGCTGATTTTCCTACACCATTGGGGCTTTCAGAATAAAACATAGGCGGTGGAAACCCAGCTATTAATTTCAATGGTGCTCCCCATAATCCTGGAATTAAGTACAGCGTAAAGGTAAAAGTTAAGGTCGCAAATAATGTTCTTCCCACTGATAGCTTTTCTATTTTGGAATCGTGTGGGAGTCTAATAAAGCCAAGTAAATAGAGCGTGAGAACCATTGATATAGCAATCCAAATGGCAATAAATACTTCACGGGTCAGGTATCCAGATTGAGTGACTAAATCGGCGTTTGATAAAAATTTGAAGGCGAATGCAAGTTCAACGAATCCAAAAACAACTTTTACCGAGTTTAACCAGCCGCCAGATGATGGAAGAGAATTTAACCAACCGGGAAAAGCCGCAAAAAGTCCGAAAGGAAGCGCCAGTCCCAACCCAAATCCGAGCAAACCAACAGTGAGGTACATAGCACCTCCAGTGGTGGACAATACACTACCTAACAACAAGCCCAGCGCTGGGCCGGTGCAAGAAAATGACACCAAAATGAGCGTAAGAGCCATGAAGAAAATTCCAATCAATCCACCCTTATCCGCATTTGCATCGGCTTTGTTTACCCAAGATGAAGGAAGTGTAAGTTCAAACGCACCGAGAAATGAAATGGCGAAAATCATGAAGATTCCAAAGAAGAAAAGGTTTAGAATCGGATTGGTTGCCATCTCATTGAAAATGTCGGGGCTTACGGAATCAAATAAGTGAAAAGGAACACTACACAACACGTAAATAAGTACGATGGAAGCACCATAAGTTACTCCTTTCTTTATTCCTTCGGCTCTTGTTTTACTCTGCTTTGTAAAGAAACTAACCGTCATTGGAATCATCGGAAACACACATGGTGTGAGAAGCGCTGCCAAGCCACCCAAGAAGCTGTAAAGAAGTATTTTTAAATAGGAGGTCCTTTCTTTTTTTGGTGCCGATTCCGAAACGGTTGCCTTGCTTATTTCTATTTCAAATTCAACAGTTTCAGGGGGAAGGCATTTTTCAGCATCACATACCATAAAGTACACATCACCTTTGATCACATTGGTGCCTGGGGTAGCTTTTACTTTTTGCACGAAGGAAACTTCCTTTTCGAAGTAGGCCAATTCCATGTTAAAGTTGGGGTCGAATTCAGTGTGTAATTCTCCTTTTTCTTCCGTTTCTCCTATAAGCTCAAATTCTTTGGCGTCATTGAAATAGCGAAATTCCGTAGCTACGGGGCCATCGTCTCTGGTCAATTTTTGAGAGTATAAGTGCCATCCTTTTTCGATGCTGGCTTTCATGGTGATTTCGTATTCGCCATTTCCCAAGTCTTTTTGGCCAAACTCCCATGAAACTGGATTATAAACCTCAGATGAGTTGCTAGCTAAAGCTGCTGTAGGCTGGGTACCACCGAATGTAGATGTCGGTTCTGTTGCTTCATTCTCTTCCTCGGTTTTGTTCTCGGCTTTTATGTCTGCTTTTACAGGCTCAGTTTTTAAGTCAAATGAAAAATCTAGATATTCAGGGGGGAGGCATTTCGACTCATCGCACACCATATAGGTGAGCTCGCCAGATACTTTACTAACATCGGATGTGATTTTTACACGCTGGGTAAATACCGCTTTGTTCTCAAAATAGAGCAATTCCATTTCGAAATTCTTGTCGTATTCTTTTTTGGGTTTGGGCTCCTTTATTTTACCTACCAGCTCTACACCTGCTGGTAATTTAAAATCAAATGACGTGGGAACAGGGCCTTCATCGGGCGAAAGGGTGGTGGAATAAATATGCCAATGCGGGTCCATTTTGGCTGTAAAAAGCAAGTCAAACGTATTTTCATTAACCGCTTTGGACTCGAAAGACCATTTTACGGGAGTGAGTATCTGGCTATAGCTAATAGTAGCGATAAAAACCAGACAAATGGTCATCCATTTTTTTAACATGTAAGAGCTTTTTGAATCAAGTGGTCAAATGTAGCCAATTTGCCTTTTTCTAAAAGCATGTTTAGGTCTGTTAACAGACGGTGAGGTCGATATTTTAATAACTTAACTCTTGGTGGCCTTTTAGACCAAAATACCGGCGAATCGCAAACACTGATAAATAGAAGAGCGGTGTGTCGAGTAATGCACAACCAGCTTTAAACATCCAACCATCAGCAATTATATCGCCCATTTCGCTAGTAGATTTAACGCCTGCGAAGAGTACAAATACTACCAAAGCCGAATCGATGAGCTGCGAGAGAATTGTAGATCCATTATTGCGAAGCCACAAATGTTTTCCCTTGGTGAGTTTTTTCCAGAAATGATACAGACGTATATCAACCAATTGGGCAAATAGATAGGCAACCATTGAAGCAAATACAATTCGCCATGAGTTGGCAAATACCGTTGCGTAGACTTCGTCACCCACTGGCGAACCTACAATAGCCGGAAACTGGTGACCTAGATACAAAATAAGCAAGGTAAATACCGAGGCAAAAAGCCCTGCATAAACTACAGCATTGGTTTTTTTGCGACCGTAAATCTCGGAGAGTATATCGGTAATTAAAAATGTGATGGGGTAGGGAAGTACGCCCGCTGAAATAATGAATGATTTGAACCCCAAGTCAACTGTGATAAATTTATTGGCGATGAGGTTGCAAGTAACCAATGCGGCAATAAACAGTGCTGCCAAAAGGAGGTAGAGCATATCTGCATCTCTTTTTTTATCTCTTCTCATAACTCAACTTTCGGCTTTTTTCAAGCAATTTTCGAAGGAAGGTGCGGCTAAAATAAGTAAGAGTGGAATCACGGGCATTCTGAATCTAGCATCCACATCGGCAAATGTGGCCGTAAAGGCGAAATAGGACAGGATGAGGAGCAAGAATAAAAACACTTCAAATGAATTTTTATACCACCATTTTATCGAAAAGAGAATAGCGCCATAGGTAAAAATTAAAAGGAGAATTTGAAAGGCGACCAATGTAAGTGTTGTTTTGGAGGTGGAAGCCAAGGTTTTATTTAACATACTGGAATTGGATGTTGACTGTACACTTGCAACAGGCTCATAATTGAGGATATCAAACAATTGATGGTCGAAGTAGGAGCGGAGGGGTTTGGCGAAAAAATGAAATGTGCTTTTTAAGGCCAGCTTTCCAAATATCGCCGGATTTTCAGAAACCAAGCGCCATGTTTCGGTGTGTACAAAATCTCGGAAGTGGACTATAGCCGCGGAATCTTCGTAGTAGTTTAAATAACCGAGGTCCTTAGAAAAATACGCCCTACTAATTTCATGTTTTGGTCGATTTTCTACTTCGCTTTTTATGGTCATACAAGTGTAATGCAACATGTTGATCTCGGAAATAGAACAATAAAAAGCACGACCAAATTCCATTTTGTTTCGCATAAACCAAGGCCCCAATATTATTGCGCAAATTGCGGTAAAAACAAGACCCTGCTTGAAAATATAAACAGGCTTGATGCGACGAGAGAGCAGATAAGCTAATCCTAAAACTGGAATGAGATAAAGCGAAACTGGCCGGCAAAGTGTAGCGAAACTCAAGATAAGTGCGGTAGCATAAAGGCTTCGGTGTTCGTGGAATTTAAGAGCCCGAATAAAATAATAAATGCCCAACACGAGCAAAAAAGTAAAAAGTGTTTCAGTAAGAATGGTGTTGCTAAAAAATATAGAAACCGGATCTATTGCGAAAAGTAGAGCTGCTATAACCCCAGCTTTTTGAGTTAAGCGGAGCGTTTGGGTAACCATGTAAATCAAGCAAGTGGTGAAACTAGAGACCACTATTTGAGCTAAAATAATGGTCCAACTGGGCAACCCAAAGTGAACAAACAGGCCTAAAAAAAATGGATAAAACGGTGTGCGCGTACTATCAATGATAAATGGGGCCGCTGCATCACGGCTATAGATTCCACTTTCAAGTACATTGTTCGCTATGTTAAGGTAACTCCAAGAATCGAATTGAAAGATCGAATCGGGATTTACAAAAAACACAATCCCCGCATAAACCACGCGAAGCGCGAATGCCAATAAAAATATGGAGAGTAGTGGACGTTTCAAGTTTTGAAAATGCTAACTTCAAATGTAGGGGAAGTTGGAGGGAAATGGTAGGGGTTAATAATTGAAAGGGTGGTTGGATTGAATTTTTAAATTATGGGGTATAGGTTATAAAACGCCAACGGCTCCCATGCTTTGCGTTCGTACGGTTTTTCGGAGCACAAAACTGTCAAACTACCACAAAAGCTCAACTGGGAAACTGAATTTGAATGTAAGCACGTCACCCCGCATGACGTAAAACGTGTGTTGTGTGCCGTTATTTTTTGTTCAAGGAAGTGTATGTCTGCTTACCTATTGTGTCAACTTGTGGGAAGCTGTAGGTTGGTTTCTCTAATGTCAAAATCTTTTCAAGATTTTTAATAGTATCTTCAAATCTTCTCAATTGTTCAAACTTAGCCTTTTCGACATCTGTCTGATTTTTAATTTCTTCGAGTTTGTCTGCTATGTTTTTCATGGCTCCAAATTAAATGAATTTTTTAGTATGAAAGAATATTTCTCCACCGTTTCTTGTGATATACTGGCAAATCAAGTCGTTGTAGTCACGAATTAATTTAGTCAGGATTGGGTCTGTTGAGTAGTCTTCAATTTTCAGTTTTAATATGTGAGTTAAAGCTGCAACACCGATTGACCTACCGTGAGAGTGCCATAGTTTATTGTCACCTAAGTCTCTAGCTATTTCTGTTGCTCTTGTTTCTTTTTCAACAGGTGTTACTGGCAAACCAGTCGAGTTGTGAGCATTCCAATTTTTGAATTTGTATTTAACTAACCATTCTTTTAATAAAGCAACAGTCAAATCTCTTGCTTGCTCGTGTCTTCGTAACATTGCTAAATCTTGTTCCCTTAACATTAACAATTCTGCCTGAGATATTGTCCCGGCAACGGACTTGTTAATTAGCTCTTCAACTTTATCAAGATATCCAAGTGCAGGAACCCAGTTCTTTCCATTGTAAACTTGAGGATCAATAGGCCCTAATGAAGAAGAATAGTCCATGAAAATTCTGTCGCCCGATAAGCAAAAGATAGTTCCTGCCGAGTACGCAGAATCAGGAACTATAAAATTTACTTCTGTGTAATGGTGTCTTGTGATTTTTACTAATCTTTCTACTGTCTCAGCACTACCACCAGGCGTATTTAGAACAATGAATAATGTTTCTTTCGTATCGGATTCTGCTTTTAATTCTTCAATTAAGTCCCGAAATGGTTTGTCTAATGTGTCTGTTATAGGACCATAGTAAAATAAAAAGTCTGAATTAAAATGAACTTCAAGTTTGTTAAGACGTTCATTGAGAATCTCGTGAATTGTTGAGTCAAAAATTGGTTTCATATTTTTGTTTTGTCTGTTTTTTGTCGTTTATAATGGCACATAACGTTTGGCCAACAATACATGTGCTGTTAGCCATTTTTATCGTTGGAGTTTAAGTTTTTGATAATTAGGGTTTTATTTATTCTGTTCAATAGTTCGAATTTCATTGGCCAAGATATACTGATTCCAAACTGACCCAAACCAATCCAAATTTATTGTTTTTTCAGATGCAACATGTCCGGACTATTTTAAGCAATATTCAAATCAATGAGATCCATTTGTACCGAGAATTTTACATTAGCTTTTAAAGCGTTAAATACTTTCAAAATGGTTTCTATGGTTACATTTTTTGTGTTTCGTTCGAGTTTCGAAATTTGAGATTTTTGAACGCCAACCAACATTCCTAGTTGTTCTTGGGTTAAGTGTCTTTCTTTTCTAACGGTCTTTATCATTTCTCCCAGAATATCCATTTTCAAGTCAAACTCATACTTGTCTCTTTCAATAGTTCCGACTTTTCCAATGTCTCTGTCCTTCAATTCTTCAAGAGTCATCATTTTCATTTTTTTTCCTTTAGCTTTCATCGTTTCGAGTTTTATAAGTCAAAATAATCAGATCTAATTTTCATTGCTTTTTCAATTTCTTTTAATGGAACTTTGTCCACTTTTTTAACGATTCCATGTGTTGATATAACCAAAGTTTCGACTTTTTCAGTTTTATCCCAAAACGCAAACAATCGATATTGAAGGCCGTTATATTTTGTTCTAAACTCCCAAATCTCATGTGTCAATTTCTTGAATATTTTCGGGTCATTAACTTCTCTGGCTTTGTCAATGTTGTAGTAAATTTTTGCTCTTGTCTTTAAGTCAATTGACTCGATAAAGTCAAGAGCATCTTCAAGAAGTATTACATCAAATTTCTTAGTCATAAAATTTAGAGCATATTACAAAAGTAGGAAAAGTTGGCTTATATGGAAACTTTTTTATTCTTACTTAAACGCTTAACTTTTTGGAATTATCAGCTAATAAATCAAGGTTTACGGGTTACCCAAGCACCATTTTACCTAACCCTCCATAATCAATCTTAGAATTGTGTCGTGGATCGCGTGGAATGTGTTTGACTAGCTTAATATCATCATAATCGAGCTTGGGAAGCCCGCTTGCTACTTCTGCTCTACTCAATTTGGTTTCTAGTACAAGCACTATTTTTTGGTTGATTTCCAGTACCGTTCCTAACGTTATTCCGTTTAAGTTCGAAAGAATATTTTCTATCACAAATGGCGAAATAATCTTGTCATTTCGATAAATCAATTGGTTGCAACGGCCTACTAAATACAGATGTTCGTTTTTGAAAAAACCAGCATCGCCTGTTCGGTGCCAAACCCGTTTTTCTTCCCATATTTTGTTTCTTTTTAAGGCTTCTTCGTTTTGGAAATATCGGTCTAGCACGTGTGGTCCACTCACGATGATTTCGCCAATCTCACCATTCTGTATTTCATATTCTTTAAGCGACTGTGAATGTTTTAACTCAATATTGGAATCAGAAATAGAAATTATTTTTACCTGAGCTTTGTGATAAGGCTCCCCTACGAAAAGCCCTCCGTCATTTTCCAAATCAGTATTTAGCAATGTATGTCTCATGGTTGAGCTAATGGGTTCGGCTTCAGTAGAACCATATACAATTTTGAATTGTGCATTTGGGAAAGCATCACCTATCAACTTGGCTTCTTGAGGGAATACAGGCGCACCACCTGTAAAAATCTTCTTGATGTTATTCGTTGTTTTGTTCGAATTAATGCAATAGCCGGCTATCAATTTTACAAATGCTGGAGAGGCTGTAAAGCGAGTTACATGTTGGTCGTTGAACCATTTATAAATATGCGCGGGCTTGATTTTGTCTGGTTTTGAAGTTTTAATTCCAGGAATTACCGAAGTGCAACCTACTCCCAAATTCATAAATAGCACAATGGGCAAAAGTGGCATGTCAATATCCTTAGAAGTTGGTTCAATTTCATCAAGCAAAGCTTCGAACTGCTCTTTTAAAAAAGCATGCGATCTATCGGCGGCCTTTGGGGTTCCGGTGCTACCGGTGGTAAAAGTAATGAGCGCGCTTTGGGTTGGCTCAACCGAAAGAACCGCTAACTTTTCTGAAGGTGATTTCGGAAATTGCAAGTTGAGTTTAATTGGAATCACCCGCAATTCTTTAAAAACCCATGAAAAAATTTGAACTTTCGCTCCTCCGATAATGGCCTTACAATCTGCCAATTGGCAGCAAAGCCGGAGGCGTTTTAAGTTTACCCATTCGTCGAGAAAAACGGCTGTGGCCCCAATGGAAAAAAGGGCCAGTACAATTCTGTAGAGGTCGATGGACATGGGAACAAAAACCAACACACGATCGCCAGATTTTATTCCTTTTTGAGAAAAATTTATGGCGGTCGCTGCTACTTCTTGTTTGAGTTGGGTATATGTAATCGATCTCTTTGGATCTACAATCGCGACATGGCTTGGAAATTTTTCGGCGGCGTTAAAAAAGAGTTCGGCTATGTTCATAGGTCTTTCGAATATAGTGCGTAAGACCTGTATTTTGTTGGTGCCAATTCTTCGGCTTTTTTGAACGAAAAATTATCTGTGTGCATGTAAGCATAAATCATTTTTGAAAACCCCAACTCCATTGCCGATTGAATGATTTTTTGCCGAAGGAATACCCCAACTCCAGCGAAGGGAGCGTCAATTTCTCGGGCCAACGTTTTTAGAATTGCCGTTTCATTCAACGGGTCGAAATAGTCTTTGATGCCAAAGCCAAATGCTTGTAGTTTATCTTGTTGGTCGTACATCAGCCAAACCAATTTTGGATTGATAAGATGTTTGATTTTGTTGAATTGTTCTACAAAATCTGAAACTGAAATTGGAGTAAAGAAGTGGTTTTTAGCAAATGCTCGGTTGCTCAAATTAGCTATTTCAGTAAGCTGGTTTTCAAAGTCTTCTAGATTTAGATTCTTCAATTTGGCACCTTGTTTTTTGAATCCTGCTTCCATTTTATTCAAAAGCGAGGCATCATATTTAAGAGTTTGGTCAATGGTTGTTTCGTATTGTGCCAAAGGGCTAAAACCTACTTCCCGAAATAAATCGTTGTAATAAAGAGGGTGGAATGGCTCCATAAAATAGGGTCGATTTTCGTCGTTGGTTTTAAACCGGTAACTGTTCCAAGTGGAGCCCTCCATGGGTCCAATTACTTTTTTGATTTCGTTTTTTCGGCAATATTCAATCGCAGTGTTCAACAAAAAAGAGCTTACATTTTGATTATTTACACTTTCGAAACTTCCAATACAAGCCACCTTTTCGGATTCCAATTCCATATTTGGATTAAAATAAATGGCACATCGGGCGATGGGTTGATTTTGAGACAACAATACAAGACATTGAATTAAATAATTTGAACTGAGCCTATGCCGATATTGCTCCGCAGGCCCCAGCACAGGGAATATTGAAGCTAGCGTTTCATCGAAGAGATAATAATCCTCCTCGCCAGGCATTGTAAAAATTACTTCAAACTCCCTCTCCATTATGTTAGATGAGTTTGAAAACACATGAGCGTTATAATCGCAATCCCTGGAATGGTGAGGTTGTCAAAGCCTCTATGAGTAACGGCCTCTGCCAATGTAGTAGTAAGTCCAACCGCGAAAGAAATCATGATTCCTGAACTTATAGAAATGGATTCAAAAACGACCAAAAGAAACCCACAAAGGAGAACAGCAGAAACAAAAAAGGCCGAAGAACCTGTAAGCGTTTTGGAGTAGCCGAAGATCGCGTATTTGCCTATTGGCCATCGTTTGCCTACCAATGCGGCAATAGGATCGCAAATGGCAAGGATTAAAATCGGAATGTAGTAATATGCATAATGCCCAAAATAGCTAAAAGTGAGGTAGGCTGAATAAACAACAATAGGGTAGAGCATGCTTCCTCGGGTAACTCTATCCACCGCGTTAATGGAAGGTAAAAGTGAAAATCGGATGCTGGTTAAAAGAATGACAAGAAAACTAGTGCATAGTGCAAGTACAAGCCAATGATTGTTGATCAGGGGAGGAAAAAGCAGCGTGAGAATTCCGGTAGAAAAATGAACGTATTTTCTTGTGAGCTCGGCCTGTACTTTGAATTTGTGATATAATAATTCGGCCGAAGCAAAAAGTAAAAGAAAAACTCCCGCTAGATAAATGGTATTTAAAAGGCTCTGGCTCATTTTAATTCGTTGACCACGAGTTTGGAATAGAAAAAGCCTTTGTCAGATTTTTTAATGGAAGCAGAAAGCATGGATTCATCTTTAAGTTCAGTGAATACGTCAGCCAAGTTTCGCGGAACCATCAAATTCCAATACGCGATGCGTGCTTTTGAAGCTGAGTTTTTAATAAAACTATCACCTACTATTTTGAAAAGTTCTGTATCCATATATTCAAAAATATTGGAAAGGTTAAACCTATCGAAATCTGAATGTTCTTTAAACGCATCTTCTGCCAAGCCATGAAAAATAACCAGTTTGTCTAAGTTTTCTTTAATTGAATTAAAATTCTCGGGTCGCGCATAATGGGGTAGATGTGTTTTAAACCGACCAGTTAAAATGAACTGAAGAAAATAATTAGCCTGACATTCAATTGACTCCAAGTGAGTTTCTGCTTGGTTAAAAATGAACTCAGCAACGGGAACTTTTACTTCATTCAAAAATTTTGGGTCTCTTCCGAATTTACCCATCACAAACTTGCTGAAAAACACCTTAAACAGCAATCGCCATCGCCAGTTGTTCCAAGTATTTTGATAAAATGATTTCTGGGCTTCTGCAGTTTTGAACTCAAATAGCTTTTCGATGTTTTTCTTAGAATGAATCAGCGGCAAAAGCTTGGTTCTGAATAGCTCAAAGTAGCGCTCGAACTTTCCTTGATAAATAATCCTATTTACAATTTCTGTTTGACGAGCATCCCAGAATTTTTGTGATTCTTCTGGAAGCGCAGTGCGAACTTTCTGATAAAGTTGCGCTCGATTCCCATCAGCAAACCCAAGAAACTGAAGAAAGGAATTGTATTCCAAAGTTTGAAAAGCGGCTTTTTTCAAATGAATGAGTTCCAATTGAACATGATTGATATCTACGGCAACTACCATGCTTGGATTTTTGGTAAGCATCGAAAAACTATTGTCTCCTGCTGATCCAATAGACAAAATTCTATTCCCCGGTTTTAAATCTAGTACCTTCAAAAGCGCATCTGGATCTTCCCAGCAATTGGCATATCGGATATAATCGTGCCTTACAGTATCCAGTTGTGTTTTACTCATTCAATCAAAGTTATGATTCCCGTGCTTCCATTCATTTCTACTATGTCACCAGTTTTGAGTGTGCGTAGCAAACCCGTTACACTTACAATGCAAGGAATTCCCATTTCCCTTGAAACAATCGCCGAATGGCTCAGCAAACTTCCTCTTTCAACAATAATGGCCGATGCAGTAGGGAAGAGCGTTACCCAGCCAGGGTCGGTACTGGAAGTAACGAGGATATCGCCATCTAATGAATCCAATTCTTTTGGGTCGAGGACAACTCGCACCTTTCCTTTTACCCTTCCGGGGCAACAACCAATTCCCTGCAACTTACCATCAAGAATTTCAAGTTTTTCGGTTGAATAAATTCGCTCATCTGAGAAATCATTGCCAAAAGTAAAAAATCGTTCTTGTGGCGGCTCTTGCTTTCGATAAGCTTCAAATTCTAATTTTCGTTCAGCGATTCTACCTTCAAATTCAGGGTTCCAATTTCCCTTGGCCAATGTTTTAATCTCTTCCAATTCTAAATAGAAAACATCTGTAGCATTAGTGATTTTCCCTTCCAGTTCGAGCTTTTCTCCCAAAGCCGAAAACATATTTCTCACCATTCCAAATCCCCTCGTTCTCTCATATCGCAGGTTTTCGCGGTTGCTTATTAAATCACGGGCTTGGCGGAGTACATAATTGAACCACCAATTTGCCAAGCGCTTTTCTTTAAACTTCGCGCTTACCTCTTTTTCAGCTTCGTTTCTAATGTCTTTTTCGAGTTTTGAAGATTGCTTTTTGACCGTGATTCCTTGTTTCACATACGATTGGATAACCTGTACAAACAACAATGGATTTTGAGAATAAGATACCGTCTCTAATTTCAATTCTCCCACACATCTTTCTCCAAATTGATCGATGTAGGATTCTATGGCTATTCTGATTTCTTCAAATTCTTTTTTTTTTATTGCTTCCCAAATTTGATGTGAGGATTGGTTTAAAAACAAGTCTTTGAATTTTGATTCACCCGAGATGAGATTTGAAATGGCAATACATTGGTGGATAGGTTCTACCGAAATAATGTCGTCGTTTCCACATAACAAATCGTTGTGAATATTGGATAAATCCGGAAAATGTTTTTCTGTTTGTTTTCTCAAAAGTCCAAACCAAATCATCGCAAAAAAATCATTGATGAGTGGCGCCCTCCATTTGAGCAAGAGTGATTCTTCAAATTCTAAATAATGTTGAACTATTTCCTTTGGAGGTAGTGCTTTAAAATCGATGGCTTTGTAGGTTGAAATTATTTGATTGAGCTGTTTTTGGAATCTATTGCGCTCCTTTTTAAGACTGGAAAACAATCGAATTAAATTCACAATCATTTTAATACTTCGCCACCAAGCCAAGCCCTTGTTCATTCCAAACTTTTCTTGAAGCACAAAACGTTCTTTTACACCCATCATTTGCTCCATAAATTCGGCGTTGATCGAGTATCCCGGAACCATAGCCAGCATTTTGTACCAGTGAAGCAAGTTGTAATAAACCCTGCCTCGTACTAATCCCAAGGTGTTTTCGAAAATGATGGAATGTTGCTGAATCTCTGCTTGACTTACTCCCAACAACCCTACAAATTGTTTGTACACCATTTCGTACATTTTGAGAATAAACGAGTAGGTGAGGGGCGTGGTAATGCCTGGATAAGATTCGATAATGTTGCTGTTGTCCCACAAGGTGTATTCGCCGGTTGAATTATTAACCGTGGTAATCGGACGGGTTTGTAATAAAAAGAGTTCGTTATTGAAATAAGCAAATTCGATATCCTGCGGCGAGTTTAGCTTTTGTTGTAGCAAATCAAGCACCTTAGAAATTTCTAAAAGTTGCTCGTTGGTCAGTGAAGATGTGGATTGTAAATGTTCCGAAACATCGCTTTTAATTACACCAAATCCTTCCGGACTTTGAATAAACTGGTGGGTTTTAGTCAGGAGCTTCGACTTAATTCCTGAAGGACTTACGTAATAAGTATCGGCGTCTAATTTGCCCGAAACCAACCCTTCTCCAAGCCCAAAAACTGACGAAATAACTTTGGTAAAAGGGTCGCCCGAAACAGGATTGATTCCAAAACCTACTCCCGCCACTTCGGAAGGAATCATTTCTTGAACAATCACATTCATTTCAGCGTGATGGGCCAAATTGTTTTCCTTACGGTAAGCTTGAATATGCTCTGAGTTCGCAGAATAGTACACATCCAAAATGCTCTCACCCAATTTCGAAAAAGGCACATACAAGTTTGTTTTAAACTGACCTGCAAAAGAATGTTGGCTTCCATCTTCTTGGGCGCCAGAAGAACGTACTGCGTAAGAACGATCTTTTGAAGTCGAACCAAAATAAGTCTCAATTTCTTTTATCAGTTTGGTGCTTATTTTATCTATTCCATCTTTACTTATTTGAGCCTCGAAATAAGTATTGGGAATCACCAACCATTTGGGAACCTTCACTCCAAACTGTGACAACTTCAGCAAATTAGAAGCTTTGCCCCCAACACTAATAGGTTGGTCGTGCAAATTGCCGATATGGAGAATGATTGGCACTAGCTAACGAGTTTTGAAATCATAGGAATACCACCTAAAGCCAAATACATTAGAATGGTCCAAGCCGCTGAGACGTATTCAATTACTTTGGAAAGCTTGGCTGTGGGTTGTTTTAAAAATATCCAGCCGGGAATGGATGAACAAATGACGATAATGAGAATAGGCCAAACAATTGCGTTTCCGTAACCAGCAAAATGGCTAGCCCCAATTGCGATAAGCGCGGTAAGCATCAATGTACCTATCCAAACTAAAGTGCCTCTTTTTTGCCCGAAAAATTTGGTGTAGGAAAGCACGCCTTCTTCTTCAGTGGCAGGCGTTCTCAGTTTTCGACCGAACTCCAGAACCAAGCCGTTGCAAAATGACACACCAAAAAACCAAAACAGTCCAATATGAAAGGAAGCGCCACTGAGCAGCCAATCTAATCCGCTTGAATAAATATCAATTAATGGAATGATAACCATGTGTGAGCCAATGTAGATGAGGTGATGGTTTTTGAGCCATTCAGGAATAAAAAATTCTACCCGCATGAGCATCAGGTAGCCCAATACCACCGCATAAAGCAACAACATTTCGCTTTGAAGAAATGCGATGCCGATTACTTGTGCAATGGCAATAATCCAAGCGATGTTTTGAAGTTCTTTTAAACTTACTAATCCACGAGGTACGGGTAAGTAACTTCGGTATTTGGCGTCATCTTCTTTGTCTTTAAATTCATCGAAAATCCGAACCAACATAAATAAAGTGATGGTAGCCCATATACCAATCAGAAAATCTTTAATTGGAATAAAACCTTCGGCACCTCTGCAGATTCTGGAATAGGAAACCGCAGAAAATGTAAAAGCAGAAATTAAAACTCCGTGGCCCAAAACAGGGAATCGCTCTTTCTGGTATTGAAAAATTCGTTTGTAAAAAGGATCGGTATTTTGAACGGCCATTAGTCTTTTTTTCGCCCGAGGTTCTGATGAGCAGTTGTGAAATGATCGACAGACATGGCTGCAGCAATGGAAATTTCCCCACACAAAGCGACTGCAGCACAGATCTCTGCAAATTTTTTGGCTTTGCCCACTCCAACGCAATCCAACAATCCCAAACATTCTTTTTGAGTTGGCAAGCCTGTACCGCCACCAATTGTGCCTACAATAAGTGAAGGAAGTGTAAGTGAAGTATATAAATCTCCGTTGTGGTTCACTTCCATTCGGGTGAGGCCAATAGACGATTCTGAAATGCAAGCCACATCTTGGCCGCAAGCAATAAACAGGGCTGTGAGTCCATTCGCTACGTGACCTTGTGCTCCTATGGCGCCACTTTGAACCACTGCCAAGGTAGACGATTGCCAATATTTTGAAACTTGCTCAGGCGTGGTTTTTAAAACGTCTTCAACCAAGGTACGAGGTATAACCAATTCGGCACTTACCTTTTTGCCTCTTACATTAGAGAATGAAAGTGCTGTGGCTTTTTTATCGCCGGAGTAATTGCTTTCGATATACCATTCGAGCGGTGTGATCTCAAAATTGGCCGCAATGTGCTTGCAAATTTTATCGGTGCAAATGGTCACCATGTTTTGTCCAGAGGCATCTCCTGTGGAATAATCGAAGGTGAGAATCACGCTGTTTCCTTGGAGGTTGGTTTTTACTTCGTTGAGCGAAGCAAATCTACTGGATGCCTTTACGATTTCGTGGAAAGTATCCAATTGTGTATGAACCCACTTGATAAAAATACCTGCCTCAGGAATGGTTCTGAATTTATAAAACGGGCTTCGTTGTACGCCTTCATCCAAACAAATGGAAGTAATGCCGCCACTGAGCCTGCTTACCTTCATGCCACGGCTATACGATGCAACCAAAGCACCTTCGGTTGTAGCCATTGGGATATAAAAATCACCTTGTGCGTGTGTGCCCCTAACCAAAAGTGGCCCCGCCAAACCAATTGGAATTTGAGCCATGCCAATAAAATTTTCGATGTTGCCATTAAAAAAATTAGGGTCGCTCACTTTTTTAATGCCAGTTACATGAGCCAAATCGGCTTTTATTTCTTTGAGCAAACCTATTCGGTTGCTCAATCCCTCGGCAGTTGGTTTGTAATCGATAGAGTTGTTGGGTAACTGACCTAGCTCTTCGGCAGAAAGTGGAGCGAGTTGAGGAAGGAACTCCTCAAACGTTTTTTCTTGTTCTATTTTGTCAATGAGGTGTTTTACACGATTCTGATTGTTTGCCATAGCACTTAAGAGGATAAAATGAAGTAGGAAAAGTAGAACATTTTTTCTGGCTCATTGAAAGTCCATGGCAGGAGGGTTTTATTTCTGCTAAATTTATTTAAAAGGAAACCAAAAATGAATTTTAATACCAATTGGATCTTCAATGTCTTTTACACCAACCATAGAAACAGAAGTGTCCTTTGGTAAATAGAATGTGCCAAAGAGAAAATCCCAAATGATAAGCGCTTTTCCGAAATTGTGATTTATCTCCCCAATTAAGACCTAATCCACCACCAATTTTCCTTTGTGAATTGAGTTGTCAGATTTTATTTCATAAACATAAAGTCCTTTCTGTAGATTATGTTCAAACTCCGAATTTGTTGGGCCGCCTATTTCGTTAAATACCACGCCCCCTTTTAAATCGTAAATGGTCAATTCTACTAGTTGGTTTTGCGTAAGTCCTAAAATGGAAAACTGGTTATGAGTTGGGTTAGGAAATATTTTAAGACCTAGAGTAGAAGGAATACCTTCAATCATTCCTATTGAAATGGGATTTAGTGGAATAAGAGTGCTGTCGAATTCGAACAGCCTTATCGTGCCTCCAAGTTGGATAGAATCATTAACATTTAAGAAAGGATCAGTTTTGAGTAGGTGGTAGCTAGCAAATGGGGCATAATTTGGTTTTTGACCACCCGATTGAATAAAGATTCGGTAGCCAGACTTGGCGTCTTCTTGGTAGGTACGGATATTCACAGAAAAGGAATTATCATCATTTTCCGGGATTGTGTCAAATTCATTTATTCTAAAATATCGACGGAAATTGTAATTCAAATTTTTGTCTAAAAGCCTTAGCTCGGGAATTTTTGACAATCCGTAAACTTTAGGGTTTACACTAAAAACTGAGTATACCAAAAGGCCTTTAGAAGTCAATTTAATATCTTGGAATGAAATTGAAAAGCTATCTAAATAATCATAATGATTGATTACTGTAAAATCTTGATTCCTCAACGAAAGACGTGGGCTTTTACCTTGACTTACTAACACGAAATTCGAATCTATTGAAACCATTCGAACCAGATTTGTACTACTGAAAAATGTGGTTTTTAAAATAGTTCCATTTGTATCTACCTTGATTATTTCTGAACTATCAACGCCATTAGAAAAGTAGATATATGCTAAATTACCTTGAACGCATAAGCCTTTGCTTTTGGGTGAAATAATTGATGTTGAATCTTGAAAGTCTTTTTTCCAAACGGTTTTCCCTTTTTTGTCAAGTCTTAAATAGGTAGAGGCTTTATAATCTTTAGTTCCTTCAATAAATTCACCATATGACTCGCTAAACACACTATTATAAACTCTTAAAGTGTCCGCCTTCCACACAGCATTTCCGAGAGTATCATATTTAACCGTGAAAAAATAGCGCTTTGCCCCAGTTGAATAGGAGTATGATACCAGAAAGCCATGCTCTGATTTCCAGGGTCCATATTCATATTCTTCTGGTACTGCATAAGGAACTAGGGAGTCCTTAGGATGTTCAATTGTTTTTAAATAATCTCCATTTGGACTATATAAATATTGTGTTTGGGCATAAACACCCCTGCCAACAATTTCCTTATTTCCAGCTAGATTGTTGTTTTCTAAAAAGACGCTACCAATGTATGCGGTACTTCTTCCTGTAGGATCTGTTTGATGTATTAGTTTTTTAAAGGTACTTTGTCCAATTAAGGTGAACGAGATCAAACTAAAAAAAATCGTGAGGTTGAACTTCATTCTTTTATCAGTTTTTTGCGGAGCACTCCTTCTGAAGCATGAATTTGTAATAGATACCCACCAGTACTTAGATTAGAAATATCGATTCTTTGGGTTTCATTCAATTGGCTTTTTTGCACCAAAAGGCCACTTAAATCAAATATTTGGTAACTTGATTTTATAGGAAGGTCAGGTTGAATCTGTATCCAGTCATTTGAAGGATTGGGAAAAACAATCACTGAGTTCTTATTTGAGAATTCTTTAAAAGAAAGAGTGTCCATTGGCATGGTCGTTAGTACCGTATCCCATATATTGAGATACAACCGAATTGCAGGAACTTGAATGGTATCATTTGCCATGATATTGCTGTCCGATTTAAGAATACCAAACTGCCTATCCAATGTGCCAGCTTCCATTCCTAATGTCATGAAGTAGCCGTTATCCGAAGTGTAGTCTATTCCATTTACCAATATTCCGATTGCATTCCAAGGAATAATACCCATATATCCGCCATTATATCTAAGGTACCTCCTTCTAAGATATTTCCCTTTTAGGTTTATAACTCTAATCTCTGGAATATTACGAGTGCCGTACTTTATTCCATCAACATTATTATAAACGACTAGTGTAACTAGAGAATCCTTGAGAATAATTTGGCCATACGTCAATGGGTACTGATTAGTAAAAGAATAACGATATAATTCATTAAAATCTAAATCTCGAAATACAACCTGAATCGATGTGTCTGACTCTACGGTTATTAGGGAGTTATTAGATATTTTAAAATCTAAAATATTGAGTCCAATAATCAACGAGTCACTGCTTTTCTGGCCATTGGAATCAATTTTTATTAGCTGGCACGAGTCATTTTTATTGCTGATAAAAATATAACCCTGTTCGTCTGAAGCCTCAATCACTTCTACACTCTTTCTTCTGCTGATTTTAATTATATTATTATAAGGCATCTTATTGATTAAGATACCGTTGAGGTTGTAATAATGTAGGGTGTCGTGACCTAGAGATACCAATGTTCCATATTTTGCATTAGACTGAGCTAGAAAGGGCTGATTTTGCAAGGTCAATGGATGAAACCAAATTAACTCTCCATTATGATCATAATTGGCCAATCCAGAGACCAAAGTTTTTTCATACCAACCGTAATCAAAGGAAGCCAAATATCCGTGTTGTGTTTTTATTGGTCGAGAAGAGCCATGAGGCCCTAAAGAATCTGGAATGAATGAAGTGTCTCGTGGAAAGTAATGGTCAAAATTTCTTCCATGAGCATCAAAGAAAGAAAGACTTGAGCTATTTACCCCATGACCACTAACACCTTCCTCAGTAATTAAGGTATCGCCGTTAAGGACTATCGCCTCACTTATCCCGTAATTCCGACCGCTATTGTATCCGTGATAGAGATACTTGTAAAATGAATTTTGGGAAACTACACTTTGGCAAATCAGTGAAGAAAACAAAAAAATAATCGATGTTATTCTCATAGTCAGCATTTTAATGCATTCAAAGCTAAATAAATAATCCAGCGATTCTCAATATTTATTGCTACATATTGATCAACGAATTCTCAATCCAATTGTGAATCGCATTTCAAGTCCAAAACAAAAAACCCCCTCTCGATTTCTCGAGAAGGGGTTTTGATATATAGTCAGACTCGGCTATTGCCGGCCTGTAAGGAATGTACCTTGTGGTATTACATCATACCTGGCATTCCGCCGCCCATGCCACCTGGCATTTGTGGCATTCCTGCTGGTTCATCGTCCTTATCTTCAGAAAGAACACACTCAGTAGTTAAGAACATACCTGAAATTGACGCAGCATGCTCTAAAGCAACACGAGTTACTTTAGTTGGGTCAATAACCCCAGCTGCAAGTAAGTTTTCGTAAACGTTTGTACGAGCGTTGTAACCAAAATCTCCTTTACCTTCTCTAATTTTCTGAACCACAACGGCACCTTCGCCACCTGCATTCTTTATAATCTGACGCAATGGAGATTCTAAAGCCTTACGGATAATGTTGATACCTGTAGTTTCGTCTTCATTCACACCTTCAAGTCCTTCAAGGGCATCGATTGCACGAATTAAAGCTACTCCACCACCGGGTACAATACCTTCTTCAACAGCAGCACGAGTTGCAGCTAATGCATCGTCAACCCTGTCTTTCTTTTCCTTCATTTCTACTTCGGTAGCAGCACCGATATAAAGAACCGCAACACCACCAGCTAACTTAGCCAATCGCTCTTGCAATTTTTCTTTATCATAATCTGAAGTAGTAGTTTCTATTTGTGCTTTGATTTGATTGGTACGAGCAACAATCGCTTCTTTAGAACCAGCACCATTTACAATAGTGGTGTTGTCCTTGTCCATTTCGATTTTCTCACAAGTACCTAAGTCTTCCAACGTAGCATCTTCTAACTTACGACCTTGCTCTTCAGAAATAACAACTCCACCAGTTAGAATTGCGATATCCTCAAGCATGGCTTTTCTTCTATCACCAAATCCTGGAGCTTTTACAGCACCAATTTTCAACGAACCACGAAGTTTGTTTACCACTAAGGTAGCCAAAGCTTCACCGTCAACATCTTCTGCAATAATTAAAAGACCACGACCTGTTTGAGCTGTTTTCTCAAGTACAGGAAGAAGATCTTTCATGGTAGAAATCTTCTTGTCGTGAATCAAGATATATGGGTTCTCCAATTCAGAAATCATTTTCTCTGCATTGGTAACGAAGTATGGAGAAATATAACCTCTATCGAATTGCATTCCTTCAACTACATCAACTGTAGTGTCAGTTCCTTTTGCTTCTTCAACCGTGATCACACCTTCTTTCTTCACCTTAGCCATTGCTTCAGCGATCAAAGTTCCAATTACTTCATCATTGTTAGCAGAAATAGAAGCTACTTGCTGTATCATTTTGTTG
>JAGQYO010000079.1 GCA_020435995.1 Flavobacteriales bacterium | reverse complement strand
CATGTTACTGTTTTTCCAAACCCAGCTTCAGAAAAGGTGGTAGTGCAGCTACGCAACCCAACGCAAGTAAAAGTAGAATTACAGCGTTTAAATGGGCAGCTCATTCAAAGCCAAGAAGAGTATGGTCAGCGGTTTATGTTTGAGGTAGACGACCTACCTAAAGGCATATATTTATTGCAGGTTCAATCAGAGAGTGGGGCGCGGGTAATAAGGAAATTGGTGGTGCAATGAAAAGGTTGGTTACCATAAAAATGAACACACTCGTCAGGAGATGAGCACGAACCAAGTATCAAAGAAATTGGTGTTAGATTAGCGCCAAATTTCTAAACCCATGGCAGTAGACAAAGATTATCAGGCTTATATTGAAACTCAACTCGAATCCTTTGGCGATTTTGAGGTCAAAAGAATGTTTGGAGGCATCGGCTATTTCCGTGATAAGGCCATGTTTGGCGCTATAATGCACGGTGCATTCCGATTAAAAGGTGATGAAACTTCGGCTCCCGATTTCGCCAAATTTGGAAAAGGTCCGCACCAAGTACCCGGTAAAAATATGACCATGCCTTATTATGAAGTTCCCGAAGAAATCCTAAAGGACAAGGCAGTTTTGCGTGAATGGGCCTTTAAAGCTTGGGAAATTGCTCTTGCTTCCAAAAAGAAATAACTTGGATCTAAGATTTAAACAACAGGTTCATTCAGCTTGTTTGCACGAGGTTAACACCAAATTAGCTTTACTACAAAACGAGCTCGAACAAGCCTTGACTGCGGGAAATAACGAAACTAAAAGCACAGCAGGCGATAAACACGAAACGGGAAGGGCCATGGCTCAACTTGAGCAAGAAAACCTACGCAAGCAAATAGGAAGTACCCTCGAAATTCTCCATGCACTTAATAGTTTGCAACCCTCAAAACCCAATGACAAAGCCTTAGCTGGTGCTTTGGTTCAAACCGATTCGATGTACCTGTATCTTGGGGCACCATTGGGTCAGGTTAGCGTAGGCGGCACAACCGTTTTTGCCATTTCATTGGTTTCGCCACTAGGCAAACTTATTTTTGGGAAAGAAGCAGGTACCCAGTTTGCCTTCAATAATTTTCAAACTTCCATTAAAGCTATTGTTTAATGAAAGTGGCTGTAATTGGAGGTGGTGCCGCTGGATATTTTGCAGCTATTTCAGCCAAAGCGCATCATTCGGATAGCGAAGTTGTCATTTTTGAAAAAACCAACAAAGTACTTAGTAAAGTAAAGGTGAGTGGCGGAGGTCGCTGTAATGTAACTCATGCTTGCTTCGATGTAAAAGACTTACTTCAGTTTTATCCGCGAGGTGGCAAATTGCTTAAAAAGGCTCTTTACGAATTCAACCCAAACCACACCGTGGCATGGTTTGAGGGCAGGGGAGTTCCCCTAAAAACCGAAGCTGACAACCGCATGTTTCCCATTACAGATTCTTCACAAACTATCATCGATTGTTTAGAACAAGAAGTGCGAAAATTGGGAATTAGAGTGAGTCTTTCTTCAGCTATTTCAGCTATTCGCCCATTAGATCACAGGTTTGAACTTGCTGTCAACAAAGAAATTATTCAAGTGGATAAGGTAATTGTAACCACGGGTGGGTCTAACAAAATAGAAGGATACAAATGGTTGCAGAGCCTTGGACATGCCATTGTTCCACCAGCACCTTCCTTATTTACATTTAACATGCCCTCAGAGGAGATAAGAACCCTGATGGGAGTGGTTGCTCCTCATGCTCGAGTTAGGGTGCTAGGAAGCAAATTAGAAGCAACAGGACCTTTGCTTATTACCCATTGGGGAATGAGCGGACCTGCGGTTTTGAAATTATCTGCTTTCGGAGCAAAATGGCTCGCAGAAAAACAATATGCTTTCTCGGTGCTGGTTTCTTGGTTGGGCAACACAAAAGAAGATGAATGTCGGGTAATATTTCAGGAAGTTATTTCCAGCTCTGGCAATACCATGGTTTCGAACTGGCGTAACGAATGGGTACCAAAGCGGTTGTGGCTCTTTTTGCTTACAAAACTTGAAATCGATCCTTCCACCAAATGGAATGAGTTAGGCAAGAAAAACTCAAATAGACTTATCAACCTGCTCATAAACGACGAATATCGGGTGAGCGGTAAAACCACGTTTAAAGAAGAGTTTGTTACTTGTGGCGGAGTCGATTTGTCTCAAGTGGATCCCTTAACTATGGAAAGTAAAGTAGTGCCCGGGTTGTATTTCGCTGGCGAAGTGCTAGATATTGATGGCGTTACAGGTGGCTTCAATTTTCAAGCGGCATGGACCACAGGGTTCCTTGCTGGAAAGCACGTTGGAACCCATGCGCGTAATTAAAAGCTCTTAATACTCCTTTTGAACCGTACCTGAACCAGAAATGGTATTTGAAACTGCGGGACTTCCTTTGTATTTGATGTTTCCCGAACCAGAAATGGTGGCGTTAAGTGTTGAAGACGCCCAAACATTGATGTTTCCACTCCCTTTAATGTCAACCGTGGCATCTGAAACCGGGCAATTGTAAGAGTTTAAATTTCCAGAACCGAATAGGCCTGCAGATAGAGTATTAGCTGAACCCAATAAACTGATGTTTCCTGAGCCGTTGCTAACAACCGAAACGTTGGTGTATTTAACGCTAATATCAACGTTTCCAGAGCCTTGTAGATCAATTTTGAGTTCATCTCCATCAACAAATCCTTCGGTTTTAATGTCGCTCGAACCATGGGTTTTTAATGAAGTCCACTTTTTAAGGTAAACGGTAACTTCCATTTTCTTAACCTTCTTCATTCTGCCTTGTAAGTCAATGGTGAGTTGGTTGCCATTGAGTTTGGTGATTACGTTGGGCATCACGTTGTCGTCGGTGGTAACCACCACTTTTTCGTCATCACTCTGTTGAATCATAATTTTTACTGAACCTTCCACTACGATTTCTTCAATTCCCTTGAGGTCGCGGGTTTCTGTAAGCACCTTGCCGCTTCCAATAATGGTTTGGGCGAACATGGCAACAGGAAGTAGAAAGGCAACAAGCGATAGGCCGCTCATGAAGCGTGAGGTACAGGAAAGTGTTGTCATTGTTAAGTTTCTTGAAGTATTTTATTTAGGTGAAATTCCAAGTTTTCGGGGGTGATGTTCAATTTGAATTTACCGGCCTGAACCGTCGATATTTTGCCCGTTTCCTCGGAAACAATTAAGGCGATGGCAGAAGTTTTTTCGGTGATACCAAGTGCTGCGCGGTGTCGCATTCCCATTGTAGGAGGGAGGTCCTTGTTTTCGGATACGGGCAGTACACACCTCGCGGCCAGTATCGTATTGTCCTTAATGAGCACAGCGCCATCATGCATGGGGGAGTTTTTAAAAAAAATGTTTTCGATCAAACTCTGGCTAATTCGCGCGTTTAGGATTTCTCCGCTTCCGAGATAAAAATCCAATTCTGATGTTTTGCTGATGACGATAATAGCACCTGTTTTACTCCGCGACATGTTGGCGCAAGCCCGCGCTATATCTTTTATGTTCAAACTCAGGGTTGATTTTTCTTTGGCTCCAAAATGAAACATGTTTCCGGATAGCATACGGCTTGATAAAAACTCAGTGTTACCCACCAACAGTAAGAATTTCCTCAATTCCTCCTGAAAAACTATGATGAGCAAAATAACCCCAACGCCAATGAATTGCCCCAGTATTTCGGAGAGAAGCTCCATATTAAGCGCTTCCACTATTTTCCAAAAAAGGTAGATGGTAAAGATGCCCAGGAAGATTCGAATAGCAATGGTGCCTCTGATAATCTGGTAAACCTGATAAATCAATACGGCGACCAACACCACATCGAGCAGGTCTAAAAAATCAAATTGAATGAATTGTAAAATCACGCGTTTGCAATAATAGAGAATTCACCCTGATAGGCTCTGAATAAGGACACGGTTTCAACGGCCTCCTTAACATCATGCACCCTTAAGAAATTCGCACCGTTTATAAGGCAAATCATATTTAAAGCCGTAGTTCCATTAAGTGAACCTAATGATTTGATATTAAGGACTTTGTTAATCATACTTTTTCGAGAAACGCCAGCCAGCCAAGGCAGTTCTAGCACACCGATTTCAGGCCACCTTCTGAGCACTTCGTAATTATCTTCGAGCGATTTGCCAAAGCCAAAGCCTGGGTCAAGAATGATGTCGCTCACCCCGAGCAGCCTCAACTTATTTACCTTTTCAGAAAAGTAGAGCAGCATTTCGCTTACTACATCGGTGTAAGTTGGATTTTGTTGCATCGTTTGTGGCTGGCCCTTCATGTGCATACAGATGTATGGAACCTTCAGCTGTGCTACGGTTTCAAACATCTCGGAGTCTAGCTCGCCACCGCTGATATCATTTATGATACACGTGCCATTTTCAATACCATATCGGGCTACTTCGCTTCTGAATGTATCTATCGAAAAGTGAGTTTCTGGAAAACGTTTGGTGAGTTCTGATAGCCCCGAAAGTCTTGCTAATTCTTCTTCTAGGCTGATGTGTTTGGCCCCTGGCCGTGATGAGTACGCGCCTACGTCAATGAAAGTGGCACCTTCTTTCACCATTTTTTCAGTTTGAAAAAACGCGTTTTTGCCTTGCGTGTATTTTCCTCCATCGTAAAACGAATCAGGGGTTAGGTTCAATATACCCATTACGTGTGGCGTAGAGAGGGGCACCAACTTTCCCGAACAGTTGATAGTTCGTGAAGATTTATCTGAATTTGTCTTCATTTGGGCTATTATTTTCAATTAATTTGCAACTCACTCTAAGCGACAAAAGTAGGCATGGCGGTAGATCATCAGACTCATACTTCAGCACAATACGACGAAGTTATTGCAGAATGTAAGGACATCTTTTACAAGAAGATGAAGGATTATGGTTCGGCATGGCGCATTTTAAGAACTACATCGCTCACCGATCAGATTTTTATTAAGGCCAATAGAATCAAAACGCTAGAGCAAAAAGGAGCGTCAAAAGTAGGAGAGGGAATCCGCCCAGAATACATTGGTATCATCAATTATTGTATCATGGCATTGGTGCAATTGGAGTTAGGCGAGTCGAGCGAAATCGAAATGCCAATGGAGAAAGGCGTGTCGCTTTATGACAAATACGCTAAAATTGCCAAGGGCCTAATGGAAAATAAAAACCACGACTATGGAGAGGCATGGCGCGACATGAGAATGAGTTCGTACACCGACCTTATTTTGATGAAAATTCTCCGCATCAAACAAATTGAAGACAACAGTGGCAAAACGCTCATTTCGGAAGGTATTGATGCCAACTACCTCGATATGTTGAATTATTCTGTATTTGCCATGATCAAGCTCAATGGACACTAGCCGAATCCTAATTCTTGTTATTTAGCTGTTAACCACCTTGCGCAAGCTAAGGCTTGAAATTACATTTGGGCCCAAATTAATGCGCATGAAATTTTTAGTTGTTTTCTCCCGAATTTTTGTTGGTTCTCTTTTTATTGTTTCAGGACTCATTAAGGCAAACGATCCTTTGGGTTTTTCCTATAAACTCGAAGAATATTTTGCGGAAAGCGCACTCAACTTGCCCTTCTTAGAGCCATTCGCATTGTGGTTGGCGGTGTTGGTTTGTATCGGTGAAATTGTGCTGGGATTGGCCGTACTTTTTGGGGGAAAAATGAGGCTGGCTTCATGGTCACTGCTTATTCTAACCCTGTTTTTTGGATGGCTCACCATGTACACTGCTACCTGTGATCCCTCTGGTACCTACACCGCCGTTATCAATGGTGAAGAAGTGCAGCGATCGGTTACTTGTGTTACCGATTGTGGTTGTTTTGGTGATGCTATGAAGGGTTCTATAGGTCGAAGTTTAACTCCTTGGGAATCATTTGCTAAAGACATGGTTTTATTGGTTTTTATCATTCCAATTTTCTTTTTTCAAAAACGAATCAAACTCAATACTTTGGCTGACGATAAGATTTACATACCCTTATCGCTGGTCTTCACGGCCTTCTTTTCATGGATATTTACCTGGTGGTTTCCTGTGCTGTTTTTAGCTATTGCTTGGGCCGGTTATTTCGGACTCAAAAAAGTACTCAGTGGAGACAAGTCGGAATGGGCCCTCGCCGGATGGGCTACCATATTGAGTTTGGGCTTTAGTTTTTGGTGCTACAACCACCTACCAGCGCGCGACTACCGCCCGTATGCCATTGGCAAAAACATTGAAGAAGGAATGAAGTCGGCAGAAGAGTTGGGATTGCAGCCACCAAAATTTGGTTACATCTACGTTATGAAAAACATTTCGTCTGGCGAAAAGAAGGAAATGACCGACAAAGAATACATCGATGGAAAATGGTGGGAAAACAAGGAATGGGAAATGCTGGGTGACGAAACCAAGCAACTTAAGCTAGAAGACGGCTACGAACCGCCTATTCGCGATTTTTACCTCTCTGATGTGGACGGAAATGACAAAACTTATTCAATATTGAGTGCCGAGCGAATGTTGCTGGTTGTGGCCTACGATATTAAAAAAACGGATAAGGATATACAGACAGACCTGAATGCATTGTATGAGCAATGCAAGGCGAGTGGCATCGAAATGGTGTGTTTAACGGCAGCTTCGTACTCCGAAGTGGAGAGTTTTAGGCACGAGCATCAAAACATGTTTGAATACCTTACAGGTGACGGTATCATGCTCAAAACGATTGTTCGATCCAACCCCGGTTTGGTTTACCTGAAAAAAGGCACCATAGCTGGAAAGTGGCACTACAATGATGCACCGAGTTTCGCAGAAATAGAAGCTTTGTAGAGCTGCCAGATGGGTATTTCTTTTTTTGTCGTAGGCTGTACCATCTCCGAATATGTCAGTTTACATATTTGCAGGATGAACCTACAAGAATTTGCCTCTGATTTGGTCGTGAAAGCAAGGTTGGGAACATTGGGATCCAACTCATTTGACGATTTAGTGCATGTGAAATTTGACGATTTGCAAGCACAACTGCCGAGCGACCAACAAAAGATGGCGTTTTGGATAAACCTTTATAATGCCAAGCTGGTGCAGGTAATACGCAATAACAATGAGATTCAGAACGTGTACACAACCCGCATGATCGACATTGCTGGCCTCCACATGAGTTTGGATGACATAGAACACGGCATATTGCGCCGAAGCAAACTAAAGGCAACAATGGGTTACGTAAGGAAACCTCGTGTGGCTTCTTGGGAGAAAGCACTTAGGGTGAAGCGCCTTGACCCGCGTATTCATTTCGCACTCAACTGCGGTGCTAATAGCTGCCCACCTATATTTAATTATTCGTCCAACACCTTGGATTCGACCCTCGATAGGGCTACTAAAAATTATCTCCTAGAAAGTTCGGTGATTAGCAGTTGCCACGGCGAAGTTCATGCACCCCGGCTGTTGCTTTGGTACTTGGGCGATTTTGGCGGCTTTGCAGGCATCCGTGCCTTGTACCAGCGTCATGGAATAGTGCCACCCGATGTATTTCCAAAATTTAAATTCCTCAATTACGATTGGTCGAGAAACTTAGAAAACTTCGCTTAAAAAAGAAAAATACAGATGTTTAAAAATTTATTTAGCACCGAAAAAAAACCGAGTACGAAGTGGGAAGAATTGACCCAAGCAGGCGATTTGGACCAGTATGATGAGTTGAGCGTTGACAAGCCCGTGGTGATTTTTAAACACAGCACGCGATGTGGTGTAAGTTCAATGGCTCAGAGCGGTCTTCAAAGAGAATTCGAACGCATAGCCGACAAAGTGCATTTCAGGTATTTAGACCTCATTAAAAACAGGCCTATTTCGAATTTAATTGCCGAGCGCTACCACGTGCGTCACGAAAGCCCACAGCTAATCATCATAAAAAATAAGAAGGTGCTGGGCCATACTTCCCACAGTGGGGTTTCAGTCGCATTTATTGAGTCTCATTTGAGCTAGCTCCGCTTGCTTCTTATACATTTGCGACCAAATGAGCCTTATTGCTAAATGGTACGGAAATTATGCTTTGAAAAAGGCACTCGCTAAGGAACGAGCCGGGAAACATTTACCCATAGCATCCATTAAAAAAGCCTGTATTCTGATCAGTTTTGGCCCGAAGGCGGAAGATGAGAGTCGGGCTTTAAGAAAATTGCTCAAACAGTTTAAACCAGATTTAGAGGTAGATATATTTGCTTATAAATCAAAGACTTCGCCAAAAGAGGGCCCTTTTACCAATTTTCACATCCTTACCAAACAAGACCTTAATTGGTACCAACGGCCCATCAACATGCGAGTGGGTTCGGTAGATTGGCTCATCGACCTCACCGACAAAAAGGAGATTCCTTTGATGTTTATCGGTGCCATGTCGAATGCTCCTATGAAAACTGGGCTCGAACGCGACTATAACTCGCCTTATTTACAACTGATGATTAAACCTAAGGAGACGTATAGTTTGGTTTACGCCTTAGAACAACTCATACATTACATCAAAATGATTAAAACGAAAGAACATGCAGCATAAATTTTCAGGACTAGGAGTGGCTATGGTAACTCCTTTCAACAGTGACGATACAGTCGATTTTGCGGGCCTAGCTCGACTTACAGAGTACTTAATTGCAGGTGGAGTAGACTACTTGGTGGTTCAAGGAACTACAGGGGAATCAGCAACGCTTACCAAAGATGAAAAAATAGACGTGCTAGAACACGTAAAGGATGTGAACAACAGCAGACTACCCATTGTATTTGGGCACGGTGGAAACAATACCGCAGAATTGGTTAATGGCTTTAAAAAATATGATTTTGAAGGAGTTGACGCAATATTGTCGGCGAGTCCATACTACAACAAACCCACCCAAGAAGGGATTTACCTGCATTACAAAGCATTGAGTGAAGCATCGCCAGTTCCTATCATTTTGTACAACGTGCCAGGGCGTACGGCCTCTAATGTAAGTGCTGCTACTACTTTGAGATTGGCCAATGACTTCAAAAACATCATTGCTATCAAAGAAGCTTCAGGTAATTTAGGTCAGATTTCTCAAATTTTGAAACAAAGGCCAAAGGGCTTTGCTGTTATCAGTGGAGACGATCCATTGGTGGTGCCACACATTGCCATTGGCGGCGACGGCGTTATCTCTGTTATTGGAAATGCAACCCCAAAGGTGTTTTCTAAAATGGTAAAAGATGCCTTGAAAGGCGATTTTGCGGCAGCGGCAAAAACCCATTTGCTAGTTTTGGATCTCATCGATTTGCTTTTTGTAGAAGGAAACCCTGGTGGAATAAAGGCGGCCTTAGAAATCAAGAAGGTTTGCGGCGCGGCGCTTAGGTTGCCATTGGCTGGCGTTTCTAAAGCCACCTACGATGCCATTGCCAAAGAAATAAAGGACTTGGACTAAAGCTCAATTGCTTTTTTTGCAACTGACTGCTTGAACCGACTTCCTGTTATTTGCTTCATTTTACAAGAGGAGCTAAGTTTATATTTGTGGCATGCGCGGAGTAGTGGTTTTCCTTATCCTAATGTCGAGTGTGCTGCGAGCCCAAGACTTCGATCACATTGAAGAAATTAGCCGTTTTGAAAAAAAATCGAATAGTTTAATCGACTGGAATACTTCAAGTTATCGAGGTTCGTTTGATGTAGTGAAACAAGTGCTAAGCTTGGAAGCAGATCCACGGGTGCAATACATCAGAGGCTTGGTTACGACCACATTTGTTGTTAAGCAACCGTTAGACGAAATCCAGCTCGATTTTAGCGACAGCCTCGTTGTAGACTCCATTTATTTGGGCGTGAATCGCCTGTATGGTTTTGAGCGAAAAAACCATTTGCTCGACATTAAACTGCCCGCGATACTGCAGCCGGGAACTTCTGCCTCACTCCTTGTATTTTATCAGGGAAAACCCGTGGCAGAACGATCCTTTGTGACCGATACCTCCAAAAATGGGAAGCCCGTGATGTGGACCCTCAGTGAGCCCTATGGCGCCAAGGACTGGTGGCCTTGCAAGCAAGATTTACAAGACAAAATAGACACACTGGAATTTTTTCTTAAAGTCCCCAAGGGTTTTAAAGCCGTGGCTAACGGGGTTTTTCAATCATCCTTTGCAGTAGACAGCCATTTGGTGTTTCACTACCGCCACAGCTATCCTATAGTGAGCTATTTGGTGGCTTTTGCCGTAGCCGACTACGCCTACTTTGAAGAAACCTTGGCGTTGAAGAAGGGAGATTTAAAGTTCATTAACTACGTGTACAAAGAAGACTCACTGACCGCTTGGAACGACCTCCGAACATTTGACAAAACCATAAACCTCTTTGAAGATCTTTTTGGTCCCTACCCATTTCGAAGAGAGCACTATGGCCATGCCCAGTTTGGATGGGGAGGAGGAATGGAACACCAAACCTTGAGTTTTATGTACCACTTTCAACATGGCTTGGTGGCTCATGAGCTGGCTCACCAATGGTTTGGCGACAAAATAACCTGCGCCAGTTGGCAGCACTTGTGGCTCAACGAGGGTTTTGCCACCTATTTGGACGGACTTACCTATAACTTTTTGTTTCCTCCCGATCGTTGGACAGGTTGGAAGCAAGAAAACATTAAAATCATTACCCAGAAGCACGACGGCAGTGTGTTTATTCCCGATACCTCCGATAGGGCGCGCATGTTCGACCATCAGCTTACCTACCGAAAAGGGGCGTATTTGCTACACATGCTACGTGGGCAAATGGGCGACACATCCTTTTTTAAAGCCATACAATCTTACTTGATGGACGAAAAACTGGCCTATGGCTTTGCCTCCACCGATGACCTGATTTGGCATTTAAAGAAAACCGCACCAGCCAATTTCAATTTAGACGAATTTTTTAATGACTGGTTTTACAAACAAGGATGGCCCAAGTACCGAGTGCAGTATTACCAAGATGAAAAGCACAAGGTATATGTGGTGCTGGGGCAGGAGCAGAGCTATGTTTGGGAAGGAACCTTTTTCGATATGAAGGTACCCATTCAGTTGGTAACCGACCAAAGTGACACCACGGTTTGGCTCACACATACCTTCGACGGACAACAATATGAAATCCAGCTCAACCACGAACTCCGGTTTTTTGCCTTCGATCCAGAACTTTGGCTGCTCAGTGGCAACAACGAGGTGAGCCGAGTAGATTACCACCACGCCACCAACAGCTATAAGCTGGCTCCTAATCCAGCTAAAGACAAGGTGAGGGTATATTACTCCAACACCATTCTGCCAGGTGTGAGCGTAGAGATTTACGACCTTTCGGGAAAGCTCGCTTGGAGCCGAAAAGTAAACCTGGGTTTGGGCAGCGACCATTTTGATTTACCCTTGGCTGATCTTCGCGCGGGAACTTATGTGGTGAGCATCAAAGATTATTACAACACCACCACCTTGAGGCTGGTAAAAGGGCAGTAGAGCTGTATTGGCATAAAGCTTCCCGGTTTTTGGCTCTAGAGCTACTCAGTCAATTTATAAAACGGTAACCAAGTCTAAGTGAAAAGTGAGGCCAGTAAAAAATGAGAATTAAACCTCAAGTTTTGCCTCAAACTCCTTACAATCCAGTCGAATGTCCTTGTTCAATAACTCCTTTTGTAGCAGCTTACAGTAGTGGGTTCCGTTGTTTTTCTCATAGAATTTACAACCGTAGCATGTGCGTTGAACACTTAGCAAGCCTGTTCGGTTCAATTTAAAAATGAGTTGGTTGAGGCTGTTGTAAAGACCATCTAATTCGGCGGGGCTAAAACGATCGATTTGGGTTTGTAGGGGTTGGGAGAAGTTAGAAGTTTGGGCAACCACTTTTTTGCCGAGGGCAGAAAGCGAAATGGAGTAGCTGCGGCTATCGGCAGAAGAGTAATCTTTTTCGATCATGCCTTTGTCGTTCAGCATTTTCACGGCGTCGCTGATGGTAGGTTTGGTAATGTTGAATTCCTTGGCCAGGTGACTCACATTACACAACTCAGGTTTGTGAAAGGCAACAAACACAAGAATTTGAATTTGGATGGGGCTTAAACCAATTGATTTTGCTTTTTCCCAAAGCAGGAGTTTAAAAACCTCTGAAATACGCTCTAGGCCAACAACAATTTTACTCGACAGGTCATTTTGCTGCTGATCGGGGTTAAATACACTTTGATTCATAATAAAAAACTCGAAGACAAAGTTAGTATTCCTAATTATAGTGCAGCCAGTTGGGGATCATAGTAGAAAGGAAAAAAGCAGGAGCCCAAAGATAAGGACTCCTAACTTTTAGGTATAAAAAATTACCCTTTCACATCGGCCATAGACGCACCGAAATTGAGGTGAAGAACATTTCCGTTGGGGGTAAGCAGAGCGGGAACAGATTTAACGCCAGCTTTTTCGGCTTCGCCAATTCTTGATCTTACTTCGCCGATGTTAACGATTTCTACGTTGTTGGCACCAACTAGAGAGATGATATCGTGTTCAGCGCTAACACAAACTGAACAACCTGCATGATAAAAAACTGATTTACTCATGATGTTTAAAAAAATTAAGTGAATGCAAAATTGCGGGACAAATATAGTAAGGAATCCTAACTAAACTAATTTTTGGGTAAGTTTTTTTTTGGAAGGGGGTGGGGAGATTTTTACCATAATGGCTAATGATAAGGCGTCTGATTTAAATCACTTAAAATGTGTTGTAATTCTACTTGGTTATTTATACTATTGGTAACGAACAATTAGCAATGTTAGAAGACATCCAATGGCCAGAAAGTAGAAGTTACAAAAGCGGTTCTGAATATGAACCTATGGAGTTTTACTTTTTGGATTTAATTTCTTTAAAGTGCTCACTAGTTTTAAGGAATGGAGGTCTGAAGATATTACAAATAGGATAACTGATGCAATGTTAATTTCTAAGGAAATATTCAAGGCTCTTACAAGCTTAAGGCAGGGAAAATCACTCGGAACGTCGAAAGCCCCTCATAAACCCATACTGTTGCTTGCCGTTTTACGGGCCATAGAATTAGGTGAGATTAGAGATAACCAAATCTTCATTACTGCGGATTTAGTTGGGTTGTTTAGAGGCTATTGGAATAAAATCGTAACCAGTACTCATTCTCCAAATTTTGCTCTGCCATTTTATCACTTGAAAAATGAGTCTTCCGGTATATGGAAGCTAAATGTTAAGGTAGGATTTGAACGGGCGTTAACAAGTTCAAATTCCATCAAAAGTCTCATGTTGCTGGAAGAACTTTGTAATTACGCTTCCTTAAGAGAAGATATTTATCACTCCGCTCATGACCCGATCCTCAGAGATGAAATGCGGACTCTAATCCTTGAAAAGTATTTTCACAAAAACTTGGTAACTATCTCGGGTGCTAAGAGTTATGCTTCTACAATCGAAGAAATGGTAATGAATGAATCAGCGGCCAACTACAAAAAACAGCTTGAAAAGGTAGCTGAGCATGCGGACAAAGTGGAAATTGAAGAAGAACAGTTTATTAGAGGAGCTACCTTCAAAAAAGTAGTTCCACGGCTGTATGAAAACGCGTGCGCTATCACGGGTTTGAGAATTGTGGCCAAAGCAAACATTTCAATGGTTGATGCCTGTCATATTATTCCCATAGCCGAAAGCGGCATTGACCATATCACTAATGGAATTGCTCTTACACCAACAATGCACCGAGCTTTTGATAGAGGATTAATCGGTGTTGATGAAAACTATCGCGTATTGATTTCTTCCGATTTTGTAGAGAATTACTCTGCTCATTCGCTGCACCAATATGAAGGAAAGGAGATTAATTTACCAAGTAATGCGAAGTATTATCCGAGTTTGGAGAGCTTGAATTGGCACAGGATCAGGTTCGGGTTGTAAGACGATTAAACGAGATTTTCTTAAGGGATCCAGTGGGGCCAAGGATGTCTTTATCGCAACACAGCGATTAATTAGCGGATATAAAGTTTGTCCAGGAGCATGGGTAATTGAGTTAAGAGCTAGAGAAATCACCGGACAATTTTTCATGGATATGGTTACTGATAAGACTTCTTTCACCGTCTGTAAAACACACAAAATCTTAAAATACTTCAACTACCTTTTCCTACATTCAGAAAATAGCCGATGGTGAGCTGTTCAAATTCCAATGGCACATCACCCTGCTTGTCCTT
>JAGQYO010000078.1:1259-14153 GCA_020435995.1 Flavobacteriales bacterium | reverse complement strand
TGTGAAGGTTTTGGCAGTAGTACAAATAGTCGTTGATACTCTCTACATCCAACTGCTCGGGGCTACACAGATAATGCAAGCCCAAGTGGGCTAAACAACGCTGGTAATTTGTCAGCGTACTCTTAGCTTTTCCGTTTATCGAAAAACTTCTCTCTAGTTTTTGGCATAAAATCGAAAATTCTGGAACAAGGCCCTTAGCTCGATCTACTATTGTCTTACTTTTTTTTTATCATAACTTTTAGTTTTATTCAATAAATATAAAAAGGCTTTATAACTATCTTGCACTCTAATTATGCTTCCGACTTCCGACGTAGGAGGATTAGTTCAACAATGGCTATACGTAATACGGGCAAAAGTGCTGATATGAAAGTAATTACATTAAATAAACAAACTGCTAAACGGAAAGTGAAGTGCCCTGAAATCCCGCACTACGCATAGCCTAGACCGTTATGCCCAAGCTAAAAAATGAGACTGCTAATAATTAACATACTACTTTTATTCTCGACCCAAGTTTGGTCACAAACCGACCTTGGAATCGGACTTGTCTCAATTGACTTTGACGACAAAACTGTTTTGGGGTTTTATACGGACACTTTAGCAACAGAACCCAAGAAAGTAATTGAATTTTTTGACGACAGAACAATAAACAGTTGGAATATCAAAGATCTCAAAGAACAGGGAGAATGGTTAAAACCAGAAGTTCTTTGGTTGGACTATTTCGCATTTACTTTTCGATGCTTAACCAAAACTGACAATTGGATTGAAGTAATAGCAAACAATGAAACCAAGACAACTTATTGGTTAAAAAGGACTGATTCGACAAAATTCAATACTTGGGAAGGCTATCTTAAAGAAATGTTCGGTGTAGAGCGACTTACAAACTACCCTCAAAAAATTAGGATTGAGCCAAGTGAAAACTCGCAAGAAATTGAATATCAAGGAACGGATTGTTTTGTCGTGAAATCAATGAAAGGTGATTGGATTGAAATTACAACACCTGACTACTGTGATGAGAATTTCACGGACAGTAAAACCCCGCTTAAATCAGGTTGGATAAAATGGCGTAAAGAGAACGAATTAATAATCAATTACTTTACGACAAGTTGAAAGAAAAAATAAAAAGCCAGGGCACAACTATTAAGCACCAATGAAGCCTTGTAGGGCAAGGGTTCATTATGCTCACCTCCACCCCTACCATTGACAGACAGTTAGACAACTATCCCGTGGGCTATTTTCTTTTCAACCCACATCTCAATTTAAAAATTAATTCTAGTCCCGAATTTTAAAATGGCTGAATACCTCCTTTTCTATGGAATGAAAACGAGTTATTTAAAAGGTGAAATTGGTCCTGCCAAAGTAGATATTTATAAACTACTAAAATACTTCCCTAATACTGGACTTTCTCAAAATAATTTGGGGAATTATTTTTTTAAGCACGGTAATTATTTGTCCTAATTTATTACCTAACAACCTTGAAATCAACTCATTTAATTCCACAACCATGCATGTTTCATTCTTAGGCCTATGCCTTACTTAGCTTTATGATACGTACAAAAAGTAAAGCGCTTTAAAGAAACTTTTTGCGAAGCGCAATCCCAAGCATTTAGGTTATCAAAAAACACATAATTTGGCTACTTATATCACAAAGTGACTCCGGCATCGCGAAACTTATAATTTAGCATACATCTCATTTTTTATTCAGATATGAAAGCTGCAATTACCATTGGATTACTCATATTAAGCAATACCTTTATGGTGATGGCTTGGTACGGACATCTTAAATTTTCAGAATGGAAATGGTTTAGCCAATTGGGCCTGTTGTCTATTGTATTAATCAGCTGGGGAATTGCATTGTTCGAATACATGTTTCAAGTGCCAGCCAATAGAATTGGTTTTAGCGAAAATGGCGGACCGTTCTCTTTGATTCAGTTAAAAGTGATTCAGGAGGTTATTACATTGGTCGTTTTTGCCATTTTTACCTTGGTTGTATTCAAAACAGAAACATTTAGAATCAACCACATCATTTCGTTTGTCCTGTTGGTTGGGGCGGTTTATTTTATGTTTAAAAAATAGCCAACTCCTCTTATCGGCTATCCCTTCGACTCGGCCAAGGCCAAAGCCAAGGTCTTAAAGAGGTCGCCCTGGCATACCAAACAGCCCTGCTGGGTCATGGCAAACAGCTCATGTTCGCGAACGCCCGTATACTTCTTTTCGCTGGTATACACCTCTAGGTTTTGGGGTGGGTTTTCCATAGCCTGAAGCATACCTTCTTGCGTAGTGAAATCTACCTCATCACCATCGGCCCTCAGTGCCATTAAAACAATTTTTTCGGGCAAGCACTGATAGGTGCGTACTTCATTGCGAGAGCGCGATTCAAGAAACTCAATTTTTCGCATAGTGCCTTCCATGATCACATCGCTAAACGAACCGATTATTTTAACTCCTTCGTCCGAATTTTCCTTTTTCATTTTCTCCCAGTCGGGTGCGGTAATTCCGTTCACCACAAGGAATTCAATGAATTCTTTTTCAAATTCCATGAGTTCGTCATGGGTGAGCAATCGATATTTGGGCATACATATATATTTAAAGTGCCCTGCAAATAAAAGAAATGAGACGGCTAAGCCTGTTTTATTTGGGCTTCCATTTCCAAAATCTTTGGAAAAAGGATGTTGTTTTCTAAATGCACATGCTGATGAAGGTCATCTTCAAACTCCTCTAATTTTGAATAAAGCACCCTGTAAGTATTGCATGCATGTGCCGGAGGTGTATAGTTGTTGCTCAATTTTCTGATCTCCTTGCAAATGTCTCCTGCGGCATCATGTTCAAATTCCATAGCATCAATTGAAGTTTGAAATTTTGAAAACGGAGGAGCTGCGAATTCACTGGCCTTTTCAATGGCTTTTTCGAGCCTTTTGGCGTTGGGAAATAACAAGAGTTCTTCCTTCTTCATGTGAGCCGTTAACTCACCGTTAATACGTGCTACCAACTCCGCTATAAGTACATTCTCTGGATTGGCATCTCCATGTACTCGCGCCACTTTATTGGCGTATTCTATTAACAAAGGAAGGCTCCGGTTTACATACTCGTGATGAACATTTTCGATATAATCAATCAAAAAACCTGGTTTCCATGAAGCAAAATCGTGTTCTTGAGGTTCGTTTTTCACCACTTCTTCTAACTCAGATTCTAACTGGCTCAGCTCTAGCCCGTGTTGATCACACACTTTCGCTAGGGATTTTTTTCCACCGCAGCAAAAATCAATTCCGTGCTTTTTAAAAACATCACTTGTTTTATAGTTGTCTCTTACAAAATCTGCAACCGTTTTGCCCTGTTCTAATGTTGTCATAATTGTTCGAATTTAGCCGTAAAATGTCGCAAAAACTTAGGTTCCTCCACTATTTTGTACCCCTTGGCCTTTTCTTTTTCCTTGAGTATTTCTTCAAAAGTTTCAATCACATATTCCATGTGGCTTTGGGTATAAACACGCCTTGGAATAGCCAATCGCACCAACTCTTGTGGAGCAGGAATCAGTTTGCCATCCTTATCATATTTTCCAAACATTACAGTGCCTATTTCTACCGATCGAATTCCAGCCTTGATGTAAAGGTCGCAGGCCAAAGCTTGAGCTGGGTATTCATTTACAGGAATGTGACTGTATAGCTTTTTAGCGTCTACATATACAGCATGGCCACCAATAGGCATGATTACAGGTACGCCCATTTTGTGCAAATGCTCACCCAAATAGGTGGTGCTTTTGATGCGGTATTCGAGATAGTGTTCATCAAAAATTTCAACCAAACCTATCGCAATGGCTTCCATATCTCTTCCTGAAAGCCCGCCGTAGGTTACAAATCCTTCGGTGATAATCAACAAACTTTTGCAAGCTTGAGTAAGTTTATAATCTTTGAGAGCGAGAAATCCACCCATATTAACCAGCGCGTCCTTTTTGGAACTCATAACCGCCCCATCGCACAATCGAAACATCTCCTGAGCAATTTCCTTGTAGGTCATATCGGTGTATTCAGCCTCTTTGTGTTTGATGAAGTAGGCGTTTTCCGCAATTCTACAACAGTCGAGAAAATACAAGACCTTGTGTTTTTTGCAAATAGCTGCTACCGCCTTGGCGTTGGCCATGCTTACAGGCTGACCTCCCCCACTGTTGTTGGTCACGGTTAGAATAACGGCCCCAATGTTTTCGCTTCCTTTTTCAAGTATAAGGGCCTCTAATTTGGCCACATCCATATTTCCTTTAAAAGGATAAATAAGGCTTGTGTCTTGCGATTCTGCAATAGGAATGTCTATGGCTTCGGCTCCCGAAAACTCAATATTGGCGCGTGTAGTATCGAAGTGGGTGTTGCTAATAAATGTCTTGCCTTCACCGCCCAAATGTCCGTAAATGATGCGTTCCGCTGCTCTACCTTGGTGTGTAGGCAAGATATATTCAAACCCTGTAAGATCTTGAATAACCGACTCCATACGCTCCCAACTCTTGGACCCTGCGTACGATTCATCCCCTATCATCATTCCAGCCCACTGAGCCGAACTCATGGCCGAAGTACCGCTATCGGTAAGCAGATCAATAATCACTTGCTCCGATTGAAGGAGAAATAAATTGGAATGTGCTTTACGGAGATATTCTGTACGTTCTTGTTCGGTACTGAGTGAAATGGGCTCAACCGATTTGATGCGAAATGGTTCAATTATCGTCTTGTGTTTCATGTAAATTAATTAAGAACCCAAAAATCATTTTATCTCAAGACCTTATAAATGACCAATATGAGTGTGATACATGACTTTTGATGGAATTGAAAACTAAGGAATTTGACATTCTTTAATAGGTCCTGCCTGCCTCAGTCCATCTAATTTCGCGGCCATGTTTTTACCTATCCTCGTTGTAGTAGTTTTACTGGATATATATGTTTTTAAGGCCATTAACTCCTTACCGCTAGGGCAAAACCAAGCCATTTGGTTTACGGTTTATTGGGCTACCGTTATATTAACACTATTGGGCATTTCGGCCTTCTTTAGAAATGTACGGATCGGTAAAAGCCAAATGAAGCCAAGCACCAACCTGCTTTTTGGACTTGCTTTTAGTTTGATCATTGCCAAGTTGTTTTATTCCATGTTTTTACTCGGAGAAGACGTTTTCCGGCTCATGATGTACAGCGCTGAGCTGATTTTTCGAGATGGCCATGTTACTTTTTCGAGCCGAAGCTCTTATTTGAGTTGGGTGGGTATTGGGTTCTCCGCTATTCCGTTTTTAGGTATGTCCTACGGCGTATTGGCCGGAAAATACCGATATACCACACGCACTGAAAAATTAAAATTCAAACATTTGCCCAAGGCATTCGATGGTTTTAAAATCGTTCAATTCTCTGATGCACACCTAGGTAGTTTTGATAGCCTAAAGGGACTAAGAAAAGGGCTTTCGGCCATTTTAGAAGCTAAACCAGATGTGATTCTATTTACTGGAGACATGGTAAATAACGTTTCAACGGAAGCCCAACCTTATATCGAGGAATTTAAGGTCTTAAAGGCAAAATATGGACAATTCTCTATTCTGGGAAACCACGACTATGGGGATTATGTGCGCTGGCCTTCCCCTGAAAACAAAGCGACAAACCTTGCCAATTTGAAGAGAATTCAAAGTGAAATGGGCTTTGAAATGTTACACAACCGCCATGTGATGCTTGAAAAAGATGGAGAGAAAATATGTATTGCTGGCGTAGAAAACTGGGGCAAGCCGCCATTTCCACAATTAGGAGACTTGAAAGCAGCGCTCAATGGTGTTTCCTCTGAAATGTTCACGGTGCTGATGTCGCACGATCCTTCGCATTGGGACCTACAGGTAAAACAGCACCCAAAAAAAGTAGACATTACCCTGAGCGGACATACCCACGGTATGCAATTCGGAATTGATCTTCCGTTTTTCAAGTGGAGTCCAGTAAAATGGAAATACCCCAAGTGGGCGGGACTATATGAAGACGCTGGTAAATATCTTTATGTGAACCGAGGATTTGGTTTTATTGGATTTCCTGGCAGGGCCGGAGTATGGCCAGAGATAACTGTGATTGAGTTGGGAAGGGTGTGATGGATATTCGAATATAGTTCCCTCTTTTGTCTTGCCTCAAACAGATTACGTTCGACGGATGGGCTTTTTTTGCTCTAAACACAATTACTATGAAAATTCAGACATTACTTATTTCAATTCTTCTATCGGCTACTCAGCTAAGTGCTCAAGTTACTCAAAGGGTTATAGCTGAGCATTTTACTAACACAAAATGTGGTGCATGTGCCTCGGTCAATCCAAATCTCAAAACCAATTTCGACAACAACCCTGAAGTGATTCATATCAGCATTCATCCAAGTAGTCCTTATGCTTCATGTGTTTTGAACCAGCACAATAAAAGTGAAAATGATGGCCGGACGAATTATTATGGAATTTTTGGAAGTACACCCAAAGTAGTGGTCAGCGGCGTGCTTGCCACGAGTAGTTTTTCGAGTCCTACTTTGCTTTCATCGCATTCGGGAAAGTCATCGCCATTGGCTATAGTCTCTGCCATTGAATCTAATGGTAGCACAATAATGGTAACCGTAAAAATAACCACCAAGGCCACCCACAGTCTTGGAATAGAAAAATTGGCAGTTTTTCTTGTAGAAGACACTGTATTTTATGATGCACCCAATGGCGAAAAAATCCACCTCAACGTTTTTAGAAAGGCACTTACAAGTATTAATGGCAATGATTTTACATTCTCAAATGCAATTGATGCCGACACTACTTTAACTTTCAGCAGCGGTACTCATACCGATTGGGATTTAAACCGAATTAGAGCCGTGGTAATGGTTCAAAAAAGCAGCGATAGAAGTATGATTCAAGCAGAAGAATCCCCTGTAACGAAAGCGGGTAGCAAGCTTTCGAGCAAAGAAATCGCTGTATCTAACGATAAACTAAGGATGTACCCTAATCCTGCAAAAACGGAATTTTATGTGAGTGGAATTAAAGGTGAACTGCAACAAATTCAGGTTGTTAATCTTTCAGGTCAGACCGTTTTGAATGTAGAAATCACTCAAGGTGAATCCGTAAATGTGACAACGCTGCCAGCGGGAGTCTATCAAGTGCAGGTTTTAAGCGGTTCAACTATTTCTACCGGCAGATTGATTATACAGTAAATCACTTAATATCATTGGTATTGGGAGGCCGATTTTTGAAGTAAGGCTCCATGATTATTGATTTTTTTGTAATAACTCTGTAATTACAATTTACTAAAATGGAAATCTCAGTAATTCAAATTGGAAATTCAAAAGGATTCAGACTTTCGAAAGAAATTCTGAATCGATACAATATTAAAGACAAGATTGAACTGATTCTCGAAAAAGGCTATTTCATTTTAAAACCTTTATCACAACCACGAAAGGGCTGGGAGAATGCTTTTAAGCTTATGCATAAAGAACAAGATGACCACTTGTTGATGGACGATGTATTTAAAGATGAAAACTCCGCTGAATGACCAAAGACAATTCCGTGTAAATTGTAACCACTTCGTTAGCCTTAAACCCTACTTTTGAGCCAATGAATATCGAAACTCTTTTGGTGTCGCCCCTTCGGCCTATAATTGATGCCCGAAGCGAGTCAGAATTTGAACAGGGCCACATTCCGGGAGCTATAAATATTCCCATACTCAACAACAACGAAAGAAAACTTGTAGGAACTTGCTATAAAAAGGAAGGTCGAGAAAAAGCCATTAAACTAGGATATGAACTCGTAGAAAATCAATTGCCAGCCAAAATTGAACAGGTAAAATCAATTGCCCCAGACCATAAAGCCTACCTATACTGCTGGCGTGGTGGATTGCGAAGTAAGATTTTTACAGAACTTCTTGAAGCCAACAATTTTGACATTAAACGCCTAGAAAACGGTTATAAAGCCTACCGAACGTGGGTACTTAATTTCCTCACCCAACCCCTTCCCTTTCTGATACTTGGCGGAGCTACTGGTACAGGTAAAACCGAAATTCTAAAAGAATTGGCCATTCTTGGTGAGCAAATTATCGACATAGAGGGTTTATGCCATCACCGAGGATCGGCCTATGGTGCTATTGGTCAAAAACCGCAACCAAGCAACGAGCAATTGGAAAATGATATGGCTATGATTCTGAATGGATTTGACAAAAACAAAACGATTTGGGTTGAAAACGAAAGCCGTAATTTGGGCCATGTGAAAATCAACGACGATATTTATTTGCAAATGAGAAAAGCCAAAGTGATAGAAATAAAAATGCCTATTTCTCTGCGAATTACACGTGTGAATGCAGAATACGGAGTTATGCCAAAAGATGAACTCATTGCATCTACCCGAAAACTAGAACGAAAGCTTGGAAATCTAGTAATGAATCAAGCGATAAACCATCTTATCAATGATGAATACGAACAATGGATTGAGATACTGCTAAAATACTATGACAAAGCCTATGCTTTTGGATCGGCCAAGCGAAATCCAGAAGACATATATACGATAGAAATAAACACAAACGACATGAAAGCCAATGCCCTACGCATTTTGGAGTTCAAAAAACAATTGCTAACTAATGGAAGACATTAAACTCACACAATACAGTCATGGTGCGGGTTGTGGTTGTAAAATTTCACCCGCAATATTAGAAACCATCATAGGCCAATCGAAGGCTGGCCCCGAATTTAAGGGTTTGCTGGTGGGTAATAGTTCGAAAGACGATGCCGCGGTAATGGAGTTGGAAAATGGTCAAGTGGTGATAAGCACCACCGACTTTTTTATGCCCATTGTAGACGATGCATTTGACTTTGGAAGAATTGCCGCAGCCAATGCCATAAGCGATATTTACGCCATGGGTGGCAGGCCCATTATGGCCATCGCCATTTTGGGTTGGCCTATCCATACAGTTCCTGCCGAAGTGGCCGCCAAAGTATTGGATGGAGCCCGAGCTATATGCGCCGAAGCTGGAATTCCCCTCGCCGGTGGGCATAGCATTGATTGCCCTGAGCCTGTATTTGGCCTTGCGGTGACAGGTATTGCGCACAAAAACGAAGTAAAAATGAACAGCCAAGCCAAGGTGGGGGACCTTTTGTTTTTGACCAAACCAATTGGGGTGGGAATATTATCTACCGCATCTAAAAAAGACAAATTAAATCCCGAGCATCTGAAAGTTTCGGTGGGCAACATGACCAAATTAAACAAGATTGGCTATACTTTGGGCAAGCTCAAAGGTGTACACGCCCTCACCGATGTCACGGGATTTGGATTACTGGGCCATTTGATTGAAATGTGCGAAGGCAGCAGTGTTTCGGCGGAATTGAACTTCCGTAAAGTTCCACTTCTGCCCCATGTGTTAGATTATTTGGAGCAGGGATGTGTGCCCGGTGGAACTGGTAGAAATTGGGCGAGTTATGGCGAGGGCGTTTCCAACATTGACGAACAAACAAAAAACCTGCTTGCCGACCCCCAAACAAGTGGAATTGGTTTACTTATAGCCGTAGATCCTAGTGAATTACAAGCATTTCACGAGCTAATGTCTAATGAAGGATATGGAGAAATAGTAAAAGAACCTATTGGAAAAATCACAGAACCGAGATTGAAAAAAATCACGGTTCTGTAAACTGCTTTCGTTAAAAATGTAGCGTGTACATCACGTTAGGTATCAAACCAAGCTGTGTATTGTATTCTATTTTCTGGGTATCTGAGTTATAATATTCACTTGTGTGAGCTTGGTTATTGGTTACATTCAAAATTTCGAGCTTAAACTCATGGGTCGTTTTTTCGCGATTCATCAAATAACTTCCAGATAAATTGATATAAAACACATCTGCAGCTTTAGCAGAGAAGGAATCCTTTATCCTCACTGTTTCTCCAGCCAGAATAGACTGATTCAAATCCACAGGCGTATATCGGTTTCCTCCCTGAAGGCTGCTCTTTATGTTTACTTGTAGGGTATTTCTTTTATCGATTTTTCCAACCTTAAATTCTTTTCCAATTAAGAAATTGGCGTTGTAATTTCCATTAAATCGCGAATCTCGCCAAACGCCATCCAAATTTTGATACGATGACTGGTACAAACTTCCTGTAACTAAATAGTAAAATCTATTCGCAAAAAACCGCTCCAAAGTAAGTTCTACACCATAGTTGCGTCCTTTACCTTCGCTTACCAATTCCACATTATCAAACCAATCCGACTGGTTGATTAATGAATATTGGCTGTTGATGTTATTTTCCACCCCTACATCAAACAATTGCTGAAAGTACATCTCAGCTTTTACGTGCGTGTTAGCCGCAAATTGGTAATCATATCCCAAGACATAATGGGCTGCTTTAGGAAGCTCTAAGTCCAAGTTGGGCTGTGAAATATTGCCCAATGAATCGCTTACATTAGCTGTATAATAGAGCAAGGATTCCATTTTGCTATGGATTCCAAAACCTGCAGTGATCGTTTGGTTTGGCGTTACTTTGTAGCTCATCCCCACCCTTGGTTCTACCGAATAGGTGTTGTTTAAATTGAATTGTAGAAAATGTAATCCAGAAACTACAGTAAGCCGGTCATTGAATCGATGTTTCCAAGTAACGTGAGCTTGTGTAAATGACGACGATTCTCGATCGTTGAGCGGCGTTTCAAGTGCGCCAGTTATGCTTCTTTCCTCCAACTTGAATGAATACATCAGCTCAGTATGGATAATACCTAGGCTCATTTTATTGCGTGCATCCAACTTCTTGTTAAAGGTACTTGCCATTTTTACAGTGTTTTTGTTCATGTTGGCCGTTCCCATCGTTAAATAATCGCCTGTGGCACTGAGTTCCTCGTTTTCTACAGTGCTTCCGTTGTTCGAAACCGAAAGACTGCTCTTAATATAAGTTCCATCGTTAATGATAAAAGTATGACCCACCCCAGCCACACCCATTTGTGCGCCGTAATCGCTGCGATAGCGAATAAGGTTTTCGTCATTGGTATCCGATTCTTCTCCGAGAATATGGCTGATTCCACCCATGCCAAACACATTGAAAATACCAGCTTTTTTGGTAGGTAGAAAAATCTTAAATGATCCATCTTGGTATTCAGGTACACCTCCAAAATCTACAATACCAGCGTTGCTCAACAAGGCCAAGGAAGAATATCGATAATTAGCCAGATAGGAAGCTTTTCCACCTTGTTTGAAGGGTCCTTCAGCTGTGATATCTGTTCCCATAACCCCAACACCTAACGAATATTCCCTTTTTTCATTATTTCCTTGGCGCAGCTTCATGTCAAACACACCAGAGGTTGCGTTTCCGTATTCGGGGGCAAATGCACCAGTGAGAAATTCAGAATTGGCCAGCATTTTACTGTTTAACGCGTTGATAGGCCCACCAGTAGCTCCTTCATCCGCAAAGTGATTGGGATTGGGAATTTCTATGCCTTCAAGCCGCCAAAGGATTCCCTTAGGCGAGTTACCACGTACCACAATGTCATTGTTTCCTTCGGCATTGCTGCTAACCCCTGCAAAATTAGAGGCCATACGAGCGGGATCGTTAAAAGTACCCGCGTATCTTCCAGCCTCCTCGGTAGATAGTACCCTAGAGCTGATAATGGCCATTTCGTTAATGGGTTCATCATGACGTGCGTTTCCCACTACTTCAAATCCTTCCAGTTCCTTAATGCTTTCCATTAGGCCAACGTGTAACATCACTTCTTTAGCCGAGGTCACCACCACATTCGAAATGGTTTGCTTTTCATAGCCCAGATACGATACCTCTATGTTTACCCTACCAAGAGGTACATTTTCGAGCTTGTAGTACCCATCAATGTCTGTGGCAGCTCCTATAAAAGGGTTAGAACCGAGCACCACAACGGTGGCACCTACAGCAGGCATTTCAGAATCAGCGTCGATCACCCTTCCTCTAATGGACTGGGTAAGTTCCTGGGCATTTAATTGAAAAGTGAAACAATAGATGGCAGCAATAGTCAACAATTGAAGTACTAAATTTTTTGTTCTTTTTGGGTTTTGAGTTTTCATTTTATTCTCTGTTTGGTAGTAAGACAACCCTAAAATGAAATACCCCTATCCGAATTGAAAATATTTTTTTTCAAAAACTATAGACCTGTGGCTAAGCCTGAGGAAGTAGAAAATTCCACGCTCCCAATTTTTCAAATAAAACCCAATCCATTTTTAATTACATTCGAACCTGCGCAATACGTGAGGTAAATGGGTCAAAGGAATAAAGCAAATTGACCTTATCATGAAACAGAAAACCTGATAGAGAAATGGATTATTTTGGGAACATAAGGAAGATGATTACAGTGCTAGATGAACCTGTGCAGTACAATTTACCTTTGTATGACATTACCCAGCCAGGCACCGAATTAAACATGACTGAATTGGTGGGCAAAGACATTCGATTGGAGCATACGGGATCCATTCATTGTGTAGTAACTGGAAAAAAAATAAACAAATCCTTTGGAGATGGAATGAGCTATGATGCTTGGAAAAGTTCTCCAGAAGCAGTAGAAAGTATTATCAATCCCGAATTGGACCAAAGTCATTTGGGAATTGGTCTTCGCGATTTGGAATGGGAGCGAAACCGCCATTCCAAACCACATTTTGTGTACTTGGCCCTAACCAATACCATTAAAGTGGGCGTAACGCGCGAAAATTCAATTCCTTCAAGATGGATAGACCAAGGAGCTTGGAAGGTGATGACCTTTGCTGAAACACCCTACCGCCAAAAAGCGGGAGCCATAGAAGTAGCTTTGAAACCCTACATAACAGATAAAACCAATTGGCGAAAAATGTTAACCGATGAGCGCGGAGAAGACACTTTTAAAATAGAAAGGGAAAGACTTAAGGACCTCCTTCCTCCTATGCTGCGACAATTTGTATTGTCCACCGACA
>JAGQYO010000078.1:0-1159 GCA_020435995.1 Flavobacteriales bacterium | reverse complement strand
CACTTTTAAAATAGAAAGGGAAAGACTTAAGGACCTCCTTCCTCCTATGCTGCGACAATTTGTATTGTCCACCGACAGAATTTTAGAAATTAAATATCCGGTAGAGCAATATCCCCAGAAAGTAAACAACACTTCGTTTGACAAAACTCCCGTAATTGAAGGTCATCTAACAGGAATTAGAGGGCAGTATTTGATATTTGCAGACAGTACAGTTATCAACTTAAGAAGACACTCGGGGTATCAGGTAAAAATAAGTGTTTGAGAAATAAATGTTGGCTTTGAATGGTCATTTTAGCTCAAATTCCAAACAAAAAAACTTAGTGTGACTTGCGCTAAATCAAGCGCTTCCACTATCCCATTTATTTCACTGAAGTACCCAATTACAATTGATTATTGCACACTTTAAAATTTCTATCTTGCAATTAAAATAGACGCGTTTATTTAGTCATTTAATACCCAAAAAATCGTGAGTCACATTCAGTTGAAGATGGGGTCTGCACCTTCTTTCTCAAAAATATTTTAAGCAAATAAAAATGAATTCCACCGAATTAAAAATTTTAGAAACCGTCATAGTCGTTGTAGCCTATGCGCTCTTGAGAGTTATCTCTGTTAAGCTAGTACGCCAAACCATGTCAAATAGGTTGGTTCAAAAGGCGCGAGGAAAAATCATTAAAAAAGCATTAAACCTTGTTTTTTTCACCACTTGTTCAATACTGCTCTTATTGATTTGGGGAGTCGACCAATCGGAGTTGGCCATGTTTGTAAGCACATTGCTCACCGTTATCGGAATCGCATTGTTTGCTCAATGGTCTATTCTATCAAACATTACTTCCAGTTTAATCATATTTTTTAACCATTCAGTTAAGCTCGAGGATGATATTTCCATTGTAGACAAAGACTTTGAAGTTGAAGGCAGAATAAGTGATATTGGGCTGTTTTTTATTATTCTTAAAACGAAGGACGATGAAGAGATTTCTATTCCCAATAATGTGTTTATTCAAAAAATGGTAAAGAAAAATTCAAAAGATTCTAGCGCGATTTCGACTAAAAATAATTGACATAAAGCACTGAATCAAAACGTTTTACTAAATCTTTTGCCGCAATTATTTTACGAAGTTGGTCGTTTTCCTATACGAGCCATAGCAAATCAAGATAACGG
>JAGQYO010000077.1 GCA_020435995.1 Flavobacteriales bacterium | reverse complement strand
CTGTTGTCGAAACCACGTCCTGCCATGCTCAATACAAACTGACCTTGTACCTCATCGCAAGCCCGCACACATCGGTAGCAATTAATACATTTTGACAAATCAGATGTCATATAGGGATGAGTCAAATCTTTTTTGCGATCAAGATGGTTTTCGCCTTCCGGGTATCTAATTTTTCGAATCCCTACTTGAGCTGCCACTGTTTGCAATTCGCAGTTGCCATTTACTTCACAAGTAAGACAATCGAGCGGGTGATCGGTAAGAACCAATTCAATAATGTTCTTACGCAAACGTTGCATTTTGGGCGAATTGGTGTAGATGTGGTAGCCTTCAGCAAGCGGAGTATGACACGAGGCAACAGTTTTCTTTTTTCCATCTTTCTGAAGAGCTACTTCTACACTACAAACCCGGCATGAGCCAAACGGATCAAGGTTTGGCGCGTCGCAAAGAGTTGGGACCTCCTCCATACTAAAATGCCTTCTTACAAAGGTCAAAATAGTTTCACCGGGTTTCATTTCATAAGCTTCATCATTTATATAGGCCGTTTTGATTGCAAGGCCGTTTTGATAGCCGTTTGCCCGTTTGCCGAACCGTTTTGATGAATTTTTGTTTTTACGTCTGTAGTAGTTTGTGTGCTCATATTTTCAGCCTTTTTCAACTGTTATGCTGAATTCAGTTCAGCATTTCTTTATTTGATTTAAGAAGTGAATCAAGTTCATTTTCTCAAGTATTCTCTCAATTTAAAAACGTTTTGTCTTCGATAAAATTTCTAAAAACAGAAATCACTCAGACTGACAACCAATTCAATTTTATTTTCACTTAAAATATCCCTTCAATTCCTCGTCAAAATATTGAAGGGCATTCTTAATTCCTAAAGGTAGCCCGCCACCAAGTGCGCAAAGGGAACCGTCTTCCATAGTTTCTAACAGGTCATCCATCAATTCTCTTTCTATTTTATAACCCGAATCGGTACGCGCTTTTTCAAGCATTTCCCAACCTCGTTTAGCACCTAATCTGCACGGGAAACATTTACCACAAGACTCCACAGAAGTAAACTCAAATAAATGCTCGAGGTAGGTTATCATTGGAAAATTCTGGGGAACAGATAACATTCCCGCATGACCCAATAAAAATCCGTTTTCGGCAAAAGACTCAAAATCAACCGTAAGTTTATCGAAATGAGAAACAGGAACTATTCCTCCAAGCGGCCCACCTACGTGAAGTGCCTTCACTGGAGATTTAAATCCTTGTCCGAGGTCATTAATTACCTCGGTGAGTGGGGTTCCCATTTCTACTTCATACATACCAGGTCGATTAAAAAAGCTATCCAAACAAACTAGTTTGGTTCCTGTAGAACGGCCTCGACCTCTTCGGCCATAAGCTTCTCCGCCTTCCGAAATAATGTAATGTACCGAAGCGAATGTCTCCACATTATTTACTAAAGTTGGACAATTAAATAATCCTTTTTCGGCTGGAAAAGGAGGGCGAACGCGAACTTCTGGTCGCTGCCCTTCGATAGACGATAACAGGGCAGTTTCTTCACCACATACGTAGGCTCCTGCCGCTTTTATCACTTTAAAATCAAAGTTGAATCCACTCCCAAAAATATTTTCACCCAAATAGCCTTTTTCACGAAGGTCAACAATGGCGGCTTCTGTTATTCTCACAGATTCAGGATATTCAGCGCGGATATAAACCACACCTTTATCAGCACCACCAATATAGCCGGCCATCATCATTCCAAACAAAACCGAATGTGGTCGTTCCTCTAACAACCATCTATCAGAATACGCACCTGGGTCACCTTCATCGGCATTACAGACTATAAATTTTTGATCTCCCTTCGCTTTTTTAACTGCCTCGAGTTTGTAGCTTTTTGGAAAACCAGCTCCTCCTCTACCCCTTAATCCAGAAGCTTTGTAATTCTCGAGTAGTTCGTCTGGCGTTTTGTTTAGCGATTGAAGAAATGGCTTGTAATAAGTATCTACACCTGGAAATGAAAGTGTAAGAATAGGTTCCTTACAGTTCGTTCCGACAAAATATTTATCCGGCGCTGGCTTTTTGTTTTTTAAAATATCGGTCACCTCTTGGGTTGATTTGGCCGAATAATTATTGCCCTCGTAGTTAAACGCTCCATTTTCATGACAACGTCCTAGACAGGTCATGTGCCCAATTTCTTCTGGTTTGAAGTGCTTTTGTAAATTCTCTACTAATTTTTCTTGTGTGCCGGCGCACAAACATGCTGAACCATTACACACGTATATTTTTTTGCCTTTGTTCTCCTCTTTTAGGAAGTCATAAAATGATGTCGCTCCGAAGGTATTTGCCGAGCCAACCAAAAAATCTTTCGCCATTTCCGAAAGCTTCTCCCTAGGCACAGTGCCCGTAGTTTCGGCCTCTTTTACATAATTATCAAAGAGATTATCACTTAATCCTTTTCTCCCCGACAGGTAACTTAAATTGTCTGACATGCTTGTTTGCTTGTATTTCTATAAGAAAGGTAAAATTATCAATTTTAATCAAGCACCACAATCCTTTCACTCATCTTAAATGTAACGTTTATGTATGTACAATTATAAGTGCAACAAAAGAGTTTGAGAATCGAAATCTCAAACTCTCAATATTTCATTTTGAATCGCTTACATTTAAAAGTCAACCAAAAAAATTAAGAATTGATTCATCTTTGCACCATGAAAACTAAAAACACATTGGCAATTGTGCTCATCCTTTCAATTTCTACAGCAGTCCTCCAACAAAGCTGTAACTCAGAAAATGGCGAAGCAAAAACTGAGAGCCAAAATTCTGTTGAGACCCCGAATAAGGTAGATATAACGAGGTTTCCGAACGATAGAAGCGAATTGGCCTTACTTATGCGCAAATTGTATGACGACCTGAAAGCCAATAGAAAGTTGATCTCAGAAGGTGGAAAATCGGAAATAGATTGGAGTGAAGAATTCAAATCTATGCCCTACGCTACGCCAACGGAAAATAAAAACAGCGGGCCTGTGTTTACATCATTTGCGAACAAATATTTGCTCGACTTAAGGAGTTTTCAAAATGCACCAGATTCTTCACACATCAGTACATATAATTCGATGATTCAATCGTGTTTGGATTGTCATGCAGAATACTGTCGTGGGCCGATGGAAACTATTGGAAAATTGAAGATTTAAATTTTTAGACTAGCGCCCATATCGTATGGGTTCGAAGGGTTTAAAAAACTCAAAATCAAGGGTATTCACCATGTTTTTATAGTCGGCCCATTGGTTATCCACGAGCTTGTTGGTGCGATCCATGATGGGCATTGCCTCCTGAGTGAGCTGACGCCACGCAGTTCGAAGTGTTTCGTTTGAAGTAGCGTTTTCACCATACATGTAGCTTTTTACCTTTCCTATTCGGGTGCTGATATTTTCCGTTACGTGATCATAGCCCTCAAAATCATCTTTTAAGAAAAATAGATCGAGCAAAACATTTACAGAATCTGAAATGATTTTGCCTTTGGCTTTAAGCGTATCTCCAACAGAATCGGGTAAAAACTTGGCTTGGCTATTCATGTTGTTAATCGCGGCCTGTATTTCCTTGAGGCGTTCTACATTTTTTGATATAGAACCTATTTCAAGTTCAAGTGCTTTTGCCATATCGTACCGAGTTTTCAGCTCCTGAGATGACCAACTGTATTTTGGATGCTGGGCCACGGTGATGTAAGTCGAATCCTTTTCTCCTTTAAATTCAAATACAAGTTTGTATGTGCCCGGTAACACACCAACCCCCGATGGGATATCCTTTTTCTGTTTCTCACTTAATTCTTTTCGTTGCGGACCTCGCACCCCATTTTCTGTCATGTTCCATGATCGACGAACAAACATAGAATCGGCCTTGAAATCAAATTCCCTAATAGAATCGCCATTAGCGTTATAAACCACCACTTTTACTTCCTCGCCCTTGTCTTTTTGGCGACCTTTTGCCTCTGGGTTTTCACCTTTGCCCTTCTTGGCTTCATCTGGTTTTTTATCCTTTTGGGCATCTTTAACCATGTTAGGGTTAATCCAAAGCGAAAACATAGCACCGCCGCTTCGGTTATCTCCCCTAAAATCCGCATCTGCAGCAAAGCGCACTCCTTGTGGTGTTTTCCAAGGATGTCGATACGCAACAGGGGCTTCGAAGGCCACCATCTTTTTAGAAAATAGGTCACTCTTTTGGGTCATAGCCCTAAGGGGTCTTATATCGTCGAGGATGAAGATAGCTCGCCCAAAAGTGCCGATAACCAAGTCATGCTCAGTATATTGAATTTTTAAGTCACTTACAGGTACAGCTGGAAAATCTTCCGTCCATTGTGTCCAATTGGCACCTCCGTCAATGGTAATCCAGAGGCCATGCTCAGAGCCGGCAAACAATAAATTTCTTTCAACTGGATCCTGAACCACACACCACAGGTGGCCTTTTATCTTTTCGGGGTTTGCAATTCTAGTCCACGACTGACCAAAATCCAATGTTTTGTAAAGAAAAGCGTCCCAGTTGTTTCTCCGATAATCGTTTACCACCACATAGGCCTCGCCAGCAATATGTTCTGATGCAATTACTTGTGGAATCCAACTACCTTTTGGCGCACCCACCAGTTTTGAAGAAACATTTTGCCACGATTTACCACCATCTTTTGTGATTTGGAGCTGGCCGTCATCGGTGCTGGCCCATATTACTAAACTATCAAGTGGACTTGGAGCAATACATAAAATGGTGGTGAAGTTTTCAGCCCTCGTGGCATCAATTGTCAATCCTCCACTCAGGGCTTGTTTTTGTTTTGCTGTATCGTTTGTGGTTAAATCGGGTGAGATAATCTTCCAGCTTTTGCCTGAATTGGTTGAATAATGAACAAACTGACTTCCAAAATAAATTCCGCTATCCAAAAATGGGTCTTGGGCCAAAGCCGCATTCCAATTGAAGCGTAAAGCGGTGTCATTGGGATGTAGCGGTTGAACATAACTCGTTTCGCCAGTAACTCTATCGTAGTACTGCACATTGCCGCCTTGGTACATGGCAAAGCCATAACGGTTGTTATCTCGCTGGGGCATCACGTCGAAACCATCTCCAAAAACAACTTCTTGCCAGTGGTAGTTTCGAATACCTTGGTATTCGTAAACATACGCTGGGCCTACCCACGAACCATTGTCTTGCAAGCCTCCATAAACGTTGTAGGGTTTATCATTATCCACATTGATATGATAAAACTGTCCCAATGGTAAATTGGTAACGTAGCGCCATGAATTGCCACCATCCTTAGAAATATTAAGTCCGCCATCATTTCCATCAATTAAAAAATCGGGCTGAGTGGGATGAATCCAAAAGGCATGGTGGTCAGGATGAACTTTACTATAAGACGCGATTTCATAAAATGATTTTCCGCCGTCATCACTTTTGGTTACCACGGAATACAAATTATATAATCGGTTTTCGTTGAGTGGATCAGCATAAATATCGGCGTAATAAAAAGGTCGGTTACCTATATTTGAAGTGCTTACCAAATTCCACTTAAAACCTCCATCAACACTTTTGTACAATCCTGTTTTTTCAGCTTCTATAAGCGCATAAACAATGTTTGGCTTACAAGCTGGTTGCGCTAAACCCATTCGGCCCAACTTTCCTTTGGGCAGTCCATCTTTTTCAGTTCTTCGCTCCCAGTTTTCGCCACCGTCAAACGAAACATAGAGACCAGAGCCTTCTCCTCCAGATTCAAAAAACCACGGTTTGCGACCAAACTGCCACATGGCGGCATACAATTTATTTGGGTTTTTGGCGTCCATTATTAAATCTGCACAACCAGTTTCTTTATTAATGTAAAGAACCTTTTTCCATGTTTTACCACCATCCAACGATTTATAAATCCCCCTGTCTTCGCTCTCACCCCAAGCCGAACCTTGCACGCCCGCGTATATGATATTTGTGTTGCTAGGATCAATGACGAGTCTATGAATGTTTCTTGATTTTTCTAACCCTATGGGAAACCAATCCTTGCCTCCATTGATGGTTTTAAACATTCCCAAACCACTGTTGTGACTGTTTCTGGGATTTCCCTCTCCTGTACCCACATATATTTCCGCTGGATTTTGCTGATTGATTGCAATGGCACCAATTGATTGAACAGGGGCTTTATCGAAAATTGGACTCCAAGATATACCCTCATTAAACGATTCCCAAACACCTCCAGAAGCAGTACCAATAACAATATGCGACGTGTTTTGTAATTCCACATCGATGCAAGTAACCCTTCCGCTCATTCCCGCCGGACCGATTGACCTAGGCTTCCACCCTTTTAGGTTGTTCATTTCCAATTTCTGAGAGTACCCAAGAACCGAGAAGAACAAAAACAGAAGAGCAACAGAATATCTTTTCATAAAATGATTTTGAAAAAGTGAAAGTATATAATTATAGAAAAGCTAAAATTCTAAAATGATGGTCGGAAGCCGAGCTTGAAATTTGGCAGTTAGCCTAAAATATATTTCTCGATCACCGCCCACGGAAGTAAACCACCTACGTTGCGATCATCTATAAACACATCAGCACGAATAAGCCGGCTTTCGCCTTCGGCCAGTATTTCATCAGGTTCAGATTGATTCGCGGCGTAGAGTTTAATTCCGTTCTCCTCACAATATTTTACCGCATCGCGAAGGGTATCACCATAACGGTATGTCCAAAGTATGATATCATGGCCAGCATCTTGAAATTTCAGAAGTGCTTCAATTGCTCCAGAAATTGGCTTGCCGATTTTCGGGTACTCGTGTTCTACGATTGTTCCATCAAAATCAACTGCTATTCTCATTTGCTATTAAAAAAGTTTTTAAAGGCTCGAAAAAATCCAGCATCACTTTCACCCTCCAAGCCATATAATTTTCCTTTGCCTTGTGCGAGCTCTTTAATTTCTTGGTATGCTTCGCCCCATCCTAATAGTCCACCAACATTTTTGTGGCTAATAAACAATTCGCAATTCAATTTTCTGGAATACGAACCGTCAAATTTTTCTTCAGGAAATGATTGGTTATGGGCATAAAACTCAATTCCATGTTTTGCACAATGGCTTATCGCGTCTTGTAATTTCGCCCCCGACCGTGTGGTCCAAAGTATAAGTTGGTGTCTGTCCTTTTGGAGTTCGCGCAGGGTTTCAAACGCGAACATTTTCGGTTCCCCAATTTCGGGGTAGGCATCTTCTACAATAGTGCCGTCGAAGTCAATAGCGATTACCACCCCGTAATGTGTTAGATAAATTGAGCCGTTATTACCCCTCCATTTTCATCGAGTTCATATACGTATGGGGTACCGGTGGGTATTTCTTTTTTTAGAATTTCATCTGGGGTGAGGTTTTCGATGTGCATTACAAGAGCTCGCAAGCTGTTGCCATGAGCTACAATAATGATGTCTTCACCTTTTTTCAAAAAAGGAACAATTTCACGTATGTAATAAGGAATTACTCTTCCCAAGGTATCTTTTAAGCTTTCTCCGCCAGGAGGTGCTATGTCAAAACTTCGTCGCCAAATCAAAACTTGTTCATCACCAAATTCTGCAACAGTTTCCGCTTTGTTTTTTCCTTGAAGGTCGCCATACATTCTCTCGTTTAAGGCCGCATCCTTTACCACTGGAATGGCCGTTAAACCCGTCTCTTCTAATATGTAATCAAGGGTGCGATTTGCCCGCTTCAATACCGACGAAAAAGCCCTTTGAAAGTTAAATCCTTTGAGTTTTTCTCCCGCGTTTTGAGCTTCTTTTTCTCCTTTTTCAGTGAGGTCTACATCTACCCAGCCGGTGAATTTGTTGGCCAAATTCCACTCCGATTGACCATGACGTACTAAAACAAGTTTTGGCATTTATTTCCTATTTGCCGCAAAAATAGCCCATGAGCTTTAAAGTGTGGGCATCATTAGCCATTTACAAAACTGACTTTTACACATGTTTTTACCGAAATTAAAAACCTGTTAAATCAAGACTTAATACTTGATTTGAATCCGCTTTGAGTGCCTTTAAAAACTACTTTTGAATTTCACCTAATGTTTAATCTATAAATAAATAAAACTATGGCTTTTAAATTACCTGATCTACCTTACGCATACGACGCACTAGAACCAAACATAGATGCGCGAACCATGGAAATTCATCATACGAAACACCATGCAGGATATACAAACAATTTGAACAATGCGATTGCTGGAACAGATGCAGAAGGCAAAACCATTGAAGAAATTTTGAAGAACATTGAAAGTTACGGCCCGGCCGTAAGAAACAACGGTGGCGGTTACTACAACCATTGTTTGTTTTGGGAAATTATGTCGCCTAATGGAGGAAGTCCTAGTGGGGATTTAGCGAAGGCTATTGATGCCGACTTGGGTGGATTCGCGTCTTTTAAAGACAGCTTTGCGAAAGCTGCTGCCACAAGATTTGGCTCTGGTTGGGCTTGGCTTTGTGTAAAAAACGGAAAACTAGAAGTATGCTCTTCGCCAAATCAAGATAATCCATTGATGCCCGGTGTTGGCTGTGGAGGAACTCCGATTTTGGCTCTTGATGTTTGGGAGCATGCCTACTATTTGAATTATCAAAATAGAAGGCCTGATTATATTGAGAACTTTTTTAAGGTTATTAATTGGAATGAAGTGGCTAAAAGATATTCGGCTGCTAAATAATTGTTTGATTTCTGAAATAAAAAAAGGGGCTGTGGCCCCTTTTTTTATTCCCTTGCATTACCTGACTATTCTACCATAAATTTCTTTGTGGAAACACCCTGTTCTGAACTCAATTGAATAGAGTACATACCAGAATTGAGTGCTTCAATATTTAGATTCATCTCATTACCTTCAAAAGAAGTAACATAAACCAATCGCCCTTGCAAATCGTGAATTTCAACATTGATGGCGCCCGCCATTTCAATTGTTTTGATACCCAAGTTACCTTTTGCAGGATTCGGATAAACCGACCATTTAGAATGCATTGAATTTTCAACCAAACCAAGCGCTTCAAGAGTTAAATCTTCACACAATGTATCCATTCCACAAGCACTCTCCACATAAAGGCAAGCCTTAAAAGACCCGAAATTTGGATAGATATAATTGACCGTTGACATAGAATCACCCGAGGCAAGTGGTGAGCCATCTCCAAAATTCCAAGTAAAATTTGTAATACCTAATTTATTCGCTTCAAATGTGACCTTGCGCGAATTAGGAGTTGCTAAAAAACTAGCTTTTGCCGGAGGGCAAGTTACCACAACGGTTCTTTCCTTTTTCGCTGAAACTTTGCCACAAACATCAGTTGTCGTAAGTCCCACCTTATAAGTACCTTGTTTTTTATAGGTATGGTTTGGATTTCTGTTTGCAGAAGTATCGCCATCTCCAAATTCCCACTTATAAGAAACTGCAGTTGAACTGCTATCTCTAAAGCTTACGTTAAGTGAAGGCGTGGTAGTAGTGAAATTGAAATCTGCAACTGGGGATTTAGATACATCATTCACAAACTCGGTATCCCAAGTTACGCTACTTGTCATGGTGGCATTTACACCCGATGACGAAAGATCATAAACTGTGTTGCCAGATCCACTGTTGCATTTATAATACAGGATTCGTCCATTTGATGGACTTGTGCTGTTACAAACCATTTCTTTCACTTCAGATGAAGATAACTCTCGGTCATAGAAAACAACTTCATCTAAATTTCCAGTTAGATTAGAATTATTAGTTGTTGTAAACCTAGAGCCCATGCGTACATTACTCTTCGGAGATAGAAACAGGTGACTCACGCTCGTGCTGTTGATTTGCATATTGGTTTGTTGCATTAACTCACCATTGATATACAATCTCATTTGAAACGTTTTTCTAGTTCCATTTACCTGGGTTCGGTTAATGGTTGCAGCTACATGGAACCATTCACTGGTAGGTAGGTTGTTAGCACTTACTTCACAACTTGTGCTTTGACCATTAAAAAACACTGTTAAGCCGAATTGATTATTAAACTCATATATTCCATATCTGAAAGAGTTTGAACCATTGTTATACCCGTTGGAATCTGCTATGTCGAATAGATAATTATTACCCACTGACCAATCACCTTTTGCCCACATAGTATAAGACATAGCAGTTAGTCCACTCCAGCTAAAATTAGTAGAGTCTACAATTAATTGAGAGCCACTGGTTCCGTCAAATTTTAACGAAGCCTGACTAAAACCCGTTGTTGCCATTAATACCACGGCCATTAATGTAATTATTGATTTTTTCATGTTTAATTTTTTTCGTTTTTAGTTATTTCAAATATAAAATATAGTTGTGTTCTATCGATTTCAATTCTATCTTCCAAATATGAAAATGATCCGCATTATACAACTGTTATTCTGCCAGTTACTTATAAAAAAAAGGGCGATTCCACCCTTTTTCTCGTATTACTCTTTAATAAATTTCAATGAATTTGATTGATCTCTAGAAACAACTTCAATCGTATAAAATCCGGGCTTTAAATCCTCTATATCAATTTCAATCTTTGAACCAGATAAAACACTTTGTGAAGCCACATTTCGTCCTTGCAGGTCTTTAACTACAAAGCGTGAATCTTGAAATTCGACAGATGAAACCACATTTAAGACATTGCTAGCTGGATTTGGAAATACGCTCCAATTCGCATTATTCGAGGTTTCGCCTAAGCCAGCCGCCGCCAAGTTGAGTTCCTCACATAGTGTGTCCAATCCGCATGCACTCATGACGTATAAACAGGCGTTATATGTGCCATAGGCCGCATAAATATGGCTTGTTTTCTCCTTTGTAGCACCAGAATCTAATGGTGAACCATCTCCAAAATCCCAAATAAAATTTAAGATTCCAGCCTTGTTGGCCTCAAAATCAACTTTTCTGTTACTCGCTGATGAAATAAAACTTGACTTTGCTGGTGGGCAGCTCACAACAACTGACTGGGTTTTCTTACTTGATATTTTACCACACACATCAGTTGTAGTCAAGCTTACCTGATAGGTTCCTTGCTTTTTATAGGTATACGTCGGGTTAAGTGCTGCAGATGTATCACCATTTCCAAATTCCCATTTTCTGGAAACCGCTGGAGAACTGTTATCGGTAAAATCAACTGATAGAGATGGAGAGGTCGTAGAATACGTGAAATCGGCAACTGGATTAGCAACAGAGCTGCTAACAAAATCCACATCGTCCCAAGAAACACCACTCTCTAAAGTGCCATTCGCACCACTTGAGCCGATATCATAGGCAATAGTACCTGAGCCATCATTACAATTATAATAAAGTAACTTACCAGAAGAAGGATATGTTCTGCTACAAACCATATCTTTAATTTCGGTAGCACTCAAAGCCTTATCATAAATGAGAATATCATCCATATTACCAGTAAACCTGTTGCTTCCGAATCTAGGTGGAACGATAATATTTCCAATCCGAGACCTGCTGTTTTTAGATAAGTGAAGATTTCGAATTGCTGGATTTGCATTGTTTACATTAATAGCATTTGAGGTTGCCACTGAATTGCCATTTACAAACAACTCTAAAACATAAGTAGCCGTATTTCCATTCAAAGCATCGCGAGAAATTACTCCTGCAAGATGCACCCACTCGTCGGAAGGAACATTATTCATATTCGTAGATGCCCTTACGGTATAATTATCAAAAACAGTTTCAAATGCCAATTCACTGGAAGGAGGAAATCCTCCAGCTCGTCTGTCCAACATCGCAAATCGGAAACCTGTGTTTCCCGCAGCGTACCCTGCAGAATCCGCAAATTCAAATACATAACCATTTCCTGCCCAATTGGTTTTTACCCAAACAGTAAATGAAAGTCCCGTTAAATTTGAAAATGAGAGTGCGGTAGAATCAGGAAGCAGCTGCCCATTTGCTGTACCATCGAATTTGAGTGACGACTGTGCAGCCCCAACTAAAACAATTGCACTTATTGCTAAAATTGAAGTAATTTTTTTAATCATGAAATAAAGTTTTACGTTTTTAAATGCCTAATTCTCTCTTCCTCTCCTATGAAAGTACAATTAGGCCTGAGCTAAATTATTAAATGCTTGAACAAATATGTTTTACGAGGGTTGGGCCTTCGTAAATAAACCCAGTATAAACTTGAACAAGGCTTGCCCCTGCTTCCAATTTTTCTTTGGCATCCTGGGCATTTGAAATACCCCCTACTCCGATAATGGGAAACGATCCATTGGATTTTTGATGAAGGTATCGGATCACTTCGGTCGACCGTTTTTTTACGGGCAAGCCACTTAGTCCACCAGCTTCATTGAGCAAAGCTGGATTCGACTTTAGTCCATCCCTTTCGATGGTTGTATTGGTAGCAATAATGCCATCAATTTTGGTTTCTTGCACTATGTCAACTATATCATTGAGTTGATCGTTGGTGAGGTCTGGCGCAATTTTCAATAAAATGGGTTTTCGGGTTGCACGGCTCATATTCAAATTTTGTAAATGAGAAAGTAACTTCATGAGTGGTTCTTTTTCTTGAAGTTCTCGCAGGTTTGGTGTATTAGGAGAGCTCACATTAACAACAAAATAATCGACATAAGGAAAGAGTCCATTGAAACAAATTTCATAGTCATCAACTGCCTTTTCATTGGGTGTAGTTTTGTTCTTTCCAATGTTTCCTCCTATGATGATGTCAGTCTTTCTTTTTTTAAGGTTTGCTACGGCTTGCTCGAGGCCACCGTTATTAAAACCCATTCGATTGATTAATCCAGAATCTTTGGTTAGCCTAAACATACGTGGCTTCGGATTACCATCTTGAGGTTTTGGCGTTATGGTACCAATTTCGATAAATCCAAATCCCAAATGAGAAAAATCGTTGTAGAGATTTGCTTTTTTGTCAAAACCCGCGGCCAAACCAACTGGGTTGCGGAAAGTGAGCCCAAACAATCTCTTTTCTAAATGATTGCCTTTTGGCACATATAACTTATCAAAAACCGATGACATTCCAGGAATTGAATTTAACACCTTGAAAAATGTGGTGGCCAAATGATGGGCCGTTTCTGGTGAAAAAAGAAATAGAATCGGGCGAATAATTGTTTTATACATACCTACTGCTTTCGAAGCAAAAATAGGCCAGCACGGGTTCCTAGGTTTGCACCCCAGTTTGTTGAAAATATGAAGTTGTAAACAGTGAATGTGGGTTAGCCCAAGCTACATTTGGCGCATGACACCAGATCAGCGTCTATTTTGGGTAAAGAGACTTACTTTGATATTCCTTGGAATTGGAATGGCCTTGAGTTTCCCTCTGTGGTTAAATGAAAGAGAACTTACATTGGTTCCTCCTTTCGATGTTATTCCTGTGCTTTCGCCGCCTTGGGACATGGTATTATTGGGGCTAATAGGAGTCTTAATGATGGCTAACTTCATATTTGTATTACACAAGTTTTCAAGCGCTCTTCTTCCGATCTTACTGCTTCTTTTAATGTTTCAAGATTATACAAGGTTTCAACCTTGGTACTGGCAATATGTTTGGTTGCTCATCATCATTATTCCTTATGCTGGCTATTATAAAATTTATAGGGAACGAGATCATCTATATCAAGCCTTATTGATAGGCTTTGTAGCTTGCTACTTGTGGGCAGGAGTGTTTAAAATAAATGAAGTTTTTGTACCCAATTTGGTACCTTATCTGGTGTCACCGATTACCAATTATTTGGTTACTTACAAGCACATTATTCATCCAATGGGCCACCTCCTTCCCTACTCAGAAATACTACTAGCCCTAGGTCTTTTGTTTCACAAAACCAGAAAACCTTCAGTTATTTTAGGTGTTGGGTTTCATCTGGGAATCGCTGTTTTATTCTCGCCGTGGGGATTAAATACAAACCTGATCATTATTCCTTGGAATGTGTTTTTAGCCATAGCTCTGCCACTGCTTTTTTGGGGATATTCAAAACCGCTAAGCTTTAAAATGCTCCCTAAACTTCCTTCCGTTTCCAAATTGGGGTTGGCCATTTTTTTTGTGCTTCCTGCCTTAAATTTTTTTGGGGTATATAACAAGAGCCTTGCATTCGAATTGTATTCTGGAAACAACTTTGTGTCCGATCTCGAATGGAAAAGATCGGAGATCAAACAAATTCCGCCGAGTTTTGAGCCCTACGTATATGCCTACGGAGATATGGTTTATCTAAAAACTTATGTCTGGGGTACAGAGCTGTGCAAGGTACCACCAAATCCCGACCCACGAGCTTTGATGCGAATGCAGGAATGTGTTTTAAAGGAGTTTCAGTAAGCTTTGCCCAGCCAAGGTAATTAACACCAACAGATAGCCCAATAAGGACAAAATGGCCACCGCACGCCAAACATCCCTTTGCCATTTGAATCTGTCCTTTTTATAGGGAAATTTTATGGAAAATATTTCTCGCTTCTCCATATCCAAAAACAAAACTTCACCATCTCCGCCCGCCATGGCATACTCTAAAATTTGTCTTCTTGTAGGTGCGTATGAAATTTCATT
>JAGQYO010000076.1 GCA_020435995.1 Flavobacteriales bacterium | reverse complement strand
TCTCTTTGATTTCGAAAATGAACTCTACAGCTCTCTTCTGTCGGAAACTCTTCCAAAAATTCTAAAATATTCATTGCTATATCTTTTTTATAAGGCAAAGAACTACTCCCAAAACTTAACCTATTTACGTCCTGGCACAATTACGGGGAAGCACTTAATGAAATTTAATAACGAAGGTATCTCTTTGAAGAAATTCCCATTAAATCATAAAGATTCAATGGGCCACTACAGATATTATACTATTACAAATCTGCAAAAAACCTTGGAGGGTGGATTTGCATTTACGTTTGAGCATCCAAGTGTTACTGATGCGCCTTGGTATTTAGTTGTTACAGATTCTAATATGCTTGTAAATGGCAGGCCTTTTTGGCATAAATTCTATTCTGGTGATACCACTAAAACAGTTGGATTTAATAATGAGAATTCAAATTCGAAATTTGGCAGCTACCCCAACCCTACAACCTCAAATTTATACATTGAGCTGTATAATGGGCAAATGACGAATTATAGTCTTCAAAACCTAAACGGTCAAATACTTTTGGAGGGTAGTTTTGAGAATAAAACCCATTTGGATGTGAGCAACCTATCTGATGGTATCTATTTTCTTCAACTAAAAGGTGAGGGCATTTTAGAAACTCGAAAAGTAATTGTTAGCCATTAGATTCCGCCGCTATTGCGCGCGAGTGATACGCTAGTGGCTAACGACAAATTAAAAAAGCAAGCAGTCTAATCAGCGCTTAAGACAACCTTTGTTTCGGTTTAAAAAACTCAAACAGTTTCTTTTCGATGGGTAAGCCAAAGGCATTGTTGTGAACCCGCCATCTTCCCAAAAGCTGGATAGGATAAAATAGAGGCCTTCGCTTGCCGTAACCCACTTTTAGATAGAATTTAAAACGCTCAAAAAACCGGTACATTTCCTCACTCACCCAAGGGCCTTTCGAACCGATGTAGTCGAACTGCGACCATTCTTCTAAGCTTTCGGGCAATTGATATCCTTCTTTTACCACATCGTCGGTTATTCTTGAACCCGGATAAGGTTTGAAATAGAAAATGGGAGTTTCAAATTTTTCGGATTTGGCATTGAGTTGTTTTACCACTGAAATAGTGGCGGCCAAACTCTTTTGGGTTTCCTTCGGAAAGCCCACAATAAATGGAAAAATAACGCCAATATCGTGTTTCAAACACTTGTCGGCAGCTTCAAATACATATTCTAGTTTGATGTCCTTTTTGAGCCAATCCATCATCTCTTGTGAGCCGGATTCTACACCAATAAGCACGCGCCGCAAACCCGATTTTTTAACCAAGGCAAAATCTTCATCATCCATTCGATGTGCCTGGTCGGCGCGCATGGTGCCAGCCCAAGTTATTTTGATCTTGCGTTCGAGTAATTCAGATGCTAAGGCCCGTATTCGCTTGGGATACGTGAACAGTGTTTCGTCTTGAAAATTGATTTCGGTGAATTGATATTTCTCGTAGTAGTACGAAAATTCCTCACCCATCCTTTCGGGTTCAACAGCGCTGTAGTTTCTGCCAAAAACAAAGGGGTCGGCGCAGAAAGCACATCTAAAATGACAACCGGTGGAGCTTATGTAATCAAATTGGCGCTGACCTTTTTTCTTAAAATAATCTTCCACATTCACGAAATCGTAGTTGATGCGGTTGAGCTCATTCATGTCTTGCAAAGCCCTAGGTGGATTTTGTACAATGGCTTCACCATCCCGAAAACATATGCCTTTTACCGTGGCCAAACTTTCTTTTTTCTCAACGACCTCTATAATTTCTTTAAAAGTTTGTTCGCCTTGCCCTTGCACCGAAATGTCAATCGTAGGCTCATCTTGTAGTGTTTTTTTAGGAAACAAGGAGGCGTGCCACCCACCCCAAACGGTGGTAACATGAGGCGCAATATTTTTAACCAACCGGGTTTTTTCTAGGGCATCAACTATTGGCTTTCCGGTTAGCACAGTAACCCCAAAACAAATGGCTCCATCTAAGTTTTTTTTGATGGTTTCTGAAGCATTTTCATCGATTCGGCCGTCAATAATAATCACTTCGTAAAGCTCCGAATTGAGATTGGAAGCCAATGCCAACAAGGCCAAAGGCATGTCATAGAACACTGCTTTTGGGTTGTACAAAATGATTTTTTTCCGAGGACTCATATCGCGGCTAACTTACAACATAAATGTTTTTTAGTGCTGTGTAAACAATCCTCTAATATTTCAAGAATTTAAAGCTCGGGGCCGTACTTTCGTATTCCTAATAAACTAAATGAGCGTAATCCTATTTAATCCCCGAAGTGCAAACTACAAACATCGAATTCCTAATTCGATACTTCAAGTAGGCGCCAGCATTTATGGGAAACATGACTTTGTATTTGTAGATGGGAATTTAGAAGAAGACCCTTGGAAAAAAATAAAATCCTACCTCGATACTGGAAAATATAAGTACTTCGGGAGTACAGTAATGCCCGGGCCGCAGCTCAAACAAGCCATTCCCATTTCGAAGAAGGTGAGGGAGGAATTTCCTGAGGTAAAAGTTGTTTGGGGCGGTTATTTTGCCTCAAACCAATACAAACCTGTTCTTGATTCTGGCTACGTTGATGTAGCGATAAACGGCCCAGGTGACACCGCCTTTCCCTCATTATTGGAGGCTTTTGAAGCAAATTCAGACATCGGAACCATTAGGAATTTGATTTATAAAAAGGATGGTGAATATGTCAAAACCGTAGTAGAAACACTTCCTAATATGGATGAGTTGCCACCACTTCCTTACGAGTTTATGGATAAATTCTATCCCATTAAAAATTATGTGGCTAGAACTTTTATGGGCGATAAAACCTTTGCCTACCACAGCAGTTTTGGATGTCCGTTTACTTGTTCGTTTTGTGCAGTAGTGCCCATTTACAATGCCCGTTGGAAAGGTAAATCTGCATCCCTCATTTTTGAAGATGTGATGTATCTCAAGGATAAATTAAACATCAACGCGGTAGAGTTTCACGATAATAATTTTTTTACCTCTCAGAAACGGGTAGTGGAATTTTCGAACCTCATGTTGGGACAGGGAATTCAATGGTGGGGCGAGGGCCGAATTGATACCATTGATAAGTATTCGGATGAAAATTTAGCCCTTATGCGAGAGGCTGGTTGCCGTATGATTTTCCTCGGGGCAGAAACTGGAAACGATGAGGTGCTCAAGCAAATGGACAAAGGTGGCGATCAATCTGCCGAACAGATTCTGCGATTTGCGGCAAGGATGAAAAAGTTTGACATTGTTCCAGAATATTCGTTCGTACTCGGAATGCCAGGTAAAAACGAAAAGGAAGTGATGAAGCAAATTGACTTTGATATTGACTTTATTAAGCAAGTTAAAAATGTAAATCCTGATACAGAGATTATTATCTATTTGTATTCGCCAGTGCCGTCTGAAGGCTCAGAACTGTATGAAGCCATAACAAAGGCGGGTTTTAAATTCCCAACGGAATTAGAAGACTGGCTCAATCCAGCTTGGGAAAACTTCGATTTGAGAAAAAACCCACTTACCCCTTGGCTCACACCTGCCATGGTGGATAAAGTGAAAAATTTTGAAACCGTATTGAACGGCTATTACCCCACTCAATCTGATTTTAGAATAAGAGGTTGGAAAAAGGATTTGCTTCGGAGCGTTTCAAAATGGCGCTACCAAACCAATTCTTACATAATGCCTTATGAGATTAAGGTACTGCACAAGGTTTGGAAATACCGCCAACCGGAGATTGAGGGGTTTTATTCGGAGTGAGGTTTGTAGATACCCCAATTATTTTACTTTAAATCTAGAATACCAAATACCTGATTGTAAGGTGTTGAAATGTCTAAAATTTTAAACTTTGGTTTTAAGTGTTTTTTGAGCGCTTCAAGGGTTTTATTTGATCGTTGGTCTGATGTTACAAAGTGAGTAACAGTCTTATCTCTGTCGGCTTGAGCAAATAGTTTCGCGTCATTTGGAATGATTGCTCTTGGAATAAGTTTTTCGGCGGAAATGTGGTTTTCTTTAAAAATTACCTCGGCAAATTTACCCGTAGCTACTGCATCATCTGCATTAAAGGGTATAATTTGAAGGTTTCGCATGGGTAATTCTTCAATTTTTCCTTTCACGCAATATTCGGCGATTGAAATAGTAGAGAGTTTTAGAGTTATTCCCTCTTCTAAAAAATATTTAAAATATCCTTTTGCATTTTCATGTAAAGGATCAGAGTCATTAAGCAAGCGAATCAAAAAGCTAGTATCTAAAAGTACACTATGCTTCATACCCCCCTCTTAGTTGGTTAAGCCAAGAGTTAGCATCAACTCCATTCCAGTTTGATTTCGCTTTTTTTATTAGGTCGTTTAAATATTGGTCATCATAATTTGTATTGTAGTCAATGAGTTCAATTAACCTTAAGGATTTAAAGTCCATTTCTCCTGTATCTTGGTTTTGTTTTCCAACGGCTCGAACACCAAATTTTTTATAAAGCATATTCTCCTTTTGTTCTCGAAGAAAATCTTTTCCTACTGAAATAGCTAAATAGCCAAAATCATCAGTATCTATGTGAATATTTGCCTTATTTTTTCCACCAGCATCCTTAAGAATACCATAAAAATAAAACTCGGCATCTACCCATAAATTTTCAGACCTATAGAATGAGGTTTTAGGAGTAATATTCAGTTTACTATCTTGGTTTTGAGAAGTAGTTATTTCAAAATTGAAGTTTTTCTGTCTTGACAAGTCTTGAATTGCCTCAAAGGCTCTTGCCGATTTGAGTTCGAGAAAATCTATTGACTGACTAGATTCAATTTGGGCGATAATTGCGCTAAACCCAATTACTGATTGAACTGTTGTTTTAAACAAATGGCGAACTGAACCTTCTTTAAGATCGTAAGTTATTAGTGGTCTTTCCTTTTTATTCGTAGGGTACAGCATATCCTCAATATGCTGAAGGATTGATGATACATGACGAATATCAAAATTATCGGGTTTTAAATTTTGATTCCCAGACTTTCCAGTTATCCTTATTTCTATTTCAGCGATTTTTTCCACTTGTCAAAGTTACGAAATCAAGTTTCAATTAAAAGCCTTTTGTTGCCTTCCCAGATAATTTGCGTAAATGGTTTATAACCATACAAAACTTCTGCAATAACACGCTATTTGGTAGATACCTGGAAGTTTAAACCCATTTGAACTTTTATTTTTTAATTCATTAAAAAAATGAGGGTTTGCCATCAATTCCAGTAAATGTTACTAACATACAACTATTTCTCTCTTGAAAATCCCCTTGCTTCGTGTTCCTTTGCAGCCCTTATGCGACAATTTATCCGCCATTGCTTTAAATCCCTAGCTGACCCCATCCTCAATTGGCAATACAGCCGATATGCTCGGGTAGATCGTACTTGTCGATTTATGGGATTGACCATTTTGGTAAAATCAGGTGTGTTTCATCCTGTGTTCTTTTTTAGTACAAAAGCATTGGCTAAATACCTTTCAACCCTTTCGTTAAAGGGAAAAAAGGTATTGGAATTGGGTTGTGGTACTGGTGCGATTTCCGTTTGGGCGGCAAAAAACGGAGCCTTAGCTACGGCTTCTGATATTCATCCAATTGCCGTTAATAATGCCCAAGAAAATGCCCATTTGAATGGGGTTAAAATACAATCTGTAGTTTCCGACCTGTTTGAAAACCTAAATGATGAGATGATCGATTTAATTGTTATTAACCCTCCGTACTACCCCCAAAAACCAACCAATTTGGCTGAGAATGCGTGGTACTGTGGGGAAGAATTTGAATATTTTAAAGGACTTTTTTCGCAACTGGCTCCGAGACCTAATTCTGAAGAGGTCTTCATGGTGCTTTCGGAGGATTGCCAAGTGAACAAGATAAAAGAAATTGCACATAAAAACCAATTGGAGTTGAGGCTAGTTCATACCGAAAAATCAATCTTGGAGTGGAGCTATATATTTAAAGCAGAAAGAAAACCACTGTGAGCAGAAACGCAGGTATTTATATCAATTATTTTTTGACTACCATGTTGGTCGACTGCTCGATCATACTCCTAACTTTCACTTACTTCTATGGTTTTGAAAAGCTGGGCATTCAGGTTACGCTTCTTTTATTTGGGGGATGGCTGTTGGTCAACATCCTGAATTATTCTAGCTCTAACCGACGCTATATTTCATTTGTACACACCTACTACGAGAGCATCATCCCATTTACGCTATTTACTGTTTTTTACCTCGGCTATTTGGAGCTTTTTTACCCTGATTGGCATTTTTCGATTCCGTTCGTGGGTTTTTTCGCGGTCTTGTTTTCGGGTATTTTATTGGGCAAGGCCTTGTTTGTAGCTGCATTGCGGGTGTATCGAAATAAGGGTTACGGCTATTCCAATTACGTATTAGTAGGGCCTCCTGAAGCCAATCTTTTTATTCAAAACTTATTTGAAAACAGGGTAGAAAATGGGTACCGATTTGTGCAAGCCATAACTTGGGAAAACTTCCATACTTCGTTTGGCAACCTAAAAAACCTCATTGAGGAAGGAAGAGTTGATGAGGTTTATTGCTATGCGGAACACAAAAACGAAGAGCAGCTGGCTGAGCTTATAAAATACTTAGACGAGCTAAAAATCAATACTTATCTTATTCCATTTGACCACAATAAGCACATCCAGTTTTCCAACTTTCGAAAAATAAACGGCGATAATCCTACCGTAATTTTAAAAGGCCCATTGGAGAGAATGGGCAAGCGAGCGATTAAAAGATTGTTTGACGTAGTATTTTCTTTGTTGGTTATTGTCTTGGTGCTTTCGTGGTTGCTACCCATACTCATGATTTTGATCAAATTGGATTCACGCGGGCCTGCATTCTTTGTCCAAAAAAGGGCTGGAAAGTTTGGCGCTCCTTATACATGTTACAAGTTGAGAACCATGGTGCCCAATGCTGACGCAAACCTCAAACAAGCCACTAAAAACGACCAACGGGTTACTAAATTCGGGCGGTTTTTGAGAAATGCAAGTTTGGACGAACTGCCTCAATTTTTTAATGTGTTAATGGGCAATATGAGTGTGGTAGGGCCTCGTCCGCATATCGAATCGCTCAACAAGAAATTTGGCCCAGAAATTCCCTTTTATAACGAAAGATTTAATGTGAAACCAGGAATTACGGGGCTGAGCCAAGTATGGGGCTATCGCGGTGAAACCCCAACCATTGAAGTTATGAAACGACGTGTAGACACAGACCGATTGTATGTACAAAACTGGACACTACTGCTCGATCTTCGAATCATTTACCACACCACCCGAAAGACACTTCAATTTAATTATTCAGAGGCTTATTAGCCCTGCCCGAATTGCTTAAAATAATACCCAACATGGTGGCGAACAACACCACGCCTGCTTGTCGCTGAAGTACGGATTCACTTAATGAAGCAAGGCCGAAAACAAACATAGTTGCAAAAAAAAGGAAGGCCAGTGTTTTTGCCCTAAGAGTACCCACCACAAAGAGCATGAGTAGTGCCGCGAGTCCTATGATTCCAGTATTTAAGTACTCTTGAACATATTGGTTATGTGGGTTGTATTCAAGGTAACCCATATCGTTTAAATCGGGATTTCCAGTATATAAACCAATTGCCGCGTAAGCCTCGTTCAACTTATCTTGCCCATCTCCATTTCCTACGCCCATTAGGTAGGCATTCTCCTTTTCCACAATTTCGAAAACCTGATTCCAAATAATCAGCCTTAAAGTGAGCCCATTCAAAGGCGAATCGTAAGTGAATTGTTGCTGATTTACTGCCGAAATATTTTGAGTAATTTCTTGATAGCGATGTGTGATTTTAGGAGCAGCTATCGCCATTCCGGTAATGATAAACAACCCAAGGGCGGCCCAAGCCCACTTAGAGAAGCCACCTACACCGAAATTTGATTTTAGTAGAATGGCGGTTCTAAAGAGAACCAATACGGAGTAAGCTACAAGAGCCATTTTGGAAGAAAGTAAAAAGAGTACAATGGTGATGATGCCAAATACGCCTGTTAGGAACGTTTTATACAAATAAGTGTCTTCCCATTCGAAAAAAGGGTCAGTGGCACTTTCTAATAGGGCAAAAATGCCCAAGATGCAGTAAATACTGAAGTACACCGCATGAATCCCATAGGCCGACACCAAATCGTGATAGAAAAAATGAGCAGTTTCGCCAGTAATGGTAAATACTGCAAGGGCATTGAGCAGAAAAAACAATGCGCCCAAAGCAATCGAAAACCCGAAGAGAAGAAAGATCGACCTCAAGGCTTTTTTATGCAATCTCGGGCCGGTAATAAGGAATATGGGAAGAATGAAGAAACTGAGTTTTTTTTGGACCTGCATCCACGCCTCACTCGAGTTTTCTGAAAGCATCATACTCACTACGTGAATTGCGAAATAGGAAATGGGGAGAAAAATCCACTTGTTGCTCATCAGATTGTTCCATTTGTCCTTGGGAGCGGAAGCAAAGAGCCATGAAATTCCCATGAATAGTATGGCTGCATTGTTCACTTTAACAAAATATGCAGAAGTTGCCATCACCAGAGCAACGCTAAAAACATACATGCTATATGTCGCTTCCTTATTCAATGAGCCATTTGATTACTTGGGCATATTGGCTTGCAATTTTGTCCCAGGCGTATTGTTCTTCAATATGACGACAATTTGTCTCAATCCATTGGGTGTATTCATTTTTTACAATGCCTTTGGCTAGGAGTTCCTCAATGTCGTTGATCGAAGAAAAATAAAATGCGTTTTCGCCTAATACAGCCTTGTTAAAGGGGTTGTTGTGCGCACATATAAGCGACTGTGAAGCCATAGCTTCTAATAATGAAGGATTGGTGCCGCCCACCGAATGTCCATGGAAATACAGGTTCGAAAAGAAACGAAGGTTGTTTAGCGCTTCGATGTTGTAAATTCCTTGGGTAAAAACAATATTGGGGTAGGCGCCATATTTTTCTTTCAGCTTTCTTCCAAATTTATTTTTCTCTGTGTTGCCCACCACCAATAAAGGGGTTTCTGGGAAATTTAAATGTCCTTGAATGATATGTTCCACATGGTTTTCAGATTCCATTCGAGCCACTAGCATGTTGTAAGCATAAGGCTTCACGCCATACTTGGGTAAAAATTCTTTGTTGGAATTATTGAAATTGGTGGCGCCATAGGCGATAAACTCGGAAGGTTTACTGAAACGTTTTTTTATGTGAGTTTGTATGGCAACGGAGTCGGCAATAAGCAGGTCACTGGATACAATGCCCAACCATTCTGCTACTTTCAAAAACTGTTGCACAGGCCATGAGTATTTTGTTCGTTTCCACTCCAATCCATCCATATTGGTGGCAATTTTTGCCTTGCTTGGCATGAGCCAAAACCAGATTGTGCTGCTGGTATATCCCAATTGTAAAATGATGTCGAAGTTTCTTTTTCTGCTATCCAAAATGCAGTTTAGATCATAGATAAATTGACCAGCGGTTCCAATTTTAGGTTCGGCATCGTAGCAGTGAATAATGTCTACACCGTTCCAGATTTTTTCTTGAAAAGGATGGTTGTGCACGTTATAAACGGACACTTTCATGCCCATTCGGACCAGGCGAACACTCAGGTACTCGGCCAATTGGCCAAATCCGCCGTAGTGGTTTGGAATTCCACGACAGCCTAATATTCCCACCCTTATTGCCTTAGTCATTTAAAACCTCCTGATACGCTTCCAGCGTATTTTGTGCGGCCAACTCCCAGGTAAAATGCTGCAATACATGTTGCCGAAGGGTGTCGTTGCTAGGGGTTTGTGAGACCTTAATTAACGCGTTCTTAATTGAGGCAACATCTCCTGGGTCACAGTAGTCGGCTCGGTCACCAAAATACTCATGGGTATCGCCTCTATTCGAAATAATGACATTGCAGCCGGCTGCGGCAGCCTCAAGGTTTACTAGGCCTGTAGTTTCGAACCAACTTGGCAATATGTGAATTTTGTATTGTTTGTAGAGTTCGGGTAATTTTTCGGAGGGGTATTGGGTCAAAATTTCGATTTGCTGGGGATGTTTTTTTGCAAATTCAAGACATTGTTGGTAATACGAATGTTGATTTGGACTTGGGTCACCCACTAAGGTTAGTTTGAGGTCGGTTTGCACTATGGCGTGCATCAAGTTAATTTGGTTCTTCAAGTGTTCGAACCGAGCCACGCAAAGCACATCTTTTTGCGGGTTATCGCAAGGGTGTATAAATTTTTCTTTTGAAACACCATTAGGAATCACCTTTATTGGGGTTTCATGTGGGTATTTTGCAACAAATCGCTGGGCTTCACTCATTGAATTTGGCAGTAACATGGCTGCTTTTTTTGCAATATAACTAATGGATTCAGCTTGACCTTTTATGAGGTAGCTAAAGTTGGGAATTTCGCTTTTGCCTTTTACACTTCTGGCCAATGTTTTCACGTATTGGAGCCGATCGTTTCCAGCAATGTTTTGGAAAGCGCGAAAGGAATTTCCTCGTAGGAGTTTATCCACCTCTTCGTAGTCTACAAATATGGTACTCACCACAAATGGAACCCCGAGATTGGTAAATTTCATAAGATGTTCGGGACGTATGATGTTGAACAAATGAATCAAATCAAATTGCTTGAAATCAAACTGATGAGTTGGCTCCCAATAAGTTACCTGTACGCCCAATTTCCTCAACACTTTGGCTGTGTTCTCCATTTGTACAGAATCTCCTCCGCGAGAAGTGTTCCAATTCGTACGATTGACCATTAGCACTTTCATACTTTGGAATAACTCTTTATGGATGAAACATGAAAATCTTTGAATCCGGTATAAAAAGCCAAAACCCAAATAACATATTCGGCTACGTTGGTCAGATAACTGCCTGTGAATTGATACAAAAATATGTAGCTAAAAAGAGCAAATTGAAGCACATTGAGGTAAACTTTTGTTTTGAAAAAGAGCCAAATTTCAACCCCTATTCTTAGGGCTAAACCAAAAATGCCAAAGGTTGCCAGCGTTTCGCCAATGGCGGATGGAACTCTTATGATGGGTATGTCGTCGAATTGATAATGATAAAAAACGCGAATAATTTCCTCGCCTACAATTTTAATTTGTCCAATTCCGCAACCGAATATTGAGCTCGTGTATTGCGCCATTTGCCATGAGAGCTTCCACGCTTCTATGGTGCGACCTTTTGCACTGTGGTCTTTACCCTCAAAAAGATCTTCAATCCGCAGAAAAAGCAAGTTATCCGGAAAGAAAACAAACAGCACAAGGCCTAGAAGAATGAACAGACAAGAAGCAAAAACCAAGGGGTAAAAAATCCTTCTTCGTTTAAATAATTTTTTGAAAAAGAACAAAACCGTGGTGCCAACTGCGAAAAGAAATGCGCTAATAACGCCCAGCGAAAAAGAAAGAACCAAGGGCAGGAAAATCATTATGCTGATAAATAGTGTACTCCGGAGTGAGTATTTTTTCATAAAAAAACCAATGCTGTAGTACATCACTATGGGAACCAAGAGGGTGGAATAATATGAAGGTTCATAGGTGAATAATTTGAGCCTCGATACATCCAAAATTTCTATGGTTATTTTTTTTACGTGCCAAACCCATTCTTTGAGAGGAGTAAAGTATAGCCCCAATGCCAATATAGTAATGGCGAAATTTAAAAGTGCAATTTGGCCAATGACGGTTTCAATGTTGTTTCTTTTTACAAAAACATAGAATGCGTAAACAAACAGATAAACCGTTCCATAGAGGATAGAAGATTTTACATAATAATAGAGATTGACGCCTACGAACCAATGGATGATGGCGATTGGTAGCAAAGCCAGTAGAAAAAAGCCAATGACGTTTTTGGCGCCGGCCTTTACCAAATACCAATAAAAAAAAGGCGTCAAAAAGGTAGTGTATAACGGGCCTTCGGGTAATCCCAAGGAGTTGAAAAAGAAATATAGGATGGCCAAAACAGTAATGAGTGATACCGATTTTGAGGGAGTAAGTTCCTGTTGGCTAATCATTTTACAGGAGATTTCTGCCGATAGAAATTAGCGTTAAATTCGAGGTTAGAAGAATTCTTTTTATGCCGTATGGTCACCAAAACGATCATTTCGAACCCTATACATGGCATACACAAGTCCCAATACGAGAAAGCCAAGTGCAACAAAGGCAATGTGTCGGTATCGTGGAAATCTAGGTTTTTCGCTGGCCACAAAATCACCATGTACAGCTATGGATTTTAAGTTACGCAATTCATTTTCAAGATAAATCTTTGTGTTGTGGAGCTCGTCAGCTTTCTTAAAGACTGTAACAGGGTCAACGGGTTCAACGAACACTATACCCTGACCTTTATTACCCGATTGAATGCTTCCAGCAACTATTTTTTTAAGGCTATCAATTTCAACGAGTTCTATAGATACCCTTGCAATTTTCTGTTCAAATTCCCGTGACAGGTTTTCTCTATACTCGGAAATAAGCGGTTGGTTGTTCAGGTAGTTAACTAATGCCTCTTGTAGATTTGGTAGGCCTTCTGGATTGGTGGTTTCAACTAAAATAAAGAATGATTTTTTTTCTACTATGGTATCTCTTGCCTGAACGGGTCGGAAATTAAAATCTCGGTATTCCAAGAACTTAATTTGAGAGGCCTCTTGCTCTGTAATTTTGAGAAGGTTGGCTAAAGAACCAGATGATTTGTCTTCTACCAACCAACTAAGCGACCGAACAAGGTTAAAACAAGTTTGGTTATCAGTGTGTTTAACGCCCAAATTCAGGCTAGATTCGTATTTCTTAGGAGCGAAGAAATACACTGCGGCTCCGCAGATTAATCCAAGCGCCAGAAAGCCAAGCATCAATTTAAGTTGACTTTTAATGGCAAAAGCGATCCATTTAAAGAAATTACCGACAGACGAAAAAATACCTAGAAACCAAGCGATGAGCGGTTCAAAATCAACTTCTTCGTTTTTATTACCCTTGTTCTGATTTGTTTCTTCCATAGAATTTTCTAAAGCTTCAAAAGTAGGTAATCGACCTTATGAATAATTTAGGTTTTTATGAGGGGGTAAATTTCGAAATTTTCAATTGCTTCGCGCTCATTTTGTGTAACTTGTCGCGTTTTTTATCTCGTTAACTATGACATCAAGACGATCCTTTTTAAAGAGAATTGGCATTGGCTTTCCTGCATTTTCGTTGCTTGGTTTGGCCTCTTTTTCTTCAAAAGCCCAAGAGCCTCACTTTGGTAGTGACAATCAAAAGGCTGCTATCAAACCAGTAGTGTTATCCACTTGGAAATTCGGCTTTGCCGCCAACGAAAAAGCTTGGGAAGTCCTTAATTCGGGTGGTAGGGCATTGGATGCGGTTGAACAAGGTGTTCAGGTTTCAGAAAATGATCCGAAAGTAACTAGCGTGGGTTTAGGCGGATTGCCCGACAGAGAAGGCAAGGTGTCGCTTGATGCGTGCATTATGGACGAAAAAGGAAACTGTGGCGCGGTAGCTTACCTACAAGGCATTAAAAATCCCATACGTGTGGCGCGTTTGGTGATGGAAAAAACGCCACATATTATGTTGGCGGGCAAAGGTGCGCAGAACTTCGCTTTGTCGCAGGGCTTTTCACTCGAAAACCTACTCACCGAAGAATCGAAAGCGCGCTGGGAAAAATGGAAGCTAGAATCGAATTCCGATAGCAATCCGGATAAACCTGAAATAAATGTAGAAGACCACGATACCATTGGTATGATTGCTTTGGATAAAAACGGCGACCTCAGCGGAGCTTGTACCACTTCGGGTCTTGCTTGGAAAATGCACGGCAGGGTAGGTGATTCACCTATTATTGGCGCTGCCCTTTATGTGGATAACGAAGTAGGCGCCGCCACCGCAACTGGCAAAGGCGAAGCCGTTATGAAATCACTCGGTTCGTTTTTAATAGTGGAATTTATGCGTCAAGGAATGTCACCTCAAGAAGCTTGCGAAAAGGCCATTCGGCGCATCACCGAGCGACAGCCCGATGCAAAGGAGTTTCAAGTAGGCTATCTGGCGATCAACAAACAAGGCGAAACAGGCGCTTATTCCATCCAAAAAGGGTTTACCTACAACGCCTTCGACCCTAATAGAAAAGAACAAAACACAAGCGGACATCGTTTTGAAACGGCAATTAGGACTTATTGATTCTTTAATGTTGAATTTTGAATTGAAGGTCATTCAAAATTAAACCTTCAAAATATTTTTATCCGAATTTCCAATAATGAATGACCAATGTTCAATTACGAAGTAAAAATCCTACATTCAAAACTCACTCAACCACAAACCTTTTAAAACCGTCTAATTCTTTATGTCACTTCCCCGCCTAACTGCCAGCCGACACACAGTAAGGTTTCGGATTCTTTGTCAAATTTCCAATAACGATGTCAAATCCCACTTCATTATTCGATGTTCGATGCCTGCCCGACTTTCGGCGAGGTTCGATATCCGATAGCTACCGGATCTGAATTCTGATAACTCGCCTCTGATAACTGACAACTCACTCCACAACAAACCGTTTAAAAACCGTCTCACTCTCACAATACAAGCCAAGCAAATAAGTACCGGAGGCAAGATGTAGATTCACATCAGGCGA
>JAGQYO010000075.1 GCA_020435995.1 Flavobacteriales bacterium | reverse complement strand
CGAGATAAGGGATTATGAAGATTTATACGATAAATATATTGATTCTAAAATTAGTTGATTAATTTGGAATTGTTAATTTTTGGGGGTGGAACAGGGTACTAAAATCGTTTTTTTTATCAGGGCAAATAATGATGTAGACCATTTTACTCCTGTGATGTGGGAGTTGTCTTCTAGGCCAATCGTTCAAAGTGTTACCATCATTAATTGGAATCCTTTGGTAAGTTTTAAACAAGATTATCGAATAACTCCTTTGCTTGCCAAGTCCAATGTGAAATATGTCAACCTTTGGGAGGTATCGAATGATCCGTTTCAAAAAAAGCTGTTTACTCGAATTAAATGGTCTGACAGAATATATAAGATTCCAATTTTGGGTACTAAATTTTATGGCCATTTAGTTAATCTTGAAAATTCGATTACCTATTCAGAAACTAATTGGGACCAGCTCATTCCTCCTGGATGTGTAGTAATGATGGATCATAGTACTTCGATATTCACGAAAAGTTTGTTGAAGGTTTTAAATAATAAAAATATTCCCGTTGGAATGCTAATGCATGGTTTAGATCCTACCTCTAATCTTTTACATGATGAAAATTCAGTTGAATTGCCTGGGATTGGTGCATTCAGTTATTTGAGTGAAAATTCTTCATTATTTGTTGTGAACAATTCGGTATACGCCGAAAAATGTTTAAGATTTGGGGTTGCCCCTGATAAAATGAGAATATTGGGTTCACCTCGTTTCTCTAAGAAATGGTCAATGACTCTTTCAAACTTACTTCCCAATTCAGATATTAAAAAGTACGGTAATGGGCAATTTAAAGTGTGTATCATGCTTTCAAAGTGGATGTATAATAATTGGGAGGAGGAAACACATCGCGTTATTCGAACTCTATTGAGAATTGATGGCGTATTCTTATTTATTAAACCCCACACCAGAGGAATGAAGTTTGAAAATAAATCCAGTGAAAATTGCTTTGTTGACAATGAAAATACTTACAATTCACGTAGCATTATTGAATGGTCAAATTTGGTATTGTTTTCAATTTCAAGCATTTTTTTAGATGCACTGTTGTTGGATAAGCCCGTATTACATTTGAAATTAACAACTTCGAACAAAATGGCATGTCAGCATATTATGAAATCTTGGAATGTTGACTGCAGAGATGATTTAATACATTGGGTAGAGAAATTGAAAAAAGATGAATTTTGCAGAACCTATACTAAAAAAGAGGCGGAAGATTGCTTAGACTATTATGTAAAAGATCGTGATGGTAAAATGTTAGAAAGGTATTGTTCTGAGATTTTAGAAATTGGAAAAAATGGGAAATAAAACTATAGGTAGTTGGATTACATTGGGAAATTATTCCATTGCGGAAGTGATGGCTCAGGCGGGATTCGATTGGCTGTGTGTAGATATAGAGCACACTGCTATTCCTGTTTCAGAAATGCAATTATTAATTGCGGCTATACAGGCCAATGGAGTTGTGGCCTATGTACGAGTTGGCGCAAATGATGAGCTAATTATTAAAAGGGCTTTGGATGCCGGGGCTGATGGAATTATTGTTCCAATGATCAACTCCAAAGAAGAAGCACAGAAGGCAGTTAATGCATGTTTTTACCCACCGATTGGAAAAAGAGGTGTAGGGCTTGCTAGGGCACAAGGTTATTCATTTGGATTCGAGAATTATAAAAATAATAAGGCAAAAAACATTGAGCTGATAGTTCAAATTGAGCACATTGATGCCATCAATAATTTAGAAGAAATATTGTCCGTTTCGGGTGTTTCCGGTTCTTTTATTGGTCCATACGACTTATCAGGGTCACTTGGAAATCCTGGTGTTTTTGATACCCCAGAAATGCAAAAAGCATTAACGAAATATGAACAAATTGCGGGTTCAAAAAATAAGAAAATGGGGGTGCATGTAGTAAACCCTAATGGTGATTTGGTTACTGAAAAAATTAGCCTAGGATATAATTTCATTGCTTTTAGCTTGGATACCTTTTTCTTAGGTCAAAAAATTAGAGATGAACTACAAAAAATTAAAAAGTAGATGACTAAAAAAATTATTGGCGTTATTCCTGCCCGTATGGGAGCGACAAGGTTTCCTAATAAACCACTTTTTCCATTAAATGGCATGCCTATGCTTGGACACGTGTATCATAGAAGTAGGTTGAGTAATAGATTCGATAAATTGGTTGTGGCTACCTGCGATCGAGAAATCGGAGACTACATTTCTTCAATTGGAGGCGAATTTGTAATGACGTCGGACCTTCATGAACGGGCTACAGATCGAACAGCCGAAGCAGTGGAAATTATTGAAGAACAATTTCATATTAAATTTGATATTGTTTCTATGATTCAGGGTGATGAGCCACTTTTACAACCACAAATGCTCGTTGACGTAAATGAAGTTTTGGTTAAAGATGATTCCATCTCGGTTTCCAATTTAACATCTAAGATTTTAACTATCCCTGAGCAAGAGGATCCGAACGAAGTAAAGGTCGTGTTTGATAGAGAGAACAATGCACTTTATTTTTCGAGGGAGCCCATTCCATCGGCTAAAAAATATGGGGGTAAAATGGATCGGTATCGTCAATTGGGAATTATTTCTTTTCAACGGGAGTTTCTCAAATTATATAGTGCCATGGAGCAAACGCCACTTGAGATTTATGAATCTTGTGATATGATGCGCGTTTTGGAAAATGGGTATAAAATTAAAATGGTCGAAACCCTACATCAAACCATTGGAGTAGATACACCTGAAGAGGCTGCGAAGGTTGAAAAACTACTATTAAGTGATTCTATTACATCGTTATATGAAGGAATCTGATATAAGGAATAGGGAAACTTTTAACGAGTACATCCGGCTTTCTGAGCTCGACATTAAAAAGTATTTTTCAGAAAAGGACAAGTATTATTCTATAAATTGTCCAGCGTGTGGAAAAAATGGCAAGGCCTTTTTAGAGAAAAACTCATTTAATTATGATTGCTGTGAAAGCTGTAATACATTTTACGTTTCTCCAAGACCACCATTAGAACAATTTGAATCGTACTATGTAGATTCACCTAGCACATCTTATTGGGTAGAGTATTTTTTTAAACCCATGATTGAGGCGAGAAGAGAAAAGATGTTTAAACCACGCGCCGTTTTTATTGCTGATTATATTAAAAATGAAAACCTCAGAATAGGTGATATTGGTGCAGGGTTTGGACTGTTTTTATCCGAGCTTAAAAAGGTTAAGCCAAACAATTATTTTGTTGCCATCGAACCCTCTGTCGAAATGGCGAAAATTTGCAAGGAAGAAGGTTTAGAGGTCCTGTCAAAATTGCTTGAAGATATTGAAGGAGGCGAAAATAGCTTTGATATTCTTACAGCATTTGAGTTGTTCGAACATTTAAATGATCCAAAAGATTTTGTTCTGAAGGTAAATGAATTACTTGCCCCAGGTGGATTGTTTTTATTCACCACTTTAAATGGATTGGGTTTCGATATTCAAACCTTGATGGCCCAAAGCAAATCTATATCCCCACCCCATCATCTTAATTTTTTTAACCCGCGGTCCGTTGAGTTATTACTATCTGATTGTGGTTTTGATATAATTGAAGTTGCCACCCCAGGAAAATTAGATTGGGATATAGTTGAGGGAATGATTAAAAACGAAAATGCCGAAGTGGACAGCTTTTGGAAAACCTTTGCGAAGCAGGGAAGTCAAGAAGCGAAAGAAAACCTTCAACAGTGGCTCACGGAAAGTGGATTGAGTTCTCACATGAGAGTGGTCGCTAAAAAACGCTCGTAAATATGAAAGTAGTTGTTACATCGCGTTCGTTTTCTGAAAATGAAACGCTGAAAAAGGAATTGTTAAGTCATTTTCCAATTGTTAAGTTCAACATTGAAGGACTATCACTCGAAGGGGAGAAACTGATCAGCTTTGTGGGTGATGCCGATGCTTGGATAGTAGGGCTTGAAAAAGTAGATCAATCTGTTTTATCGAGGTGTAAAAATTTAAAAATTGTATCTAAATACGGAGTAGGACTAGATAATGTTAACCAAGATGATTGCCAGAAATATGGAGTTAAAATTGGCTGGAAAGGCGGGGTAAACAAGCTGTCAGTAGCCGAAATGACCTTGGGGTTTATGATTGGCTTGTCGAGAAACCTTTACTCTTCAATGGTGCAACACAAAGGTGGTGTTTGGAATAAAAATGGTGGAACTCAATTAAGTGGAAAAACCGTTGGAATTATTGGTTTTGGTCATATAGGTAAAGAGGTGGCGCGTTTACTTAATCCTTTTGGGTGTAAAGTATTGATTAATGATATTGAAGATATGAGTCTTTATTGTAATCATCAAATTCAAATCGCATCAAAGGATCAAATCTATAGGGAAAGTGACATAATAAGCATCCATACACCATTAACAGATACAACGCGAGGAATTATAAACAGCTCAACCATTGGTTTAATGAAGCCAAGCGCAATAATAATCAATACTGCACGGGGCCCTTTGGTGGCACAAGATGATTTAAAAGAGGCGCTAATGAACAACAGAATTCATGCGGCAGCTATTGATGTTTATGAAGATGAACCTCCCTCGGATATAGAATTTTTAAATTTACTAAACCTTGTATGTACACCACATATCGGTGGAAATTCCGCAGAAGCTGTGTTAGCGATGGGTAGAAGTGCTATAGAACAACTCGTTAATTAGTATTGCGTGAGGTCATGACCAATCAGGTGTTCGTTAATTAAGCGGATAAGGTTTTTGAATAAAATGTTTACTACTTGAATTGTACAACTTATATAGATAAATTTCTTTGAGCTAAGGCTAATTTGTAAATTTGAGCGGTTTGGTTTAAATGATTTTTTGAAATGAATTAAATGAGAGTTTTTAAAGTAGGTATTGCTGGTTACGGAATTGTTGGTAAAAGAAGAAGGAAATACATCGATGAATTTCCACACTTTGAGACAATTGCAGTTTGTGATACCGTTTTTAAAGATGCCCAAGACCATGTTGATGGCGTTAGGGCGTATAAAAATTATAAGGAGTTACTTCGTGAGGATTTGGACGTGCTTTTTGTGTGTTTGCCAAATTACCTGGCAGCTCAAGTCACCATCGAGGGCTTAAACAAAGGTTTACATGTTTTTTGTGAAAAACCTCCAGGAAGAAATGTGGATGACATTAAAGCAGTTATCGAAGCTGAAAATAACACCAAAGGACTTGCCTTAAAATATGGATTTAATCACAGGTATCATGATAGTGTAATTAAGGCATTAGAAATGATTCAATCGGGTGATCTAGGAACGATAATAAACTTGAGGGGCGTATACGGTAAAAGTCGGGTAGTGCCATTTCATGGAGGTTGGAGGGCGGAAAGAGAATTATCCGGTGGTGGAATATTGTTGGATCAAGGAATTCACATGGTAGATTTGTTAAGACTATTTGCGGGTGAGTTTACCGAAGTAAAAAGTTTCGTTGATAACAATTATTGGGGTCATGATGTTGAAGATAATGCTTATGCTCTTTTGAAAAGTGAAAATGGAACTGTTGCTATGTTGCACTCAAGCGCTACACATTGGGAGCACCATTTTTCGTTAAATATTAGTTTAACTGAAGGATATCTGGAGTTATCGGGATTGCTTACTGGTTCAAAAAGCTATGGAGAAGAACAATTACTTATCGGCAGAAGGGTTGAAGACTCAAATGGAACCCTACGACAAGAACGGGTAAAGTTTTTAAATGATCATTCCTGGAAATCAGAAATTGAGGAATTTGGAAATGCAGTAGCTAATAATGGTAAAATAATTAATGGAACAAGTCTAGATTCATTGCGAACTATGGAACTTGTTTATCAAATTTATAACTCAGACGAGGTTTGCAAATCAAAATATTTGTAAATGAATAATTTAGAAGACATATTAGCAAGTTCAAAAGACTTTAAATCCTATGCCCAAGCTTACATTGAACATTTGTTTGATGTTCTCCAAAATTTAGACAAAGAGGCGCTGTTAAATTTTGAAAGAGAAATTGAATTGGTAAAAGAGTCTGGTACGCGCATGTTTATAGCAGGAAATGGGGGTTCTTCTGCTACAGCATCCCATATTACTAATGATTTTGGTATGCTAAATCAAAAAGGACAAAAACTTACTGGAAAACCATTTAAGTTAATTGCACTGACCGATAACATGCCGATTATTACCGCTATTGCCAATGATTTTGGCTATGATGATATTTTCTCTCGGCAATTGGAACTGAACTACCAACCAGGAGATTCTTTGTTGGTGATATCTGCGAGTGGTAATTCCGAAAACTTGGTTCGAGCGGCTACTTTTGTTAAAAATAAAGGTGGGAAGGTCTATGGTTTTTTGGGTTTTGATGGCGGAAAACTTCACACCATGTGCGATGTGTCAATAATTGCTAAAACGGCAAAAGGTGAGTATGGCCCTGTGGAAGATGTACATATGATTTTAGATCACCTGTTCTACTCTTGGTTTCATCACAAAACCTTCAGAAATGCAAATTGATTTCGCAGGTAAAAATGTTGTTGTAACTGGTGGGTCACGTGGAATAGGAGAAGCGATCTCTCGAGCCTTTGTTGAAGTTAATGCCAATGTTATTTGCACATCGACCCAAGAAGCAAAAAAGCAGAGATCAAATGATGGAATAATATACCTTCCGTTGAACTTGTCTGAAGAAAAGTCGCTAGCAAAATTTTTCGATAGTGTTGATTCAGAATTTAATAAGGTTGATATCCTTATTAATAACGCGGGAATTAATAAAATAAACCGAATAGATGAAATTAGTATTAAAGATTGGAAGGCAATCATTGATGTTAATCTGAGTGGACCTTTTAAAATGATTCATCATTTTTCGAAAAACATGATTTCCAGAAAATATGGTAAGATTGTCAACATTGCTTCCATTTTTGGAAGTATTACCAAAGAAAAAAGAGCTGCTTATACGTCCTCAAAGGCGGGATTAATAGGTCTAACCAAAACATGTGCTGTGGATCTGGCTCCCTTCAATATTTTGGTAAACTCAGTGTCACCAGGATTTATTAATACGGAGTTAACTCGCACCATCTTATCGCCAGCAGGAATTGAGGAATTGGTATCGTTGGTTCCTATGAAACGCTTAGGAGAGGTTGAAGAAATAGCAAGGTTGGTTCTTTTTTTAAGTAGTGATTTAAATACATTTATAACAGGTCAAAATATTACCATCGATGGGGGATTTGTCAACATATAGAGCAATCAATATTTCATCTAATATTCGGGACTATTCAGCGGAATTTGTTGAGAGTTTTGAGCTTGAATTAGAAAGGTATGCAGAGGGAGAAACCTTCTTTATTATCGATAATAACATACTTAAACTCTACCCGAATCAATTTAAAGAAACGCTCAAAAAATTTTATGTAATTGGATTTGATGCGCTAGAAACGAAAAAATCTTTGGCAAGCGCAACGGAAATAGTGGTTGATCTTATTGAAAGAGGGTTTAAAAAGAATTTTAAGTTAGTAGGCATTGGGGGGGGGATAGTACAAGATATTACTGGCTTTGTTGCTTCTATTTTATTTAGAGGAGTTTCATGGGATTTATACCCAACCACCCTACTGGCGCAAGCCGACAGCTGCATTGGAAGTAAAACTTCGATTAATGTTTTTGATTTCAAAAATCAATTAGGAACATTTTTTCCACCTGAACGAATAATTGTCGATTCCGATTTTTTGGAAACTTTGGCGCATTCTGAAATTCTATCTGGCGTTGGTGAAATGATTAAGGTTCATCTTTTGGACAGTGAAGAGAGTTTTGACCACATGGTTGCTAACTACAGTGGATTATTTGAAAATAAAGGTGTGATGTTAGACTTAATTTATCGGAGTCTTCAAATAAAGAAACGGGTTATAGAAATTGATGAATTCGACAGAGATTATAGAAACATTATGAATTACGGTCATTCTTTTGGGCATGCCTTAGAATCAGTTACTAATTATGGAATTCCACATGGTCAAGCGGTTACTGTAGGGATGGATATGGCCAATTATATTTCTTTCAGAATGGAGCTCATTCCCGAAGCAACATTTGAAAAATATGGAACATTGATTAGAAGAAATTTCCCCGATTATCATCTTAAATCAGTAGATATTGGAACATTGATCAATTCACTATCGAAGGACAAAAAGAATGTGGGGAAAATGCTCACCCTAATTTTGACAAAGGGTGCTGGAAAAATGGATAAATACTTGATTGAGTCAGATGATAAATTTAGGGCTTGGATAGAAGATTATTTTGAAAATTATATTTAATGTCAAAATACGTTTACCTCTCTCATCTGTTAAATTCAGAAACTCCTTTGTATGGCGGAGTGAAAAATATTACAATCGAAGCAGATTCTAAGATGAAAGCCGGTGATACTGCAAACACATTGTTTTTAAAATTTAATAACCATTCTGGAACGCATGTAGATTTTCCCAAACATTTTTCAGATAGCGGAAAAAGTCTAAACGATTATGGAGCAACCTTTTGGCAATTTGACTTCGTCTTTCTTTATGAAGTGGAGGCACAGCCAGGAGAAATTATTGATATCGATTTGAACGAAATAGAGATTCCTATAGAAACCGAGTTTCTTGTGATTAAGTCAAACTTTGAAAATTATCGAAGCGATGATTTATACTGGAAAGATAACCCAGGTGTATCACCACAATTAGCTTCTAAAGTAAAACAGCGATGTCCAAATCTTCGGGTATTGGGATTTGATTTTATTTCTCTAACACCCCAACAAAACAAGCCAATTGGAAGAGAAGCACATCGAAAATTCTTACTAGATAATAATATTTTGATTATAGAAGATATGCGCCTAAAAGAAGTGAATTCAAATTCAAGAATCTCAAGTATTACTTGTCTACCTCTTGCCATAGATCAAGGTGATGGGGCACCTGTAACTATAATCGCAAAGGTCGAGTAAATGACGAAAAAGAAGAATGATATTCTTGAAAACTATAGGCAATTATTCGATATACTCCCAGATAATTATAAGCCAAGGTTTTATCTCCTGTTTGCTCTAATACTTACCAACACACTTGTTGATGTTTTTGCGTTGGGGTCAGTAGTTCCACTGGTATCCATTCTTTTGGATAAGAGTTTGGTGCAATCCAATCAGACGCTATTAAAATTATACAATGGATTTGGGTTTACTTCGGTAGAATACTTTCTTGTTTTTTTAGCAATTCTTGTTTTCGTGGTTTTCTTGGTAAAGAACTTATTTGCTTTGTTTGTCATTAAATTTCAAACCAAATTCGCATACTCACTTTCAAGCGAAATTTCCCAAAAGCAGTTTATTTTATTTAACCAAAAGGGATTGTCATTTCTTAAAAGTAAGAATTCAACCGAATTGGTCAATAGTGCTTTCAATTTACCCATGCATTTTGCCAATAATATTACCCTTTCTTCAATTAATTTTCTTTCGGAGGCGACTGTCATATTAATTATTCTAGTTGGACTAACGATTTACCAACCAATACTTATTTTATTAGTTGGGTTGGTTATTGGTCCTTTATTTATAATTGCCTATAAAAGTGCCAATAAGAAGATTAGGAAATTTGAGATCCGAATCAACGAAGTGAGTCCCTTTGCTGCAAGAAAGTTGTTTCAATCAATTTTTGGGTACATGGACATTAAACTTTCCAATCGAGATGTTTACTTTTTTAATGAGTACCGCAGCGTACTAGCAGAATTGGTTCAGTTGCAAGAGAAAAAGTACTTGTTTACACAATTACCGAATAAAATTTTAGAAACAAGTATATTTCTGTGCCTTTCCTTGCTGATTGTCTTTAGCAGTTTGTTTCCAGAATACTCTGGAACATCAGTAGTTACAATTATTTCCATTTTTGCTTTGGCTTCATACCGTTTAATGCCAAGCATGAATCGAATCATGATTGCCCTGATGGGAATCAAGGGATTTAGTTTCATTTTTGATCATATTCGAGAGTCGCGAACAATTGATTTTAACCAGTTTATGAGTGACCATCAGGTCAGTGAGTCAGGATTAAAGTTTGAACATACGATTGCAATAAAGGGAATTGAATTTTGGTATAAAAAGGACACACCGGTACTTAGAGATATTAATTTAGAAATTTGTAAAGGAGACGTGCTTGGAATTGTTGGAAAGTCCGGTTCAGGCAAAACGACATTAATGAATATTCTATTGGGTTTTTTACTTCAGAGTAAAGGAAGTATTGAGGTTGATGGAATTCCACTATCGCAAGCCAACAAATTCAGTTGGAGGGCTTTAATTGGGTATGTGCCTCAAGATGGTTATATAGTTGATGGAACCGTTGCGGAAAATATTGCTTTTGGTCATGCCAAAGAGACTTGGAGTATACAAAAGGTTAATACGGTTTTAAAACAAGTAGACCTTTTTGACCTTGTTGACAAAATGCCAGAGAAGATCCATTCGGAAGTAGGTGAAAATGGAGCAAACTTGTCGGGCGGACAAAAACAGCGTTTAATTATTGCGCGTGCACTTTACAATGATGTTAAAATACTGGTGTTGGACGAAGCAACTAGTAGTTTAGACAACCAAACGGAATTGCTTTTTTCAGAAACGATTAAAGAGCTGGCAATGAATAGTGGTATCACCTGTATCATGATCGCACATAGATATTCTACCCTTGTAAATTGTAATAAGATAATAGAATTAGATAAAGGGGTGATTCATAAAAACTATAAATCATACCATGAGTTAATTAATTCCAAATGACAAGATAGAAATGAACAAGGTTTTAAAAAGTCTCTATTATAGAGTTAAAAATAGGTTTGAGAGAAAAATATGGGTGGATAAACTGGGTATAGTAGAAGCCGGCTATCCACAAATGCTCTTAGAACAACTTTACACACTTAAGGTGGAGTTGGTTGATTTGAAGCAAGTTGTAGATGTTGGGACTAATGAAGGAATGTTTTCTAGATCTATCTCTACTATTTTTCCTAACCTCAATTTTTATTGCATTGAACCTAATGTTGAACTCAATGGAAAAATTAAAAAGAATCTGCTTGGAAATAAATTTGTGATCATAAATGAATTGGTATCCTCAGAAAATAAAAAAGTCGTATTCAGCATTCATGCCGATTCTCAAATGAGTTCGATTTTGGACGTTCAAGAACAAGAACTTAAAAAAAATTTTAATTGGGATGACCCTAGTCAAATTAAAAAAGTGGAGATGAGAACCACTACTTTAGACGAGGTTTTTGTTAAGAATGATATTAGCGCCAAAAAGAAAACGCTTTTAAAAATTGACACACAGGGAAATGAACTTGATGTATTGAAAGGAGCGAATGAATGTTTAACTTGGGTAGATTATATCATTGTAGAGTATATGTTTGATTCCCCTTACATTGGCGAAGTTACTTCTAATGACTTATTTCAGCATCTTTTTGAAAGGAAGTTTTTACTCTGTGGACCCACGATGATTGCTAATCGACTTGATGGAAAAATTGGAGCGGTTAATTTTCTTTTTAAAAAGGTAAAGTAATTTGAAGAAGAAAATTTTATTCACCTTTGACTATGAGCTATTTTTAGGGGCTAAAAGTGGAAGTGTTTTGAAGTGTTTGATCGAACCAACTGAGAAGGTCATAAACGTACTAAATACCTATTCTTTCCTTGGTATTTTTTTCGTAGATACTACTTATTTAACGCGTCTTAAAAGTCAAAATGAAAAACGGGCACAAGAGGATTTTCTACTTGTTAAGAATCAAATTTTAAGTCTGGTCTCGCAAGGGCATTATGTATTTCCACACATACATCCGCACTGGTTAGACGCGACGTACCAGAAAGAGACAAATTCATGGACTTTGGAAAGTACAAGTAAATATCGGTTTGAAGCATTATCAACAGAAGAAAGGGAACTTATATTTCGATCGTCGATAGAAACCTTGAAGGAGATTACCAATCAATGTAATCCAGACTATAAGATTGATTCTTTTCGTGCTGGCGGTTGGTGTATTCAACCTTTTGCGGATTTTAGGCCATTTTTTTCGAGGTTTAATATCCAAAATGAATTTAGTGTTTTAACGGGACAGTCATACAATTCTAAGGCTCAGCAATTTGATTTTCGCAAGATTGAATTTCCTGAAATCTACCGCTTTAGTAACAATGTGACGTTAAAGGACGCGAAGGGCGAATTTACGGAGTTTCCTATTTCAACTATGAGAATTAGTACCACACATATTTTTTTAAATAGGTTGTGGCTAAAATATTTATGGAAGACTGGAGATCGTTCGATTGGTGATGGACAAGGGGTTAGGGCCGAAGAAGGTGCAACCATTGGAAGATCGGATTTAGAAATGATATCGATAGAACTTTTAAACCGCTTTAAGTTGTTTGCATATTTAAGTTACACTGATAACCACGAATACATCCAATTCATTTCACATCCAAAGATGTTAAGCCCACACAATATTTCCATTTTTAAAAAGTACCTAAAGGCTGTCAATAAAAGGTATAAGGTAGAGACAGATTTTAAAAAACTGATGAACTAGTGAAAAAAATTCTTATCCTCGTTGGCACCCGCCCGAATTTCATCAAAGTCACGCAATTTAAAGCAGAGAGTGAAAAGTGGCCTGAAATAGACGTAAAAATTGTTCATACGGGACAGCACTTCGATCACAATATGGCGGGCGTATTTTTCGAACAGTTTTCGCTTCGGCCAGACTATTTTTTGGAAATAGGCCCTGGTTCGCCTAATTCTCAAATTGCTCATATTATGTTGAAGTTAGAAGAATTGTGTCTTAACGAATACCCCCCTAATCTGTTGATTGTTCCAGGAGATGTGAATTCCACACTTGCTGGTAGCTTGGTTGCAAATAAAATGGGAATTAAGTTAGCGCATTTAGAAAGTGGTTTGCGTTCCTTTGATCGACAAATGCCAGAAGAAATAAACCGACTACTAACTGATGAGATATCTGATATTAATTTTATAACTGAAATTAGTGGTGAGATAAACCTAATAAATGAGAAAAAGAAAGGGAAAAACTTCTTTGTAGGTAATACGATGATTGATACACTAGTGGCTTATAAAAAAGAAATTAATCGTTCGACCATATTAACCCATCTTTCCCTTGATTCCCAAGAATACGTATTGGTTACCATTCATAGACCCAGTAACGTTGATGATTTAGATGGGCTTTTGAAACTTAAAGAGTTATTTGATTTTTTAACCGATCAGTATAAGGTTGTATTTCCTATCCATCCAAGAACGGTCATGCGTATGAAGGAATTTGGGATTTATGACCAGTTTACTTCTAATAAAAATTTAATATTGGTTGATCCTTTGGCTTATTTTGAATTTCAAAAATTAATTAAGCACTCCAAACTGATCTTGACAGATAGCGGAGGAATTCAAGAAGAATCGACTTTTCTTAGGATTCCATGCTTAACCCTTCGGGAGAATACAGAACGGCCCAGCACAATTGAAGAAGGTACCAATACGCTAGTTCCCTTCGATGTTGAGTTGATCAAGTCTTATATACATTCAATTGAAAAAGGAACTTACAAAACAGGGGTGATTCCGAAATATTGGGATGGGAAAGCAACACAAAGAATCATGAAAATAATTTCGAAATTATAATTGAATATTTACCTCACATATAATGATGCGCCATCTGGGATTTTTAAAAGCCAAGTTATAGACCGGCTTCAAAGAATCAGGCAAAATGGCTATGCGATTCAGCTTGTCGTATTTTTTGCACCTGTTGACTTCCACCAAAAAAAAAGGGAGGTTTTAAATTGGGATTCTTCCGCAATCGTCCTAAAGCAATTGCCTGGGTTGCGTTATTGGTGGATTAATTTAATAAAACTGACTCCAGTGGTCTTGCGATTAAAACCAAAAATCATTATTGGAAGAAGCGTTTACGCCACTAATTTGGGCCTACTTCTAAAGAAAGTGAACTTGGTCGATAAAATTGTTTATGATGGAAGAGGAGCGGTTACCGCAGAATGTGATGAATTTAAAATGGTTCCTTTTCGATGGTTACTAGGAATTAAAAGTCTGGAATCAAAATCAATTAACCAATCAGATTTTCAATTAGCGGTTTCAAGCGCGTTGATAAAGCACTGGAAAAGCGAGTTTGCTTATAATAAGGGAACTTATGCAGTACTTCCGTGTGTTTATGGAGAATCGTTTGAAAAGGTTGAATTGACAACGGATAATATTAGCCATGCAAGGCAGACCTTAGGGTTTTCTCAGGAAGATACAGTAATAACTTATTCTGGCAGTCTGGCAGGATGGCAGTTCAAAACTGGACTGGAAATTCAATTAGCGGAATGGTTAAAAATGTCTTCGCACCATAAATTGTTTTTTTTGTCAAAAAATCATCAGATAATAGAAGACCTAAAGGTATTATTTCCATACCAGTGTGAGCAAAGATTTGTGACTCCAGAGGAGGTGCCCAAATATTTAATTGCGGCAGATTATGGCTTATTAGTTAGAGAGAAGCTCATTACCAATCAGGTTGCTTCACCAGTGAAATTTGCGGAGTATCTTTCTTGTGGCTTACAGGTGATCATATCAAGTGAGGTTGGAGATTTTTCTGAGTTTGTTCAATCACGGAATTGTGGTTTTGTTTGGGATGGGCCATTGAATTTCCCGTTTTTGGAAAAATTAAATTTTGCAGATAAGGTTAAAACGAGAGAATTGGCCATCCGTTTTTTTTCTGACAATTCTACTTCCATGATGACTCAAGTTCAGAAAAGTGTGAATCAAGTAGATTGATCATTCCATAAAAATAAGTCAGATTAGGCAATATATTTATCAAGATTCATTTAAGGCGAACACTACAGTACTTCGGTTGTAGCGTTTTGATAGCAACAAGGTTGCAGGCCTTATATCTTAGCTGCGGCGAATTAGGGATACACTTCACTTAGTACATTCAATCGCAATCGCATTTTCAAACCTATCCTTGTCTTCTACCAATTTGAACATGGGGTCTACGCTATCATTAAAAGAGCAATCCCTCAATTCGGTAAATCCTACGGCAGTTAATTTATTTTTGAAGCCGAGGCTATCCCACATCCAGAGATGATTAGAATTTCCGAAGATAGAGCTTAAAACTGCTTTTAATCCTTGGGGTCGTTCCACTGTTCCCATCAACGTGCTTCTGATAAATGCTTCGCCTGCAATTACATCACCATTGTCAAGGGCTTTAACATAATTGCGAGCTAATATTTCGAGGTCTGGTACAATGCAACGGAACTTCCCTCTAGGTTTCAATATTTTAAACGTATTTTTTAATGCCAAGTCAAAGTCCTTGAATGACAAATGCTCTAAAGTATGCGAACTATAAATACCATCACAGCTGTTTTCTTCAACAGGTAAGCCAGAAACGATGTTACCGTATTTAACGTTTTCAGGGAAGGAGGTATTTAAACTTCCTTTTAATAGCTTGCCAATA
>JAGQYO010000074.1 GCA_020435995.1 Flavobacteriales bacterium | reverse complement strand
CAGTGACATAGTTGTTCTAAAAACCATAGCCCCAATCGTTTTACTCTCATGAATTCCGCCCGATTGAATGTAAAACATAAACCCAATGAAGGTAATGATTAGAATTAGTGTAGAGAGTGCTAAAGGCTTGTAAGCCCATATTTTATTGGAAAACAAACCGTAGACGGAAAAGAGGTAAAGTAAACTCGATAGAAAATTGGCCCATACAATAAACAATACATAGTTTCCTTCTTTTTCACGGATTCCAAAAAAATCAAAGATGACCGAGGTACTTAAGAAGAGGGTTAACAAACCAAACCCCAGTAAAAGCACCACGACTAGATTAAACAGAATTTTTTTCATAATGCAGATATTTTTTTCATTTAAATTTTGACAGAATACGCCATACAAGATATTTGCCTGCGGGCTGGAATCTTATGATGGACGTCACCTCCCGAAATGATAAAAAAAGGGAGTCTTTTTGACCAGAAAATTGGAAAGAAAAAGGAAACCATAGTGGCTCAACGGTAATCTTATGAAATGTGAGTTTTGATAAGCCCGCCAAATATATGTTTTAAGCCACAGGAGGCTCAATAAGTAATTTTAGGATTAAACAACTTTTCCGTTTATTCATTTTCACCACTTCGCATTCTATTGTTTCTCCATTTGAAAGGCTTGAAGCATATTTTTTTGCTGCTGCGCTGTAGTTTGGATATAACTCCTCGGTAATGGGCAAAATGGCTTTATGGATCCCCGCAACATAAAACCTGAATTTCCCAGCTTCAGAGATGACCACCCTAACGTTTTGAACAGTGCCAATAAGGTGATCCATTTCACCAACAAGCCATTTTCCGCGTTCCCTGTTGTCGCCTAATATAATTTGTCCTTTTTCGTTGTACCCCAGAAACTGAATATTCATTTCTTCTCCGAGTTTCCAATGGTTTAATATGGATTCGTCTATTAATGCCGTTTTATGAACCAAACCTAAAATAGACCCGAATTTCCAATTAAAGTGAATACCTAAGTCTACAAAAACACCATATTTTGTTTTTTGCAGTGCAATACCTCGGTATTTTGTAAGATTTTCCAAATTGGGGGTTTCAAACTTTTGTTCTTTCGCGTCTAAAAGAATTGAAATTGGATTTTCACCAATGCTATGAACTTTACCCCTAAAATACATTCCAATAAGCGAGTGTGAAACGGGGCGCCAGAAATCGTTGGAAGGATAGGCCCAGCAGAAATGATTGAAGGATACATAAGCAAATAAACCACCAACCTTAACTTGAAACCCCTTTTCCTTTGGTCCAATTATTTTGAAACTAAGAACCTCTTGATTTGCGTAGGCCGCCTTAATATTTAGCAGTAAATCTTGAAGATATGCCTTGTCGTTATTTTCGGTCAAAACAGTATAGAATTTTATTTATCGCTTCCTCAATATTAAAAATTTTTCTCGTAGGTCTGTTGAGGGAATGGAATATGGCAGGGAATCTCTGAGAAGCTCATTATCAACATGGTTTAGTTGCTGATGGTGTTTAAAATCTACATGTAACCCTTGGCTTGACATGGTAAATGCTCGATAAGCCCAGATCAGTGGCTCGGTAAAATATAATAAAATATTGAAATAAAATGACAGAAGCTACCAATTAGAACACAAATATGAAAGAAGGCATGGTTGAATTCTATTCGTTTGATGCTGTATGAGATTGCCCCAATGGTATAAGCCAACCCTCCAGCAAACAACCAATACAAGCCCTCTCTGGCCACGCTTTCGTTGAGGGGTTTAATGATAAATAGCACCATCCAACCCATAAACAAATACAAGAGGGTAGAGACCAATTTAAATTTTCCTGTGTAAAATAACTTCAGTACTACGCCAAGCACAACCATTCCCCAAGTAATACCAAAAAATACCCAACCTATTGAGCCCTTAAGGCTCACCAAGGTAAATGGCGTATAAGTACCAGCAATGAGGAGATAAATGGCGGCGTGATCAAAAATTTTCAGCCTGTTTCTTAGTTTTTGTTGCTTAGAACTGTGGTACAAGGTAGAAGCTGCATATAATACCATTAAACTCACCCCAAAGATGCTTACACTTACAATGTGATAAACTCCTCCAAACGTGATGGACTGAATAAGCAAGAAAACCAAAGCAACGATGCTAAGTACAAACCCAATGGCGTGGGAAGTAATGTTAACTAACTCTTCTCTATATGAATAGCTATTCATTTTCAAAAATTTTGATGCGGGCTTTCGATTTTATTTCGCGGTTCAAAAGTGGGCTTAAAATTAGTTATTAAATGCCAAGGAAAAGCGGTGCAGTCAAATCCAAATCGCCAACTATTGATCACGATATAAAACGATTTCTCCGAAGAGGATTGCACAATTTTGGACAGTAAGTTTTTCCTTCATAAATGAGGTGTATTCGCCTTTTTTATGCCTCACATGTAAATGATCGAGATGCGAATTGATTTGTTTTCCCTCAACTCGAAACTCGCTTGGGAAAAATTAGGTCGGTTCATCAAGCTAATAGATGTGTAGTTCGAGAACCCAATGCCTTCTATCGGCAAAACAAATCCTTTGTCAATTTTACCATTCTTATTCTCATCGTGCAAAATGTTTACAGCATATTGGCCCGCAGGTATATTCTTAAAGGTGATTGAAGCGGATTGGTTTGTTATTTCTCCATTTCGCATCAGGTAATATTTTTCGTAATCGTGGTCCGGAATTGAGCCATCTTTGTTGTACAAGGCAAATTGGATCACTCCTTTTGAATTGCGTAAACCCTTCACTTCAATGGTTAAGGTGTAGGTTTCGGCTGGAGCGCCACTAAATGAATATATTACAAGTGAAAATGAGGCTATTAGAAATGTTTTGATACCTGTTTTCATGCCAATTGTGGGGTATTTCGACTTAGTTTTTCCTTTATGGTGTCAACTGTATAGTAAACCATCGGAACTACAAATACGGTTAAGATAAGGGAGGAGAGTAGTCCGCCAATGATTACCCATGCCAATCCGTTTTTCCATTCGGCTGCAGTGCCGGTAGCCAAGGCAATGGGGAGCATGCCAATTACCATAGAAAGGGTAGTCATTAAAATGGGCCTTAATCTTCCTTTTCCAGCAATGATGAGGGCTTCTTTAAAATGAATTCCTTCTTCCTTGAGTTGATTGGTAAAATCGACAATAAGAATAGCGTTTTTAACCACCAACCCCATCAACATAATTAAACCCAATAGTGCAAATAAACTCAAGTTGCTCAGCGATAAGTTGAGGGCGAAGAATGCCCCAATAGCAGCTAATGGAATAGAAAACAAGACCACAAATGGATATACAAAGCTATCGTAGAGGGCCACCATAATTAGGTAAATCAACAAAAACGAAATCAATAAGACTGAGCCAAGCGCACCAAAACTATCATTTTGCCTTTTTATATCGCTGCCCCATGTCATTTCAATTCCGGCTTGTAGTGGGTTCTCTTTGAGGTAGTTAACTACTTCGTCGGCCACTGTTCCAGATGGCCTGCCAAGCGCATCTGCTGTAAGCGTAACCGCGGGCTGGCGGTCTTTTCTCTCCAAGAGGGAAGGGGAGTTGTCCTGTTCTACACTCGCAAATTGAGAAACCTTTACAGCGACTCCCATAGGATTTATGATGTTTAGGTTTTTTACGTCGTCGTAATTTCGGCGGTCAAAGTCATCAACCCAAATCCGAATTGGATATTCTGTTCCGTTTTGGGTTAAACTAGCATCTTCATTTCCTGTGAAGGCTGTACGCAAATTCATACCCACATAAGCCGTGTTTAGGCCCAAACGCTGCATTTTGTCTTTATCTGGGACCACTTTAAATTCAGGGCTTCCCGCTTCCACAGAGAGTCGCACATTATCGGCCCCTGGAATTTTTTCAATAATTGATTTTAATTCATTTCCACTGTTCATTACCTTAGCTAAGTTGCTCCCACTCAAGGTGATTTCGATTGGTGCCGATCTAGGAATGAGTCCCAATGCCACCATTGAATAGTTGATACCTGGAAACTTAATTTTTAAGTCCTCTCTTAGGTTTTTCATATAAGTTTCGGTAGGCAGGTTATCCAATTCTTTTTTGCTTTTTAACTGCACTGTAAATTCCGTTTTGTTGACCGAACCTACACCCAGACTTCCAATTCCTGTGCTTGGCCCACCTACGTTGCTAAACACGGTTTTTATCTCTGCTTGAGCTAGTAAGTAACGCTCAATTTCAGTAGAGATTAAATTATTCTGTTGAATGGCTGTGGTTTTGTCAAATTCTAATGCCAATTTAAATTTTCCTTGGTCGCCAGTGGAAATCAATTCTTTGCCAATAATGCCTTGTTTCATAATGCCCAATGTCATTGCAAAAAGCACCAATACAATTCCAGTAAAAATGATTTTATGTCCCATTACCCATTTGAGCATTTGCCCATACCACTCTGTAAAAGATTCGAGTTGTATTTCGAACCAGAGCAAGAAACGGTTAAAGAAATTGGTGGGCTGTAAATCTTCTTTTTTACCAATTCGCGAAGCCATCCAAGGAGTGAGCGTAAACCCTACCAACAAACTGGTGAGGGTAGAGGTAATAACCACTACGGAGAACTGCTTAAGCATGTCAGCCACAAATACTTGAAGAAAAAGAATGGGTAAGAAAACCACCACATCTACCAAGGTAATAGAAAGTGCAGAGAAACCGATTTCCATTCGGCCATCCATGGCTGCCGTTCTTTTCTCTTTGCCCTTGTCCAGATGTTTTTGAATATTTTCGAGAACCACCGTGGCGTCGTCTACTAATATTCCGATAATTAATGACATGGCTAACAAGGTCATCAGGTTTAATGTGTAGCCCAATAACCACATCATAGCAAAGGCGGTAACCAAAGAAGTAGGAATTGCGATGAGTACAATCAAGGAGTTTCTAAAACTTCTAAGAAACAGCAACATAACCAGTGATACCAGAATTACAGCAAGAATTAAATCGAACACCACGGAGTCGACCGCTGCAATGGTGTTGTCGGTGCTATCGTCGGCAATGATAAATTTTACATTGGCGTCTTTGTCTTGTAGTTCTATGGCTTCAAATTTTGCTCGAATAAGTCTAGACACATCCACCGCATTGGCGTCACCTTGTTTTTTTAGCATAAGCCCAATTCCGGCTTTACCATTATATCTGCTATATGAGGTAGTTTCTTTAATGCCGTCAACAACGTTGGCAACATCTTTCACATAAATGGGACTGCCAGGTATCGGCATGGCTATTTGCACATTTTTTATATCCTCAATCGTGGCAAATTTTCCAGTTAGCCTTACGGTATTATTTTCGGTATTGGTTTGAACCTTTCCTGCCGGCAAATCCAATCCAGATCGGTTGATTGATTCTACTACTTGCAAGAGCGAAACTTTGTAATTTTTTAGTCGGTTTTGATCTATTTTTACTTGAATTTCCCTTTCTTCCCCGCCTAAAAGCGTGATTTCTGCAACTCCCTTTAACTGCTGAATCTGCGGCAAATAATCGTCCTTCATTTTTTGGTAAAACTCAGTCGAAGGCAAATCGCTGGTGGCGCTTATCGACATGATGGGCAAGTCGTTGGGTGAAACTTTGCTCATTTCTGGACTCATAATATCGGCTGGTAAATCCTTGCGAATGTTGTCGATATAGCGTTGGGCATCCTGCATGGATTTGTCTAAATCTGTTCCATATTTTAGGTTAGCTATTATTACCGAAGCATTAGGTAATGATTTGGATACCAAGTAGTCAACCCCTTCCAAATTAGATAAGGCGTCTTCAATTTTACGCGAAACTGAGGTTTCAACCTCATTGGGTTCCGCACCCGGATAGCCTGTTTTTATAACGACTACAGGCTGATTGAAATCGGGCATTAATTCATAGCTCAGGTTCTGAAAGCCGATGTAGCCGAGAAGGGTTAATACGCTAAAGAGAACTATGATAAGCGACGGCCGGTTAATCGATATTTCTGTTAAATTCATAATGTTTTTGTTTTAGTTGAATGAAACATTAGCACCATCAAAAAGATTGATCAAACCTTCTGTAATGATCACATCACCGTCATTAATTCCTTGGCTTACCACAGTGGTGTTTGCAATTTTTTCTTTTATTGTTATCGCTTTTAGCACGGCCTTTCCGTCCTTTATCAGGTAGACTTGGGCATCGTTTGAGCTGCCAAGTATTGCCGAGGAGGGAATGATATAACCCTTTTCGCTGGTTTCATTTTTTAGAAAAACTTTTCCAAACATTCCGGATTTTATCTTGCTATCCGCTAGGTTTTTTACCGTAAACTGAACGGGATAACTCCCACCCATATTGGCCTTGCTACCCATGTGGGTAGCCTTTCCTATAAGAAGTTCATCTGGATAAATATCCACTTTTACCGTGTAGTTTTTACCTAAAGAAAATAGGTTCAAATCGTTTTCTGAAACGGAAACTGTAAATTTCAATTCATGCAAATCTGTTACTTGAAGCAAAGGAACGCCGGGCGCCGCAAAGGCCCCGATTTCGGTGAATTTATAGGTAATAAACCCACTAAATGGAGCTTTAATAGTTGTCTTATTTATTTGCTCTTGAAGGGTTGCTTTCTGAATTTTTGCCGATTTGAGACCGAGGGTGGCCTTCTCTAGTTGAACGCCGTTTATGGCATCTGACTTTGACAATATGGTAAAGCGGGTTACATCTGCTTCTAGTCCTTCTATTTGAACAGCCACAGCTTGCATTTGTAAATAGAGGAGGGCATTATCCAACTGAATTAGAGTTTCGCCCTTTTCTACAAAATCGCCAACATCTACCGAAATCTGGTTTATTTTCCCTTGAGTTTCTGCGCTGATTTTCGATTCTCTATTGGCATCGAAAGTTCCGCTAAACTGCATTTCATTGCTTACCTCCTCAAACCTTATGGTCTGCGTTTTTACTTGTATAGCTTGCTCCTTGTCATAATAGTAGATTTTTTCGGTAGTGGTTTCTTTGTTGGATTTAAGCTTATAAACAAAAGCTACTACAATTGCAATTCCTATAACAATGGAGATTATTTTTTTTCCATTCATGATTTTTATTTTTTACAATGACAAAAGGTTTCCCGTTAATTTTTTCAATTCTAAATCTGATTTTAAGTACTCAACAATGGCCGAAATATGGCCTTGCTGTGCTTCCCTCAAAGCGTTGTCTGCTAAGAGTACTTCAGTGAGAGAGGCCATACCTTGTTTTTGCTGCAAAACGGTGTTGTTGTAGATATTTTGGGCCAATTCTACTTGTTGTTTAGAAGTTTCTATAGCCAAATAGGAGGTCGTTTTCTGCATTTTTGCATTATCAATTTGCATGGCATTTTGGTCTTTTATCAAGTCTGATTTGAGCTCATTGTTAGCTATTTCTATCTTTTTTTGACTCGCTTTTCTCAAAGTTGTGCTTCCATTAAAAATGGGATAGGAAATTTGGATTCCAGCAAAACCCAAGGGGTAGAAATCAAGAAATGCATTTGGCTTTTTATCATATCCAAAGCCAGTAGTACCGTAACTGCCAATGAGATTTATTTGAGGTAAATATCTGGTGTTGTTCATGGTTTTAAGTTCACTATTCAACAATTCAAATTGGATTTTTACCATTCGAGCATCTATTGATGCTTTTGGGCTCAGCTCATTTGATTTATCAGCTACAATTTCTTGCTCAATTTCAAAGTGAGTATCGCTCGGGATTCCAATAGTGAATTTCAAGGCATTCAACACTTGTATGAGTTTATTCTCTACCGTGGTTTTTTGTGTAGAGAGCTGAGCAATTTGCAAATGAACTTTTTCTACATCGGTACCGGTTATCAGAAGATGGGAATGCAGGAGGTCTAAATTCTTGAGTAACTTATTGGCATTGCTGAGGTTACTATCTAAAAAAGAAATTTGGGTTTGCAGAATTTGTGCGTTGTAATACAGGTTCGAAATTTCAAAAAACACCATTTCTTTATTCTTCTCGTATTCTAATCCGCTTAATTCTGAAGCGATTCTAGTTGCTTCAATACCACCGTATATCTTCGGGTTGTAGAGTGGAATGGCCAATTGTAAATTGGCATTTAGGTTATGAGGCACTCCAAATTGCACATCTTTGAACTCGCTCGCTGGGGCTAAGGGATTGAAGGTGTTTAACGGCATAAGTTGATGGGGCAAATCTGTAAAATACTTGTACTCGCCATTGGCGGTGAGCTTGGGCAGTAGATTCGACTTAGCTTCCCTTTGTTTTTGATCGCTAATGACCATTTTGTTGCTCGCAATTTGAAGGTTCTTGTTCCTCAGTTGGGCAGAATCCAAGCACTGTTGCAAGCTCCATTGCTGGGCCATACTAGCTGGAACAACCAAGAGTTGAAGCAGAAATAATGATACCAGTATGTGAGTGTTTACTAACTTCATGGGATAAATTTTTTTTTTGAGTGGCGCGTTATTCGAAGTAAGTATGGTAGATCTCAAATGACTTATTTAAATCTTTAATTACCGCATTGGCCTCTTTCTCGTTTTTTGAGTTTTTTAGGGCTGTTACCAATTGCAGATGTGGATGTAGCCATTTGTGTAGCTCGTCATGGCTTTTCCCATCCATTGTACAGCTGTTAATCAAACCTTTATTTTGTTCTGCCAATTGCTTCGCAAGATTTTTATAATCACCTCCTTTGTAAGCCTTCAATATGCTTTCTGCCTCAATAATAAAGGGGGTCATATCTTTATTCACCACCCATTTTTTTCCTTCATTGAGTTCAATAGCCAAACCTTCACTTTGCATGTTATCTTGGGCCTGTGCCGCGCTGCTCACCGCAAATAATGTAATGAGTAGGGTAATGGTAGTCATGTAATTTTTCATGTTTTCTTTTTTAAATTAATCTGTTATTATTTTTCAATCATTTTTAAAACTCCGTTTAGGATACCTTTTCCATCTTTTACCAAATCGGATTTGTTTCCTGATAGTTTCCACTTTAGTACCACCATGCGCATGCTACCCATAATAATGGTTGTGATCGCTTCCGAACTTAGTAATTTACTATATACTCCTTGGGTTTGTCCTTTGGTAATGAGCGAATTGATGTTCTGTTGCATAAGGGCCATCATACCAGATATTTTATCACTTAATTCATGATTAAACTGAAAAATTCCTTCCGAAAAAATGACACTTACTATGGATGGCGTTTGAACAAAAGTATTGAGTTGTGAAGCGAATATTTCTCTTAGTAGCTCAGAAGGTTTTTTTTGGTCGTCATTCAAAATAAGTGCTATCCGTTCGCTCATTTTCATTATATAGTAGGATATCAGCCCAAGCAATATTTGATTTTTTCCTTTAAAATGCCGGTATAATGCGGCTTCCGATAGGTTTAAGTCTGCAGAGAGGGTCTTAATGGTTAATTCTTGAATCCCCGAACTATCAATGCGCCTAGCGGCTGCTTCCATGATTTCAATTTGTCGTTCTGTGAAATTATTACTACTCATTTTCTCTTTAACTATGTTAGTTAGTATTCACTCACAAAAGTACTTTTATTTTTATCTTGTCTTTATAAATTTTGTAAGCAATTGTTAAATGCCCTAGAAAGCGTGAATGGCGGGGGGCTTAGAATTATTCTTTGTTTAGCTTGCCACTCACCATCCTTGATATTATTCCTTTTTGATCGGTAAACTCGGCGAACAATACACCAGCCAAATGGATACATATATACCCAATCAGATAATAAATTCCCAACTCGTGAACTTCTTCCATAGGTTTTTTGAACTCCTTCGGCCCTAATTCGATAATGAGTCCGGTGAGCAGTGAAACAAGCACACAGAAATAAAATATGATATAGGTCCAATTTTGAAACCTGGCTTTAGCAGTGATATTTTTAGCCAGGGGATTCTGAATTTTCATTTCTCCGAATAGGGGCAGCATAAATCGCAGGCTAAACAAGCCAACCAAGAAATAGCCAATATAAATGTGCCAATCCCACATCGGTTGTCTGATTTTTTTGGCCAAAACAATGAGTTGTTCTTGGGTCAAAACCAAATCGGTATCTTTCAAAAAATCCTGAATGATCGCCGCCACATTGTACTTATTCATCCAAGTTAAGCGCAAAAAAATAGTAATTAGCAAAAGCATAAATGAAACCGCTATTAGCCAGTGCATTATTCGGTATACTTTGGAATAATTTGAATTTTTCATAATGTATTATAAATATTTGACTTTGAGCTATTTGACCTTTAGCTATGCTATCTATGACAACACTTTTGCACGGAGCCAAAATGCGCTAAAAGAGAACCTTATATTAGGTGCGCAAGATAAAAATTATATGAAGGCTTACTAGCTCCAAGCCAGCAGAATGGAAGGGCTTTTCGGAAGAAAGATATTCATCCTAAATCCGATGCAAAACCTCACGTTAGGACCTAGATATATTTTTCTAAAATCATAAAATCTCTTTCCTTTTGCTTTACTTTTTTCCGGTCTTTGGCCGATACAAACCAGAAAATTAAACCAAGTAGTGCGAAAGTTAAAAAGATGGCCCATTCGAGTGGCCAAACTAAGGCCACAGGGCTACTAGGAATTGCCATTACCGAAAGAATACCCAAAGAGCCGATGATGCCTGCATATCCTAAGAATTTTCCGCCAGGGGTTTTAAACGGGCGGGGTAGGTTTGGAAATTTGTTTCTGAGCGAAATAAAAGATGCCGAAACCCCTAAAAAGGCAATGACAATACAAAGCGAACCTACGTTTACAAATGCCACCATGGCACCAGAGCCCATCAAAGAGGCCAAAAAGGTTACCGCACCGCTAAACAGCACCGCCCTGTATGGGGTTTGAAATTTGGGATGAGATTGCCCAAGTATGGGAGTTATGATTTTGCCTCTTCCCATAGCGAATAGCACGCGCGAACCAGCCAGAAAAAAGCCATTCCAACTGGTGAGTAATCCCACTATGGCTGTTACCAAAATGAGATTTACCAAAAAGGGAGACTTAGTGGCTATTTCAAATGCCTTGGCAGTAGGGAGTTGATCATTAACAATTTCGCTCCAGGGTGCTGCAACTGAGGTGCTTATAATCAGAAGGACGTAAAAACAAACAGCCGAAATAATAGAAATGGGAATGAGCATTCCAATTGTTTTAGCCGAAATGTTGTCGTTTACTTCCTCAGCAGCTTGTGGAATGGTATCAAAACCTACAAACCAGAAAGGAACTGTAACCAGTACCATTGCGATTCCCGCCGTTATGGAGCCAGTTTGCTCGGAAGAAAACAAGGGGCTTAAATGATTCCAGTCGCCCATTACCAAGCCGGCTACTACAAATATGAAAGTGAGGCTGATAAATAGAATCGTTAGCCCGACTTGAAATCTAGCCGAGTTTTTTACCCCAGTGTAATTAATGAAACTAATCAACACCACGAAAAAAGCGCTTAGGGCTACATGTGAGAAGTAAATAGGACTTCCATTTACGGAATACAAGTGCCAGTAGTTGATGGAGGGCAATAAATAGCTGATTACCTTGCTGATAGAAATGGCTTCGAAGGCCGAAACGGAGAGGTAGCCAAAAACCAAGAACCAACCCACAACAAAAGCCTTAGAAGTGCCAAAGGCCTTGTAAGCATAGGCTACCTCACCGCCAGATAAAGGTAGGGCAGAGGTGACTTCGGCGTAGCACAAACCAATGGCAAGCATGAGCAACCCTCCTAAAACGAAGGCAATGCTTGCTCCCACAGGGCCCGCATTGGACAACCATGATCCCATAGCGGTAACCCATCCAACACCTATCATAGCCCCAAAAGCCAAGCTGAACATACCCGCCTTGCCGATTCCTTTGCGCAATTGGGGTCTTTCGTATTCGTTTTGGGATGTCATGTTATGTTATTTGGATGAAAACATTAAGGAGAAGTACCATTGATAGGAGCAAACCTAACATTCTCCAGCCAAAAAAGAGATTTGAATGATGCTAACTGTCTTATATAGGGTAGGAATATTTACCCCAACATAGCGAAGAAGTGTGACTCAGATATTTTAAACCGCTATTCTCCATCGGCTTTCCCGCCATTCTTTTTGCTCTTCTTTAGTTAGGAATGACCATGCAACTATTCTGCTGGATTTGTTGCCAGTACCCATCGGAATGGTTCTAACTTGGCTTACCTTATGGTTTTCTAAAGATTTATATATCCCTTTAAGGTTTGATTGCTTCGATACCAAGGTGGTGAACCAAAGGCAGTTTTTCGAGAATTTTCCACTTTCTCTTATCATGTTTTGAATAAACTTATTTTCACCTCCATCGCATATCAATTCGCTGCTGATGCCAGCAAAATTGAGCTCGGGCACTTTTTCTTTTTTTCCTGTTAGATTTTTCACCTTTCGGCGGCTGCCGTTGTCGGCATCTTCCTTTGAGGCATGAAAAGGCGGATTACAAATGCTTAGATCGATTTTCTCCTCCTTGTTGATTATTCCAAAAAACGCATCTTTTGATTTAGATTGTAACCTGAATTCAACCAATTTGTCAAGCCTTGGATTAGAACTGGCAATGTGCTCAGCTGTGGCAATTGATTGAGGATCAATTTCAGATCCAATAAATTTCCAACCGTATTCAACTACTCCTATAATAGGGTAGATGCAGCTGGCTCCTACACCTACGTCCAAGCACAAGATGGCATCGCCCGTAGGTATCTTTCCAAAGTTGTTTTCACTTAGCAAGTCCGCCACATGATGGATATAATCCGCCCTGCCTGGAATAGGTGGACAAAGATTTTTATCTGGGAAATCCCAGTGTTCAATTCCATAGTAGTGGTGGAGTAGTGCTTTATTCAGGAGTTTAACCGCTTGCGGATTAGCAAAATCGACTGATTTTTGACCGTGTTTGTTGGGAATGATATGTTTTTTTAATTCAGGTATAGATGTGATTAATGCACTCAAATCGTATCTCTCTCGGTTTTGGTTTCGCGGATGTAACCTTGGTTTTTCTTGCTGTTTTTTATCTTTAGGTGTCATGTATTCTCAAATTTCGTTTTTACGGTTTTATATCGACGCGTTAAAAAAAAATACCATTAGATTTTAAATATGGGCATTCCTCAATCTTAAGGCGTTTGCAATTACCGATACCGAGCTAAAACTCATGGCAAGTGCTGCAATCATGGGCGACAGTAAAACTCCAAAGAACGGGAAAAGTAGTCCCGCCGCAACGGGGACACCTAACGTGTTGTAAATAAGGGCGAAAAATAGGTTTTGTTTGATGTTTATCATAACCGCATGACTTAATTGTCGAGCCTTTACAATACCATGTAGATCGCCTTTTACTAACGTAACCATAGCACTTTCAATGGCTACATCTGTTCCAGTACCCATAGCGATGCCCACATCACTTTTTGCCAATGCTGGCGCATCATTTATTCCATCACCAGCCATGGCTACCACCTTACCAGAGGCTTGTAGTTTTACTACTTCATTAAGTTTATCTTCGGGTAGCATACCTGCTTTGAAATCGGTGAGATGAAGCTGAGTTGCTACGGCCTGTGCAGTGTTGTGGTTGTCGCCAGTAAGCATAATTACCTCAATACCTTTATCTTGTAGTGCTTTAATTGCTTTTGCACTTGTTGCCTTTATTTTATCGCCAATTACTACATAACCAACAACTGCTTGATTAATGGATAAATAAGAAACCGTTTTACCTTGTTTTTGATAGGTCTTGGCTTCTTCTTCCATTTTTGTAGCGATATCCGCCTTCGCGTGAACCATCATCTTTGGGTTGCCTAAGGCCACTTTTTTAGCGTTAATGGTAGCTTCAACGCCCTTGCCGGTAACCGCAGTAAACGTCTCGGAGATGAGTATTTCTGCTTTTTTTTCTTTTCCATATTTTACAGTCGCTTCTGCTAATGGATGTTCGCTGTTGGTATTTAAGGATACGATGTATTGGAGCACTTCATTTTCATTAAAATCTCTATGAAAGGAACCCACTTTTTCAACGGTAGGTTTTCCCTCTGTAATGGTTCCAGTTTTATCAATGATTAAGGTGTCAACCTGATCTAATTTCTCTAATGCTTCGGCATTTTTAATCAAAACACCATTTTGTGCTCCTTTGCCCACACCAACCATTACCGACATGGGTGTAGCTAATCCTAAGGCACAGGGGCATGCAATGATCAATACGGCTATAGAATTCACAAAAGCGTAGACAAACCTTGGCTCTGGCCCCCAAATGGCCCACGATACAAAAGTTAGCATTGAAATAATAACCACTGCCGGCACAAAGTAGCCAGATACTTTATCTGCCAAATTTTGAATAGGTGCGCGGCTTCTACTGGCATCATTTACCAAATGTATGATTTGAGAAAGCAAGGTGTCGCTACCCACTTTTTCTGCCTTCATCAAAAAGGTTTGGTTACCGTTAATTGTTCCGCTATTTACCTTGTCGTCTATTGTTTTGTTTACAGGAATAGGTTCTCCGGTAATCATAGATTCATCAATGGTTGTGCTGCCTTGAATAATAACACCATCCACAGGAATTTTATCCCCGGGTTTTACTTTCAGAATATCACTGAGGACGATCTTATCTATGCTCACTTCAACATCGTTACCGTCTACTATTTTTACAGCTTTATTTGGCGCTAATTTCAATAACTCTTTTACCGCAGAGTTGGTTTTGCTATGAGCGCGAGCTTCCAAAAGCTGGCCGAGCAACACCAAGGTAAGGATAACACTAGCCGCCTCAAAATAAACGTGTACAGCTCCAGAATCGGATTTAAATTGACTGGGAAAAACGTCGGGAAAAAGTAAAGCTACAACACTAAATACCCAAGCTACACCTGCGCCAATTCCAATGAGGGTGAACATATTGAGATTCCAAGTTTTTATACTCTTGTATGCACGTATGAAGAACATCCAAGTGGCATAAAAAACTACTGGAATCGATAACCCAAACTGAACCCAATTCCAATATCCGTGATCTATCATTTCGTATAATGGATTATTTGGAATCATTTCGCTCATTGCGATCACGAAAATGGGAATGGTAAATACCGACGCAGTTTTAAATTTTTTCAATAGGTTCTTATAGGTCTTTTCCTCTGAAGAAAGGTCGGCCTGCATGGGGACTAAATCCATTCCACACAAGGGGCAATCGCCAAATTCATCTTTTACAATTTCTGGGTGCATGGGGCAGGTCCATTGTTCTGTTTTTATGGCCGAGAGGTTTTGTTCTTCAACCAAATCCATTCCGCAAACCGGACAATCGCCGGGCTTGTCATAAATTTTGTCACCTTCACAATGCATCGGACAATAAAATGTACCGTTACCGGTGCCTTTGGGTAGTTCTTTTTTTATTTTCATAGGTGGGTGCTGTGTTCCAGGATGGTGAATACTATATTGATCTCCATCATTTTTTAAAGCTTTTTGAAATGTTTCAAGCGGAATATGAGACACCATTTCAATTGTAGCTTCTGCTCTAGCTAAGTCAACAGATGCCTTTGAAACTCCGCTAACTTGAGATAGAATTTCTTCAACATGACTGCGAC
>JAGQYO010000073.1 GCA_020435995.1 Flavobacteriales bacterium | reverse complement strand
CAGGACAAACAATTAGGCATTCTACAAATAATGGGGTAATGAATGGATTTCTTGTGGATTCAGCTTCATTCATAGAGCCACATAATGCGCCAGCGACTCCTTTTACTGTACCCTCAGGTAAAATATTTGTCATTACTAGTTACGGAGTGGCAAATCTATCAACAAATTATAATGGTAATTCGACTATAACAGTGAATGGTATAGAAGCTAATTTGACTGATGGAAGTGCCTTTATAGTAAGTGGAGGAAGCACGGTAAATCAGATGAGTGGATATAGGGCCAATGGTTATTTAATAGATTCGAGTTCCTTTATTTTCGAACCGGGTTACGTAAACGGCAATCAAGTATTAACACTAAAAGGGGATACCCTTGGAATTACTGACGGAAATGAATTGAAGTTACCTTCTATATGGACTGAAAAAGACAGTATTGCAACATTCAATAAAAAAGCCGTTGGTATAGGAACGAGTCAGCCGCATCCAAGTGCGGCACTAGAAGTGAAATCCACTACAAAGGGGTTTTTACCCCCTAAAATGACCAAAACACACTACGATTCAATACCTAGCCCCGCTCAAGGATTGCTAATTTATCGTACTGATACTATTCCAGGATTATACATGTATCAGGACTCGACTTGGAACAAAATTGAAATTCAAAAAAACGGTTCTAGTAACAAAACCTTAATTTATACAAGTGATGGCTTCTAAAATATTAATTATGGCACTTTTAGGTGTGTTGGTTTCCTTATCTATTCACGCTCAAAACGAGTTAGAATTTTCGAGAGTACATACCGAAAAAATTAGCGGAGTAGGGGGCGTGGTTACCAAATCGGTGACCATACCTGCTGGTAAAGTTTGGAAAATAACAAGTGCTTTTGCTGGCGAGGATATGGGAACTGCTGGAGTTTATGGTGCGGAGGGGCAGCGAGTGGCTCTAACCTTCAATGACATTTCTCTTTATTACAATCCGTTAAGTTCTTCAAGATATTACACATCTATTTTCCCAATTTGGGTGTCTGAAGGAACCTATAATTTAGTCCTTCTATTTGGGACTCCATCTGGAGTTTCATCGTGTATAGGTACGATGTCGGTCATAGAGTTTAATGTAAAATAATTAGGAGCATGAAGAGACTATTTAATATTTTGTTTTTTACCCTTTTAGTTTCCTTTGGTGGATACGCACAAAATGAGCTTGAATTTGGACGAGTGATTAATGAGACATTAACAGGTACTGGAAGTAGCGTCTACACCAAGTCAATTACAATACCTCAAGGAAAAATTTGGAAAATTACATTTGCGTCATTAGGGAGGCAAGGAACACAAGGTGGAGTTCAATCGGGGGTTACGTCTCAGTTATCTATTGACAACTTCCATTTAAAATCAGGTTCGAACACTATTTCAGAATTTCCAATTTGGTTGGACTCTGGAACCCACACACTTTATATCTATGCCAACGATTTAACGCCACATGTTGCGGCGATTAATGGTATTGAGTTTATATTGAGGTGAAAATTTTTTCCAACTAGTTAAGCGTTATTCAAGGAGCAAACCTTGTGAATTTCCATTTCAATTGAAGTTAGCTTTGATAATTTAATGGGGGCTGTTCACCGAACAAGGCCTTATACTTTTCCAGTAATTCTATTTCCTTCGCCCTTGGGTTTGAGTCTATTATAACTTCTACACGTAAATTCTCAACTGGTGCTAATTCCTGAACCCGTTTCATTTTTCTGTATCGAACACCCATTACGTGACCTTTTTTTGGGCCTGAGTCGTTTAACAAATTGACAAGCTTGCCCAATCTAGAAGCTAAATCTGTTGACTTTCCATAATAAAGTGTTCCTGTAGAGTCTTCTCCTCCAAAACGTTGAATTGATTTGGTTTTGCCATCTGAATCAACAAGAAAGACCCGATAAACACCCTCTAGATCAGCATTACTCTCTTTTTCTTTCCATTTTTCAAATTGACCATAAAAATCAATGTGTTTTACTTGAAAGACCATATTCTAGGGGATTTAGGAATTGAAATTAATGAACTCTAATTTAATCTAATTTTTAAACGCGTGTCTGCTTATTCTCATCAATATCCTACTTTTATTCGCTTTAGAATGAAGCGCTATGGCTACCAATAAAAATGCTTACCTCCGATACCGAACGCTTGACAAATGCTTTCGAAATTTTGGAAGGAAATACTATTTCGAAGAACTTTTGGAGGAAATCAATGAGGCCTTGAGTTCTCATGACCCAAATACTTCTGGAGTTCAAATCAGACAATTAAGAGAGGATATTAAATTCATGCGGTCGGAAGAAGGTTTTACCGCTCCGATTGAGACATATCGCGATGGAAGAAAAGGGTATTATCGATATTCTGATAAAAACTATTCAATTTCAAATTCAGGGTTAAATGTAACAGAGGCAGAACAATTGGGAGCTACACTGGCCATCATGAGCAGGTTCGAAGGGCGTCCAGGGTTTGAATGGATTGGAGAGACGTCATCAATTCTAGCCAACCATTTTGATATATCAGGCGACAATAGAAAGGTGATTTCCTACGAAACCAATATTGATTACAAAGGCTACGATTTTATCACGCCTCTATTTAATGCCATTGTCAACAAACGTGTTTTGAATGCGACTTATGAGCCCTTCAATAAACCAGCTTTTAATTTGACTTTTCATCCTTATTATCTCAAACAATACAATAACCGTTGGTTCGTGCTTGGATACAATGAGGAATTGAATATCGATGCTTGGAACATGCCTTTGGATCGAATAGTGACAATTGAGGAAGTGGAAGGCAATTACAGATCTAACATAATTGATTGGGAAGACTGGTTCTCGGATATGATAGGGGTGACTAGAAAAATAGAAGATAAACCCCAAGAGATAAAAATGATATTTAGCTCAGAAATAGCGCCGTATATAGAAACCAAACCCTTGCATCAAACTCAAAAAGCCCGAAGGATGAAGGATGGTAGTTTGGAAGTGAGGATAGAAGTAATACCTAATAGAGAACTGACATCTTTGATCAATTCTTTTGGTACAGAGGTACAGAAACATTAAAACTTATTGTGCGCAATGACTGCATAGTTACCAAATAAGTTTGTTTGGTAGGTAAGGGTTGCTAGTTGATTGATATAGATATAATTAATCATGATTTAAAGAGTATATAATGGGATATTTTCTGAGGTTATTGAATAGAAGGGGATTAGATCAACATCAAAATCAACCCATTTGGAAATATGGTCTTACAGCGGACGAATTTCATGAGTTAAAGAGAGAATTACAATATTCTACCCCTTATTCAATAGACACAAGAGATGTATTTATCTATTATGCTGAATGGTGGAGAAATCTTTACAATGGCGGAACACCTAGTAAAAAGGCAGTATTTGACACATTAGGTGGTAACATATCCCTGCAAATTGACGAGGAAGAGTTTTACAAATATGCGAGAAATGGAGCTAAGCGTTTAGGGATAAAATGGATAACAAGACAAAACACACTCTATTTCAAAACCATGCTACTTCATGGTGGCCTACCACTGAAACATATTTCAGACAATTATGGAAATTATTTAGATTTTTTATTGGCTGTTTTGGAGGAGCAGCCAGAGTCTATTGAAGATTTTGCGTTCAAGAGTGAAATTATCAGCTTTCTTCCAAAGTCTAGCCAAAACGATATTATTTATGAAAATTGTTTTGAAATTGTTCGCTCTATCCTCTACGGAGAAAGTATCTACGATGATCTTCTTAAATCAAATGAGGTAATTGAAAAATTATCATGCAAACTTAAAGAGAAGAAGAAAAGCTTAAAACGAAAAACAAGAGAGACCAAACCAAAAGTATATTGGTTGCTATCCAAGGAATTCAATAGAGAAAAAATTGTACTTCAAGTTGGATTAGCGGGTATTTATAATGAAGATGATCTTGCAAAAATTTTTGGGTTTGAATTAGGTAAAAGAGAGTATCATTTTTACCTAAACGATGAACTGCTATGTGTGTTTAGGAGAACATTAAATGGTAAATACAAAACAGATTGGTTTAGCGGTGGCAGTATTGAATGGGATGGTACTGATAGTATTCCAAACACTTACGTGCAATCTGAAGGAGATAAATATCCCGTTCATGATTTTATCCAACAGGTCCCGAATCTTAGCGAACCTTCCTTGTGGGTGAAATATAACGAAGAAGAATGGCGCTTAGTAAAATCAAACGGTACGTCTTATTCTGAAGCTGCTGTGATTTTTCCAGAGGACTGGAGTGTCGAAGTGTTTACTTCCAAAACTAGAATATTTGATCATGAGGTAAATTGGTTGGAGTTTGAAGGTGAAATAACATTATCAAACAAAGAGTACAGTAAAACTTATTACTGCGATGTAAAATCGTTTGATTGGACAATAATTACACAGAAACCAGCTTGGATGTTAAGAGCAAACATGCCTGTGGTTATGAAGAAGCCAACTGTACTTATCTATGATGAAACGGGGAAAAAGTTACCTAGTGGAGAATTTAGAATTAATATTCGAAAAAGAAAGTCATTCGAAGAGTGGCAAAACATAAACGTTCAAAACCGAATAGGTATTGGCTGCTATGATCTTAAAATTGAACGGGACGGAATTGTGGCATACGACCACTTCTACAGCATAGGAGATTTTACGATAAATACCTTGTCTGAATCAATAGATGAAGCAAAAATTACTGTTCAAAGTGGTCAATTCCTTTTTACCATTCAAAAGTCTCATTTATTTGAAATGGAAACTGAGGGTCATAACATTTTTTATCTTAGGCGAAACCAAGAAGAAAATAAGGCTCCAAAAGCCATTAAGGCTACTATTAAAGAAAGTAGAAATAGAAGTCTTTTTTTTGAATTTGAATCACCATTAAGAGGGATAGGTATTATTGGGCGAGAAGGAGAACTAATTCCTACAAATCGGACACTTCATATTCAGAACCTTTCTGGGTTGAGGATAATAAGCAATTCTAATACTGAAACGAGATTAACCATAAAGTCCGCATTAAAAAATGACGTAAAAATTATAAAAACGCTTAAGTCGAGCTTTGAACCTTTAAATTCAATTCATGAAGACATATTGCATCAGTTTTATTTGGCTGACCCTATGAATCATGAGAATAAGGTCATGCTTGAACTATCAGCAGATTCAAATACATTGACATATGAGGTTGCAGGTTTTTCAAGTTTCCTTGATCCCCTATCAAATTCAAGAGTAAATATTACTGGTTCATCTGAAAATGAAACCGAATTGGTTGCGATACCATTAGGCACTCTAGCTGAACATATTGATCTTATTCCTTTGAGTAGAGAGGAAGATGAGTACTCCATTCCTCAATATGAATTTACCAATCAATTCATTGTTATTTCCTCTGGAAACAATGTGGGTGAAGTAATGCCTCGATATTTTAATACTGGAGAGGACTTTGTCGGACCAAAAAAGTGGGAGAGGGTTGAATTATATCACAATGAATTACTTGAAAATTCCTTTGAACATGAATCTTGGAAAGTTTTAAATAAATACTTTGCTATTTGTTTAAGTGAAAAAATACCGTTTACAACATTTGATCAAATTACCTCATTTGGTAGAAGTTCCTCTGTAGCAGCAAAAGCTTTTCTATTCTTAGGTTATAAGTCAAAAGATAAAGAAGAGTTTATCCAAAAAGTTGTGCCTCGTCTTGAATTGGAGTTAGGTATCTGCTTTCATTGGATAATTAGAGAAGATTGGGAAGTCGCAATAAATTCAGTAATTGATTTCCTTAAAAACGAGGCTTGGTTTAAGCAACTTAGTGAATTGAACCTCATAGATGAAGCACAACTATCAGATGATGTCTTATGGTTTATAACTAATTATTTCTCTAACTCTGATTTTCCTGAAGTCATGAATTACGTATTCACTGGAAGGTCTGCAGTACGTCAAGCCATATCTCATAGTCGAATAAGAGATTTACGAGAGAGACTTGGAGAAAGGGTGTTAAGAGAGTTGCCAAATAATATTCCTCGAACTAATCAGTCATACGGAATACCCGTGAGAGAACACGAATCAGTGAGTTTGTTAATTTACGCTCCAATTGCTGCTGCCGAATCAATTTCTGGAGAGCAGAAGGATTACCCGATTTGGGGAGGAGATGATTTTAGGAAAGTCATTCGAAGAAATATTCAATATGCTCAATATTTAGCCCCAGAATTTTACAAAGAAGTATTGTTACATACCCTACAAAAAATATAAGATGAATTACTACGAGTTCTATCAAAAGGCTGAAAATAGATTAACCGATTCTGTACTTTCATTATGGGCGACAGGGAATAAGGAAATGCAACAATATTTTAGGTATTTAATTTCTAAAGACCCTTTACTTTCTGAAGTTGTATTCCAAAATACCTTCCCGTGGGAGGCTGATAAATTTGAGTTTGGAGAAACCGATTCTATATTTCAAACGGAATTTATCGATGCGCTAGATTCCATTGAAAATCAAGAATTTCAATTCCCAAAGAATAGGCATCCTTATAAGCATCAAGTTCAGAGTTGGAAAGCACTTCTAAAAGAAGGAAAGTCGATTGCAGTAACTACCGGAACAGGCTCGGGGAAAACAGAGTGTTTTATGCTTCCAGTTCTGCAAGATATTTTCGAAAACTCAAAATGCGAAGAGGGTGTAAATGCTATTTTTTTATATCCTTTAAACGCACTAATTGCAAGCCAAAGAAAAAGAATGCACGCATGGTGCTCAGCTCTGTCTGGAATAAAGTATGCTTTATTAACAGGAGATACGGATGAACGCAGAACGAACGAAGAAAAAATTAAAGCATTACCAGAATTAATTTCCAGAGAACAGATAAGAAAAACTCCACCTCAAATATTATTTACCAATCCTACTATGTTAGAATACATGCTCGTCAGAAATACTGATGCATCTATTCTTGAAAAATCACAGGGCAAATTAAAATGGATTTTACTTGACGAAGCTCATACTCTTACTGGTTCTAAGGCAGCTGAAATGGCTCTCTTGATTCGACGAGTTGCAGCTGCTTTTGGAGTAGGAGTAAAGGATTTAAGGTTTGCTATTACTTCCGCTACAGTCGGGAATGGCGATGAGAAAGTACTTAAAAAATTTATGTCAAACCTATGTGGAATTTCAATCGAACAAATAAAGGTTATTACCGGTGACCGAGTTAAAAACGATTGGGATAGTAATGTGAACCCAGTACCGGCAGGTTTAACTGTTGAAAAAGTAAAACAGCTGCGGAATCTCATTCTGAAAAATGCTGGTTATACACAATCAGAAATTGGTAAAATACTTGATCTAAAATTACCTCAAGACCAAATTTCTGCAATGGACAGTTTAGCTGATAGAAATATCATTCCTTCTAGAGCACATTATTTTACACGAGGAATTGGTGGAGTATATGTCTGCACTAACCCTAGCTGTGAAGAACATAAAGAAAACAAACCAAGCAGCATTATTGGGACTATGCATTTAACTGCTGGAAAAAAATGCGGTTGTGGTTACCCATTGTTAGAATTAATTTCTTGTAGAAGCTGCGGGAATGTAATGTTGGAGGGTGATCGAATAAAACTAAATGGGAGACAAAAGATCATTCAAAATGCTAGTACGGCATATGAAGCGTTTAGTATAATTGAAGAAAATGATGGGTCAGAGGATAGTGAAAACAAAGAGTCCCAATTTGAAGAAACGAATAGAGTTCGGTTAGCCAGAAATCAGCCTAAATTTCATTCAAAAGACTATTCAGGATATAGTGTTACTGAGGATAATGAACTGGTGTCAGGAGATGATTTTATTTTGCTCGAAGACTCGAGATGTCCACATTGTACAAACACTAATTTAAATCCAATTCATTATAGACTGTCGTCAGCTTTCACTAATCGAATTTTGTCTGATTTAATTTTAGATCAAACAAGAATGGTAGAAGACAGAACGAGCAAAGTATTAAATGATGGAAAAAAATACATATCGTTTACTGATAGTCGTCAAGGAACTGCAAAAATATCGGCACTCATTAACATTGATGCAGAAACCAATTGGACGCGATACCAAGTGTATCATTACTTACTTAATAAGTTAAATGATAATTCAGAAAAACCAACTGAATCGGAATTAACTGAATTAATATCCCAAAGAGCTGAGTTGAATGAGGCATTGAATCAAGACAACCTACCAGGTATAGCATTGCAACATTTAAAAAATGCACTAAAGGGTGTAGAAGAAAAAATAAATCAGTCTTCAGAAACATCTCGAGAGATAAGTGCTTCAACCTGGAGCGAACTTATTGATCATTTAAAGAAAAGTGAAGATTTAAAAACCCTATTTACGAAAGCTGCAAGAGGAAAAGATTGGATATTGGATGGCAGCACGTACGCGAAGTCTTTATTATTCGATCAGTTTGCCAGAAGAAAGCCTCAAGAGCGTTCACTAGAAAACTTAGGTCTAGTTAATATAACTTACCCTGCTCTAGAAGGTTTAAAGCTTCCAGAAATTGCCGAATCATTAGATATTAAACTAAATGAATGGCAAGATTTATTGAAAATAGGGGCTGATTATGTAGTTCGTTACGGATTTCATTTTCAAATTGATGACGCAATACGCCGATATTCCACAACTTTTTCTAATCAAAATAATTTCTCCAATTCAAAATCTATTTATCCTCCACATTCCGACCTTTCAAATATTAAAACTTGGCCTTTATATAACTCGAAATCAATGGCTCAGTCAAGATTGGTGTTGTTAGTTTGTGCTGGTCTAGGCTGGCATGAAAAGGACGAAATTACTCGTGAACAAGAAGACCAGTTAAATGAATTATTAGAGAAGATTTGGCGTGCTCTTCAATCTAAATTGTTAACCTTAGACGGAGATGGCTACAAACTAGACCTAGAGTTAAAGACTAAATTTCAGTTGGCCACAAACGAATTCCTATGCCCAGTTTCTAGTCGTTTGTTAGATAAGGTATTTCGTGGGTATTCCCCTTGGATTAAAGGTAATCTGAACGCCGAAAACATTGAGAATTATAGGCTTAAACAAGAAAGTTCTTATGAGTTTCCATTATATGAGTATCCATTTAATTTAAGCCAAGAGAACGCTGAGTTAGACAAGTCTATAAGGCAACATTGGATTCAAGAAAATAGTAAAAATGCTAAAAGTGAAGGTTTATGGAATGATTTACATGAAAGAACTTTTGATTTTGGAAAACTTTACTTAGCCGGAGAGCATTCTGCTCAACAAAAAAAGGAGCGTTTAAAAGAACTAGAAGCCCAATTTGAAGAAGGTAAAATAAACGTTCTCAGTTGCTCTACAACCATGGAAATGGGTGTAGATATTGGTGGTATTTCGGCTGTAGCAATGAGTAATGTTCCTCCTATGCCAGCAAATTATTTACAGCGAGCAGGTCGCGCCGGAAGGCGAGGAGAAAACAAGTCCCTTGCAATAACCTTTTGTGCTCCAAATCCTATTGGACTTAGAACAATGTACAATCCAAAATGGGCATTAGAGCATGATATTGCTCCACCAATCATAAAGTTCGATAGTAAGAGAATTGCAGAGCGACATGTAAACTCTATGCTCTTAGGTATATTTATTAGAAGCGTTGAGAACGCTAAAAGAGGTTTAAATATTAAACAAAGTTTAAGTGAGTTTTTCTTTGATAACCCTCCTACCATTGGTGAATCTTTTTTGAACTGGTTGGACGGTCTGTTGGATAGAAATGATTCGCAAAAGGTAAAAATTAACGCTCAATTAAAGTCACTTGTACGGGGTACACCTATTGACATCAAGTCAGATGTTTTGATTAAAAATGTCACTTTGGAGTTCAAAAGACTTATTCATAAAACAGTTAGTCAAAAAAATACATTTGAAAGGAAAATTGAAGAGATCGAAAAAGAATTTGGGAATAATAGCCCAGCATATAAATCAGTTGTCTACCGATACTCCCAGTTTCGAAAGAAGTTTGCTTTAAATTATCTTGCAGAATCTGGATTTCTTCCAAATGCGGGTCTGCCTACTGGTATAGTTGAATTTGAAAACACGTCTATTGAAGATGTCAAACGAAAAATAACCGATCAAAATAAAGTTAAGTCAAATCCTAGCTATTCAATTGACCGCGCTTTAACGGAATTCGCACCCGGGAATCATATTTTAATTGATGGTTTGAGTTTTGAGTCTTCTGGAATTATTTTGCAGGATGGTTGGGGTAACTCTGCAAATAGAGACGTTGTGCAAGCCTGTAATCACTGTGGTTATCAAAGAACTCTTGGGTTTGCTGAAATAGAAGACTCCTGTCCAAAATGCCAAAACGAAAATGCATTTTCAGGTATTGATCTAAGAGGGCACAAAGGGAAGTTTACCGAACTGATAGAACCAGCCGGATTCAGTATGGATCTCTTTAATATACCAACAAGGGTGATTTCTGAGAGAGTAAAACCTCAATATTTAGAACCGTTGCTTTTAAACTTGGAACCTTGGAATTTAGAACAGGCTTCATCAATTGATTTTAGACATAGCGATTCGGACGATGCAGCGGAAATACTATTCTATAATACAGGACCTGAAAGTGGTTATAGCGTTTGCTTAGATTGCGGTAGGGTAGAATCTTCAGAAGATAAGTTAGATGGGCATAAAAGGCTAAGAGGCGGAAAAGAGGCAGATGGAGAAAGTATCTGTGTAAGTACAAATGTTAGAAGCAACGTTATTCTGGGAAGCCGATTCAAAACGGATTTTACCGAGTTGAGGTTGAAAAACATTGATGGTTCTTTTGTTCGAGATCAAAGCTTGGCCTATTCATTGGGAGTGGTTTTTACCAAAACCTTAGTAGAATACTTAGCAATCGAAGAGTCGGAAATTGGTTTTGGAATAAAAAAATATAAAGGTTATGTCACAATATTTATTTATGATACTGCTAAAGGTGGGGCCGGATATTCTACTTTGTTTAGCTCTTATATAAGAGAAATATTATCCAGATCTTTAACAACTTTGGACAATTGCGACTGTCAAAATGCATGTACAAAATGTTTGGTTGACCGCTATACACAGTGGAATATAGAAAAATTGGACAGGAATTTAGCCCTGGATTGGTTGCGAGAAATTAAGGAATTTGAATTGCCTCATGACCTTGCGGAGTTTGAAGGGGATGTTTTTGCTGTTTATGGCTCCTTAAAGCAAGAAATTGCTCGTTTGGATTATGCCGAAGGATTAAAAGCAATTGATGTTCACGTTAGCGGTAATCTTCAAGATTGGAATATTGAAACATTGGATTGGACAAATAAAATGTCTTCACCGGATATTGCTGTTTCACTCGTTCTTGAAGGCCCGTTACGAGCTAATAGCGAAGAAGATAAACTTACGCTACATTATTTATCTGCTCGAGGTATCTCACTAAAAAAAGGGAAAGAAGAAAAGTTATTGAACTATGATATTCAGCTATCTGCAATCAATCAAAATGATGCAGTCTATAAGTACTTTTCACTAAAAGGCCAGGTTGGTTTAAATGAAGATTGGGGTAATACAGCTGAGCGAAAAAACTACAGAATTAAGGGGCTTACGTATACCCAATTAGCATTAGTTGATCTGCCAGGTTTTGATATTAATACTAATACTTTGTTTGAGTCTCGTATTAATTATGAATTTGGATCATTTGCTAGCAATGAACTTGCAGGCATGATGCTCGATAACTTAAACAAGAAAGAGGGTTTTTTAAGTCAAATAAAAAACAAAAAGTATGAGGTTGTGTACTCTGATAAATACAATCAATCTGAGTTTTCACTTAGGCTAATATTGCAGTTTATTGAGGCTTTTGCAGGAATAGCGAACATCGATATTCTGAGTATGAAAGTCCGACTAAATGAGGTTGATTTTAAATCAGAATCCTATCCAAATATCATGACCCATAACTACAAAGAAGTGGCGGATTATGAGTATGATTTAATTGAAATTGGGAAATCATTGACTTTCGAAGTGGCCATAGAAAAATTGAAATGTCGTTTACCTCATTATAGAGTATTTGAATTCACCTCTAAGGATATTAAATTCAATATCCGAATCGATGGCGGTATAGCACATGGTTTTCGTCCCGTTAGGAGAAATTTGATTCTAGAACAATCAAATCTTACTTTTGAAATCCAGAAGTTTGTGGATCATGATATTATTTATAACCTAAGAATAATAGATTAAAACTTTATTTGCTCAACCTATATGGCTAAAATCCTTAAAATGACCATGACAATTAGAGATTACGTTGAGATAATGATTCCAATGGTGAGGCTGTTACTTAGAGAAGAAAAAGAGAACCCGCAAACTTTCAAAAAGACACAACTTTGGTATATCTACCGGCAATATTTTTATGGTTTTGCTGAGTTTGTAGAACGAGATAGGTTGTTCCTTGTTTCTGAAAATGCCCAAAAAGAATATGGAAAAAGACGACTTGAGTTGAACCTAGACATACCAAAGGATTTGGTACACATGAACTGGGAACACCAACTACAATTTGATAAAGGCAGAAAAGTTTTTAATCTAGACCATGTCTATACCGGAGGTATGTTTAGAGATGCCGTAAAAAAGCTGGACGAAAAAGAAAACCTAAATGTTGAATCTATAACTGAATTAGTACAAGAAAATTACCGTATGGCATGGATATTAAAAGAAGAGGAAAAACAATTGCCTCGTTCTAATAGGGGAGTCAACTTGCAAAATGCCTTAGAATTCTATGCCAAAAATGGCATTACAATTATGCCCAAAATCAATTAAAATTGAGGAACCACAAAGCAACGTTTCGTATAAATTTGAAAGTACTTTAAAAACTAAGAATCGAAGGGGTAACTACAAGAACCAAGGTATAAAAGAATTATGATCACAGGAGAATTAAAATCACAAGTAGACCGCATTTGGGAGGCGTTTTGGACAGGGGGAAACTCCAATCCCTTAACCGTTATTGAGCAGTTTACCTACTTGCTTTATATCCGTAGGCTCGACGAAAAACAAACTTTAGAAGAGAAGAAAGCCAGCTTGATAGGCGGCGTAGTAAAGAACCCGATTTTTACACCAGAACAAAAAGACCTTCGATGGCATAGCTTCAAGCAAAAAGACCCTCAAACCATGTTTGACCTCTTTAGCAGGCCGCAAGTTGGTGGGCTTACTGTGTTCGACCACATGCGCAACTCAGGAAGCCAAGGTGGTGTGTTTGCCAACTTCATGAAAAACGCCCAATTTCAGATTGCTACCCCGCGCTTACTCGATCAGGTGGTGCAAATGATTGATAAGGTGAAAATGGAAGACCGCGATACCAAAGGCGATTTGTACGAGTACATGTTGTCTAAATTGAGTACAGCGGGTACCAATGGGCAGTTTCGTACTCCCAGACATATTATCCGGATGATGGTAGATATGGTGGAACCCAAAAAAGTAGATACCATTTGCGACCCCTCTTGTGGTACGGCTGGTTTCTTGGTTTCGGCTGGCGAATACCTGCATCAAACCCACGAAGAATGGTTTCATGAAAAAGCATTTAGAGACCATTTTGACCAAAAAATGTTTACAGGGGTAGAGTTCGATGCCACCATGTTGCGTATAGGGGCCATGAACCTGCAATTGCACGGTATAGAAAGCCCCAACCTCATAGGTAAAGATGCCTTGAGTGAGTCTAATGGAGACATAAGGGATGCCTTTACACTCGTACTGGCCAACCCTCCTTTTAAAGGCAGCCTGGATTATGATGGAGTAGAAGGCTCTATACTCAAAACCGTGAAAACCAAAAAAACCGAGTTGTTGTTTTTGGCGCTTATGCTGCGTATGCTCAAAACGGGCGGTCGCTGTGCCGTGATTGTGCCCGATGGTGTTCTTTTTGGAAGTTCTAGCGCCCATAAACAGATAAGGCAAGAGCTTCTAGAAAAACACAAGCTCGATGCCGTAATCTCCATGCCAAGTGGGGTTTTCAAACCATACGCAGGGGTAAGTACGGCAGTGCTGTTTTTTACCAAAACAGGTACCGGAGGCACCGAAAAAGTTTGGTTCTACGACATGAAGGCCGATGGCTATAGCCTCGATGACAAACGAGCAGAAACCAAGGAAAATGACCTTCCTGATATAGTTTCAAGATTTAAAAATATACCAGGTGAAGAAAGCCGAAAACGAACCGATCAATCGTTTTTGGTGCCTTTTGATGAAATAAAAGAAAACGATTGGGATTTAAGCATTAACCGCTACAAGGAGATCATTTATGAAGAAGTGAAATATGAGTCACCTTTTAAACTGATTAATGACATAAAGGAGTTAGACAATGAAAGATCAAAATCCATTTTAATTTTAGAAAAATTATTAAAATGAATTGGCCAATAATTCCTCTTGGAGAGGCTGCGAGTTTTATTAATGGTTACGCATTTAAACCTTCAGATTGGGAATCTGAAGGAAAGGAGATAATTAGGATTCAAAACTTGACTAAAAGCTCAGGTCAAAGTAACTACTTCAGCGGAAAAATTCCTTTGAAGTATTTAGTAAAAAAGGGAGACTTGTTAATTTCTTGGTCGGCTACTTTAGGCATCTATGAATGGGAAGAAAGCGATGCATGGTTAAATCAGCACATTTTTAAAGTTGTTTTTGACAAGAAGGATCTAGACAAATCATTTTTCAGGCATTTGATTTCATTCTCACTGGAAAAAATGAGCTATGAAGTTCACGGTGCAACCATGAAGCATATAACCAAAAAAAAGTTTGATGCATTCCAGATCCCCCTACCACCATTACCCATACAAAAAAAGATAGCGGCTATATTAGACGAAGCGGATAAACTCCGCCAACTCAACAAAGACCTCATTGCCAAATACGACGAACTCACCCAAAGTTTGTTTTTAGATATGTTTGGGGATCCGGTTACTAATCCGAAGGGGTGGGAGAAGGTGGTTGCCGCTGAGTATTACGAAGTACGTGGAAGGGTTGGCTGGAAAGGCTACAAGAAAACAGATCTAAGACTAGAAGGAGCAGTTGTATTGGGGGCAACTCATGTTACTCATAGTGGTGATATTGATTTAGAGAAAGTCGTCTATCTTTCTGATGAAAAGTTTGAAGAATCCCCAGAAATAATTGTAAAGCAAAATGATTTAATATTTGTTCAACGGGGAAATACTATTGGTAAGGTTGGTTTAGTTAGAGAAGATTTAGGAGATGCAACGATTAATCCTGTTGTCTTAATCTTCAGACCAGTTAAAGCTAATCCGCTATTCTTGTTATACCTTCTTATGAATAAGGGGTTAAACAGAGAGTTTGTGAACTCTAACAGTGGTTCAGCCCAACCAATGATCACTCAGAAATTCATGAAAGAGTTCCTGTTTGTAAATGTTCCTATAAAACTCCAAAACCAATTCGCAGATCGAGTAGCTGAAATAGAAACCCAAAAAGCTCAAGCACAAACCACATTAGGCAAAGCAGAAGAGTTGTTCAATAGCTTGTTGCAGCGGGCTTTTAAGGGGGAGTTGGTGAAGGAGTAAGGTATGGAAGATAAAAAAAAAAAAAAATATGGTTGGAAGTATGGTATAAAA
>JAGQYO010000072.1 GCA_020435995.1 Flavobacteriales bacterium | reverse complement strand
CTGCGGCTTTGGTTGACAATGGTTCGTCTGACGCTTGTGGGGTTGCTTCTCTTGCTCTTTCTAAAACAGCATTTGATTGTTCTAATGTTGGTGCTAACACAGTTACACTTACGGTTACTGACGTGAACAACAATGTGTCTACTACTACGGCTACAGTTACCGTTGTGGATAATGTGGCTCCAGTTGCTGTTGCTCAAAACGTGACTGTTTCACTTGACGCTACAGGTAATGGTTCTACTACGGCGGCGGCGGTTGATAATGGTTCTTCCGACGCTTGTGGGGTTGCTTCTCTATCTCTAAGTAAAACGGCATTTGATTGTTCTAATGTTGGGGCTAACACCGTTACGCTTACTGTTACAGACAACAATGGTAATGTATCTACTACTACTGCTACGGTTACTGTGGTGGATAATGTAGCTCCTGTTGCTGTTGCGCAGAATGTTACTGTTTATCTTGACGCTACTGGTAATGGTTCTACTACTGCGGCTGCGGTTGACAATGGTTCGTCTGACGCTTGTGGGGTTGCTTCTCTTGCGCTTTCTCAAACTGCTTTCAATTGTTCGCATGTTGGTGCTAATGCTGTTGTTCTGACGGTTACTGATAACAATGGTAATGTCTCTACGGCTAATGCTACGGTTATTGTGGTTGACAATGTTGCTCCGGTGGCGGTTGCTCAAAACATTAATGTGGCCCTTACCGCTGTGGGTACTGTTAATATCACTGCCGCTCAGGTTGACAACGGGTCAAATGACGCTTGTGGAATTGCTTCTTTGAGTGTTGCTCCTAGTTACTTTACTTGTGCCAATAGAGGTGTTAATACTGTTACCTTAACTGTAACTGATAACAATGGTAATGTGTCTACGGCCAATGCGGTGGTTACCATTACGGGTAATGCTGTGTTCAATGTATCTACTTCGGTTACCAATGTTTCTTGTTACCAAGGTGCTGACGGTGCTATTGACCTTTCGGTAAGCGGTGGTACTGCTCCTTACACTTACGCTTGGAGCAATTCGGCTACTTCTGAAGACATTTCTGGTTTAACAGCTGGTTCTTATTCTGTGGCTATTTTAGACGCTAATCTTTGTGACGCGGCTACTTCGGCTACAGTTACTGAGCCTACCCTTCTTGTAGCTTCTATTGCTTCTCTTTCTACTAGTTCTGTAAACACTACCACTTGGGGTTCTGGTGCTCACATAGTTCTGGGTTGGGGTAATGGGCCTACTTCGGTTACGCTTAATGGTTCTGCTTCTGGTGGTACACCTGGGTATTCTTATGCTTGGTATCCTTCTACTGGTTTGAGCAATGCTAATGTGGCTAACCCTGTGTTTACTCCTAGTACAAACAACAATGGTTGTCATGAATACTCTTTCCAATTAACTGTTACGGATGCGAATGGTTGTACTTCTGTGAAGTCTGTAACCATTAAAGTGGTAAATGCTGATTGTACTCCCGGTAATCAGAAGAAGAGTCACAAAGTGGAGCTTACTAAATACAACAACAAAAACAAGCCTGTTGTAATTTGTGTAGATTACCATGCTGTTCAAACGCACTTAAACAATGGTGCTACTATTGGTAATGCTTCTTCTTGTGGTAGCACTACTTACAGCTTCGCTGAAAACAATATAGAGGATGTAGAAAATCTTGATTTAGCTCTTAACTTGTTCCCTAACCCTTCTAAAGGTGTGGTGAATTTTGAAATGGTTTCTTTCGATCAAGAAAATGAAGTTACATTCCAAATTATTGATCAGTTTGGAAAATTGATTCTTACACAATCTCTTCAAGTTGAAAGTGAATTACAAGAATTCTCCATTGACCTCAATGCTAATGGAAAAATTGCCAATGGTTTCTACTACGCCAGAATCCAAAATGGCGACAACTCATTTGTGAAGAAATTCCAAGTGGTTGAATAAATAATTGCTTAATACCTAGGCTCTCAAAAGCCCCGCTTCTCAAATGAGAAGCGGGGCTTTTTTTTGTGATTTTAGACACATCTTAAATCATTTAAAAAGCTGAATTTTGGCACAAATAATTATAAGATGAAAACGACGATATACTCCATTTTAATTGCATCCTTGTTTTTTGCGTGTTCAGGTCATGATCATTCGCATCAACATGACGATCAAAATTCAGAAGAAACTATCGGTAACGAGGAATTGAAAGATGTCGGCTTTAAGGCTAACGCCGAAACATCCAAAGGAATGCTTGAAATTCAATCTATCTTAGCCAAGCATTACCAATTGGACAAAGACGACCGCAATTACGCCAAAGTGATTGGTGAAATTGAAATTCAGTGTGATTACATTATTCAAAATTGTAGCATGAAAGGTGAGGCCCATGACCAACTTCACGTTGTTCTACATCCGATGCTTTCTAGCATTAAAGCAAGTAAGGATGCAGTATCAAACGAAGCCATAGAAGAAGAACTTAAAACGATTCAGGATAACTTAACCGAATATTTTAGAATTTTCGGATCGGGCCAACCGGCCTAACAAACTTTTATGGCTACATACTTCTGTAGACCGTAATTAAATAAAAAAAGGGACCAAGGTCCCTTTTTTTATTACATACATTTTTAACTACCTAGACGCAGACAGCTTGTAAGTTCCTTTAGATGACCCACTTGTGATGTTACCTGACATAGATAAATTACCAGTGGAAATTGTCCCAGAACCTTCCCACGCTCCAGAACTGCCCGTAACGCTTTCCAGTACAAACGAAGTTTCACTTGTTAATTTACAATTAAAAGTGGTAGTAGAACTTCCATCAGTGGCGGAAAACTTAAACTTTGAAGCCGTTGATCCAACAGACTCAACAGAAAAATTCAATGTATTGGTAGGTAGCGTTATGCCGCTAAAGGTATAAGTAACTTTTCCAGTATACACTCCTACATATTTACTTCTCGTTTCAATATCGCAAACGTCGCCTTCATAAAAATCCTTACAGGAACAAACGGCTTCATTATTTAACAAGCTACAAGAAGCATCATTTTGACAATCTTTTTTCTTGCATTTTTTACAGGATCCTAACATAAGGAAAGAAACCAACATCAAGGAGTAAGCTATATATTTCATAATCAATTATTTTGGGGTTTATTCTGAACCAAATATAAATTTATTCTAAAAATACCGTCCAATTATTTACTGTAATTCATCGAGTAAATAGACCACCAACTTCTTAAGACAGTAACCTGAATTCGTACTTTTTCAAAAAGATCAGTGTTGGAAATCAATTTTCAAACACCTCGTTCTCTTTGTCAAAACACTTGAACTCAAATAAATATCCATTTGGGTCGGTTACAAAAAAGGACTGATGCGCACCTTTTTGTCCCACCAAAAACGATGTTTTCGGAATCGTCAATTGATTTTCAGTCGTTAGCCTTTCAAGCATGTTATTCCATTCTTTTTTATGCAAAATAACGCCTAAATGAAATGCGGGTAAAATTGTTCCTTCAAACGAATAACTTTTGCACTGGAAATCAAAAGCCCCAGTTTTGGCAAATGTGATTTGATGACCAAAGAGGTCAACATCAATCCAATAGGTTGCACTTCGGCCAATTTTGGCCCCAATTAATTCAACATAAAACGCCCTGGTTTCTTTTACATTTAAGCAAGGCAACGAAAGGTGAAACCGACTTTCCATAAGTATTTAATTAACGTTCATCGTCATCATCGTCTGCATCGTCATCCGGTTGATCATAATTATCGTCGTCGTCATCGTCACTGTCATCAGCCAACGGATCTGTTATGGCACTTGCATCATCTGGATCAACTCCATCAAAGTCATCCTCATCATACTCATCCATCACCACAGCGAGGCGTTTGCTCACTTTTACCAAGTAAAGGGTTTCTTCGGTTCGCACTTCAACGGCTTCAACCAGCTCTCCAGCAGCATTGGTAAATTTAATAATGTCCTTTTTGGCATATCCTTCAGGATATTTCTCCACAAGCATCGCCAAAATTTCTGGCGTTAGTTTAGCAAAATCTACAATTACTCGTTTCATTTTTTACATATCTAGTATATAGGCAAAGATTAATGGTGCTACAATGGTAGCATCGCTTTCAATTATGAATTTTGGGGTGTCAATATCTAATTTTCCCCATGTTATTTTTTCATTTGGAACGGCCCCCGAATAAGAACCATAGCTGGTGGTTGAGTCAGAAATCTGGCAGAAATAGCTCCAAAAAGGAGTGTCTGTTCTTTCCATATCTTGATAAAGCATAGGCACCACACAAATCGGAAAATCTCCTGCAATGCCCCCTCCAATTTGGAAAAAGCCAATTCCATTTTCAGAATTGATGGTGTACCAATCGGCCAACCAAGTCATATATTCAATACCCGACTTCATGGTCGATGCTTTTAATTCACCCTTGAGTACATAAGAGGCGAATATATTACCCATGGTGCTGTCTTCCCAGCCGGGAACTATTATGGGCAAATTACGTTCTGCAGCCGCGTACATCCAAGAGTTTTTGATGTCTATTTCATAATACTCTTCAAGTACCCCTGACAACAACATTTTATACATAAACTCATGGGGAAAATAACGCTCTCCATTGTCCTCAGCATCTTTCCAAATTTTGAAAATATGCTTTTGAAGTCTCCGGAATGCTTCTTCCTCTGGAATACAAGTATCTGTAACTCGATTCAAGCCTTGTTCGAGCAATGCCCATTCTTGTTGAGGTGTTAAATCTCGGTAGTTTGGAACACGCTTATAGTGACTATGTGCCACCAAATTCATGATATCTTCCTCGAGATTTGCTCCTGTACAAGAAACAATATCCACTTTGTTTTGCCGAATCATTTCTGCAAATATTTTCCCCAGCTCTGCCGTGCTCATGGCACCCGCAAGCGACACCAGCATTTTTCCACCGCCTTCTAGCTGTTCTTCATAACCTTGGGCCGCATCAACCAAGGCCGCCGCATTAAAGTGGAGAAAATAATTCTCTACAAATTTTGATATTGGGCCTTTATTCGTCATCGTCATCATCTAATTGAATTCGCCTGCCATCCTCGTCAAAATCATCGTGATCCACTTCGAATTCTCTTTGCGTAAGCGAGAATTTATAGCTAAGCATTTTATAATACAGTTTGGCGGCCAAAAAATCGGAAGACTTTTCGTTTTCTTGTGGACACAATTCCACGATATCAAAACCCACCACATTTTTATTCTCAAATATCATTTTTAGGAAGGCCAAGGTTTCATACCAAAGTAAACCACCTGGCTCAGGCGTACCTGTTGAGGGCATAATTGAGGGATCGAATACATCCAAATCAATGGTAATAAACACATTCTTTGTCATTTGACTCACAGCGTTTTCCATCCATTCTTCATCAGATACCATGTCGTGGGCAAAATGAACTTGATACTCATCCATATAATCAAGCTCAGAGATATCCATGGACCGAATTCCAACTTGAACCAAATTAGCTGTTTTGCTCGCTTCGTGCATGGCACAAGCGTGGTTGCATTTACTGCCTTCATATTCCTTGCGCAGGTCGGCATGTGCGTCCAATTGAACCACAGTAAGGTTTTCAAACTCTTCGGTAAAAGCCCTTATGCTTCCGATTGAAACTGAATGCTCACCTCCAAACAAGGTCACAAATTTGTCGAGCTTAATGTATTTCAATACCGCTTTATGAACTGCCTCAACCATGGCTTCAGGAGAGCCATTTTCGGTAATCGGCTCTGATAAATAGACTCCTTTTTTATAAACCTCAGATCGGGTTTCAATATCAAAGAGTTCCATATTGGCCGAAGCCTCTAAAAATGCTTGAGGGCCTTTGTCAGCTCCTTTTTGCCATGTGCTCGTTCCATCGTAAGGTACCGGAATAAGTACCACTTTAGAATCTGAAAATTGTGCGTATTTATCTGGTATTCCAGCGTAATTATTTGACGTCATATCCCAAAATATTTAGCATCTGATTGCTACTTTGTTCTTCTCTAAAAAGTTTTGTTGTAATATCTCCATTTGCATCCCTATCGATCAAAATGTGTTTTGGGCTCGGAATCAAACAGTGCTGTATTCCGCCATAGCCCCCAATTGATTCTTGATATGCCCCTGTATTAAAAAATCCAATATATAACACCCTATCCTTTCGATATTTGGGTAAAAATATAGCATTTACGTGTTGCTCCGAATTGTAGTAATCATCGCTATCGCAAGTTAGACCTCCAAGAAGCACCCTCTCATACTCCTCATTCCACCGATTAATAGGCAACAGGATAAATTTTTTGCTTATTGCCCAAGCATCAGGTAAAGTGGTAATAAAGGATGAATTAATCATGTTCCACTTTTCCTTATCGTTCTGTTGTTTTTGATAAAGCACTTTATAAATTGCACCACCGCTTTCGCCAACGGTAAATGAACCAAACTCCGTAAATATGTGAGGCGGATCGATTTCCGCTTCGTCACAATCTTCTTTGATTTGGTTGATAATTTCGTCGGCCATATACTCGTAGTCGAAGTTAAATGCCAAGCTATTTTTTATTGGAAACCCACCTCCAATGTTCAAACTGTCGAGTGTAGGGCAAATTTTCTTTAGCTCCACATAAACCGACATACATTTACTCATTTCATTCCAATAATATGCCGTATCACGAATACCTGTATTGATAAAAAAATGAAGCATTTTAAGGTTCACCTGAGGGTTATCTTGAATTTGTTTCTTGTAGAAGGCAACAATGTTCTTGTATCCTATTCCTAGCCGCGAAGTGTAAAATTCAAACTTGGGTTCTTCTTCCGAAGCTATTCTGATCCCTACATTGAGCGTTCCTTGAATGGATTCGCTCAGTAAATTCAACTCTTCGTAGTTATCTATTATGGGAATACAGTTTTTGTGGCCTCCATTGATTAATCGGGCGATGTTGGCAATGTATTGGTCGCGTTTAAACCCGTTGCAAATAACAAAAGTCTTGTCATCTACTTTACCGCTCTTCTTGAGGCTCTCTACAATATCCATATCGAATGCCGAAGACGTTTCGATATGGATGTCATGTTTAAGTGCTGTATCTAAAACATATTGAAAATGGCTGCTTTTGGTGCAATAGCAATAAAAGTATTTTCCCTTGTAACGATGTTTTTTCATCGCCTTCGAAAACCAATTTTTAGCCATTGCAATATTCTCCCCAATTTTGGGCAAATAAGTGAATTTGAGCGGCGACCCATATTCTTCAATAATATTCATCAAGGGAATTCCGTGAAACTCCAAATGGGAACCATCCAAGTTAAATTCCTCTTGTGGAAAATCGAATGATTGTTGAATTAAGTCTACGTATCGGGTTTGCATTTAGCTCTTTCTTATTTCAAATTAGGTTTTTATTCTCGTATTTAAATCAACTGATTCGGCGATATACAACATCCCGATCGTGCTTGTTTTTCTCAATAGTAAAGATGCAACTATCGTAAATTACTGACGTGAGCGGCTGATGCAGCAAGCCTTTGGGAAGAAAATTGACGTCTCCATTATTCCAATTTGAGGAATCAAACTTCGCGTGATTGAGCGTAGCCATTGAACGAACAAAAATTGAAGAAAAAATGACTCAAACCGCCATTTCGAAAAAAAAAATCAATTTTTTTTAAAATCAGCCATTAATATTTAGATATTTGTCTAATTATTAAATTGAAATGAACCAAGTATTTAAAGCCCTAAATGACCCTACACGTAGGGAAATACTGGAGATGTTGAAAGAAAAAGATTTGTCAGCCGGAGAAATTGCCGAACAATTTGACATTTCAAAACCGAGTATTTCTCATCATTTGGACCTGCTTCGGCAAGCCGATTTGGTTCATTCTTATCGAAATGGTCAATTCATTCACTACTCGTTGAGTACTACGGTGCTCGATGATATTCTTAAATGGATAACAACAATTAATAAAAAATAGAACTATGACTAAGAAAAAAAACTCTGCAATTGAAGGTGGATTATGGCTTATTATTCTACTTCCCCTACTCTATTTACTTTCTGTTTGGAATTCCCTCCCCGATTTGGTACCTACTCACTTCAATGTGCATGGCGTGGCCGACGATTTTAGCTCAAAACCAACACTTATATGGCTCATTGGCGGTTTGGGAATTGGGATTTACTTGTTGATGAAGTACCTTCCTGCTATTGATCCTAAAAACAAGCTCCTACAAATGGGGGGTTTCGACAAGATCCGCTTGGTCATTCAGCTATTTATTTCAGCCATTGGTGTTATTATGATTTTGGCCGCCCAAAACAGTGAAATAAACACTACTCAAATGGTGGTTTTTGCACTGGTTCTGCTTACAACAGTTCTTGGAAATTACTTGCAGAACATAAAGCCCAATTACTTCATAGGAATTCGCACGCCCTGGACCCTAGAAAATGAAAAAGTGTGGCGAAAAACCCATCAATTAGCTGGAAGGGTTTGGTTTTTTGGCGGACTCATTCTTCTTCCTTTTATGGTCTTTATTCCTGCAAATTATTCACTGTATTTGGTCTTGGCTTATGTGCTGGGTTCGGCTTTGTATTTCGTTGTTTATTCTTATAAAATATACCAGGTAGAAAAAGGCTAAATCTCCTTGTTTAAATAAGCGTTATGAAATGGTTTTCATAGCCGAAACCAAAATATCCAAAGATGCTTCGGCCATAGCATTGCACTTATTGTCGAGCAATGGGTTAATCTCAACAAACTCGATGACTTTGGTTTTTTCTAGTTTCAAAAAATGGATGATAATCTGCTCAGCCTCATTGGGTGTGAGGCCATCTTTTACTGGTGTGCCGGTGCCCATTGAAACCAAATCGCAATCCATGCTATCTACATCAAAACTTATGTAGAGTATATCACAATCCAAAAGCCTCTGTTCGGCCTCTGCCAAACATTCAAGTAACCCTCGCTCTCGCAATTCCCTCACAGGGTAGTTTTTGATGTTGAGTTCGGCCATCAAATTATCCTCTGGAGCTTCAGTATCCCTCACTGCAAAAAACACCAAGTCTTCTGGATTCACTTTTGGAGAAATTCCTCCTAAATTCTTAAGGCTCTCCCATTTTTTTTTTGTGATTTCTTTGGGCTGATTCCTCGCGTTTTTCAGATTATCAGCGCCCAATGAAATGGCCAATGGCATTCCGTGCATATTGCCCGATGGTGAAGTATATGGAGTATGTAAATCGCCATGTGCATCAATCCATACAATTCCCAATCTTTTATCCGGAAATTGTTTTTTGATTCCCGCAATCGTACCTGCGGCGTTTGAATGATCTCCTGATATTACAAAGGGAAATACCCCTTGCTCTAGCTGATCGTTCACCTCATTCATAAGGTCATTCAAAACAATTTCGATACCCTCCATTCTCATGGCCCAAGGTGTTTCTATTTCCTTATAAAGTAAGTTGTTCTGAGTAGGTAATTCAATTACTGTTTGGTCCCTAAAAACAGTTATTCCTTTGTTAATTGCGGCAATTTCAAGCGCTTGAAACCCTAAACTAGAACCCCTGGTTCCTGCCCCTAATTCCGACATCATGGTTAAAAATACCATGTTATTCTTACGTGTATCCATAAATTGAATGAGACTGCAAACTTAAGTCTAATTGAATCAAGCTAAAAACATCTCAGTTTAGTTAAAAACATAAATTTGGTAATGGTTGGGTTGGTTGGGTTGATTCGGTTGGATGGTTGATTCGGTTGGATGGTTGGTTCATCAGATATAGTGGGTTCAATAAGGAAACTTGAATCGGAGAGGCCCTGTTTTCATAACAAATCAGAAAAAATAATGGAGCAGAAAGTAAAAGAACAGCTAATTTTTAGAATGCAGGAAAATCTACCCAGAGTTGAAAAATGTTTGGACTTGCTTACTGAAGAACAAGTTTGGCAAAAACCCAATGCATCTTCCAATTCAATCGCTAACCTCATCCTTCATTTGTGCGGCAATATTACCCAGTATATTCATTCTTCAATGGGCCACCAACAAGACCTCCGTGCCCGCGATTTGGAATTTTCAACTGCTTCGGGACTAAGCAAAAAAGAACTTTACGCCAAAATTGAGTCGACTATTCATGGAGCATGCTCAGTAATTCAAGCTTGCTCGATTGAAGAATTAAATAGAACTCGAAATGTGCAGGGATTTACCCTTTCGGGAGTTGGTTGCGCTATTCATGTTTGCGAACATTTATCCTATCATGTGGGACAAATAGCCCTGCTTACCAAACTCATGACAAACCGAGATTTGGGATTTTATGAGGGATTGGATCTGAATGCAAAAAATCGAGATTGAATGACATACTTGAGTATTACCTTTTGGTAACATACATAATTGTTACATGGCGTTTGAAAGGTATTCTACTGGCTAAAAGCTAAATTGAGTTTCATGTACTTACTTTGGCTCAATCCTCAGATATTGCCACTTAAACCACAACTCGAAGGCTGAATCCATAAATTCAAATCCATCTGGGGTGCTTTGAATAATGTCCTTTTCTATCAGAATATTTTTGTTTTTGAGTATGTTGTTGGATGTACCGATATTGAATTCCCTTATCGTTTCCATAGAAGTTAATTGACTTACATTTTTTGCGATGGCCAAAAGCAATTGTAATTGAGTTTTACTCAAATTTTCGGTCTCCATTTGGTATAGCGGCATATTGGTACTAAGCAACTCTCTCAATGCCGAATGAACCGTGTTTATAGTGGCCAATTCATCTGTTTTCACCCAAGTATTGTGCGCCAATTGTTGCACATACCAAGAATGATTTTTCATTAAATCACAAATCCTTTCGGCGGCATGGAGTTCAATTTTTCTTTTGGTTTTTTTAAAAGCAGACTGAATAAACGGCACCCAATGATGTTTTTCAATTTTGTCGAGCATCATCATTTCGCCAAATCGATAAAATGGGCGTGAGGAAGAGTCAAAAATATCTGCCATCATATGTCTTTTGCTGCCGTACAAACAATAGGTAGTATTTTTTTGACGTTGCCAAATCGCCCGCATGGCTTTTTCCAATTCTGTGTAGTGAGTAAACTGAACTATACTCTGAAATTCATCCAAACAAATAATAAAATCGATTGATTTTTCTTTCCCTATTTTATTAGGTAAATCCAAAATTTCGTTGCGGTTTTTTTGTCGTTCCTTCCAGTCAAATCCTATGCTAAACTCGGTAGTTGGATCGGCTCCAATGCTCATTTTTGGGCTTATGGATTTTAAAAATGTTTGTGTTGCAAGCAACCAATCATTCCACTTATTAGAGGATGCTTTAATTACTTCTCTTGCAAAGGCTTCCAGAAATTCTTCTTCGCTCGACAGCGTGAATAGGTCAATCCTTACCACCTTTTTATGCGCTTGCTTTTTGGCTATTTCTAGGGCTACTTTTTCCACCAATGAAGACTTACCCCAACGACGTGGCGATATGATAATGGTGTTAATACCTGAGCTTAAGTTCTTGCTCAGCTTTTCTTGCTCGCTTGTTCTATTAACAAAAGTGGAGGCCCCAACTAACTTTCCAAATAAAAATGGTGAATCCATGTTACAATTTCTTTGGTTACAAATATACTGTATTACCTTTTGGTAACATACCTTTTGGTAACATACCTTTTGGTAACACACATTATTGTTACACAAAGTTTGAAAAAGAAGTCTTTTAGTTATAGAGGTAAAATGAGCTTCGGAAGAAAAAATCTAAGGTAATCGAAAAGAAGCTAATTCATATTTGCACGGACGAGGACGTCCGTGCTACACGTCTAAACTCTACTAAAATACTAAACCCAAAGCTGGCGCGGACGTCCTCGTCCGTGCCCCCGTATTATTTTATAAATCAATTAAACTATGTGAGTAAATTTGAGTAACAAACAAAGTAGTTAATGAGCCGAAAGTACAAGTTTCCATCGACAGCTCAGACGTCCTCGTCTGTGCTTTTACCCTACTCAACATACTTATCCATTAAATACACCATAGTCGCCATAGCAGCTCCGCCTAATTCAAGTTCGCGTTTGTTGACGTTTTCGAACACATCCGTTTCGGCATGGTGGAAGTCAAAGTATCGCTGTGAGACAGGATTGAGTCCCAATTGGAGCATGCCCGGGTAAAAATCCCTAAGTGGACCTATGTCAACGCCCCCATAACCCATTTCAAAATTGTATAATCTATAATCGGCCAGCATGGGTTTAAATCCTTGTACAAACTTGAGTTGCTCTGGTGTGCCCACCACATCAAAGCCCAATGGCAAAAATCCACCTCGGTCGCTTTCCAAAGCACAGATATGTTCTTCCTTATTTTCATTGGCTTTTTGGGCGTAGGTCTTGCCACCAAAATTCCCGTTTTCTTCGTTCATAAATAGAACGCATCGCAATGTGTGGGTTGGTTGGTAGTTCAGGGCTTTCAGTATCCTTAGTGCTTCGATGGAATGAATAATTCCAGCGCCATCATCATGTGCTCCTTCGCCTACATCCCAACTATCGAGGTGACCGCCAAACGTGATGATTTTTTTGTCTTTTCCACGGGTTTCGCCAATTACATTGTAGGAAATCATGTCTTCGTAAAACCGACAATCCATTTCCAAACGCAAGGTCACTTTTCCATTTTTAAGCCACTCAGTAACGGTGTTGGCATCGTTGGTACTCATTGCAGCTGCTGGTATTGGTTTTTCCATTTCATAATCCATTACTCCAGTATGCGGGTGGTCGTCATCAGCTTGGGCTAAGGAACGAATGATAACTCCTTTAGCACCGTATTTTGAAGCTTCCTTGGCACCGCCCCAGCGCTGGTCCACACATGCTCCATAAGCCTTAAAAGTGTTGATCATTTTTTGGTCGAAGGGTCGGTTGAAAAACACAATCTTGCCTTTGATTTTCGCTTCTCCGAGTTTCACCAAATCTTCTAAACCGTTAACAGCCACCAATTCTCCCTGCATCAAACCATTGGTGCCAACCGAACCCCCAAGTGCAATAACATTCAGCTTTTTGGCCTTACCATTTTTATCAATAATCCATGCACTTTCGGCCGTGCCTCGCTCCCAATGAGGTACTTTTATTTCTTGTAAATAAACTGTGTCGAAACCATAAGAATCCAACAGTTGCTTGCCCCAATATATTGCCATTTCTGCTTCTGCCGAACCTGTAATTCGAGCGCCTACATCTTTACACAACGATCTTAGATTTTCGTAGGCAGGACTCGCAGTGAGTGCTTCATCATAAATCTTTCGAATAAAAATAGAATCGGTTGGTTGTTGGTTAGTTGTCCCTTTGTTTGATTGAACACTATTTTGCCCAAAAACAGTGGAAAATCCCAACGAAAGAAAAAATACTGAAAGGATAAATTTCATCTTGCCAAAATAGAAATAATAACAGAACTTGAAAACTACTTACAGTTCATAAATAATGAGCTTTTTTATTGCCCTTCTCCATCATTTAGCCGAACCTTTGCACAAACAAATACACTATGAAACGTTCTTTATTGCTCACTTTTTCGGTGGCAATTATTTCCTTAGAATTACTCTCTCAAGTTAATGGGAGCCAGCAGCTTGGCTCGTGGTATATGTATGTTGGCCGAAACCAAATCGCCGACAAGTGGAGCATCCAAACTGATGTTCACCTCCGAACTTATAAAGTAGCTTCTGATTTTCAGCAATTGCTACTGGCTCCCGGGGTCAATTACCACCTTAACGATGGAAGCAGGGCTTCATTGGGCTATGCATTTATGTACACCGAAAGTTATCTCAAAGATGCCCGCATGACCACAGCTTCTGAAAACCGCTTCTGGCAGGCATATTTAATGAATAACCAAGTAGGTAGGGTTAGGTTTACTCATCGATATATGCTCGAAGAGCGATGGATAAAACCAAGCTTGGGAAAAGAAATCTATAAAACGCGTGTGCGTTATTTGGTGCAATTAGCAATCCCGATTAACAGTGCAGAAATAAAACCCAAAACACTGTTTTTCTCTGTAATTGACGATATTATGCTCCATATTGAAAAGAATCCATTCGACCAAAACCGATTGTTTGTTGGACTGGGATATCAGGTATCCAAGTCGCTTACATTGCAAGCAGGATATTACAACCAGGCCTTTAATAATTTTTATTACGATCGCCTTCATCTCATCGTCTTTTTCAACCCCGATTTGAGGAAGAAAGAATAAGTTTGGAATTCAATAAAAAGAGTATGGAAAAAGCAACTTGGAAAACGGTAAAAGAGTACGAGGACATCACCTATCAAAAATCAGGTAAAGTAGCAAGGATAGCGTTCAACAGACCCAATGTGAGGAACGCTTTCAGGCCTAAAACTGTTTCAGAATTGTACCTCGCTTTTTTGGATGCTCGTGAGGATGTAAACATTGGAGTGGTGTTGCTCTCAGGTGAAGGACCGAGTACCAAAGACGGTATTTATTCTTTTTGTAGCGGCGGTGATCAAAATGCACGTGGACACCAAGGATATGTGGATGAAGACGGTATGCCGAGACTCAATATTTTAGAAGTTCAACGACTGATTCGTTTTATGCCAAAAGTGGTTATTGCTGTAGTTCCGGGTTGGGCAGTAGGCGGGGGTCATAGTTTGCACACGGTTTGCGACCTCACTTTGGCGAGTAAAGAACACGCCATTTTCAAACAAACAGATGCCGATGTTACCAGCTTCGATGGAGGTTATGGTTCGGCCTATTTGGCCAAAATGGTGGGGCAAAAACGGGCACGAGAAATATTCTTTTTGGGAAGGAATTACTCCGCCCAAGAAGCCTATGAGATGGGAATGGTAAACGCCGTAATCCCTCACGTTGAACTGGAAGATACAGCCTATCAATGGGCTCAAGAAATACTGGCAAAATCTCCAACGAGTATCAAAATGCTCAAGTTTGCATTTAACCTCACCGACGATGGTATGGTTGGCCAGCAGGTGTTTGCCGGAGAAGCGACTCGCCTAGCTTATATGACCGACGAAGCTAAGGAAGGAAGGAACGCTTTTTTGGAAAAACGCAAGCCGAATTTTGATGATATAAAGTGGATTCCGTAGAAATGTTAATTGAATTGATGTTAGATATTGGATGGTCGATGTTGGATATTCGAAAAGTGATTCTAAATAACAAATAAATTTCATCCCTTCAAATTCAGTTTTGTAGAAAAACTATAGGCTATTTATTTCGGAATACGCCTCCACTATTGATAAGCCAGTTCCACCAACCCCATCCAACGCAGTTTTCCCTTTCGTTTAGTCCATTTGTGCAAAACAAGGTTTCCCTGCCGGTTGTAATCCAGCTTGATGGTTGACCGAATTTTACCGTGCCATGAATGTGTCCAAGAGATCATGGTTTCCCCATCGTACTGATAATCGTATCGGTACATCTCTTTACCGTGTCTGTAGCTCCCACTCATCAGAGGTTTGTCGTAGCTTTTATCGCATACAAAATGGCGGAGTAACTCATCTTTTTCATTGTATTCCTTTTGCTCCAAAGGCAAGGTATCTTGAATAGAATATTTAGAAACGGTTCGTATAATTCGCCCATTTTCGTCGAAGGTTTGATACACTTTGATTAAATATTCTTGAGAAACCGATTCCCAACGGCAAATTTGTGTTTCGTTCTTTTTGGGGTTCAATTTTTCTCCTTCACTTTTACAATCGTACGACCAAGTTTGAAGCACTTTACCACTTCCGTTGTAGGCAGTTGAGCTTTTTCGATCACAACCATTGTAGTAGGTATGGACCCATTTTCTGCGCAGTTTTTGTTGTTTCCCCTTCCTCATTTCAAAACTCAACAAACAACCACCTTCGTTGTAATTCCAAAGGTTGAAAACAGAGGTTTTCCCCTTCGAATTAAGGTCTTCTCGCCTGACTAAATGCTCATTTAAATCATAAGTATATACATGACTTCTTCGGGTTTTTCCATGTCTCCCCCATTCCGACTTCAATAATTTACCGTTGGTATTGTACTCAAACTTATCGTTTACTTTTTCCTTTCCTTTTTTTGAGAATTCAACATAGTTGATGATGTTACCCTTACTGTCTA
>JAGQYO010000071.1 GCA_020435995.1 Flavobacteriales bacterium | reverse complement strand
CAACTGGTACCAGCTACATCACAGATGTCGTATTGTCCAAAATATTGAAACGATCCTTTAGAGGATGAATCGAGCTCAAAAATGACCGTATCACAAACTCCACCGAAAGTATCACAAAGTGTAGAAAATGCTGATTTTAAGTCAACGAAGTCATGTAAGGTGTCGCCAATAGTATATAACCCCGAAGCCATAGATGGCTTAATAACATACAGTATGGTGTCATCTTGCCAAGCACTATCAACAATACCATTTGGGAGTCTTGTCCATAAATATACAGAATCACCTGTTCTGAATCCGTTCGACCAATTAAAGAAAGTCTGACATTTAGATTCTTCTCCCGAAGCAAGAAATCCTTTCCAGTTAAACTCTGGTACAAATGCTGTATCTCTTATAGCACCTAATTGATAGTGAATTCGGGCTCCCATTTTTACTGAGTCCAAAGGTGCTTTTCCCTTGTTCAAAATAGTAGCAGACAAAACTGTAGGAATGTTACCGCAAGTTGGACTTGCAGGGCTACAAACCTTACCAATTGTGGCCGAATTTGGATAACCTGAAGAACCCAAATCGAAACCCATGTCTAACATGTATGCACCAGACCCTGCTGCAACACTTGCATTATATGAAGTTGAGTAGTTCCTATAAGCGCCTGTCACCGATGAACCCTTATTGAGACAAAAAAAGGTTGAACCTCCACTTGACTGTACGTTTATTTCCCAAATTAACGGAAGCGAAGGATTGTAAGGAAAGGGTTTTTGTAACGTTATTGCAAACCATTGTCCACCTACATAAGAGATGCTGTAATTAGTTGAAGAGAATACATTAGTCATCCCAGTTTCATACGTTGTAGACAAAGAACTTATGTTCGCCTGTTTTAATGAAACATGAAATTGGGAGTACGTTCGGGTACCAGTATAACTTGTTCCAGGCATGAAATATATAGTTGTAATAGCCTGCCCAGACGGTGGCGTTCCAAATACGCCAACCGGGTAAACTTGTTGTCCTCTACATCCGCTACTGTAACTCAACGGAATAGAGTTACCACCTGACGAAATTGTAGGATTGGTATGAAACATAGGTTGTGCATTCAAAACGGTTGACACGCTTAAAATGGCGACCAATCCCATAACACCTGAAATTTGTAATAATTTCTTCATAAATCTGAAATATTAATTGTTTAAACCGTTGCTCTTATTTATTAATTGAGATTATTTGAATCGTTCTACTTCTGAATTGATAATTTACCCTGATAAACCACTTTTTGGCCCTCTGCAATTTCTAACAGGTACAGCCCAGTTGAAATGTTTCCAACTTCAAAAGATTGAACTGGTGTTCCACTGTTACTCTCATTAAAAATAACCTTACCGTCAACAGCTTTCACAGATACATTTACAACTTTACCAGCAAGCTCACCAAAATTAATGCTGAACGTACCGTTGTTGGGATTTGGATAAACCTTCAACCCTGCAATTGAGGCTTGCTCAGTAACTCCTACGCCTTCGATCTCTAAAGTCTTGCTGAATGTAGAATCACCGCAGTTAACAGAAGATACAGTTAAGATTACAGTGTATGAGCCATTTTGGCTATACGCATTTACTGTTTGCCATGCTGGACCATTCACTGATTTGCCATCACCAAAAGACCAATGGTAGTTTGTACCTTGTTTGTAGTCAGCAATAAATTCAAAGTTATTTTGGCTAATCGCGTTTCTTGGTGTCATGCTAAATTCAGCACTAGGAGTATCCCAATGTGTAATCATCATGGTATCTGTACTAGAACAATTGAATTGATCTGAATAACTCACAGCGTAAGTTCCAGCTGAATCGGCATAAAACTTACTCGCTGAAGGTTGGGTAGCACCGTTCCACGTCCAAGTGTAATTACCTGATCCTGTACCAGGGTCAAGTGTAACTACTTGACCTTTACAAACGGTAACATCTGGTCCCAACATGGCTTTGCCTGAGATAGTAATGTTAATGGTGTCGGCCGACATACATCCATCTGTGTCTACAACTGAAACATAATACTGCCCTGTAGCTTTCACGGTAATATTTTGGGTTCTAGCACCGTTGTTCCACATATAACTTGCTTTTGGTAGATTACCACCTACAACGGTATCTTCTCCATAGCACAAGTTGTGGTCATTTTGAAGTTGTACTGGAGCGTTAATTCTTACGTAAAAAGTATCCGTAACTGATCCGCAGAAACCATAAGCTCTAACAGTATTGGGTCCAGCTTGTGTAGTAGAGTAGCTATTTGAAACCAAAGTTCCATTCCACATAATGGTGTCATTGGCACCGGCTACAGCTGTAAACATTGCCGTATCTCCATCGCAAATACTTTGATCATTTACGCTAAACCCTTGGATACTCGCAAATTCAAAAGCTCCAGGATCTGGTGTTAAAGGATCTCTCGAAGAATTGGCAAAATCTCTGGCAATTCCAAGTGGCAATCCAATGTTATCCGCAACAGAGCTACAAATTCTAAAATCACCATTATAACGATCGTAATACAAAGGATCTCCAACAGTTGACTTGTTAGCATCATTTCCTGTGCTAGTCTGCCAATCTATTAAGCTAATTGAAGCACTTCCTAAATAAGTAGCGAAGTTGCTGCCTTTTTCTGTGTATAGGTTATTTCCGTCACTACCAGCAACAGATCCTGATTGTTCGTACATCAAAGTTTGTCCGTCTCCAAATACGGTTACCAAGTTGTTGTGAACTTCATTTCCTGTTCCACCATCTACGGTTAAACCAACTGCATCCGTTGAGCCGCCTTGTATAACAATAGTGTTGTGGGCTATATTCCAAAACTCACTTTCTTCAAGAACAACGTTCAAATAATCTAAAGAAGCTGATGTGTCTCCGATAGCGAATATGTTGTTGACCATATCGCGGTCTGAATTTCTATTTCCCTTAGAATTGGAAATGTAAACTGCGCTAATTGGCCAATTGCTGTTACCGGTTATCACGTTATTCATTATGGCAACGTCTTCTAAAGTCTCATCAATTCTAAAGGCAACTCCGTTGTTATTAGAAGAGGTAGAGCTTACCATGTTTCTTTCTATCGTAAGGTTTTTAACAAACGTTACATCCAGCGCCGATAGCGTTTGGTTTGTGAACACATTCTCTTCAATGGTAATGCCGTCAGACTCCTTGCCTTGTTTTCCTAAAAACGCCAATGCTCTCGACCCATTAGTTAAGTTACAATTACTAATTGTCAAATTATTTGAGATAACTTCATCGCCAAATATCAGTGTACCATTTATAGAAGTTCCTGTATATGATGAGAAAAAGTCACAATCCGTAAAGTCTATGTTATTCGCACTATTTACGATTTTTACAACTCCGGCATAAGTTCCTGATCCGCCATTAGAAAGTGTAACTTCCTTAAAGTTTATCCAAGAGGCGCCATCGAGAATCATTGCAAAGTTGTTTGCGTTTGAAGTTGAAGTGTCGGTAATGAACGCCATAGTTCGGTCATTGGCCACCGAAGTGAATGTTAATGTACCATTAACCGAAGATCCATTAAAATGATTAAGCGCTACAGTAGGAATGTGACTACCGTTATTCAATTCAAAAACAACATGTCCACATACGCCCTGGCGGTTAACCGCGATAATGGCAGAATCAATGTTATCGAAGTCGGCAAGCGCACCACCTACGGTATAACTTCCAGAAAGACCATCGATAACCACATAAACAAGTGTATCATTTAGCGGAAGGCTATCAGGAATGCCGTTGGGCGAAGTTGTCCAAGCTTTTATGGTATCTCCCAAAACAAAATTTCTATAGAATGTTGAACTAGCAGTACCTGTTTGTCTATTTGTGAGTTTTCCTCTGTATTTAAATGGAGCAAGTAGAGAATCATTTACCATCCAATTTACGATACAACTGTCTAAGTCTTTAAGCCCGAAGTTTTTAATTTCTGGAGTGAATGTAGAAGTTAGTGCAGCACAAACGGGGATACCAGGACTCATTAAATTTGAAATTCCAGCATCGTTGTCAAATTCCACTCGAATATCTACACTATAATCCTCAACACCTCCCCAATTATAAGTAGCACAAGGGTTGTTGACAGCCCCACTTGTTTCTACCACCATTACCCTCATTCGAGTTTTACCGTTGGAGGCAGTAAGGGGAACTTTAAATTTGAATTTTTGAGTCCAAGCTGAGCTCGATGGGCCGCCGTGACCGTTTGGTCCAAGTAATGCCTCATCCGGGTGTTCGAAAATGCCATTTTTATTGTAGTCAATCCATGCATTTGCACCTTTTGTATACTGAAATGATCCGCAAGTTCCCGCCGTAATCGAAATTTCATATTCCAATCCTGCGTACAAATCGGGGGCATTCATCCCCGTAAAATCATTGTATGTGGCGCAGCCACTTGCCGTATTGTTTTTCAAGGTTATTGAAGAACCCTTGAGTTCGACTTCGTCTAAATCGGAGTCAGCCGAACTAGAAGGCCCTGCCGAACAGTAGTTTTGACCGAATGACGTATTTGAAATAAATAAAGCCAACACGAGGCTTATTGTGAAATTAGGTACAGAGATTCTCATATGCTCTTGTTTATAAATTTTTAAAATTCTTTTTAAAGATTGCCCAAAAGAAGCAATTTAAATGAAATTATGCAAATAAATTAAATAATTGTTAATGCATTATTTGTAATGAACTCATTTTTATGTTCATAAAACCAGATGTGTGATTAAAAAAATTAGAACTAAAATTCAGCTATTTGAAAGCATGTAAATTTAAGCTAAAATTTTATTTCAAACCCCGTTATTAAATCTCACTACATCTTCTTTTGTGATGATGTTATCACACAAGATTAAGAGCCGTTCTATCACATTTCTAAGTTCTCTAATATTGCCAGACCAATTGTGAGATTGTAAAGTAGCTATGGCCTGTGGGTCGAATGCTTTGGGTTTTACTCCAATCTCTTCGCTTACTACTTTAGCGAAATGATCCACTAAGATGGGTATATCTGAAACGCGTTGATTCAAGGAAGGAACATCAATCAGAATTACACTTAAACGATGGTATAAATCCTCTCTAAAAGTGCCTTCATTTATCTCTTTTTTAAGGTCTTTATTGGTAGCTGCAAGTACCCGAACATCTATGGGAATATCTTTTTCGCCACCCACCCGAGTTATTTTTTTTTCTTGAAGGGCTCGGAGCACTTTTGCTTGGGCCGAGGCACTCATATCTCCAATTTCATCTAAAAATAAGGTTCCTTTTTCGGCCTGTTCAAATTTCCCTTTTTTGGTTTTAACAGCCGATGTAAATGCGCCTTTTTCGTGGCCAAACAACTCGCTTTCAATAAGTTCGCTTGGAATAGCAGCGCAGTTTAATTCCACAAATTGTTGGTTTTTTCGAGAACTTTTATTATGTAATTCGCGAGCCACAAGTTCTTTTCCGGAGCCATTCGGGCCAGTAATTAAAACACGGGCATCAGTTGGTGCTACTTTTTCAATTAAGTCCAATATTTCCTTAATTGCATCAGATTCTCCTAAAATTGTCCCACTTTTAGATTGATGTACTCTCTTTTTTAAGTGAATTGTTTCTTGAACGAGCTCTTTTCTTTCCAATCCATTTTTGGTAATCACCAAAAGCCGATTTAAATCCAGTGGCTTTGGGAGGTAGTCGTAAGCACCTTTTTTTATGGACGCTACGGCGGTTTCGATGGTTCCATGTCCTGAGATCATGATAATCACCGAATTGGGTTTGGCATTAAGGGCCATATCAAGGAAGTCCATGCCGTCCATTTTTGGCATTTTGATATCACAAAGTACGAGGTCATAATCTTTTTCTTTGAGCTTAATAAGGCCTTCCATGCCGTTATCCGCCTCTGAAATCGAATGTCCTTCATATTCGAGCACATCTCGTAATGAATTGCGAATACTTTTTTCGTCGTCTATTATGAGAATGTTTGCCATCTACTATTGTTTATGGGTGAGCCACTTCCAAAGCTCCATGTAGGTTACCTTTTTGCCATACATAAGTATACCCACTCGATATATTTTTCCCGCAAACCATACCGTAACCAAAAAACCTATGATAAGCAAGGCCATAGATAGGCCTACTTGCCAAATAGGAACGCCGCCTTCGCCAACTCCTATGGCAACACGTACCAGCATGGTAATTGGGCTTGTGAAAGGTATGATGGAAGACCAAAAAGCTACTTGACCTTCGGGATTTTCGACAATAATGAGGGATAAAACGTACCCAAGGGTTAGCGGTAGGGTTACTGGCAGCATAAACTGCTGGGTATCTGTTTCGGAGTCAACAGCGGCTCCAATTGCTGCAAAAAGTGCAGAATAGAGAAAGTATCCTCCAAAAAAGTAAAATAGGAATAGGCCAATCATCAAGGGCCAATTGGTACGTTGCAGAATTCCGTCGGGGCTTAATATGTCGAATTTTTTAGAAGTTTTTTCCTTTTCTAGTTCTTGCATCACTTCAGGAGTGGCCTGCACTTGTTCAGTAAGTTTTTCGGGGGAATAAAAATCTTTGAATACCGTGCTTTGTACTACAGAAAATATTGACATGGTGAGAACGATCCACAATACGAACTGGGTTAGTCCAACCATACCCACTCCGATTATTTTGCCCAGCATAAGTTGAAATGGCTTCACTGAGGTAATAATCACCTCCACAATTCGGCTTGTTTTTTCTTCAATTACGCCCCTCATTACTTGTACACCATAAATAAAGATGAAAAAGTAGATCGCTGCTCCGAACATAAACCCAATTACAGTTTTGCTAGAATCTAGTTTTTCTTCCTTTCCACTTTCGGCGTGTTTTATAGCTGATAGCGTGAAATTGGTTTTAACGTCATAGAATTCTTTGCGGTCTATTTTATACTGATTCAACTTGAGTTCTTCCACAATCGATTCCACCTGGTTTTCTATATTTCGAATGGCCACAATGCTTGGTTGCTCCTTGTAATAAAGTTTGGCAGTATTGCTGAATTCAATGTTACTAGGGATGTATAAAATACAGGTGTATTCCGACTGATGAAGTAATTCTTTCGCTTCGGCAATTCCCATGTTGTTTCCATAACTGAATTCAACAAAGGCATCGCTTTTCAATCCTTTAAAAACGGGTGCTTTTTCGTCGACTACTAAAACCGTTTGCGTGCTTTTTTCTTCTATACCTAGCCAAACCACCAGCGAGATACCAGCTACCATTAAAACGGGACCGAGCAGAGTTATAAGTAAAAACGATTTTTTCTTGACACGAGATAGATACTCTCTTTGAATGATAAGCCAAATTTTACGCATGCGAATTATTATTTATGGCTTCCACCTTTTTAATAAATACTTCATTCATAGAAGGGATGACTTCGTTTAAAGAATGAACTTCAACGTGTGGAATTACGGCTTTGAGAAGGTCATTGGGTTGTTTGTCATTCAATAGCTTCACCTTGGCCTCGTGATACCCACCCACCTCTTTTTTAGAAATAAGTTTGGCATCCACCCACAGCGATTGTGTGAAGGCAATTAAGTCACCTTTAAACCGAATAAGAAATTCGTTTTCTTTTTCATTTTCCTTGACTTCAACCACGGTACCGTCCAATATTTTTTTGGATTGGTAGATAAGGGCAATATCATCGCATATTTCTTCTACCGAGGCCATGTTGTGGGTTGATAATATAATGGTAGCTCCCTTGTTTCGGAGTTCCAGTATTTCGTTTCGAATTAGTGCAGCATTTATGGGGTCAAATCCAGAAAAAGGTTCGTCCAAAATGAGCAACTGAGGTTCATGTAATACAGTAACAATAAACTGAACTTTCTGCTGCATCCCCTTAGAGAGTTCTTCGATCTTTTTATTCCACCAGCTGCTGATTTCAAATTTTTCGAACCAAATTTTAAGGCGTTTCATTGCCTCCTGTTTGCTGAGTCCTTTAAGTTGTGCGAGGTAAAGAAGTTGTTCGCCAACTTCCATTTTTTTGTAAAGGCCTCTTTCTTCGGGCAAATACCCAATATACTGTTCGTGTTTTGGGCGAATGGGTGATCCGTTAAAAAGAATTTGCCCCGAATCTGGTCTAGTAATTTGATTTATTATCCTAATCAAACTCGTTTTACCAGCTCCATTAGGTCCTAAAAGGCCGAATATTTTTTTTTCGTTTACTTCAAAGCTTACCTCCGAAAGTGCCGTGTGGTTAGAATAACTTTTAGTAATGTTTTGAATCGATAGCAATGTCAAAAAGATTTAGTGAAATTTTTGATTAGCCCTCAAAAGTATAGTTCTTCTGAAATATTTCCGATGATAAATTATGAATGGAAATAATCCTTCATTTTATTGAAAAAACCGCTTTCTTTTTTATCAGGGTGCGGCTGAAAATTAGGAGCGTTTCGCAATCTTTCCAAAAGCTCTTTTTCTTCCTTTGTCATTTCCGTAGGTGTCCAAACATTTATATTGACGATGAGATCGCCGTGTCCATAACTATTGATGCCAGGTAGTCCTTTTCCTTTCAATCGTAAAAGCTTTCCCGCTTGGGTGCCAGAATTGATTTTGATTTTGGCTTTACCTTTTAAAGTAGGTACTTCTACGTTACAGCCCAAGGCAGCATCAGCGAAGTTTAAATAAAGGTCGTAATAAAGATTTTGGCCATCCCTATGTAAATGCTCATGTGCAATTTCTTCAATTACTATGATGAGATCGCCGGGTACTCCGCCAAACGGACCGTCATTCCCTTTACCCCGAAGCGAAAGCTGCATGCCATCTTCAACACCAGCAGGTATTTCAATTGTTTCGGTTACCTCACTTCTTATTTGTCCGTTGCTATCTGAATCTTTGGGGCGGTTAGAAATTGACTTTCCTAACCCACCGCAAGTGGGGCATGTAGAAGAAGTTTGCATTTGGCCCAGTATGGTATTGGTAACCCGTGTTACTTGCCCAGTACCTCTACAGGTACCACAAGCATTGAAAGTTGCATCAGGGCTATTGACCAGCTTATTGAGTTTTATTTTTTTGGAAACACCTTCGTTAACCTCCTCAAGCGTCATTTTTACTTTGATGCGCAGGTTAGACCCTTTTACGCGCGAAGATCGTGCGCCGCCTCCAAAGCCGCCACCGCCGCCAAAACCTCCGAAACCACCTCCAAAAATGTCTCCGAATTGGCTAAAGATGTCGTCCATGTTCATGTTGCCGCCATAGCCGCCACCTGATGCTCCGCCCATGCCCGCATGACCAAATTGGTCGTATCGAGCTCTCTTGTCTTTGTTGCTTAAAATTTCGTAAGCCTCGGCAGCTTCCTTAAAGTTTTCCTCAGCTTTTTTATCACCAGGATTTTTATCTGGGTGAAATTTAATTGCAAGTTTTCTGTAAGCCTTCTTTAATTCGCTTTCATCAGCATTGCGGCCTACGCCCAACACTTCGTAGTAATCCCTTTTTGCCATTTTTCCTTATTCTCCGATGACCACTTTGGCGTATCGAATTACTTTATCGTTGATTTTATATCCTTTCTCTACTACGTCAACCACCTTGTTCTTGAGGTCCGGCGACGGAGCTGGTATTTTGGTGATGGCCTCATGGAAATCAACGTCGAAGTCTTGGTTTTGCGCTTTAATTTCCTCCAAACCTTTTGCCTTGAGCACGTTGTTGAATTTTTGGAACACCAAATTAACACCCTCCTTAATTGCGGTGGCGTCCTCAACCGATTCGTTGATTTTTATTGCTCTTTCCAAATCATCTAAAATTGGCAACAAGTCCGCCATGATTTTTTCTCCCGCATTGCTTATGAGTTCGATTTTTTCTTTGGCACTTCGTCTTCTGAAGTTCTCAAATTCGGAGTACAACCGAACAAACTTATCCTTTTGTTCTACTATTTCAGCTTCTAACTTTGCGTTGATTTCATCTGGTGACAATTCTACAACCTCCTCGCGTTCTTCCATCTCCTTTAGATCCGATTCATTCGAGAGTTCTTGTTCGTTACTCACAACTGATTCCTCGTTTTCTAAATTTTTCTCTTCTGCTACACTCATTATAAAATTCTAAATGATTCTTTTTAATCGAAGTCAATTTTTCTGCCAACGGCAATTCGTTGACATTTTGTCATAAAAAAAGGACGGGTTTTACCGTCCTAAAGATCATTTACGCTTTTTGGTTAAAGCTCCTTTACCAACTTATCCATTACCAAATGCAAATTACCGCCTCTCAAATCCTTTGCGATAATGACGCCATTTTCATCAATAAGAAAATTAGTTGGGATTCCCGATACGCCATATTCTTGAGCCGCTTTGCTTCCCCAATATTGAAGGTCGCTTACGTGGTATTTCCAGCTTAATTTATCTTGATCAATTGCTTTAACCCAGTCTGCTTTGTTTCTATCTAACGAAACGCTATAGATTTCAAATCCTTTGGCGGTGTGGTATTTTGCCTTGGAGTATTTGACGTAGGCCGCAACCACATTTGGGTTTTCTCTACGGCAGGGGCCGCACCAGCTTGCCCAAAAATCGATCAGTACTATTTTTCCTTTGAGCGAACTCAGTTTTATGTTACCGCCATCGGGGCTGGGGAGGTCAATTTCGGGTGCTTTATCGCCTACGCGCGTTCCAACGAGAACTTCTTGTTTGGCCTTTTCCGATTTAAGAATGTTGCAAGGGGCAATGGCGAATAATAGAATAGGAAGAATGCCAATAATGAGTAGTTTCTTTAATTTCATATCAGATTTATTTAAGCTTGAAATCTTACAATTTCCGCGCCAAGGGCGTTCAATCTTTTGTCAATGTTTTGATATCCTCTATCAATTTGTTCAATGTTGTGAATAATGCTAGTTCCCTCTGCCGAAAGGGCAGCAATTAATAAGGAGACTCCCGCTCGTATGTCAGGTGAAGTCATAGAAATTCCACGCAGAGAATTTTGGCGATTCAATCCAATAACAGTAGCACGATGTGGGTCACATAAAATTATTTGCGCCCCCATATCAATCAATTTGTCGACAAAAAACAAACGGCTTTCAAACATTTTTTGATGAATAAGCACACTTCCTTTAGCTTGGGTAGCCACCACTAATATGATGGACAATAAATCTGGTGTAAAACCAGGCCATGGGGCATCCGAGATGGTCATGATAGACCCATCGATAAAGGACTCTATTTCATAGTTTTTTTGAGCCGGAACAATGATGTCATCACCCTGCTTAATGAGGATGATGCCCATTCGTTTAAAAATTTCTGGGATCAATCCTAAGTGCTCAAAGCCAACATTTTTAATCGTTATTTCAGATGCTGTCATGGCCGCCAAACCGATGATCGAGCCAATTTCAATCATATCAGGAAGCACGGTATGGTTGCAGCCGTGAAGCACTTTTACGCCTTCAATGGTTAATAGATTAGAGCCTACCCCCGTGATTTTGGCCCCCATAGAATTAAGCATTCGGCACAGCTGCTGAAGGTAGGGTTCGCAAGCTGCGTTGTATATAGTTGTTGTGCCTTCTGCTAGCACGGCCGTCATTACGATATTGGCAGTTCCCGTTACACTAGCTTCATCCAAGAGCATGTAAGTTCCCTTCAGGTTTTTTCCTTCTGCTCGATAAACGCTTGTTTCGCTGTCATAATGAAAGGTTGCTCCGAGTTTTTCAAACCCGATAAAATGAGTATCTACTCTTCTCCGACCAATTTTGTCTCCGCCTGGCTTTGGGATATAACCTTTACCAAACCTTCCTAGTAGAGGGCCTACCAACATAATGCTACCACGCAAACCACCAGCTTTTTTGAAATATTCCGGCGAGTTCATGTAGTCGATATCTACATTTTCGGCTTTGAAAATGAACTTACCATTTCCTTTACGGGTAACCGTAACTCCTAAGCTTTCGATTAAGTCAATAAGCTTATTGACATCGATAATGTTGGGTACATTGTTTATTGTAACATCTTCCTTGGTTAAAAGTACAGCACATAATATTTGAAGTGCTTCGTTTTTGGCTCCTTGGGGCGTGAAGTCTCCTTTGAGCTTTTTTCCACCTGTGATTTTAAAGCTATTCATTAAGTTCTTCTTTTTTTCTTTTTGTTAGGTCTTGGTTTTCTAATTGGTTTTGACATAAACTCTGCTGATTTAACCAATTCGGTATCTCTTTTCAGTGTGAGTTGACCTCTACTCAATTTTTCTAGGTCATTAATAACCTCTTCGTCAGTTACATTTTCCTTATTCCAAATCACATAGGCCTTTTTCATCATGTTGGCGATCAATTTGGTAAGTGCCAGTTTTTCATCTTCGTTATCCATTTCGGTGGCCGATTTTATAAAATCCTGGATGTACTTTCCATAGTGCTTGTACGGAATGTCTATGTTGTTGTAGGGCACTTTTTCGGGGCGAGAGAAAATAGATTCCTTTGTAGGAACAGGGAAGGGCGAATCAACATCTAATCGAAAGTCGCTTATTATATATAGGTGATCCCACAGCATGTGGTTAAATTCACTTACATCTCTCAGGCTTGGATTTATTTGCCCCATAACCTTAATAATGGTTTTGGCTGCTAAGTTTCTTTCTTCCTTTGTTTTTAACTCGCAGGCTACGTCCACCATTTTTTGAATATGTCTTCCATATTCTGGGATAATTAAATCTTCTCGGGTAGTATTATATTCCATTTATTTTTTAATAAGCTTCAAAAATAGAAATTACAAGGCGGCTATACATTATAAAACTTGCAACTTGGCAAACTTCAGTAGTAATTGTTTTTTGCCTATTCCATCAAATTGTATGGTAGCCTTTTTGTTTCCTGAGTTACCGTCAATTTCGGTCACCTTTCCTTTACCAAATCTCTGATGTAACACCGTTTGTCCTACTTCTATGGCCGCATTGGCACTAAAGTCTGAATCACTTGAATTGGCAAGTACTGTTTTGTCAACCTTTTTTAGATTGGACTTAAAAGGGTTTGGATTCGAATTTAAGCCTCCGGAAAAGCCTTCGAAATTTGATTGAAAACTTTTTGCTGCATCATGAGTTCCCGTATTTTGTTGCACATAGATAGGGTCTAATTCTTCCAGAAATCTACTTGGCTCACAATAGGTTAAGGTGCCCCAGCGGTAACGAGACGTGGCGTAAGATAACATTACTCTTTCTTCAGCTCGTGTGATGGCAACATAAAAAAGCCTGCGTTCTTCTTCTAAATCGGACCGTGAGTTAATCGACATTTGCGATGGAAACAAGTTTTCCTCCATTCCCACAACATATACGTAGGGAAATTCCAGCCCTTTGGCGGCATGAATGGTCATGAGTGATACCACATTGGTATCATTTTTATTTTTATCCGTATCGGTGAGGAGTGCAATGTCGCGCATAAAAATGTCAAGCGTTTTTATGGTAAGATCTTCGGGAAGGTCGATAATAGAATCAACTGTGTCGTTTTCTACAAATTCTTTAATACCATTGAGCAGTTCTTGAACGTTTTCGTATCGTGCTGTACCTTCAACAGTCTTATCGCTGTACAGTTCTTTTAAAACTCCTGAAGCTGACGCTATTTTGCTTGCCAATTGAAACGCATCTATCTGTGGTGAAAGCCGATGATAGGTATCAATTAATTCGTGAAATGAACGTAGCTTACCCAAAAGGGCCGAAGGAAACTTTAATCCGAATTTGAGAGGGTTTTGAATGACTTCCCACAAACTAGTTTGATTTTCGCTGGCGGCAAGGGTTATTTTATCTAGTGTGGTGTTTCCGATGCCTCTTTTGGGAAGGTTGATGACCCTTTTAAGTGCTTCTTCATCAATGGGATTAACACAAAGTCTAAAATAGGCCAACAAATCTTTGATCTCCTTCCTTTGGTAGAATGAGAGCCCTCCATAAACTCTATAGGCAATGTCTTTTTTTCTTAAGGCTTCTTCAATGGCCCTTGATTGGGAATTGGTTCGGTAAAGCACGGCAAAATCTTGGTTGTTTTTCTGCAGGCTGTGTTTCACGTTAAAGATATCGTTGGCCACTTCGAAGCCTTCTTCGTTGTCGGACAGGGTTTTTACTATTTTTAATTTGTCACCCTGGGTGTTATCTGTCCAAACTTCTTTTTGAATTCGATCCTTGTTTTTATTAATTATGCTATTGGCGGCTTCAACGATGTTTTTTGTCGATCTGTAGTTTTGTTCAAGTTTAAATACCTTCACGTCAGGGTATTCGGTTTTGAAATTTAAAATATTTTGAATATTAGCTCCCCTAAACCCATAAATGCTTTGGGCATCATCACCCACAACGCAGATATTTTCGAACCTCGCTGCTAGTTTTTTCAAAATGAGGTATTGCGAGAAATTGGTGTCTTGGTACTCATCTACAAGTATGTATTGGAATTTACTTTGATACCTATATAATACTTCTGTGAAATCGCGGAAAAGAACATTCGTTTTAAAAAGCAAGTCATCAAAGTCCATTGCACCTGCTTGAAAACATCGTTTTTCATAAGCGAGATAGATTCGACCTAACTCTGGTTTTTTAGATTGGTAATCCTCCTGTTGAATTACAGTATTCTCAGCATAATTCGCCGCAGATATTAAGTTGTTTTTGGCCGATGAGATTCTGTGTAGAATCAAATTGGGTTTATACACCTTATCATCCAAATTAAATTCTTTGACAATTTTTTTAACCAGGCTTTTGGAGTCATCAGTGTCGTAAATCGTAAAGTTAGATGGGTAGCCAAGTAATTGAGCTTCGCTTCGTAAGATTCGTGCAAACACCGAATGAAAGGTACCCATCCAAATATTCTTACTTTCCTGCTCACCCACAATGTTGGCAATTCTTGTTTTCATTTCTCTAGCAGCTTTATTAGTAAAGGTGAGTGCCAGAATATTGAAGGCATCTAATCCCAGATGGATCATGTGCGCAATACGATAGGTAAGGACTCTTGTTTTACCAGACCCAGCTCCTGCAATAATCATTACAGGGCCTTCTACTTGCAAGGTTGCAGCTCTTTGCGATTCGTTGAGTTCGCTTAAATAATTAGGATTTGCCATTTGCTGCAAATTAAAGAACATTGAGTAGCACATTTTAATAAAGTTGAAAACTTGTATTTGATTTTGTTAACCTAAATTGGCTATTGCCCCAAAAAAAGTCAGATTGGAATGGAGTTAATTCTTTTATCCCACAAGATTGGGATTTCGTCATCTGATTTGTGGTTTTCAAATAAGCGTGTTCTTGATTTGTGCTTGTAGGCATAAAAATGCCCTACGTTTGACTTGTAAAACTTTTAAAACTTATATGTCATGTCAGAAAGAAATGAATTAAACGAGGATCAATTAGAGAACGTAAGCGGTGGTGCTTCAATGGGAAGAGATAGTGGGGACGACGGAAGTCGTGACTTCGAAATGTCAAAAGAAGATGAGCACAAAGATCCACACGCAGGAGAACAAGAATTAGGTCATGAAGGTGGAAACCCGCATGAAATGGATTCAGGTCGCGGTGCTGCGAGATAATATTGAATTTCAATTCAATTGAAATGAAGCCTCAAATGATTGAGGCTTTTTTTATGCGCAATATTTTAAGTATTCGTTACTTAACATAGTTTTTACAAGCCTACCTTTTATAAAATGGCTCAGTACTTTTTATTCTGATAGTGAGCATTTTGGAGCTTCCATTATTAAGATGAGAATGAAAGTATAAAAGCATCAACAGTCCTAGATTAACCAGTGATTATTTACATGGGTTTCAAAGTTGTTTTAAGCGAAAACAAAAAACTGAGAAAGCGATTCATACCCAATATGTTGTATTTCGTCACAGAAAACGATGATTTGGTGTATATGCAGCTTTAGTTTCATAAGTTGACACAGGAATTGCCTTATGTTTGACTTGTAAAACTTTTAAAACTTATATGTCATGTCAGAAAGAAATGAATTAAACGAGGATCAATTAGAGAACGTAAGCGGTGGTGCTTCAATGGGAAGAGATAGTGGGAGAGATAGTGGGGTCGACGGAAGTCGTGACTTCGAAATGTCAAAAGAAGATGAGCACAAAGATCCACACGCAGGAGAGCAAGAATTAGGTC
>JAGQYO010000070.1 GCA_020435995.1 Flavobacteriales bacterium | reverse complement strand
AGCCTTCTATTCTCATAATTATTAACCCCGTAAAATTGGGTCAACCAAATTAATCAAATACTAGATGGTCATCTTGTTTTTTGGGACAAAAATTATTGGGGGTTGGTGTGGGTTAAATCGGGTTGGCTCCTACAACAGGGGCAACCACCTACCGCACCAAAAACAACTCACTTTCGGTGATTTCTTTTCCCAGGGCGCCAATGGTGGTGTTGTTGAATAAATTCAGGAGTTTGTCGCGGCCAATTTTAAAGGTGTCGTGAATAGGGCAGGGGTGCTCCTCTGAACACTCGCTTAAACCGAGGCCGCAGGAAGTAAAAAAGGCGATGTCGCCCATGGCTTCCACAATTTTGATAATGGGGATGCTTTTGTTTTTTTCTGTCAAGAAAAAACCGCCTCCTGGGCCTTTTACGGAAGTGATGATGTCGGCGCGGGCTAGCTCCAACAGTATTTTGCTGGTAAAGGCCATCGGTATTTTTAGGGCGTCGGAAACGTTTTTTCCACCCTTTAAGCCCTTGTCAGGATTACTTTCAATGGTTAAGTACAGCACTGCTCTAATGGCGTATTTACATTTTTGAGATAACATATCCTTTTGCAATTAACGTCTGTCCAAGGCTTCTCTTCCTTTGTCGGTGATGCGCTCCAAGGTCCAGTAAGGATCCCAAATGAGGCTCACTTTCACTGCAAAGTCGTCGAACATGTTCTTTGCTACATGTTCTACATCTTCGGTAATCACATCGCCTAGAGGGCAGCTCGGAGAAGTTAAAGTCATGTCGATCTCTACAGTCTTTTGTGTTTCGTCGATGCGGACATCATACACCAATCCCAAATCAACAATATTGACCATCAACTCGGGGTCAATCACTCCTTTGAGAGCATTAAATAGTTCCAATTCTTTATCGCTGAGTTCGCTATCCATGTTATTTCGTTTTGTGAAGAACTATCTTCAGAATATTAAAATTATAAAAGAGCACAGAGGCCACCAATGCCAGCGCTCCCAATTGAAGTACGATTTCCTTTTGAAAAACAATACCGCCGAGCAGTAGAACAAACCCGAAGGCAAAGGCCCATAATTGTATGGTGGCGGCTTTTTCAGAATACAAGTCTTTTGGAAAGGGTGTTTTTCCTTTTCCAATTTTTTTTCGATAGACATTTAACCAAACAATAAACGGCAGTGTTTTGTAGGTCTGTCCCATGATGAGGGCCGAAACAAAACCAATAAGCAAGGCAAATCCATAAGCCGTAGCCAAGGGGGAAATATGCTCATCAACTTGCGCACTACCAAATACGAGCAGAAGAATAAGCCCTATGGGAATGGTGAGGATAAGAAAGGAAAAAGCACTTTTTTTCATTCCTACATCCAACCACTTTTTCACCCTTTTATCATAAGCTTCGCGGAGGTAGGACAAAAAGGCCAAAATCCCAATTGCCACTGTGATTACAGAAGCCCAAATGCCATATTGAAATTGAAGAAAAATACTCGCCATGGCGACAACCAACCCAATGTTGACGAGGTAGTAAGCCGCTTGTAGTTTTTTGGCGTTGAGTTGGTGCGAGACCATAAACATGGGCAACAATTTGCTGCCAACTCCCATAATCAGTTGGATAAACCAACCCACTATACCGGCGTGTGCGTGCAGTTTTAATAACTCTAAATGAGGCGTATTTAAAAAGGGGTAGGTGAGGTTAATGGCCAGCGCAATTCCCGCCACTATCGTAAAAAGGAGCCAAACAACAGCGGTTTGTATAAAATCGTTTTGAATGCTTTTTTTTTGGGTGGTCCGGCCGGTGGCAAACACGTTGACCACAAACAAGGAAACGGCCAGCAACACCCATGTAGCGGCAATATGCATGGAGGTGCCCAGCCAAAAATTCCAAAAGGAGATGGCCAGCCACAGGGTTCCTATAGCCAGAAAAATAAAGGACAGCACGGCCAAGCGTTCGCTGTAAAGTTTTACTTCCATAATAACAGGTATGAGTTGGTACAAAGCACCAAAAATGACCATGCTGATAAAGCCAAGAACAAGCAAATGGGTAATGGCGAGGAGCTTAGGGTTGAAGTAGTGGCCGATGAGGGTTTCGGGAAATAAAAACAACAGCACAGTTACGAATAGCCAGACAAAGCCCCCGAAAATAAAATGGGGAATCACAATTGCCGGAGAAGGCGTATTCTGGCTCGCAACCTGTTGCATTAGTGGTGGATAAGCATTTTTACATTCCCATCTTCTATTTCACAAATCCAGGTGCGCAATTTCCGCTCTTCAAGCTCGGGCAGCAAGTATTGCGGCACTTTTTTATGATTCACGTACAAGGCGTGCTTCTTGGGCAGCTCTTCAAGTTCTTTGAGAATGGTAACCATCGGCAAGGGCATTTCTAACTCGCGCACATCCACTTCTTTGTATTTGGATTTAAACTTGGCTTTTTCAGCCTCCAATGCATCAAGATTTACGTAGAAAATGCGCTCCACACCATCTGTTTTTTGTGCGATTTCTTCCACCGCATTCATAAAGTAGGTTTTTACAACACCGCCGTCGGTTTTTACCAAACTGGCATATCCCTTATTGTTTAAAATTTTGATGAGTGGGGTGGGCTCAAAAGTGTTAACGACTTCTAGAACAACACCGTCGGGCAGTTCCTTTATCTCATCCATAATGTGTTTGAAGGGATCGGTACCCTGACTCAAAATCGGGCGCACATCCAAGGATTTGAATTTTCCAGCTTCTACAGCTTCGCTTATGCTTAGGTTTTCTTGTTTCGTAGCTTCTGGCTGTGCTGTTGGCTCAGAGTAAACGGTGTCTGTTTCAATCTCAAAACCAATGGTAGCCAAGGCCGAAAGAAAATCAAAAACCTCACAATTTCCGATGCGAGCCGCGTCGGCAATGTTTACCCTTGGTGCCAATACTTTGCGCAGTATGGGGTTTTTTAATTTTTTGAAATGCGGATTGATCTTCGCGATTACTTCAATGGCCTCCTTGTTATGGTTGATAATGGCCGAGATTCTTGTTTGTGCGTTAATTTTCATTTTTTCCAGAATTCAGGTGTAAAACAATGTGTTGAAATTTCAGTGTGTTCGAGTTTTTCTCCAACAGCCTTTAGTTCTTCTGTCGATAAGGCTTCGTTTTCGAGCCACGGAAACATACGTCTTTCTTCAAAGCGAATGTGATCGTGCAGCAGCTTACTGAGTTTTAAGGCATTTTCTTTTATTGATTCATTTCCTTCAAGTAGTGTTTTCACCAAATATCGGATTTGTTTGTGTTCGGTTAAAAATTGGGTGGTCATTTCAGTGTCCCATAAATAGGGCAGGAGAATGTCCTCCTCACTCAACAGATGGGAGGCCAATTGGTGGCTCCAAAAATCCTCGACGAAGCGAACGATGGTATCGTCATCGGTTTGATGCACTTTTTTGAGCCTACTACAAAACACAAGACCATGATGGTGCTCGTGAGACAGACTCACAAGGTTTTCGTTTCTTATAACAGGATTTTTAGCTTTCATAGTCATCTAACGAATCTACCGAACCGACAACCTATACTAGGGCTTTTAAGCTTTCCTCCAATTCGCGTTTTCTATCTTGTCCCAAATCCATTTCAAGGTCTTGGAAAAGGAAGTACATACGTTCAAGCTCGTCCTCGGTAAAAACTGATTCGGCCATACTAAACAATTCATCATTTTCGACCGCGATGTGGTCGAGCAAATCGTTGAGGTAGCCCGCAAAAAGCGACTGTACTTTTTCATATTCCGAATTTTCTATGGCATCGTCAAGTTCCAATACCGTTTCGCGAAACGATTCGTGATGCTCTTCTAACTCAGTCAAAATATCATTGAGTAAAAAATCAGGATGATCTCTCAATTCCCTAAAGAGTATTTCTTCTTCCTTTCGGTGGTGAAAGAGGTCGCTGTATTCTTTAAAGAAAATGAGCAGGCTGTTTACACGCTCGGTGTACAGGTCAGGGTTTTCAACCCATGTTCCGTTCAGACTTTTAATAATATCTTCAGTAGAGCAAATCAGATCATGCTCATCCATCAAGGTTTGTAGGGGATTATTTTCTTTCATTTTTTTAAATCTTTATGTTTCCAACAATAGCCAAGGCCGTTTTATCAGTGTTGTTTTTGATGCTGTGTTTTTGTTTGTGAGGAAAAACCAAAAAATCATCTTTTTGACATTCAAACTCGTTTTCTTCTACACTACAGATTAAATTTCCTTCTAAGAGGTAAAGAAATTCTGTTTTATCGGGGTGGATGTGAACTGGATAGGTTGAATGTGGCGCAACTTTTACGATTTTCACGCCTCCGTGCTCCAGATTCAGAAGGTCTTTACCAAAAAATCCCTTTACTCTTCCAGCATCCCAATCCTTGTTTTTGTAATTTACTTTCAAAGTCTGTATTTATATGCCGCCTCGCGATAGGGCTACTCCTATAAAGGCGATGGTGAATGAGAGCAACAAATTGATTCTTCCCGACCATCGGGCGATGTATTTTAACCTTCCGTTATTTCCATCCTGCATTTGTTCAATGGCTTTGTTGCCTATATAAAAATCGTGAACGCTGCCAATGGCAATCATTAAGGCGAAGGCCAATAATTTAATGCCGAGCCACTGGCCATAATCGTTTTCAATAAAAAAATCCCAACTCAATGGAATTCCTTTGAAGTGCATGTTGAATAGCCCTGTAACCATTAAACCGATAAGAGCAACCCAGCCATAAAACCGGAATTTTAACCCGGTTTTATGGAGAAGTGCAATTCGGTTGTTGCTGTCCTTAATGCTGGGCAGCAATACAAGAGGTAAAAACAACATACCACCTATCCAGAATGCTGCAAATAAAACATGCAGAAAAACGGATATGATGTAGGTTGTACCCATTTTATCCCAAGAGTTCTTTCTCTAAGGCAATAGCTTTTGGAAACAGAATGTTGTTTTCCAAGTGAATGTGTTGATGTAAATCCTTTTCAAATTCTTCCAGTTTGGCGAACAAAACGCGGTAAGAAGAACAAGCATCTTCAGGTGGCGAGTAAGAACTACTCAACCTATGAACTTCTTCCATGTTGCCACCAGCGGAAACATGTTCCATCTCCATCATTCGAATCGGATTTTGAATGGTGCCAAAACCTGCTGGTTTTAAGGGAAGCCCTTGTTTTTTTGCAGCAACCATTTCTTTTATATAAGGGAACAACATCTGCTCTTCTTTAGGCATGTGGGCTCTCAATTCGTTGGCCACTGCATTGTAGTGCTCTTGAATAAGAATTACCTCTGGATGATAATCACCGTGAACACGTGCTACTTTGGCGCTAAACTCATCGAGCATAGGCATGGCATCTGTTACATATCGGTGGTGGGTGTTTACGATATAATCTGCCAAGAAATCCAAGTCCCAATTGTTGAAGTCATGGTTTGTTGATTTGGCTTGGTTGTCTACCTCGGCCAATGCCGCTTCTACTTGAGCTGTATCAACACCTTTTTCTTCGCAGGCCTGAGTCAGTGACTTGTTGCCACCACAACAAAAATCTAGTCCAAATTTTCTAAATACTTCTGCTTTTCTAAAATCCGCAGCAACCAATTCACCAATAGTGGATGGCTTTTCGCCCGTAGCCAGCTTACTAATTTTTACTTCCCAAATATTAGGACCTGCTAGGAGGTACTCCCAATCAAAGGTTTGTCCTCTTTCTGCAATCATTTGATAATAAAGAGGTTTTGGGTCATGATCGTTGTGAATTACAAAAGCCTGACCGCCAGACAATGCATCAAACCGTTCGAAAATAGTAGGGTGCTTTAATCTGGGCTCAATTTGGGTTACATCTAATGTTTCCATTTTATTCGTTTTAAAATTTTCATTTGTGTTTTCTGGGGGCAAATATAGAATAATTGCAATAAAAGACTAATTAGTCTTTTATTTTTAAAACTTAAAAAAAGGTAATACCCAAAATGTGAAGAGGGAGGGGCTTTAAATCATACGGTGGGTGGTAGAAATCTAGCAGCAGCCGCTCGAAGGAAGGCAGGCGTTTGACAAAGAAACTTTGGATTTCACGCCTAATTTTTCGGCAAAAACCGTGATACTAAAAATTCCTGTAGCCCCTTGATTGAAAGTTTTGACTTCGTCATCGCTCAGGTATTTGGCAAGGATATCATCAGGAATAACAATGGGCTTTTCTTTTTGCACAGTTATGTTTTGAAAGCCTTGGTTTCTAATTAATGTCAGGTATTCTGATTTTTGAATGGCACCAGCCACACATCCGGCATACATTTCGGCATCTTCTTTCAAGGCATTTGGAAGTTGGCCAACCAATACGATATCTGAAACACTGAAGTGGCCACCCGGCTTGAGCACCCTGTGAATTTCGCCGATTACTTTTTCTTTATTTGGCACAAGGTTGAGCACACAATTGCTTACAACCACATCGGCGGTATTGGAACTCACCGGCATATCATCGATATCACCTTCTCTAAACTCTACATTGTTGAAACCTAGTTTTTCCGCATTTTGTCGAGCTTTTTCAATCATTATGGGCGTAAAATCTATACCTATTACCTTTCCTTCCGAGCCCGTTTCGTGTCGAGCTACAAAACAATCGTTTCCAGCACCCGAACCCAAATCGATAACTGTATCTCCCTTTTGTATCTTGGCAAATTGTGTGGGCAAACCACAACCTAGGCCCAAATCTGCGTCTTCTACATAGCCACTGGTTTCGGAGTAATCGTCCATCATGATGTTGTAAACTTTGTTGGAAGGAGTAGTAGCGCCACAGCAAGAAGAAGCATTTTCAGCCTTGCCTTGTTCCGCGATTCGCGAATAACGTTCTTTTACTATGTTTTTAAGTTCTTGTTCATTTTTCATGTCTGTAATTTTTTAATTATGAGAAGTATGTATTGAATTGTTTTTAGCAGCAGGATTCGTTATTAGAAAGATCTTCATCTAAAAATTGAATGATTTTGTCCTTCATTTTCGTCCAGTTTTCGATATGAATGCAGTAGCACACACTGGTGCCTTCCACTTGACCTTTGATTAACCCCAATTGCTTTAGTTCTTTTAGATGTTGGGAGATGGTTGGCTGCGCAAGGCCAATTTCGTTAACCAAGTCCCCGCAAACACAGGTGTTTCGCCTGAACAAATGTTGCAAAATGGCCACCCTTGCTGGGTGTCCTAAAACCTTGGCGAACATTGATATTTCATTTTGAAGGTCGGTAAACATTTCCGTTTTAGATAATCCCATGTGTTTTTTAATTTATACATTGCAATATTACGATTAAGTAATTGCGTGGCAAAATTATTTTTACAAAGAATTGAGGTCAGCTTTATTTTGGAGTCGCCATTATCATTGCGGCGCTCCATTGAAGTGTTTTTCTCGGAATTTGAGGGCGCTATCGAAGGTAATTAAACCTGAGCATCGTTGCCCATCCGTTTTCGCCTTCATTGGTAATGAGCAGGTCGCCATTGTCGAGAAATGTAATTCCTTCTGCTTTTTTGAAAATTTCGGGGTGTAGCTTTTCTATGTACTCGATTTCTCCATTCGTATTAAAAACAAAAAGCAGGTAATCGGATGCAGACAAAAGGAAAAGTTGATTGGAAATGGGATGTATGGCAATGGCCGAGGTCATGAATTTTAAAATGGGTTCTGTTACGGTTTCCCCCTTTTTTTTCCGTGATTTTGTGGGAAGCCCAATGTTGTTTTGAATAGCAAAAGTCTTGATGACTTCTATGTCGAATTCAAAAGCGGGTTCTTGACTTAGTTTTTTTGATTTCAGATCGAAACCGTAGATCACGCGCTTGTTTTTATATGCTGGCCCTTTTCCGATTTTGCCTTTACTCGCAATTAATAGTCGTTTATGGGCGGGATCGTAACAAAGCCCTTCGTTGTTGTTTGCAGGAATACCGGTATCGTAGGTGGATATTGGGGACTGGGCCTTCTTATAATCTGCAATTTCGAGTAAGGTTCCATCGCTTCTGAGTATGTACATGGTACTGCCTACCCTTGAAATGCCTTCGTAGTCGCCGTCAACACCAAAGGGATATTGACTTGTGAGTTTATTTTGTACTACATCGTAGATAAACATAATTCCATTCTCGTCCTGAATACATGCAACCGTGGCCGAGTCAATATCGGTTAATCCAGAAATTTCTCTCAAGGTATCGGGCAGGGTGAAGGAATTATCTGGTCTTAGTAGGTTATATCCAGTAATTTTTTCATGATTAGAGTAGCTGCTAGCGCAACTTACCACGGCAACAAGAACTAAGGCATAAATAAAACTAACGGGGTTTAGCATGTAGAATTTTGGGGTAAAACTAATGGATTTTCTGCTTTTTCTTATCGATCTTTAGTTGGGCATTTTCTTTGGCTCTGAACTTTACAATTTTGCTCATTAGTTCCAAAGGAACGGGTTGATTTATCGGAAATTGAACCGAGCCCTTGCCTTGTTTGAAGGCTGAGAGTTCTTTTGCAAATGCTGCATGCCCTGTGGGGGTTGCATAAAAGCCTATATGGTTTGCGAAGGCCGCAAAATATACCAGGGGTTTTCCATTGGTTTTGAAAGCAGGCATACCGTAACTGATGCCTTCTGCTGCTTCTGGTGCGGCTTTTAAGATGGTCGCGCGAACCTGATTTAAAATATGCTGAACCTCTGGAGGAAACTCTGCAATGTATTCGTCGATGTTTTGGGGTTTTGTTTTTGCCATGTTCTCATATTATAACCTACTTGAGCGTCGGAGGTAGTGTACAAGCATCCCAACCAACTCACACCATATTCAGAGGTCAAATTTATTTGACATAATCATTCAAACCTTCTCCTTTTAAAATTTTGGGAGTGCATTTATCAATCCTCGATTCGCGGGTTTTGGATTGTTTGGGTTGAGAAAAATGGAGGATATAACCTCTTTGACGACCAGGCGTGAGGGATTTAAAGGCAGATGCCAATTCGGAATTATTCTCAAGTGCCAATTTTAATTCTTCGGGCATGTTATATTCCGAAGTCTTTTTCATTTTCACCTCAAACCCAGCTTTTTCCACTTCAACGGCTTCAAAAATGTAGGCTTTTATGGTTTGCTCCAGATCTATTATTTCCTGTAAATGAGTAAACCGAATTTGGCGAGCAGACTGAACATTTTCTGTCTGTTGAATAAGGATGTTGTGGGTGTCTTTTAGCAAAACCCCCTTATGAAAAAGAAGCGCACAATATTCCTTAAATCCGTGAATGAGAACTACATTATTGCCTTGGAATGTGTAGCAAGGGTGCATCCATTTAAATTCTTCAGAAAGCCCGCAGCCGATACATATTTTTCTCAGCAAGGTCATTTCGCCCTTCCATTTTTTTGCTTTTTCTAAAAAGCGATCTACTTGCTCATTCATGCAATAAATTTTAAGGTTTTGCTACACGTATTTTTCTGCTTTCGGGTCTAAAATACCACGAGAGTGTTATAAATACCAATTGAAAGAAAGGTCCAAAAATGGCACTTCCTGTGTCACCCATAAAGAGATGAGAAATCAAGGCTCCTGACACTAAAAATACAAAACCCGCATAAGCCCATTCTTTTAGCAATCCGTAGTTGGGAACGAGTACCGCAATTACGCCCAATACCTTCCAAACCCCAATGATATACATGAAGTACAAAGGATAACCAAGGTTGGTGATGATGAGGTTCATATCTTCTACATGCAGAATTTGAGAAATTCCACTAGCACACATACCAAAGGACATTAAGGCAGTGCTAACCCAATAAATGATGTTGTTTCGTTTTGACATTTTATCTTATTTTAATTTGTTTGCTTCAATTATTCGCATTATCGACTAATTCAATTATTCTCTTCCTTCTTGTTTCGGGCCGTTTGGCAAGTATGATCCAAAGCAACAACCTTTTTTTTTCAGACTTACTAAGAGATTCGAAATACACCCTACTATTTTTTCTTTTATCGAGTTCCATGGCTAAGTCATCTGGTACTTTCAAGTCTTCAACTTCATCCAATATTGTCCAAAATCCGTTTTGTTTCGCGGTTTCAATCGTTCGGAGACCAGCATCAGTCATAAGTCCATTTTTTTCCAATACTTCAATTTTTTTCTTGTTTATTTTCGACCAAGTGCTCTCTTTTTTTCGCTTGCTGAAATACTGCATGTATTTCTCAGAATCCATAGACCTCTTTACACTATCAATCCATCCAAAGCAGAGGGCTTCATCCACTGCTTCGTTCCATGTTAGGTTTGGATTTGGTGAGCCTTTTTTAAGAAAAATAAGCCACACGGAATCCTTTATTTTATGGTTTGTTTCAAGCCATTTTCTCCATTCTGTCTTATTTGCAGGACAAAAACCATCAATTTCTTTTTTGCTCATAATATCATATAAGTGGCAAATATGAGAATACTTTTAGCTTGATTTTTCATCTTTTTAGGAGTGGTGATTTAAAGTTGAACGTTCTGGAATGCAATCTCTCCCTTGGTGTTAAGCCAATTCACCAAAGTTAAAAACCTATTTTTGATAGCATAATCAAGAACGGACGTGGCGTTTATGTCTGCTCCATTTGCCAGAATTAATTTGGCCTCATCCTCATTTTCATTATAACATGCAAAATTAAACCAGTTCAACCGCATTTACTTTTTAGGTCAAAGGGGTAATTCATGAGTGCTTTGTGCGGGAAATAATCGATTGAACAAGTGAATTAACATACAAACAGTGACTACTGCTTATACACCTTGCTTGTGGTGTTTAATGTTACGAAGTAATACATTCCCTCATTTAGTTTTGATAAATCGATAACTACTTGATTTATTTCATTTTTCACTCGCTCGGTTAAGGCGGTTACATCCTGCCCCAGCATATTGTAAATGTTTAATTTCTCCAATTCGACGGCGTTTGATATAATGGTAATTTCATTTTTGGTAGGGTTTGGATAAATCTGTACTTGTACTTGTGCTTCGGTTGAAGCATTAACATTCACACTTCGTATAGGGGAGTAGTCAATATCACCATTAATATCAGTTTGCCTTAAACGGTAATAAGAGATTCCTTTATTGGGGTAAAAATCTGTTTCATAATAAGTCAAGGTTTCGTAACTTTTTCCTGCGGCTTCTGTGGTAATTATTCCTTCCCAATTTTTTACATCAAGGCTTCTCTCAACAGTAAAAAAGTCGGAATTAAGTTCAGAGGCTGTTACCCATTTTAAGTCAACAATATTGCCACTGGCAGACGCTTCAAAACTGAGCAACTCTATTGGCAGGGGGTTAGCCACATTTGTACTGGCTATTGTAAACCAATTTCCAGCTGTAAAATTTACATTGTTAAATGTGGCAACACTACCAGCAAATGAACTAATCGGAATTTGGGTTGCATTTACAAATGAGCCATCATCACTGTCAATCAACAAGACTAAATCGCCGCTGCTGCCAACGGTAAAGATAGAAAGGTCGAAGTGAACAGTAACTGTACCCATATCGCCTGTTTCGTCAATTCTCCAAACTCGGTTAAGTCTGTTGTTGAAGCCCGCTGGAATGTCACTTGAATTAAAACTAAAAATAGCGTTGTCGTGGCCCCACATCAAATAATCCCCATCGTCCAAACTTGAGGGCGTGTTTATTCTCACCATGCCTGTGCCTTTTGCATCCCTATGGAAATTATTTGCATCGTCACGTCCAATTCCAGCAACTTCGTTTCCATAAGTGCTTGGTGCATCATAAGAAAACAAGTCGTTTGCAATCGCAATGTTGTATTTCGCGGATAAATAATTATCAACTATTTTACGTCTAGCGCTGTTGAGAACAACATTGTACAGAATTATTTCCGCAAAATCTCCTTGATGAGATTGGGTTGATTGATAGCCTCCATCGATCGCATCTTGTTCACCAGCGATGGCTAAATTACCTCCTGTGGTAATGGATGTACCCGCAGCATACGTACCTGAGAATGTTTGTGTACCATTTCTGTAAAACCTCGTTGCGCCACTTGATCCCAACCAAGTATTGCCAATAACTCGGAAAATATTACCATTTATTGCTGTTCCAGTTCCAGTGCTTCCGCCCCTAAAAAAAGAGACACTGTTGCTGCTAAACAATAAATAATCATTATCGCTTGCTGAAGAGGCGTAAGAAACGAGTCCGTCTCCTGAGTCGTTGTTGCTATTGACAAATATGGTGGTGATGGCGGTAGAGGGAAAATCATTAAAACTATTGTGTATTAACCTGCCATTGGATTGGTTAAACCTTACCACGGGCTTACCATTAACGATGTTGGCATAATACCGAGGGGTAAAACTGGAACTGCCCTGAGATAAATCATTTCCATTTCCCGAAGCATCGGCCCATGAGCTCACGTCGGTTCCATCCGCAACTACGGCCAAATCGTTGGGTTTTACCCAGAGCTTGTTATTAGAAGCTTGCCCAACTCCACCTGGTCCTAGATATCCAAATTCTTCATTATCAGTTATGGTATAGGTGTGAATTTGATTGGCACCAAGTGTGGCGTTTACAGGAAGCGACAAAGTGAGAATCATGGTTTCGTTGAGTTCCTCCAATGCATCGTCAACAATGGTAGCATTTATATTAACAGTGGTATTGCCTGTTGATATAGTAGCAGTTCCATTTGCTAGCGTATAGTCGGTTCCACCACCTGTTGCGCTACCTGAAAGGGTATAAGTTACGCTTGCATCTATGCCCGATGCCAGATTTAAATCGAGTTGGAAGCTAACGGAAGTGACGGATTCTAGTCCATTGGATGTGGTGGAGTTAAATTGTATGGTAGGGGGTATATCATTCTCGGTGATGGTATAGGTGTGAGAAATAAAACCTGTTCCCCCTAGAGGTGCAGTACCATCTAAGTTACAGTTTGTTGGGTTGGACAATGCTATCATTATGGTTTCATTGTTTTCATAAAGCGCATCATTGTTGATGGTAATGTTAAATGAACCAGTAGTTACTCCCGCCAGAAAAGTTACCGTTCCACTCGCTAGTGTATAATCGGTTCCGCCTCCTGTAGCTGTTCCTCCAGTAACGCTGTAATCAACCGTTGTGGGGTTGGTGTTATCTACATTATTGATACTTAGAGTTATGATGGCAGGGGTAGTAGCTTCGCTTCCATTTGAGGTGGCGAAGTCGAAGTAAACTTTTCTCGAATTGTCGTCATCTTGAATGGTATAGGTGTGTACCGAGTTCGTGCCCAAAGTTAGCCCTACCGAAGGATTGCTCAGCGTAACGGTAAATGTTTCGCTTGATTCTACGGCAATATCGTTGGTAATAAGTATGGTATAATTCGCAGTTGAGCTTCCTGCCGGAATTGTTACTGTGGATGCAGCCGCGCCTGTATAATCTGGCTGAGCGGTTAATGCTGTGCCATCGGTGGTAGTGTAGTCAACTGTTTTGGCCGTTCTGGGGATAAAATTGAGTGAAACTTCTACGACCGCATTGTTGGGCTCAAAATCACTCGAGGCAGTTAAAGTATGCTCAACCCTGGGGTCTACGGCTGCAATTGCCACATAGTCACCATCGTTAATTACAACGTTAATGGCATCATAGGTAGTTCCAGACGCTAAACTTAGCTCATACACGCTTGCTCCATTGCTAAAATCACCATCGGCATCAACCATCAGAGCATACATGGTATGGCCACCTGGTAAGGCTGGCATCCCCGCTACATCCACCAGAAAATCAACAGTTCCCACGTCACCTGTTTCGTCTAATCGCCATTCTCTCGATAGGCGCTGAATGTTCACGCCCGAATTGGGTGCTTCGGTCGTTGTCCAAGCAGTGGAAATATCTCCGTTGTTATGTCCAAACAACAAGTACTCTTGGTTTACATCCAATCCACTGGCATTTTGAACCTGCAACACGTTTGCCGACATGGCAGTGGTGTGTGTGTTTGATGCATTTTCGCGACCTATACCCGCCACATCGAAGCTGTGGGTTGCCTGATAAGCATAACGATCATTGGCAATAGTTAAATTGTATTTCGCAGCAAGGTAATTTGCGACTATGATTTGCTGGGCGGTATTTAAGTAGGTATTAAATATCATTACTTCGGTAAAATCACCTAAATGATCTTGTGCTGCATCGTAACTTGCATCAATACCATCTTGTTCACCAGCAATAGCAAGGCAACCACCAGCAGTAATAGATGTTCCGCTCTGAAAACCAGTAGTTGTATAACTTTGGGTACCATCTTTCCAAAGTTCAACGCTTCCATCACTACTTCTCCAGCTGGCATTTACAATGTGAAATACATTGTTATTAAATGAGATGTTTGAGTTAATGTTGCTGCCCCTATAAATACCTAAGTCGTCGCTGTTGAACAATAAAAAGTCGTTGTAACTTCCGGTAGATGCATAGGACAGCAGGGCATCATTGCTTTCTGAGTTTATATTTACATATATGGCGGTTATGGCTGATGTAGGAAATGATGCAAAGCCAGTTTTGCGAATTCGTCCATTTGATTTGTTGAACCTTACGGCAGGGAATCCATTTAAGATGTTTGTTTTATAAACGGGTTTAAAGCTAGCATTTGATTGGGATAAGTCATTCGAATTGCCGGACCCATCGGCCCACGTAGTTATGTCATCGCCATCTACTAGTGACGAAATATTATCTGCTTCGAGCCATAGAACGTTGGTGGTGGAACTACCTACACCTCCAGGACCAGTTTGGGAAACTGAAACATGGTACATGGCCAGCATGAGCACAAAAGTTATTGTAGATTTTATGCGAATTTTGAGCATAGCACCAGTGCGACCGTTAATTACCTTTTCATTAATTGGAAGCGAAATAACATCTTTTTAAACTGAATTTCAATCTTTTCAAAACTAAAGTATGCGCATGATTTTGTTAAGATGTAATTGACTTGCATTGGTTGAAATACAACTTTAATCTTTGAAATGTCATTTGCTTATTAATAATGGAGCTACGAGCCAAAAATCCTACGACGCAAACAAGTGATGATGGCTAATGAATTGGCCTAAAATTGAGGAACATTTATTTTAAAACTCAATAACAAACCTTGACCAACTTAATATGTAACGAAAAAGAAGTTATCGTAATTTCACCTTGATTTGTAATCATCATGAAGGCCTTTGCCATTCAGTATTTTAGCGATACATTTTTCAATTCTATCTATTCGAGTCTTGGTTTGTTTTGGTTGTGAAAAGTGTAGAATATAACCTCTTCGACGACCTGGTGTAAGCGACTCAAAAGCACCTTTAAAAATAGGGTCGCCGTTAAATTTCTCTTGCAGTTCGTCGGGAATGGGTTCTGGGTTCTTTTTGTACTCTACCTTGAGTCCTGCTTTTTCTACCTCTATAGCTTCAAATATGTAGGCTTTTAATGTTGCCTCATGGTTTACAATTTTTTTGGTGTTGGTAAATTTAGCTATACGAGCACCTTGGGTATTATCTCCTTGTTTTTCTAGGAGTTTTTTACCGTCTTGGAGCAGTGCACCTTTGAAAAAGTTGATCGAACAAAAATCTTTAAAGGCGCTCACAATCAACACATTGTTGTTTTGAAAAGTGTAGCAAGGCATGCCCCATTTTACTTCTTCGCTTAAGCCGCAACTGAGTACCAAATTTCGCAAAAGCTTTAGTTCTTCCGTCCAAAAGTGGACTTTACATTCGGGCGTTCCACCCAATGAGCAGCGTCCGCAACCCTTAGCTAAGTAGTGATCTACGTCGTGATTTAATGGTTTCATGGGGCTCAAAAATGCTAATATTCTTTATTATTCAAATGAGTTATTTGCCTTTTATTGGTGTGCGTTTCTGGGGTAATTTGATTTTCGGTAAACCTGTAACTGGAATCTAACAAAAGGATGACACTTTTATTTTTTCTTCTTGCCACTCGCTTTTGCCAAAGGATTAAACGCTAGACAAGCATCCATCCAATAAGATAAGTCGTCATCCGTATCGAATCCTTCTGGACTGACAAAAATATAGCCCTTCATTGGGCGCCCTGTGAAGTTCATCGGCAAACAGACATCTTTATTGATTTCGTTTTCATACGCCGATTCACCTATTCTGGCCATTAACAGGCTTGCACCATATTTTTTATCTATATGAATACCACAGAGCATTTTGCCATCTACTTGAAAACATAATCCTCCCATCATTTTGAGTTCGGTAAAATGGGTCTTTTTATCATGGAGAGTCTGC